>CBDUXP010000028.1:0-47020 GCA_965371225.1 uncultured bacterium | reverse complement strand
CCTGTCCGTCGCCGCTCCGCGCCCGCTCCAGGGCGTCGTGCAGCGTGCGCATCTCTCCCTCGCGGCCCACGAATTTGCTGAACCCGCGTGCGCGCGCCACGTCCAACCGGCTGCGCGCAGCGCCCACCCCTTGCAGTTCCTGCACGCCCAGGTTGCCCTGGAGGCCCTTGACCGGCATGGGCCCCAGGTCGCGCATGGCGAAGAAGCCGCTCACGATGCCCGCCGTGTGTTCCGTGAGAAAGACCGTGCCCGGGTCCGCCATGGTTTCCATCCGTTGCGCGAGACCCACCGTATGGCCGATGGCCGTGTAGTCCATGTGCAGGTCGTCGCCGATGGCGGCCACAACGACTTCACCCGAGTTCAAGCCCACCCGCACCCCGAGGCTCACCCCGTGCTCGCGCCGGACTTCATCCGCATAGCGCCGCACGTCGTCCCGCAGTTGCAGCGCCGCGTAACACGCCCGCTGCGCGTGGTCCTCGTGCGCGATGGGCGCGCCGAACAGCGCCATGATCCCGTCCCCCGTGAACTGGTTGACGGTCCCCTCGTAGCGGTGCACGCCCTCGGCCAGCACGCGGACGCAGCCCTCCATGATCCCGTGCCACGTCTCCGGGTCCATTCCCGCTTGCAGGTCCATGGACCCCCGCACGTCCGCGAACAGCACCGTCACCTGCTTGCGCTCCCCCTCGATCGCGCCCCGGCTGTGCAGAATCTTGTCCGCCAGATGCGCCGGCGGCGCATAGGTGCGAGGGGCGGGCGGGACTTCGGGGCCGAAGTGGGCGCCGCACCCGCCGCAGAACTGGTCCACTGCCGCGAGGTGGCGACCACATTCCCCGCACACGCGTTCGGCGAGCGAGGCGCCGCAGGTGGTGCAGAAGCGCACCCCCTCCCTCACCCCGGCCCCGCAACTGGGACACTCCATCGGTGGCCCTCCCCTTCCGGTGGGTTACTGCCGCCCACGGAGCGATTCTACCCTGGGCCGCGCGCAGGAACACAAGACGGGCCGAAGCGCGTCCCTGCCCAACCCGCAACCGCTACCGAGGCCCGACGTTGCACGCGTGCTGGGCCACCGGTATACTCCGTGCTTCTGCACGCCCGGGGTTGGGTGAGACCACTCCGGGCCGCTGCGTTTCGGCCTCCGCCCCCGGCCCCGCGCCGGGCACTACGTAATCACACGACTCATGCCAAAGATTGCGCTGCTTCCCGGTGACGGCACCGGCCCCGAAGTCCTCCGCGAAGGGGTGAAGGTGCTGCGGGCCGCGTCGGACAAGTTTGACATTCCCCTGGAGACCGCCGAGTTCGATTTCGGCGCCAAGCGGTACCTGGCCACGGGGGAGGTGCTGCCCGAGAGCGCGGTGTCGGACCTGCGGCAGTTCGACGCCATCTTCCTGGGTGCCATTGGCCATCCCGACGTGAAGCCGGGCATCCTGGAGCAGGGCATCCTGCTGCACCTGCGGTTCGCGCTGGACCAGTACATCAACCTGCGGCCCGTGAAGCTGTTCCCCGGCGTGGCCACGCCGCTGAAGGACAAGGGGCCGGACGAGATCGATTTCGTGGTGGTGCGGGAGAACACGGAGGGCCTGTACGCCGGGGCGGGCGGCATCCTGAAGAAGGGGACGCCGGACGAGGTGGCGGTGCAGGAGAGCATCAATACGCGCAAGGGCGTGGAGCGGTGCCTGCGCTACGCGTTCGAGTACACGCAGAAGCGCAACCGGGAGAAGACGCTGACCCTCTGCGGCAAGACGAATGTGCTCACCTATGCCATGGACCTGTGGGAGCGCGCGTTCCACGAGGTCGGCGCGCAGGATTACCCGGACGTGAAGCGTGACTACGCCCACGTGGACGCCACGTGCATGTGGATGGTGAAGAACCCCGAATGGTTCGACGTGATCGTGACGGACAACATGTTCGGTGACATCATCACGGACCTGGGGGCGATGATTCAGGGTGGCATGGGCATCGCCGCCGGGGGCAACATCAACCCCGAGGGCACGTCCATGTTCGAGCCCATCGGCGGGTCGGCGCCGAAGTACACCGGCCAGAACGTCATCAACCCCCTGGCGGCCATCGGCGCGGGGCAGATGCTGCTCGAAACGCTCGGCTACGCGGAGGCCGGCGCGGCGGTCGAGCGCGCGATCGTGCAGTGCACCACAGAGTACATCGACGACCTCGGCGCGGGTAAAATGGGCCATTCGACCACCGAGGTGGGCGATTGGGTGGCCCAGCACGTCACCGACGGCCCCTGAACCGGAGCAGCCCCATGACCGACCCCGCCGTTGCCGTGGACTACGCGAAGCAGGTGCGCGAATGGCTCGCCGAGAGTGCGGCGGTGAAGGAGCAGATCGCGCGGGAACACGCCGAGGCCCTCGTGGAGGCGGCGCAGGTGCTGGCGGACGCGTTTCAGAACGAACACAAGGTGCTGTTGTGCGGCAACGGCGGCAGCGCCGGAGACGCGCAGCACTTGGCCGCCGAATTAATCGTGCGCCTCCGGCCGGAGAACGTGCGGCGCGCGCTCCCCGCCATCGCGCTGACGACGGACACGTCGGCGCTGACGGCGTGCGCGAACGACTACGACTTCGACCGCATCTTTTCACGACAGGTGGAAGCGCTCGGGCAAGAGGGGGACGTGCTGCTGGCCATCAGCACGAGCGGGAACAGCGCGAACGTCATCAAGGCGGCCGAAGAGGCGCGGGAGCGCGGCATGCGGGTCATTGCGTTCACCGGCCGCACGGGCGGCCAGCTCAAGGGCGTGGCGCACCACACCATCCGCGTGCCCAGCGACGACGTCATGCGGATCCAGGAGTCCCACATCGCCGTCGGCCACATCGTCTGCCATTTGGTGGATAAGATGCTCTTCGGGCTTTAGGCCGAAGAGGCCCAGATCATCCGACGGTCGGTGGGCGGCGGCAACTCGTTGCCTACAGCCCCGGCATGAAAGTCCGCGATGTTATAGAATTGTTACAAGAGGACGGCTGGTACGAGCACAGCACGCGCGGCAGTCACCGGCAATTCAAGCATCCCCTGAAGCCGGGGCGGGTCACGGTGCCGGGCAGGCCTTCGCACGATCTCCCTCCCGGAACACTGAATAGCGTGCTGAAGCAGGCGGGCCTGAAAGAGCATTAGTCATGCGCTACGCAATTGTGATTGAAAAGGCGGATAGGAATTACGCCGCGTACGTGCCCGATCTCCCGGGCTGCGTCGCCACGGGGCAAACCGTGGAGGAAGTGGAACGGGAAATTCGCGAAGCCATGAAGTTCCATCTAGACGGGATGCGTGAAGACGGGCTTCCGGTTCCCGAGCCCGCAGCGATCTGTGAGTACGTCGACCTGTCCCCGTGATCGCGGTCGGCTGAGCTAGATTCGCCCACGGCGCTTGGGGCCGCCATCCATGCCGCGCCTGAAGCTCACGCTGCAATACGACGGGACGGACTACGCCGGCTGGCAGGTGCAGGCCAACGGCCGCTCCATCCAGGCCACGCTGCAAGGCGCGTTCGAGACGATCCGCCTCGGCCGCGTGCCGGTGACGGGCGCGAGCCGCACGGATTCGGGCGTCCACGCCACAGGCCAAGTCTGCCACGTAGACCTGGCGGAGGAGGCCGCGCCCGCCCGCTTGACGCGTAGCCTCAACGGCGTGTTGCCGCGGGACATTCGTGTGCTCGCCGTGGAACCGGTGGCCGCGGAGTTTCACGCGCGGCACCACGCGACGGCCAAGGACTACCGCTACCTCATCGCTCCCGCGCAGGCGGTGCCGCCATTCCTGCAACGGGCGGTGTGGCGCCGCGGCGCGCCGCTGGACACCGACCGCATGCGCGCTGCGGCGGCGTACCTGGTGGGCGAGCACGACTTCGCCGCCTTCCAGGCCGCCGGCTCCGACGTCACCGACACCGTCCGCACCATCTACTCAGCGGAGGTGCAAGCGGTGCACTTCCCCGGCCTGACGACCGCGGATGCGCCGCTGCTGGCGTTCGACATCCGCGGCACGAGTTTTCTTTACAAGATGGTGCGCACCCTGATGGGCACCCTCGTGGACATCGGCACGGGGCGCCTGGAGCCGGACGCCATGGCCCATATCCTGGCCAGCCGGGACCGGGGACAGGCCGGCCAGACCGCACCCGCCTGCGGCCTCTGCTTATGCCACATCCATTACGCTCCCGTGCCGGCGTCCGCGCCGGGCTGAGCGCAACCAGTGCCATCGTTGACACGGTGCGGCGGGGCTGGTAGCATTTGCCGCTGTGTCGCATGGCCCCGCGGACCCGTGGGGCCGTGAACCTATTGACCAGCCACCACGCCGCGAGCGGCTTCCATGCCTGCATTCAAAACCGCCATCCCCGCCGTCGATGACATTCCCCGCACCTGGTGGGTCATCGACGCGGACGGCCTGACGTTGGGGCGGCTGGCGACGGAGGCGGCGCTCCGCCTGCGCGGCAAGCACAAGGCGATCTACACGCCGCACCTGGACACGGGCGACTTCATCATCGTGATCAACGCCGAGAAAGTGGCGGTCACCGGCCGGAAGGAAGAGCAGAAGCTCTACCGCCACCACAGCGGCTACCCGGGTGGGCTCAGGGAACAGACGCTGGCCGAGGTGCGCGCCAAGTTCCCCGAGCGCATTATCGAGCATGCCGTGAAGGGGATGTTGCCCAAGGGGCCGCTCGGCCGGCAGATGTACCGGAAGCTGAAGGTGTGCGTGGGGCCCGAGCACCCGCACGCGGCCCAGCAACCGCAGCCGCTCGACCTGCCCCAGGCGAAACGCCGCCCCCGTATCTGAGCGCGAAAGGTTCCCTGTGATCGAGATTGACATCCCCTCCCCCGCTCCTGCGGCCACGACCGATACCGCGGCCGCGACCCCTGAGCCCGTGCCCGCCCCCGCCCCCGTGGCGGCCCCCGTCGCCCTCGGCCGGCGCAAGACCGCAGTGGCGCGCGTGCGCATGAAGGCGGGCGACGGCAAGATTCAAGTGAACGGCCAAGAGGCGCCCGGCTATTTCACGCGCGAGTCGCTCATGCTCATCGTGCAGCAGCCCTTCGAAGTCGCGGACGAGGTGGGCAAGTGGGACGTGATCGCGCTGTTGAACGGGGGCGGCAAGAGCGGCCAGGCCGGCGCGCTGCGCCACGGCATTGCGCGCGCGCTGGTGAAAGCCAAGCCCGACGCGAGGCTGGCGCTCCGCAAGGCGGGGCTGCTCACCCGCGACCCGCGGCAAGTGGAACGCCAGAAGCCCGGCCAGCCCGGCGCCCGCAAGAAGTTCCAGTTCTCTAAGCGGTAAGCACCGCAGCTACTGTTATAATCGCGGTTGGCGCCGGGGGGAACCGGCGCCGCCGTGTCTCTATGCCCTTTCCGCCCGTCGACGAACAGCTCGACCTCATCCGCCGGGGCGCAGTGGACCTGCTCACCGAGGAGGAGCTGCGCGCCAAGCTGGAGCGGAGCCGCAAGGCTGATACGCCCCTGCGCGTGAAGGCGGGATTCGACCCCACCGCGCCGGACCTGCACGTGGGACACACGGTCTTACTGTGGAAGCTGCGGCACTTCCAGGACTTGGGGCACACGGTCATCTTCCTCATCGGCGATTTCACGGGGATGATCGGCGATCCGACGGACCGCTCGGCCACGCGCCAGCGGCTGGATGCAGCAGAGGTGGCGGCGAACGCGGAAACCTATAAGGCGCAAGTGTTTGGCATCCTCGATCCGGCCCGGACGGAGGTCCGGTTCAACAGCGAGTGGTTCGGGGACAAGGGCTTCGCCGATGTGATCGAGCTTACATCCCACATGACCGTGCACCGGATGCTGGAACGGGACGATTTTGCCAAGCGGTATACATCCAACCAGCCCATCAGCCTTGTAGAATTCTTGTATCCGCTCGTGCAGGGCTACGATTCGGTGGCCCTGGAGGCGGACGTGGAGCTGGGCGGCACGGACCAGAAATTCAACCTGCTGGTGGGCCGGGACCTGCAACGGGCGTACGGCCAGGAGCCGCAGGTGGTGTTGACCATGCCGCTGCTGGAGGGCCTGGACGGGCACGACAAGATGAGCAAGAGCCTCGGGAACCACATCGGTATCGCGGACGCGCCGGACGACATGTTCGGCAAGGCCATGCGCGTATCCGACGACCTCATGTGGCGCTACTGGGAGTTGCTGACCGACGCGCCCCTGGCGGACATCGCCGCCAAACGTCAAGCGGTAGCCGACGGCCGGAATCCCAAGGAACTGAAGGAGGAGTTGGGGGAATCCCTGGTCACCCTGTACCATGGACCGCAGGCAGCCCGCCACGCGCGCGAAGAGTTCAACCGCGTGCACGCTCAACGGGAGCTGCCGACGGAGGTGGCTGAGTTCGCCGTTCCCGCAGACCTCTATAAGGAAGGCAAGGTGTGGTTCATCCGGCTGCTGGTCGCCGCCGGGTTGGCCGAAAGCAATAGTGAAGCGCGACGGGCCGTCACCCAGGGCAGCGCCCGGCTGAACGGAGAGCCCGTGCACGATACGAATTTGGAGTACACGCCCACCGCAGGCGACGTCCTGCAGATTGGACGGCGGCGATTCGCGCGCCTGCGCGTTGACGCGAGTCCCGCCGAGGAGTAGCACATGAGTGAAAACATCATTGAAATTACGGACGACAACTTTGAGGCGGAAGTCGTGCAAGCGGACACGACGGTGATCGTGGACTTTTGGGCGGAGTGGTGCGGCCCCTGCAAGATGATGGCGCCCATCCTGGACGAGTTGGCGGGCGAGTTGGCCGGCCAGGTCAAGATCGGGAAGATCAACGTGGACCTGCACCGGGGCGTCCCCCAGCGGTTTCAGATCCAGGCCATCCCCACCATGCTGTTCTTCAAAGGCGGCGAGGTGGTCGAGCGCGTGGTCGGGGTCGAGAGCAAAGCCAGCCTCGTTTCCAAGCTCGAAGCGTTAAACTAAGGGGGTCATGCCCGCGCCCCTGCGTCGCGCTGCCGTCGCCGGGCAGTTCTACCCGGCCGACCCCGATGCGCTGCGGGCCGAAGTGCGCGGCTACCTGAACGCCGCCCGGCCCGCGCCGCTGGACGGCCCCCTGCTCGGCGTCGTGGTCCCCCACGCGGGCCTCATGTATTCCGGCCCCGTCGCGGCCTACGGCTACCGGGCCTTGCACGGGCCGGCGTGGGACGCGGTAGTACTCGTAGGCGGCTCGCATCACTATCCCCTGCGGCGCGCGCACGTGTGGGCCACGGGCGCGTGGGACTCGCCCCTCGGCCCGTTCCCCATCGCGGAAACGATCGCGGCCGAGTTGGTGGCGGCCGACGCGCTGATCGTCGCCGATCCCCGGCCGCACGAACCCGAACACGCACTGGAAGTGCAGTTGCCGTTCCTCGCCGAGACGCTCGGGCTGGTGCCCATCGTGCCGGTGCTCGTGAGCCCCGCGGAACCGGACGTGTGTGCGGCGTTGGGCCGGGCCATCGCCACCGTGGCGCGGGATCGCCGGCTCGCCATCGTCGCGAGCACGGACCTGAGCCACTACCATCCGCACGCCGTGGCACAGGACCGGGACCGCGCGGCCATCGACGCCATCTGCGCGTGGGACCCGCTCACTCTCGCGCGCGGGTCCAGCGACCAAACCATCGAAGTCTGTGGCGGCGGGGCGGTCGCGGCGGCGGAGATCGCGGCGGCGGCGTGCGGGGGCACGCACGCGACACTGTTGCACTATGCCAACAGTGGAGACGTACCGCACGGTGCGCACGACCGCGTGGTCGGCTACGCGGCGATCGCCCTGCTGGGCAGTGCGGCAACGCGCATCGCGGAACTCCCGCCCCTGACCGATGCCCAAGGCCAGCGCCTGGTGCGGCACGCGCGCGGAACCCTCAACGCGCTGCTGCTGGGCAACCCGGCGCCGGTGCCGCTGACGGACGACCCCCGCTTCCGGGCGCGGCAGAGCCTGTTCGTGACGCTCCGCGACCGGGCGGGCACACTCCGCGGGTGCATCGGCAGGACCCACCCCCCCGCGCCGCTGGCCGAGAGCATTCGGACCATCACCGAAGCGGCGGCGACGCGCGACCCGCGGTTCGATGCCGTACGCGCGGACGAACTGGCCGATCTCCGCGTGGAAGTCTCGGTGCTAAGTCCGCCGACGCCGCTGACCGATCCGGCGGACCTGACGATCGGCCGGCATGGCGTGGTGGTGTCGCGCGGGGAAGCCGCCGGCCTGCTGTTGCCACAGGTCGCGCCGGCGCAAGGCTGGTCGGTGGAGGCATTCCTCAGTGGTGCGTGCCAGAAGGCCGGGCTGCCGCTGGACGCGTGGCGCGATCCGACCACGCGGCTGGAAACTTTCACCGCGCAGGTGTTCGAAGAGCCGGCGCCCCGCTCAGACTGAACCGCCAAGACGCCAAGACCGCCAAGGAGGAGAGAGAAGAGAAACCTAAAACACTATCCACGAAGCGCTACAAGAATCACGAAGAGGAACGTGCGCGATAGGGCACGGCCCGCGCGCCGCGAGGAATCCAATCATCTTCGTGTTTCTTCGTGCCCTTGGTGGAAGGGTTTTCGATTTTCTCCTACCTCCTTCTGCGGTCTTGGCGTCTTGGCGGTTGAGTTCTTTGGGGTCTTGGTGGTTCACAGGTCTTCGCGGTTGAAGGCCTCGGCGCCCTGAAGAAGGCCGAGAACACAATCCTCCGCCCCGCCGGTCCATGCGGTACACTGCGCGCAACGCCCGCCCCAGCGAACGCGGCAGCACCATGCGCCCCGACACACCCACACTCCTCGGCGTGGTGAACATCACCGCGGACTCGTTCTCCGACGGCGGCAAGTACTTGGATGCAGACGCGGCGCTAGCGCACGCGCGGCGGCTGCTGGCGGACGGGGCGCACGTCATCGACCTGGGCGCGGCGTCGACTCATCCGGATGCGGAACCGGTGGCGCCCGAGGAGGAAATCCGGCGGCTCGCGCCCGTGCTTGCGCCCCTCGTCGCTGAAGACGCGCGCGTCTCAGTGGATTCGTACCACCCGGCCGTGCAACGATTCGCCATCGCGGAGGGCGCGGCTTTGCTCAACGACACGCGCGGTTTCGCCCAGGCGGCGTGCTATCCGGAGCTGGCGGCCGCGCGCTGCGACCTGATCCTCATGCACTCGATTCAGCGCACGGGGCACGCCACCCGCGAAGCCACCGATCCGGACGCCGTGTTCGCGGGAATGTTCGATTTCTTCGCAGACCGGCTGCACGTGCTGGAAGCCGCCGGCGTGGCGCGCGAGCGCGTCATCCTGGATCCCGGCATGGGCTTCTTCCTCGGCGCCAATCCCGAGGTGTCGCTGCACGTGCTCCGCCACCTGCCCCGCCTGCACGACCACTTTGGCTGCCGCGTGCTGGTGTGCGTGTCGCGCAAGTCGTTCCTCGGCGCGCTCACCGGCCAGCGGTTCGACCAGCGCGGGGCCGCCACACTCGCTGCGGAACTCCACGCCGCGCAGCACGGCGTCCACTTCATCCGCACCCACGACGTGCGCGCGTTGCGTGATGGGCTCGCCGTCGCACGCGCGCTGGCCCACAGCCCCGCGGCGGCAGGGACACCCCGGTAAGCGTGCCGCGGCCCCTCGCGGAACTGTGGCGGAACCCGTGGGTGCGGCTGGCGGCCCTAGCCGCGGCGCTCGTGCTGGTGGCCTGGCTGCTGAGCGCGCTGAGCGACATCCTGTTCCCGCTGCTGCTCGCGCTCATCTTCGCCTACATCTTCGATCCGATCATCGACTGGTTCGAAGCGCACAAGATGTCCCGCGCCGTCGGGATCGTCAGCCTGCTCGGCGTGGTCGGCGTGTTGCTGGTCGGCGTACCGGTGTACGTGGTGCCCAGCATGGTGGCGGAGGTGGGCGACCTGACGGACGCCGTGCGGGAGAACCTGCCGGCGTGGCAGACGCGCGTCGAAGCGTACGCCGAGGCGCACCGAGACGCGGCCCTCGTGCAGGCGGCGCAGGCACGGGCCGACGACGTGTTGGAGTGGCTGCGCGCGCGGGTGCCCGACCTGTTGGTCTCCGCGCGCGACGTGATCCTCGGCGCGGCGAGCGGCGCGCTCGGCTTCGTCGGTCTTGTGACGAACTTCGTGCTGTTCTCCATCGTGGCCATCTATCTCCTGCACGACTTCGACCCGCTGATGGCGCAGCTTCGCGAGCTGGTGCCGCACCCGTACCGGGCGCGCACGTTCGCCGTCGCCGGCCGCATCAACGAGAACGTCCGCAACTTCTTCCGCGGCCAGATAACCGTCTGCGCGATCCTCACGGCCATCTACACCACGGGGCTGCTGATCTTCGACGTCCCCTTCGCGCCCCTGCTCGGCTTCATCGGCGGGTTCGGCCAGCTCATCCCCTATGTCGGCACGCTGCTCGGCGCGGTGCCCGCCGTACTGCTGGCCCTGCTCGAACATCACGCGCTGGTGCCGGTGGTCGGCGCCGCCGGCACGTTCGCCGTGGGGCAACTGGCCGAGGGCATGCTCATCACGCCGAAGATCGTGGGCGATAAGGTCGGCCTGCACCCGGTCGTGGTGATCCTCGCCCTGATGATTTTCACCAAAGCGTTCGGGTTCATCGGCCTCTTGCTCGCCGTGCCCCTGGCGGCGGCGCTGAAGGTCCTGCTGGCCGAAGCGCTGGTCGAATACCGGGCGTCCGCGCTCTACCTGGGGCCCGCCGGCGGGCCCGCAGTAGCGGTTCCCCCGAGCGAGGGGGCCGCGTCTCAGGCCTCGGCGCCGGCGGTTCCGCCGCCAGAGCCCTAAACCACCCGCCGCGCCGTTTGGCATATACTGCGGCTCGACCATGCCAAAACCGCCGCTGACCGAGATTACGCATCCGTGTCCCCGCCCGCCGGCCGCCGTCGTGTTCGACCTGGACGGCACGCTGGTGGATTCGGGCCCGGCCATCGTGGCCAGCTACAACGCCGGCCTGAAAGCCACGGGCCATCGGCCGCTACGGACGCACGACATCCTCTCCATGCTGGGGCTGCCGCTCGATCAGCTCTACGCCAAGCGCATCCCCGCCGAACACGTGCCCCAAGCCTGCGACGCGTACCGCGCGGAATTCGCGCGTCTGTGTGCCGCGCACATCGCCGCGAGCCCCGGCGCGGTTGCGCTGTTGGAACAACTCCGCGCGGCGGGCGTCAAGACCGCCGTGTGCACGAACCGCGCCCGGCACACCCGGGAGATTCTCGATCAATGCGGCCTCACCGGGTTGGTAGATGCGGTCGTGGACCTGGCGGAGGAGGCGTATCCTCCGAAGCCGGACCCGGCCATGCTGTACGCCACGATGGATAAGGTGGACGCGATTCCGGCGGAAACGTGCTTCATCGGCGATTCCCAAGTGGACATGCAAGCGGGCAAGGCCGCGAACGTGTGGACCATCGGCATTCAGACGATGGAGCCGGACGCGGGCGCCCTCGAAGCCGCCGGCGCGCACGTGGTGACCGCGGACCTCACGGCGCTGCCCAGGGTGCTCGGCCTCGTGCGCGAGCCCGAGCCGGTGGCGGTCGCCGTCGAGGCTCCTGCCGCCGCACCCGAGACGCCATCCCCCGCACCGGACGCCGACGCCGCTCCTGCACCGGACCCGGAGCCGGACACCGCGAGCGCCGCGCCGGTGGCAGCCCCGGCGGAGTCCCCTGCCCCCGTTGCACCAGAGCCCGCACCCGTCCCCACGCCTGCACCGGACCCTGAGCCGGCGCCACCTGCGATCGAGAGTCCACCGGCCTATCCCCCGCCGCCCACCCAGGCCCCTCCCGCTCCGGTGGCGGTGGAGGCCCCCTCGTCCGAACCGCACGCGGAGCCCGACCCGCCCACTGTGGATACGTCCCTTACGCCGCCGGAGAGCGCACCGCCCGCCTGACCGCCCGGGTGGGCGCCTCGGAACGAGCGATGGCGCAGGGGCAGCACATGGTGGAGCATTCCGAGCCGCGCGGCTCGCTGATTGGCCCCATCGTCGTCGGCATTCTGCTCTTCGCCGTGGGGTTTGGGGCGAGTAGCCTCACGAACTCGTGGCGGGACGACTACGGGATCGTTCTGAAACCTGCCGTGCTCCTCCACCTCGCCTGCGCCGTAACCTTTGCGGTGGCGGTGTTCGCCACCCGGGCCTGGCCCAAACACTGGTGGTGGTGGGGTATCGTCCCCGCTGCGCCCTGCTCGTACTACGCCCTGCTGAATTGGAGAGATCTCGTTTACTACGTACGGACGGGAGCAATGCCTAGCGTAAGCATCCTCTGCTTATGGGTTGGGACGTTCGCGTTTCTCGCCGCCGGGCTCATGGGCGGCAGGTTCGCCAGCGCGTCCCCCGCCCCCGTGCAGGCTTCCTCTGAATCGCGGCTGAAGCGGTGGTTGCCGGTAACGCCGGTCGTCGTGTATGTGGCGACGGGTCTGCTGGGAATCTTCACCGTCATCGGCACGACCGTGTTGTCCTACCCCGTAGCGAACATGCCTCTCATCTTGGGTCTGGCGGCCGGCGTCGCGCTCGAACTCTTCACGATAAGCTTTGAGGCCACGTGGCTCTGGCCTGACCGCTGGTGGCGCTGGGGTCTGCCGGCGGCGGTGGTCGTCGCCGCCCCGATCCTGCTATTCCTGCCCGGCATCTTCGAACGTACGCGCGACGCGGCGCAAGGATTCGCGGCGTGGGGGGGCACGGTCGCGGCCCTCTACATCATGAGTCTGTTGGGCGCCCGGCTCGGGCTCTGGCGATACGATCGGGCCGTGGCCGCAGCCGACTTTGGAGATGTGCGCGCACCGGATGGCGCGCATACCTAGGGACGCCGTGGCGCACGGAACCCATAGCCACGCGTCTTCCCTGGGTGGGGCGTCAGTCCTGGCCCGTATCGCGGTGGCGTTCGTATCGCTCGTGCTGGGCAGCGCCGCGGTGTTCGGCGCTTTCGCCGCCATTGGCAGCGTGGGGTCGAGCGGCGGTCCGGCGGTCCTCGTTCTCGGCTTGGGGCTCCTGGCGCTCGCGTTCCCCGGGATTATTGTGCTGGCCGCCGGGGCCACCCGCGCCTGGCCCCACCACTGGTGGCAGTGGGGCATCCCCGCAGCAGTCCCCTCCATCGTCGCGGGCGTGTTCCTCTTTCAGTTTTCCTATGCCGGGGTCGGGACCACCATCGATCCCGAAAGGCAGCGGGAGACCCTCCTTTCTTCCGTGGGGGGCTTCCTGATCGTTCTGGCGTTCGGGGGGATCGTTTATGGGGCCGGCCTACTCGGGGGCATTATCGGACGTCGGTGGGATGATCCGTCCGCGCGCTTCCCCAGGATCTGGCGGACCTGGGGACCAGTGGCCGTGTACCTCGTCGCCCTGATGGCGGGCGGCGCTTCCGTCGCATTCTTCTCCGGCTACATTTACCGGAACGGACCGCTCACTCCCCTGGTGGGGGGTTCCGTTGTGATATGCCTGTTGGCGTTTGCGGCGACGCCCGCCTGGCCCCGGCACCGGCATTTCTGGGGCCTAGCCTCCGCTCTGCCGTTCTTTATCTTCTACTTTCATTTTTACCTGGTGGATCCCATTGAGTCCGACGGAACTGAGTTCGGCCCGGCCCGTGCGGGCAGATGGATCCTCAGCAGCGCGATGCTCAGCGCACCCCTCTACGCGGGCAGCCAACTGGGAGGCTGGCTCGGGCTGTGGCGGCAACGACGGCACGCCGTGCCAGAGGCCGACCCGGCGCCGTAAGGAGGGCGCGTTGTCCGGCTGGAGGAAAGTGGGTATAGTGGTGCGCTCACCGCACGGGGAAACAGCCCAGCCCCTCCGCTGGGCCGCCCGGCGGACAACCGAATCGACGACCGCATGAAGACCGGCATCCACCCCGAATATAAGGAAGCGCGGATCGTGTGCGCCTGCGGGCACGTGATCGAGACGCGGTCCACCCGGGGCGATTACCGCGTCGAGATCTGCTCGGCGTGCCACCCCTTCTTCACCGGCAAGCAGAAGCTGGTGGACACGGAAGGGCGCGTGGACCGCTTCCGCCGGCGCAGTGAAGCGGCCGATAAACACAAGGCCGCCCTGGCCGCCAAGAAGAAGCGATACCCCCGGACCCGCGGCGGGGGCGTGCGGGTTGTTCGCGGGGGGCGGACAAGCCGCTTTTGTATTGCATACAGTAGACCGTCCCGGGGCGCACCGAACCCATGCTGGAGCACATCGAAAAGGCGGAGGCCAAGTACCAGGAACTGACCGAGCGCCTGACGGAGCCGGCCGTGCTGGGCAATCCGCAGGAACTGGCCAAAGTGGCCTCGGCCCACTCCGACCTCACCCCGCTCATCGAGGCGAGCCGGGCCTACCGCGCCGCCCTCGCCCAGATTGCGGAGGCCGAGGAGGTGCTGCGCGACGAGACTGAAGCGGAGCTGTGCGAACTGGCGACGGAGGAGTTGGCCGCGGCCCAGCAGGCGCGGGGCGAGCTGACAGAACGGATCAAGGGCCTGCTGCTGCCCAAGGACGCGTACGACGACCGCAACGTGATCCTCGAAATCCGGGCGGGCACGGGGGGCGAGGAGGCGGCGCTGTTCGCGGCGGACCTGTACCGCATGTACACGCGCCATGCAGAACTGCAGCGGTGGAAGATCGAGGAGCTGTCGCGCCATGAGACGGGCATCGGCGGCTTGAAGGAAGTGGTCTGCACGATCAGCGGCCGCAACGTGTACAGCCGGTTGAAATACGAGGGGGGGGTGCACCGGGTGCAGCGCGTGCCCGAAACGGAAGCCAGCGGGCGCATCCACACGAGCGCCGTCACCGTGGCCGTGCTGGCCGAGGCCGAGGAGGTGGACATCGCCATTCCCGAGCGGGAGCTGCGCATCGACGTCTACCGCAGCAGCGGCCACGGCGGGCAGAGCGTGAACACCACCGATTCCGCCGTGCGCATCACCCACCTGCCCTCCGGTACGATAGTGACGTGCCAGGACGAGAAATCGCAGCACAAGAACAAGGCCAAGGCGCTGAAGGTCCTGCGGGCGCGGCTGCTGGCGGCGGCCCAGGAGCAGCAGGCGGCCGAGCGGGCCCAGGCCAAGCGCAGCATGGTCGGCAGCGGGGACCGCAGCGAGCGGATTCGCACGTATAATTTTCCGGAGAACCGCGTCACCGACCACCGGATCAAGCTCACGCTCCACCGGCTCGGCGGCATCCTGGAGGGGGACATGGCGGACCTGACCGACGCACTGACCATCGCGGACCAACACGCGAAGATGGCGGCGCTATGACCGTCGCCACCCTTGGCATTCGTATTCCCACCATCGGCCGCCTGCGCGAGGCGGGGCGGGACTCCCTGCGCGCTGCCGGCACAACCAATAGTCCGTCGCTGGACACCGACCTGTTGCTGGGGCACGTGGTGGGCTTCAGCCGGGCGCAGCTCATGGCGTTCGGCGAGGCGCTCGTGGACGGCGACCGCGCACGCGGGTTCGCGGCCCTCATCGCGCGGCGGGAGACCGGGGAGCCCATGGCCTATCTGCTCGGCTCCCGCGAGTTCTACGGGATGCGGTTCGACGTGACCCCCGACACGCTCATCCCCCGGCCCGATACGGAAACGCTCATCGAAGCGGCCCGCACCATGATGGCGTCCCACCCGCCCGAGCGCATCCTCGACCTGGGCACGGGCACCGGCTGTGTCGCCGTGGCGGCGGCCCAGTCGTTTCCCGCCGCGCGCGTGTGGGCCACCGATGCCAGCGCGCCGGCGTGCACGGTCGCCCGGGCCAACGCCGCGCGGCTGGGCTACGGCGACCGCCTCACCGTAATCCACCACTATTTCAGCGACCTCCTGCCCCCCGAGATCCCGACCCCCGTGGACTTGGTGCTCTGCAATCCGCCGTACCTCACGGAGGCCGAATGGGCGGACGCGCCGCCCGACGTCCGCGACTTCGAACCGCGCGCGGCGCTCGCGGCGGGCGGGGACGGACTGTTCCACTACCCGGATATCATCCGCACCGCCGCGGCGGTGCTACGCTGCGACGGGTGGCTCATGCTCGAGATTGGCTCCCGCCAGGCCCGCGGGGTCCGCGCCCTGCTCACCACGGCGGACTGGGGCGCCGTGACCGTGCCGCGGGACGTGGCCGGCCGCGACCGCGTGGTGTGCGCCCAGCGTACGCGGTGAGCGCTCCCGCGGATTATCGCGTCACGATCCGCGAGCTGCCGGCGGATGAACGGCCGCGCGAACGGCTGGCCCGCCACGGCGCGCGCGCGCTCAAGAGTTCCGAAGTGCTCGCCATCCTGCTGCGCACGGGTGACCATCGGAAGACGGCGCTCGAACTGGGCGAAGCCATCATGCGGCGCTACGGCAGCCTGGGCGAGCTGGCACGCGCGAGCATCGAGGACCTGCAACAGTTCCCCGGCATCGGCCCCGCCAAATCCATCGAGTTGGCCGCCGCCTTTGAACTCGGACGGCGCGTCAACGCCACCGCGCCGGAAGAGCGCCCGACCATCGGCGGCCCGGAAGACGTGGTGGCGCTGCTGGGGGCGGAGATGCGCGACCTGGACCGCGAACACTTCAAGGTGATGCTCCTCAATACGAAAAATCAGGTGCTCAAGATCGAGACGGTCTCCGTGGGCTCACTCAATGCCAGCGTGGTGCACCCGCGGGAGTGTTTCAAGCTCGCCGTCGCCGCCAGCGCGAACGGGATCATCTGCGCGCACAACCACCCCAGTGGGGATCCGACGCCGAGCCAGGAGGACCGCGACCTCACTCGCCGCCTAGTGGAGGCGGGCGACGTCCTGGGTATCCAGTTGCTGGATCACGTGATCCTGGGGGGCCACGGGTTCGTCAGCCTGCGGGCGGAGGGCCTGCTCGACTGACCGCCCGCCTCCCCCGCGGGCAGGCCTGGCGCTATACTGGCCGTCTCGGGCCGGGCATCGCGCCGTCCGCCGCCGCGCCCCGGACCTGCTGAACCGCTCATGCGCATCGCTCCGGAGGGACGCACGCTCTGCATCACGGTCGCCGCGATTGCGGGGGCCGGCTGGCTGTGGGCCCCCACGTGGCTGGCGGTGGTGCTGACGGCGGCGGCCCTGTTCTGCCTCAACTTCTTCCGCGACCCGGTGCGCGTCCCCCCGTCAGACGCGGACGCCATCGTGAGCCCCGCCGACGGCACGGTGGTCGCCCTCGCGCCGTACGAGGAGCCGTTCCTGGGCGAGCCCGGCCAGCGCATCAGCATCTTTATGAATGTGTTCAACGTCCACGTGAACCGCGCGCCCACGGACGCGCAGGTGGAAGCGGTCTCCCACCACCCCGGCAGCTTCCAGAACGCCATGGCCGCCGACGCGTCGGAGCACAACGAGCAGACGCGCGTCACGCTCACGAGCGACCGGGGCAATCTGGTGCTCACCCAAATCGCGGGGCTGGTGGCGCGGCGCATCATCTGCGACCTGCAGCCCGGCGAGGCCGTGGGGCGCGGCGCGCGCATCGGCCTGATCCGCTTCGGCTCGCGGGTGGACCTGGTGCTGCCCGCCCGCTGCACGGTGCGGGTGGCCCCCGGCCAGAAGGTGCGCGCCGGGGAAACCGTGTTAGGGGTGTGGGCATGACGCGGGAAGGGCGTGCGGGCGACCGGCAGGTGCGCCGCGAGTACCGGCGGGAACGGCGCCGCGCCCGGCGTCAGCGCACCGTCAACCTCCTGCCGTCCATGCTCACGCTGGCGAACCTGATGGCGGGCCTCCTGTCCATGGTGGCCGCCATGGAGGGGGACTACCGGGCGGCGGCGTGGTTTATCGTGCTGGCCGGCCTCTTGGACATCGGGGACGGCAGCGTCGCACGGCTCACCCACAGCGTGAGCGACTTCGGCAAACAACTGGATTCGCTGAGCGACATCGTCAGCTTCGGCGTGGCGCCGGCGGTACTGGTGTACCGCTTCTTGGGCTTCGAGTTGCCCGGCATCAGCGAGGTCACGCTGCACCGGCTCGCGCTCGGTGCGCTGCTGCTGTTGCCGTGCGCCGGGGCCGTGCGCCTGGCGCGGTACAACATCGGCGGGGCGGGGAACGCGGGGGTGTTCATCGGGTTGCCCATCCCGGCCGCGGCCGGCACGCTGACGTCCCTGTCCCTGGTCGCGGTGGAGTACCCGGGCGTGAAACCGCTGGCGTCGCACATCGCGCTGCCGCTGACGGCCCTGTTGAGCTGGCTCATGGTCTCGCGCATCCGCTATCCGAAGTCGGGCGTGTTCCGCGTACCCCGCCGCGCCATGCCCACGTACCTGTTCATGTTCTCCACGCTGGTGTACCTCTTCACCGTGGACCCCAGCCTCATGCTCCTGGGTATCGGCACCTTTTACGTGAGCTTCGGCCTGCTGAACCGGGCGCTCCGGGGGCGCATTGCGCTGCCCGCCATGCGCGAGGAATCAGAGATTCCGCGGGACCAGCAGGCGGCCACCTAGCCGGGCCGGGACAGCCGGGGGGCGGCCCGCGGCGCGATTGCCACCCTCGCGGGGCCCATGCTACACTGCTGCGACGCAGGCTCTGGACGAACCTAGGGTGGGCGGAAGCCCACTCTTTTCCGTTTCAGGCGAAGCCGACAGTGCCGGGTTAAGGAGGGCACGTGGCCCGCGACGATGTGGAAGCCGCGGTGATCGCGCTTACCCGACCGGCACTGGCAGCTGCCGGCTACACGCTGGTAGACCTGGAGTTTGTTAGGTCAGACGGGGCCTGGGCGCTCCGCTTTTTTATTGATATGACAGATCAAACCGGCATCACGATCAGCAACTGCGCCGACGCCAGTCGGTTGCTCGACCCGCTGTTGGACACGGCGGACCTCGTGCCCGCGGGGTACACGCTCGAGGTGTCCAGTCCGGGTGTCAACCGGCGCGTGCGCTGGCCGGAGGATTTCGCGCGGTTCGCCGGCGAGCCCGCGGACATGTTGTTGGCCACGCCGCTGGAAGGCCAGCGCAAGCTGCACGGCACCCTGCGCGGTTTCGCGGACGACGAAGTCCTGCTGGAGGACCCGGCCGGCAAGCTCTGGCACGTCCCGGTACACGTCATCCGACGCACCAATTTGCGGCGGCTCTAAGCAGGCACGCCGCGCCCCACCCGTTATGAAAGCCGAACTGCTTCCCATCTTCGAGCAACTGACCAGCGAGCGGAACGTGGACCGCCACGTGCTCGTGGAGGCCATCGTGACCGCCATCGAGACGGCGGCCAAGAAGAGCTTCTACCAGGACGGCGACGTGGTTGTCGACTTCCACGAAGACACCTGGACCATCGAAGTGAATCAGGTGAAGGTGGTGGTGCAGCTCGTGACCGATCCCGCACTGGAGGTGACGGAGGCCGAGGCGCAGCCCCTGCTCCCGGGGGCGCGGATCGGCGACGTCATTCGCCTGCCGGCCCCCCCCACCCGGTTCGGCCGCATTGCCGCCCAGACCGCCAAACAGGTCATCATCCAAAAGATCAAGGAGGCGGAGCGCGAGAACGTCTATAACGAGTACAAGGAGCGCGAAGGCGACGTGGTGACGGGCACGGTGAAGAAGCTGCACCACGGGAACGTCATCGTGGACATCGGCCGGGCCGAGGGGCTCATCCCCTACCGCGAACAATCCGCGCGGGACAACTACCGGTTCGGCGAGCGCCTGAAGTGTCTGATCGTAGAAGTGAACGAAGCGGCGCGCGGCCCGCAGATCATCCTGTCCCGCAGTAGCACGGACCTGGTGCGCAAGCTGTTCGCGTTCGAGGTGCCGGAGATTGCCGACGGCACGGTGGACATTCGCGGCCTCGCGCGGGAATCCGGTTTCCGCACGAAGATCGCGGTGCAGTCGCACGATGGCAACGTGGATCCCGTCGGCGCGTGCGTGGGCATGAAGGGCATCCGGGTGCGCTCGGTGGTGGAAGAACTCCGCGGCGAGAAGATCGATGTGATGAAGTGGAACGAGGATCCCGCCGTGCTGGTGGAAGCCGCCCTCGCCCCGGCGGACATCAGCCACGTCGCCCTCGATCCGGAAACCCGCAAGATGCGCGTGACGGTGCCGTCGGATAAGCTGTCCCTCGCCATCGGGAAGCGGGGGCAGAATGCCCGGCTGGCCGCGCGCATCGTTGGCTGGGAGCTGGACATCGTCGATGAGGAGCAGGTCCGCGAGCGGCCCGTCATCTTCGCGAGCGATGTCACCGAACAATTGATGACCATCCCCGGGGTCGGCGCGAAGCTGGCCGACGAACTGCGCGACGCGGGCTTTACCGCGCCGCGGCGCATCGCCCAGGCCACCATCGAAGAGTTGGCCGCGGTCCCGGGCCTCGGGGAGAAATCGGCGGCGAAGATTATCGAGTCCGCCCAATCCATCCTGGCGTAACGGGCGGACGGAACACACACACGAGCATGGCTGGCAACGTACGCGTCTTCGAACTCGCCAAGCGGCTGGGCATCGCCAGCCAGGATCTCATGGCGCTGCTCCAGGAGATGGACATCGTCGTGACGTCGCCCATCGCCCAACTGGAGCCGGGCGTCGACAAGATGATCCAGAAGAAGCTCGGCGGCCAGCGGGCGACCGCCCGCCGCCTGGCCACCACCACCGCGGAGACGAAGGCTGCTGACTCAGGCAATGGGGGGACCGCCCCGGCCAAGCGGGGGAAGATCCGGCGCTCTGCGCGCAAGATGCACGTGGCAGCGAGTCCGGCGGCACCCAGCCCGGACGCCGGGGGCACCTCGAGCCTCACCGCCGTCGTCCCGACCGGTGCGCCCGCACCGGCCACTGCTGCCGGCGCCGCGGCCGCGCCGGGACCCGAGGAAGCGCCGCTGCCCGGACCGCCGGCCATGATGGGGCCGCCCACGGCCGATCAGGTGGCCGCTGCGGCCGTCGTCCCGGCCCCGACCATTCGCACCGTCGGCTCTCCCGCCACGCCCCTCCAAGCGCCCGCGGTGCCGCCCGACCCGGCCCCGCCCGCCGCGGACCCGGCCCCGGCGGCGCCTGAGGAAGCCTTCGTGCCCTCCGCGACGTATCCCCAGTTGCTGGAAACCGAGGAGCCGCTCACCTCCACGGCGCCCGCCCTGCCCGATCCGGCGATCCTGGCCCGGGTCCAGACCACGGAACGGAAGAAGGGCAAGAAGAAGAAGACGAACCTGCGGGAAAAGGTCAAGCAAAAGCTCAAAGAGACGAAAGACCGGCCCGGGGTCGACCCGATTCTGGCGCCGTTCACCGACGAGATCAGCGAACGGCAGCAGCGCCGCAGAGACCGGCCGAAAGAAAACGTCATCGACGTGCCTGAAGTGGTCACGGTGGATGAACTCAGCGGCCTGCTCGGGGTGAAGGCCAACCAGTTGATCCTCACCCTGATGCAGAACGGCGTCATGGCCACGAAGAACCAGCAGTTGGACATGGAAATTGTCGAGCTGCTGGCGGACACCTTCGATTATGCGGTCCGCGTGAGCACGAGCGATGCGGAGCTGGTCGAGGGCGGGACCGAGGACAAGCCCGAGGACCTGGTGGCCCGCGCCCCGGTCGTGACCGTGATGGGACACGTGGATCACGGCAAGACCTCGCTGCTGGACTACATTCGGACCGCCCGCGTGGCCGAGGGGGAAGCCGGCGGCATCACGCAACACATCGGCGCGTACAACGTGGATACGGCTCACGGGCGCGTCGTGTTCCTCGACACGCCGGGCCACGAAGCGTTTACCGCCATGCGCGCCCACGGGGCGAAGGTCACGGATGTGGTGGTGCTCGTGGTGGCCGCGGACGATGGGGTCAAGCCGCAGACGGTGGAGGCGATTAACCACGCCCAGGCGGCCCAGGTTCCCGTCATCGTGGCGGTCAACAAGATGGACAAGCCCGACGCGGACGCGGAGCGCGTCAAGCGCGAACTCTCCGAGCACAACGTGTTCGTGGAGGGCTGGGGCGGCGAGGTGCAGGCGGTGCCCGTGTCCGCCAAAACCGGCGAGGGCGTCTCCGACCTGTTGGAGCGGCTTGCGCTGGAATCGGACCTGCTCGAACTGAAGGCGAACCCGAACCGGGAGGCGCGGGGGGTGGTCATCGAGGCGCGGCTCGACCGGGGCCGCGGCGCCGTGGCCACCATCCTCGTCCAGAACGGCACGCTGCGCGTGGGCGACACCTTCGTCGCGGGCACGCAGTACGGCAAGGTCCGGGGCATACAAAACGACCTGGGACACTCCGTGCAGGAGGTGTGCCCCTCCACCCCCGTCGAGATCCTCGGGCTCAACGGCGTCCCCAACTCCGGCGATGTCTTCATCGCGGTGCCCGACGAACGGAAGGCGCGGCAGATCGCCGAGAACCGCCAGCGCAAGCAACGGATGCGCACGGCCTCGCCCACGCCCCAACGCGTCACCCTCGACGACCTGCACGACTTCATTGCCAAGGGCGAGATCGAGGAACTGAAGGTCATCATCAAGGCGGACGTGCACGGCTCGGCCCAGGCCCTGCAGGACTCGCTCGCGAAGCTGAGCACGGATGAAGTGCGGCTCCACTGCATTCACAGCGCCGTCGGCGGGATCAACGAGTCCGACGTGATGCTGGCCAGCGCGTCCAATGCGCTCGTCCTCGGCTTCAACGTGCGGCCCGAGCCCAAGGCCAAGCAGTTGAGCGTCAGCGAGGGCGTGAACATCCGCCTGTACCGCGTGATCTACAACGTCATCGACGACGTGAAGGCGGCCATGGCCGGGCTGCTCAAACCGGAGCTGCGCGAGACCGTGACCGGCCGGGCCGAGGTGCGCGACACCTTCCGCATCGCCGGGCTGGGGACGATCGGCGGGTGCATGGTGCTCAGCGGCGAACTCAGCCGGACGGACCGGATCCGCGTCATCCGCGACAACGTGGTCATCACCGAAACCGGGGTGGGTTCCCTGCGGCGCTTCAAGGACGATGTCCGCTCCGTGCAAGCCGGCCTCGAATGCGGGGTCGGGGTCGAGAATTTCAACGACATCAAGAACGGGGACGTCCTCGAGACATTCACGGTCGAGAGCATCGAACGTACGCTGTGAGCCTCTCCCGCCACAGGTGATCGTCGGCGTCCTGGAACTGGACCTCGGCTTCCCCGGGCACCGGTCCTTGAAAGCCAAACGCCAAGTGTTGCGCAGCCTGAAAGACCGCATCGCCCACAAGTTCAACGTGTCCATCGCCGAGGTCGACGGGCAAAACCTCTGGCAGCGGGGCACCCTGGGCATCGCCTGCGTCTCCAACGACCGCCGGCACGCGGAGCAGAGTCTCCGCAAAATCGTCGCGTTCGTGGAGAGCGCGGGTGCGGGCCGCTGCGACATTCTGGATTACTCCATCGAGTTCTGCTGACCGTGTCCCGCCCCACCACCGCGCGCCGGCAACGCCGCATCGCCGACCAGATTCAGCAGGAGATCAGCCTCCTGCTGCTCCGCGGCCTGAAGGATCGGCGCATCGCAAGCATGACCACCGTGACCGGGGTGACGGTCTCCAGCGATTTCAAGTACGCGACCGCGCGCGTCAGTGTCCTCGGCTCCGAGGCCGAGCAGCGCTCGACGCTCATCGCCCTGACGAACGCCGCCGGCCACATCCAAGCCCATCTGGGGAAGGTGCTCCGGTTGCGGTTCACGCCGCAGGTCCGGTTCCAGTTCGACGACCGCCTGGCCGAGGGCGACCGCGTGCTCGGGCTCATGGCGCAACTGGAACGGGAGCGCGACCCCGGCCCGCCGGCGCCGGGCGCCTCACCCGAGGGGCCGCCCCCCCATGCCTCCTGAGGACGCGACGTTCCAGGACGTCGCCGCCGCGCTCAAACGCGGGCGCCAGTTTGTGCTCACGTCCCACGTGCACCCGGACGGAGACGCGCTGGGGTCGTGCCTCGCCCTCGCCGAATTGCTCGACGCGCTCGGCAAGCAGGTCACCGTGTACAACGCCAGCCGCGTGCCGGAGAGTTACGCGTACCTTCCCACCATCTCCCGCGTCACCCGCCGGCTCCCCGCGAAGTTCGACACGGCCGTGTTTCTGGAGTGCCCCGACCACAAGCGCGTCGGCGACCGGGTCGACGCGGTGCTCGCAACCGCAGAGACGGTCCTGAACATCGACCACCACGTCTCGAACGACCGGTACGGGACGCTCAATTACATCGACCGTACGGCCGCGGCCCTCTGCGAGATGATCCATCCGTTTTTTGCCCACTTCGACATCCCCGTCAACACCGCCGCGGCCGTGGCCATCTGGACCTCGCTCATGACGGATACCGGGTCGTTCCGGTACGACAACACGCGGCCGCACACCCTGCGGCTGGCGGCGGACATGATGGAGCACGGCATCAACCCGGCGCCCATTTACGACAGCGTGTACGAGCGCCGGACCGCCGCGGGGGTGCGGCTGGAGGGTCGCGCCCTGGCCGCCGTGCAGCTGGCGGCGGACGGGCGCATCGCGTGGGTCACCGTGCCGCACACGTGGTTCAAGGAAACGGGCGGGACGGCGGAAGACCTGGGCGGGCTGGCCGAGACGCTGCGGGGGGTAGCGGGCGTCGAAGTGGCCTGCGTGCTGCGGGAGGACCGCCCCGGCAAAGTCAAAGTCAGCCTCCGCTCGCGCTCCGACGCGAACGTGCACGATGTGGCCGCGCAGTTCGGCGGCGGCGGCCACGTGAAAGCGTCCGGCTGCACGATCGAGGGCACCTTGGAGGCCGTGCAGCCGCGCGTCCTCGCCGCCCTCTGCAACGCGCTCCCCCGCCGCCGCTGAGGCCGCCCGTGCTCGGGTTCCTCCTGGTGGACAAGCCCGGCGGCTGCACCTCCCACGACGTGGTCCACCGCGTCCGCCGCACCCTCGGCGGCCTCCGCGTCGGGCACGCGGGCACGCTGGACCCGCTGGCCACGGGCCTGCTCGTGTGCGGCGTGGGCCAGGCGACGCGGGCGCTCGGTGTGCTGCAGCACGACCGGAAGACCTACGACGGGTGCATGCGGCTGGGCATGGTCACGGATACGCAGGACATCACCGGCGCCGTGGTGGACCAGATCGACGGGGTGCGGCTCGACCGGCGAGTCATCGCGCTGGCGGCGGAACAGTTTCTCGGGCCCATCAAGCAGACGCCGCCGCTGTACTCGGCCGTGAAGCTGGACGGCGTGCCCCTGCACCGGCGCATGCGCCGCGGCCTAGCCGTCACGCCGCCGCCCCCGCGGCCGGTGGAGATCGTCGCGCTCGAGGTGCTCGCGGTGGAGGGGGCGGAGGTGCGCTTCCGGGTTACGTGCAGCAGCGGGACGTACGTGCGCACCCTCTGCCAGGATTGGGGGGCCGCCCTTCGAGTCGGCGGGTGCCTGGCGGCCCTGCGCCGCATCCGGTCCGGCCCGTTCGACCTCGCGGACGCGCACCCACTGGAGGCGCTGGACTCGGCCGACGCCGTCGCGGCCGCGCTGCTCCCGGTGGGCGCAGGGCTTGCCGATTGGCCGCGCCGGGTGTGTACACCGCCCGAGGTGGAAGCCGCGCGGCACGGGCGGCCCCTGCCCGGCGAGGGTTGGACCCCGGACACGCGGCTGTGTCTGACGCTAGAATCGGGTGACGTGTTTGCCTTGGCCGTGGCCCGGATGAACGAGGAAGCGCTCGTGCTGAAAGCGTCGCCCGTGTTCACCGACGTGCTGGACCCCCTATGCCCCCCCGAGACATGATTCGGTTCACGGACCGCGATCCCACCCTGCCCGAGCTGCGGCATCCCGTGCTCACGCTGGGCACGTTCGACGGCGTGCACCTGGGCCACCAGGCGATCCTCACGGAAGCGGTCGAACGCGCCGCGGCCCGCGACGGCCAGAGCGTGGTGGTGACCTTCGATCCCCACCCCCGGCAAGTGCTGAACCCCGCCATCGCGCCCGACCTGCTGACCACCACGCCCCAGAAACTCGCCCTCATCGAGCGCGCGGGGATCGACGCCATCTGTCTCATCGAGTTCACGCGCGCGTTCGCCAACCGGGATCCGGCCGAATTCGTCGAGGGGTTCCTCGTAGGCCGGCTGCACATGGAAGAGATCGTGGTGGGATACGACACCCGGTTCGGCATGCACCGCCGCGGCGACCGGCTGCTGTTGGAGTCGCTCAGCACCGACTTCGGTTTCACGGTGGCGGAGGTCGGCCCGCGCCAAGTGCAGGACCAGACCGTCAGCAGCACGCTCATTCGCGAGCTGGTGCAGTTGGGCGACCTGAAGCTCGCGAACGCGCTGCTGGGGCGCCACTACAGTCTGGTCGGCGAGATCGTGCGCGGCGACGGGCTGGGGCGGAAACTGGGGTACCCGACCGCGAACCTGCAGCCGTACCAAGAGGTAACGCCGCCCAACGGCGTGTACGCGGTGTTCGTACACCTGGGCGAGCGCACGCTGCACGGCACCATGAACATCGGGGTGCGGCCCACCCTGCGCCACAGCCTGGCGCGGACTATCGAAGTGCACATCCACGCCTACGACGGCGACCTGTACGGGACGGAGATTGAGGTGGACGTGGTGGCCCGGTTGCGGGACGAACGGCAGTTCGACGGCGTGGAAGCACTGACGGCCCAGATCGCACTGGATGTGGCCCAGTCCGAGCAACGGCTGTTGGACGCGTCCGCGTGATGTGCTAGACTGCGCGATTCCAGTATCCCACGCTGCGGCCGGGCCTTAGGCGCCCGGCCCCTCACTGTTACGGCCCATGTCCCGCACCCCCATCGCCGCCGCCAATTGGAAAATGCACAAGACCAGCGACGAGGCAACCGCGCTGGTGCGGGAGGTGTGTGCGGCGGCCCCCCCGCGCACCGGGTGGGAGATCGTGCTCTGCCCGCCCTTTACGGCCTTGCCCGCCACCATCGCCGGGATCGGGGACCGGGCGGGCATCCGGGCCGGAGCGCAGAACTGTTTCTGGGAACGGGAAGGGGCGTACACGGGGGAAATCGCCGCGCCCATGCTGGCCGCGCTCGGCTGTACCCATGTCATCATCGGCCACAGCGAACGGCGCCAGTACTTTGGCGAAACGGACGCCACCGTGGCGCAACGTCTGCGCGCCGCCTTGGACGCCGGCCTGACGGCCATCGCGTGCATCGGCGAGACGGCCGCGGAGCGGGAGGCCGGTGAGATGGAGGCCGTGCTCACCCGCCAGCTCGCAGGCGGCCTCGGCGCCCTGCCCGCGGACGACTGGGCCCGGGTGATCCTCGCCTACGAACCGGTGTGGGCCATCGGCACCGGCAAGACCGCAACGCCCGAAATGGCGAACGATGCGCAGCGCTTCATCCGCGAGTGGGTGGCCACAGCCGTGGCTCCCGACGTGGCGGCCGCGGTCCGCATTCTGTACGGCGGCAGCGTGAAACCGGCCAACGCGGCCAGTCTCTTCGCGCAGGAGCACATCGACGGTGGGCTCATCGGCGGCGCCAGCCTCCAGGCGGAGGATTTCGTAGCCATTACCGGGGCGCTCGCCGCAGCGCCGACCTGCTGAACCATGCCGGCCGTCCTGCGCTTTCTGCTCGTCATCGGCTACGTGATCGCGTGCGGCGTGCTGGTGTTCGTCGTCCTGCTTCAGCAGGGCCGCGGCGCGGGCATGGGCGCGAGTCTGGGCGGCGGCGCCAGCCAGACGCTGTTCGGCTCCCAAGCCTCGAACTTCATGACGCGCCTCACGGCCATCATGGCCGGGGCGTTCATGATATTGGCCATGGCGCTCAGCCTGTGGCCCCCCTTCGGGACGGACACCTCTTCCGACGTGGACGACATCCTGGCCCCGGTAGAAATCGAAGCGCCCTCGGCTGAGGCGCCCCCACCGGATCTCCTACCCGGTGCGACGCCGCCTGAAACGCCTGCGGAGGAGCCGGCCCCGGCCGAACAGCCCGTCCCGGTCGACGCAGCGGCGCCCCCTGTCGAGGATGAGGCGGCGGCCGCAACGCCGGAACCGGCCCAGGCCCCTGAATTGACGCCGGCGGAGGCCGCAGCCGCCGCCACTGAGCCCGTGCCCGCCGCCCCCTAGGGAGCTGGCACCCGCCGCCGCGCGCCCATGGACCGACTCCGCGTTACCGGCGGCCACCCCCTCCGCGGGTCGGTCGACGTGAGCGGCGCGAAGAACGCCGCCCTCCCGATCATGACCGCCTGCCTGCTCACCGCCCGGCCGGTGACGCTGCACAACGTGCCGCGGTTGCGGGACATCGCCACCATGATCCGCCTGCTCCAGCAGTTGGGGGCCACGGTGGAGCGCGACGGGGACAGCGTGCGCATCAACGCCCGGGGCGTGAAGGAGACCACGGCGCCCTACGATCTGGTGCGCACCATGCGCGCCTCCTTCTGGGTGCTCGGCCCGCTGCTCGCGCGCTTCGGCAAGGCGGCGGTGTCGCAGCCCGGCGGCTGCGCCATCGGCGTACGCCCCGTCGACATCCATCTGCTGGGGCTGCGCGCGTTGGGCGCCCGGGTCCGCACGGTGCGCGGCATGGTGCGCGTGTCCGCCAAACGGTTGAAGGGCGGGGAGATCGATCTCCCGTTCCCGAGCGTCGGCGCAACGGCGCAGGTGATGATGGCCGCCGCGCGGGCCAAGGGGCGCACCGTCATCGCCAATGCGGCGTGCGAGCCGGAGATCGCGGACCTGGGCCGCTTCCTGACCATGCTGGGGGCGGAGGTCACCGGGGCGGGCACGAACGTGCTCATGATCGACGGCGTCCGCGCGCTCGGCGGTGGAGAACACACCATCATCCCGGACCGCATCGAGGCGGCCACGTGGCTCATCGCGTCCGCCATCACCCGCGACCCGCTCACCATTCGCGGCCTGAACTTCGACGACGTGAAACCCGTCACCCTCGCGCTCCGCGAAGCGGGCGTGCAGGTACAGCGGCGCGGGGAGAGCGTGCGCGTCTCCGTACCCGATGGGTTGCAGCCCCTCAACATTCGCACACAACCGCATCCGGGCTTCCCCACTGACGTGCAAGCGCAGATGATGGCGTTCTTGACCACCGTCACGGGCACAAGCACGATCAGCGAGACCATCTTCGAGAACCGGTTCATGCACGTGTCCGAGCTGCAGCGCATGGGCGCCCACATCCGCCTCATCGGCAACACCGCGATCATCGAGGGCGGCAAGCCCCTCAGCGGGGCGCCCGTCATGGCGTCGGACCTGCGCGCCAGCGTCGCGCTGGTGCTGGCGGGGCTCGTGGCCAAGGGCGACACGCTGATCTCGCGCATCTACCACCTGGACCGCGGGTACGAACAGATCGACCGACGGCTCGCGCAGCTCGGCGCGCAGATCGCGCGCGAACCGGACGACGGCGTATGATCCGCACGTTCCGCGCCGCCGACCTGGATGTGGCGGCGCTGGCGGCGCTCGTGCATCCCCCCGCCGCAGCGGCACGGCAGCGGGAGGTGGAAGCCACAGCCATGGAGATCGTCGCCGCCGTGGTGCGGGACGGCGACGCGGCTGTGGTCGCGTACACAAACCGGTTCGACGGCTCCGTGCTGGCGGAGGAGGACTTGGAGGTCACGCCGGCCGAGGTGGACGCCGCGGTGGCGCAGGTGGACGCCGCCGCCCTGGCGGCCCTGCGCACGGCCCACGAGCGCATCCAGAGCTTCCACGAGCACGGGCTCCGCTCCGAGTGGCGGGTGCAGCCGGCCCCCGGCCTGGAACTGGGCCAGGTGGTGCGCCCCATCCAGCGGGTGGGGATCTACTGCCCCGGCGGCCGGGCGGCCTACCCCTCCACCGTGCTCATGACCGCGACCCCCGCGCGCGTGGCGGGCGTCGAAGAGATCATCATGGTGTCGCCCCCCACGGGGGACGGCGGCACCATCGCGCCCGCGGTGCTGGCGGCGGCGCGCATCGCCGGGGTGGATCGCGTATTCCGCTGCGGCGGCGCGCAAGCCATCGCGGCGCTGGCCTACGGCACGGCGCGGGTGCCCGCGGTGGATAAGATCGTGGGCCCCGGGAATGTGTACGTGCAGGCCGCGAAACGCCTCGTGGCGGGGCGGGTGGCCATCGACATGGAGGCGGGGCCCAGTGAGGTGCTCGTGATCGCCGATGCGTCGGCCAACGCGCGGTTCATCGCCGCGGACCTGCTCGCCCAAGCGGAACACGATCCCGAGGCGGTCAGCATCTGCGTCACCCCGTCCCCCGTGCTCGCCCGGGCCGTGGCCGGGGAAGTGGCCGCGCAGGTGGAGGATCTCAGCCGCCGGGACATCATCCGCCAGGCGCTGGCGCAGCACGGCTTCATCCTGGTGACCGAATCGCTGGAGGACGCGATCGCGTTCGCCAACGCGCGCGCGCCCGAGCACCTGGAGTTGCACGTGACCGAGCCGGAGGGGGTGCTGACGGACATCCGCAACGCCGGCAGTATCTTCCTCGGCGCGTACTCGCCGAACGCCGCGGGCGATTACGTGGCGGGCCCGAATCACGTGCTGCCGACGGGGGGGCAAGCGCGCTTCGCCTCGCAATTGCACACGGAGGAATTCCGCACGGTCAGCAGCGTGATCTGCTACACGCGCGACCGGTTGGCGGCGGACGCGGCGACGATCGAGACGCTGGCCACCCTCGAGGGTTTCTCCGCGCACGCCGCGTCCGTGCGCATTCGGCAGGAGTCATGAGCCGGTTCCGGCGCGGGAGCCTGGCCGGGGTCGCCCCCTACGTCCCGGGGGAGCAGCCCCAGGGCCGCACGCTGCTCAAGCTCAACACGAACGAGAATCCCTACCCGCCCGCGCCGGGCGTGCGCGAGGTGTTGCAAGGCCTGGATAACGACGCGCTGCGGCGGTACTCCGACCCGGTGTGGACGGACGTGCGCGCGGCGGCCGCCAAGGTGTACGACCTGCCGCCCGAACACATCGCCGTCGGCAACGGGAGCGACGAGTTGCTCAAGCTGGCGCTGGACGCGTGGGTGGAGCCGGGAGCGACGGTGGTGTTTCCGGACGTCACCTATTCCCTGTACGACACGCTGGTGGCGCTCCACGGCGCCACCGCCGCGACGGTGCCGGTGCACGACGACTTCACGCTGCCAGAGGCCTTGGCTACCACGCCGGGGACGCTGCTGTTTCTCTGCCACCCGAACGCCCCCACGGCCATGGGGGCGGCGCCGGACTACGTGGACCGCGTCGTGGAACAGTTTTCCGGCGTCGTGGTCATCGACGAGGCGTATGCCGACTTCGCGGAGGTGAACTACGCGGCGCTGGCCGGCACGCGGGACGACGTGGTGGTGCTGCGGACGCTGTCGAAGGCGTACAGCCTGGCGGGCATGCGGATCGGCCTCGCGCTCGCGCATCCGGACCTCATCGCGGACCTGGAACTGGTGAAGGACTCGTACAACCTGAGCGTCGCCGCCCAGCAGGTGGCCGTCGCCGCGCTGGCGGACCAGGGCCACATGCAGCGTAATTGCACGCAACTGCGGGAGACGCGGGAGCGGCTCAGCGGCCGGCTGCGGGACCTGGGGGTACACGTGTTCCCGTCCCAGGCGAACTTCGTGCTGGCCCGCCTGCCCTCGGCCGAACAGGCGCGGGGGCTCTGCACCCACCTGCGAGGCCACGGGCTGCTGGTGCGCTACTTCGACCTGCCGCGGCTGGAGGCGTGCGTGCGGATTACCGTGGGCACGGACGCGCAGGTGGACCAATTGCTGGAGGCGACCGCCGGGTACCTCCGCGAGTAGGCCGGCGGGGCGAAGACCGGTGGCGCGCTAGGCTTCCACGTCCAGGCGCCCGCCGCGGCCGTCCGCAGGGCGCTGCTTGGCCGGCCCGCGCTGCAGGTCCATGCCCCGCATGATCAACTGGCCGGGATGGTCCGTCTGCGGGGGGGATGGGGCGAAACTCCCCAGGTGCAGCGTCTGGCTGAAGTCGGCCGCGTCCTCATCCGGGGGGGGCTGGTGCTCGTACCGGTCGCGGGCTTCTTGCTCCTGCTCCTCCCGCTCCTTCTTCCCGTCCGGGACGGCATCCACCCCGCCGCGCGAACCGGCGGCGTGGGTCTCACTCACCCGTTGCAGCAGGTCGAGCTGGATGGCCCGGGAGTTATCTATCGGCCTCGGAATCATGGCTCAAGAGCCCTCGTTGAGCTTGTACGTGTCCCACGTGGAGTCCCAGTTGCACCTCTACTTACAATATCGACACTGCCGGGCCAAGCTTCACCGGGGCTGGCGAGAAATCCATGCTCATGTGTTACATGAATTACCGCATATAACCATTGATACAGCAATAGTTTCTGTATGCTGAACAGTATCGCGTTGGTCCGGGCCGGCAGCGTCAGCCTTCCAGATCCAGTTGCCGCCCGCGGGCGTCGCCCAGGGGCGTCGGCGCCGCGGGTAGAGGGCGGTCGCCCATCCCCGGAAGCAGGAGTTGCTCGGGCGGGGGGGCCGGAGGGCGCGGCGGTAAGAGATTGACGCGCCGCAGGCTGAAGTCGAACCCCATCCCCGGCAAAAACATCTGTCCCGGATGCGAGGGCGGTTCCGAAATCGTCAGGAGGGTGGCCTGCCGCAGGGTCTGCCCGAAATCCACCTCCTCGGCAGCGGCTGATCCCGGCCCTTGCGGTTCGTAGCGGTCCTGCTGGTCCTCGCGGTCGGCGTCCCGGTCCTTCTTCTCGTCGCTCGTCTGCCGCTGGGCGGGGACCGCACCGGTCTGCTGCGTCATGGTGGCCTGCGCGAACAGGTCCAGTTCCACGGCGCTGGTGTTGCTGACCAGCTTTTCAAGCATCGGGCGGAGACTCCCCCAGGTCACAGCCCGCACGGGTCCGCGGGCCGGTCAGTACCACCGTCCAGCAGTAAGTATCGGGCGCAGACGCCAAACCTTCAAGAGAAAGTTCCGGCGCCATAGATAACTTACTAGATGATGTTACTACTCATAACCTATGACTATTACATATCTTACACAGAGCTAGCGTCGCAAGATGGCAACCACGTCGTCGTGGTGGTTCCGTCGCGCGACGGTCAGCGGTGTCTGGTTCCGAATCGCCAAGGCGTTCACGTCGGCCCCGGCGGCGACCAGCACTTCCGCCACGGCCGCGAAGCCCTGTCGCGCCGCTTCGTGCAGTGGCGTCCAACCGACGCGGCTGGCGGCATTGACCTCCGCCCCATGGGTGAGCATCAACTCGACCAATTGCGCGTCCCCCGTCCGAACCGCCACGTCGAGCGCGGCTTGATCCTGCCCGGTGGACCGCAGCTGGACGTCCGCCCCCTGGCGCAGCAACAGATGCACGACGGACATTCGATGGGCCCTAATCGCCTGGAACAGGGGCGGGCCACCGCCTTGCGGATCGTTGTCGTTGACGGGAGCGCCGTGGGCCAACAGGAGTTCCACCATGTCCAGGTGCCCTTTGAACGCCGCCATGTCGAGGGGGGTCATCCCCGCTGCCCTGGCCCCGACGTCGGCGCCCTCGGCCAGCAGGTATTCCGCCATCTCCAGCTGCCCCGAGTCTGCAGCATCGTGCAGGAGCGAGCCGCCGGGCGGGGCCTCGGGCGGCATTGCACCCCAAGCGCGCAGCAGCTTGACCATGCGCAGGTGCCCGTTCCTGACCGCGGCACGCAGGAGCGTGAGCCGGTGGCCGGGCATAGCGTTCACATCGGCGCCCCGTTCCAGGAGATAGGTCGCCACGGCCACGTGCCCCCCCCATGCGGCGCCGTACAGGGGCGTTTCGCCGCGTGCGTTCTGCAGGTCCACCTCCGCGCCGGCCGGCAGCAGGAGCATGACCAGGTCCAGACGCCCGCGTTCGGCCGCCCGGAACAGCGGCGGGGACCCCGCCCGGTCCACGGCCAGGGGATCGCCCCCGCCGGCAAGCAAGGCCGCCACCAGAGCCGAGGACGCCAGGGGGTTGCTCCCGTAGATCGCCTTGTGGAGCGGCGTACTGCCGGCTTCATCGACCAGGTTGGGATCGGCGCCGGCAGCGAGCAGGACGCTGACGGCCTCCGCTGCACCCGCCTTGACCGCAGCATGGAGCAGCGGCTCTCCGTGCGCGTCCTGCGCATTGGGATCGAGACCCGCCTCCAGAAACGCTTCCGCCAGCACCGCCCTATTGGCGGTGACCGCGGCTCGCAGCACGTCCATCGCGCGGTGGGCCCGGTCCTCCGGAGGCTCGCGCGCCAGGAGCAAGTTGGCGCACAGGAGCGCATCGGCCGTGTCCCGCCCGTGCGTGCCGGTGAAATTGCTGGGCAGGGTGACGGCGTCGAGGGGCGTCTGACCGTTGTGGGTCTTGACCTGCGGATCCGCGCCATGCTGGAGCAGCATGCGGACCATCGAGCCGTCCCCCCGCGCAGCGGCCCAGTGCAGCGGCGTGGCACCCGGGCCGAACTGCACGTACCCGGGCCCCCAGGCCTGGGTGGTCTGGAGATTTACGTCCGCTTCGTGGGCCAGAAGCAACTGGACGGTCGCGGCCCGTCCCTCGCGCACGGCATGGAAAAGAGGGGTCTGCAAGCTCGAGTCTTTCGCGTGCGGGTCCGCCCTGCGGGTCAAGAGGAACTCGGCGACGGCGGGATGGTCCCGCTGTGCGGCCAAGTGGAGGGGGGTGACGCCGAGCTGTCCGGCAGCATTCACGTCCGCTCCGGCGTCGATGAGCATCCTGAGGGTGTCCGCGGTGGCTCGGCGCGCCGCAGTGGTAAGCACGGTGTTGCCGCTGGCATCCGCTTGCAGCAGGTCGGGTCCGGCCGCAAGGATCCGCTCGAGCACGGGCAAGCACCGGTCCGCCTGGCCCCCAACGGCTAGGATCACGACCTTCTGGTTCCAAGGATTGGGGGTGTTCACATCCACCCCGGATGCCAACAGCCGCTCGACTTCCGGTAGGTCGCAGTCGATCACGGCCTGGTGCAGCGGCGGCTGGGGCGGTGCCTCGGGCGCGGCAGCGGCGGCACTCGTCCCCAGGATCAGGCCGAGCGCGGTCAATGCGGCTGCCCGCCACGCGCATGCTGGCGGCCCCGCGCGCGCGCATTCCCCCATGTCGGAACTCTAGCGCGCGCCTAGTCAATCAGCCAGCGGTGCAGGTCGGGCGTGAGGTGGGCGCGCACCTCCGCGTGGGCGAGGGCGTTCAGCCGGCCGCCGAAGCGGTCCAGGTCCCAGCGGTCGTCGGTCTGCACCGGGACGGCCGCCGTGCGCCGGTCCACGACCTCCCTCTCCACCAGTTGGAACCCGGGCGCGTCGCCCAGGGTGCGGCCCCCGGTCCCGCGCCCCACGATGAAATACCCGCCGAGCGGTCCGTCGCTCGCGTGCCGGTAGACGCGCACGTCCGCAAAGACCGCCCGCGCCGTGCGAGCCACGCGGGGCCAGACCGCGCCCCGCTCCACCCCCGGGAAGTCCAGCACCCACGCCACCCAGACGCCGTCCGGGGTCAGGGCCGCCACCGCTTCGCGCATGGCCTCGCGGGTGAGCAGGTGGCCGGGCACCGTGGCGCCCACGAAGGCGTCTACGACAACGACGTCCGCCGGTGCGGGCAACGCGCGAACCACCCGGCGGCCGTCCACGCCACGCACGTCCAGCAGGTGCCGCCGCAGGCCGAAGTAGGCGTGGGCCGCTTCGGTCACCGCGGGGTTGGGTTCGGCGGCGATGACCTGCACGCCCTGGCGCGCCCAGTGCATGGGGAGCAGGCCGGCGCCCAGGCCGAGCACCACAGCCCGGTCCCCCGGCTGCAGGGGCACCAGCGCCGCGACGGCCTGCTGGTAGGAATTGGGCGGCCCCTCCCCGGTTTGCGCATCGATCGCGTTTTGGATGTGGCCGTCCACCAGCAGCACCCGGCGCCGCGGCCGGCCCGCTCCTGCGAGGCCCACCGTTTCGAGCACGAGGACCTGCCCATGCGGCGAGCGGTAGCGGGCGTGGAATCCTACGCCGGGGACGGTGTGCGCGTAGTGAGTCGACGTTCCCGAGACGTGGGAGCTGGTTGTCAGCAGGAGGAGGGCGAGGTACAGCAGCAGACTCACCCTCCGCAAACGCGATGGCAGGAGCGCCAGCGACACGAGGAGTAGCACGCCCCCCGTGAGCATGAACACCGCGCGCACGCCGTGCGTCGGCAGCAACAGCAACCCCGTCGTCGGTCCCGCGAGCAGACTGCCGACCGTGGAGACGGCGAACACGCGGCCCGCGCTGACACCGGCGGCGGTGCCGTTGCCGACGATGCTCACCAGCACCGGCCCCACCGCCCCGAGCGCGATCATGCTGGGGAACACGGCGAGGCCGGCGGCCAGGAACAGACGCGCGGTGCCGGGCTCGCGGCTGAGCGGCCCCAGCAGGCGCGCGCCCCACAGGGCGATGAGGAAGCACGCGGCGGCGGCGATCGCGAACAAGATCGCTAGATGACGTGTCGTCGGCTGGCGCGCGAGCCGGCTGCCCGCGCCGTAGCCGAGCGCGAGGCCGCCGAGGGTGACCGTGATCAGGATGCTCCACAGTTCGAGGCTCTGGCCGAACAGGGGCGTAAGCAGGCGCCCGCCGGCCAACTCGATGGCGAGCACGGCCCCACCCTGCACCAGCGCAACTGGCGGCCACCACCAGGGCACGACCGCGGGTCGGGAGGGCTCGGGCACGGCTCTGTTATAGTGGCCGCGCCCTGCTGCGCGCCACCCCCCATGACTAATCGCGAGGCGTATTTCGCGGCGCTAGAGAACGTCCCTGAGGCGGTCCTCCACTTCCTTCTGGACTTCGAGGGGATCCGCAACGATTTCCAGCCCCGGCGGCTCGGCGAGTACGCGGCCTACCTGCGGGAGCATCACGTGGAGCCCCTGGCGGAGCAGGCGGCCCTGTTGCAGGAGCGCTCCGTCCCGGAGGGGATCGAGGGCTTCCACACCATGCTGAGCCGGGGGGTGGAGCACACGGCAAACACGGCCCGGCTGTTCGCGGAATTCGCCGAGTCGAGCGACATCGGCAAGGCGCTGAAGTCCTGGCGCGAACTGGGCGAGGCCTACCGGCACCTCTATCCCCTGCGCGCGGTCGTGCCCGGCATGCGGCGCTACTGGGTGCTGCCCGAGGCGTTCGAGGAGGTGGACCGCTACGATCCGCCGCTGGATACGGAATCCGCCGATGCGCTGGGCGCCTCCCTGCTCGGCCCGGCGGACAATCACCACTGGTACGCCCGGTACGTGCCCGAGTGGTACACGCCGGACCACGCCTGGCCCGTGGTCATCACCCTGCACGGCGGATGGGGCCGCGGCGACACCTTCCTGTGGAGTTGGGTGCGCGCGGCCAAAACGCGCGGCTTCATCGTGCTCAGCCCCAAGTCGTACGGGACCACCTGGAGCGAAGGGGACCTGCTGGGGCTGCTGGCCATCGTGGAGGAGACGGCGCAGCAATTCACCGTGGACCGGTCGCGCGTCCTGCTCACGGGGATGAGCGACGGGGGCATTTACAGCTACCTCTACGGCCTGAACCACCAGGAGTCCTTCGCGGCGCTGGCCGTCATCTCCGCGAACTTCATGCCGTTCATGCTCCCCGACGGGGCCGCCCCCCTGCCGATCTACATCATGCACGGCGAGGCCGACCACATGTTCGACGTGCAGATTGCCCGCGGCGCCGCGTGGTATTTGCAGGAGCACGGCTGCCCGGTGGAATACCACGAGCGGGCGGGCTATGGGCACTACTACCCGCCGGCGGAAAACCTCCGGATTCTGGACTGGTTCGAGCGCCTCACCGGCCCCGGCCCGCGCCCGCCGGCCGCCACGACCTAATGGCCCGTTCCCGGGCGGCGGCCCTGTTGCTAGGGCTGACGCTGCTCACGTACGCGGGCGCCACCCGCGCCGCGTTCGTGTACGACGACCGGCCCGTCATCCTGAACAACTCCCGCGTCACCCAGCTGCAGCCCCTGTGGAGCTACTGGACGACCCCGGAACTCATCGGCGGACAGGAGCTGCGTGGGTTCCGGCCGCTGACGATGCTGAGCTTCGCGTGGAACCATCGGCTCGCCGGCCCCAGCCGCGCCGTCTTCCACCTGACCAGCGTGGCGCTCCATGGCGCGATGGTGCTGGGGCTCTGGAGCCTCTGCCGGCGGACCCTGGCATGGCAGCCGGGGGGGGCTGGTCCGTCGGCTGAGCTGGCCGCGTTCAGCGCCGCGGCGCTGTTCGCCGTGCACCCGGCCCTGAGCCAGGCGGTGGTGTATCTGACCGCCCGATCCTCACTCATCGCAGCATCTGGAATCATTTGGGCCATAGTCTGTTATGACATTTACCTTAGTGAATTACATGAGAGTGGTTCCGGCCGGCGCGGCTGGTACGCCGGCGCGCTCGCGTGCTGGGCCGCGGCGCTGAGCGGGAAGGAGAGCGCGCTCGCCGGCGCTGTGCTATTTGTCGGTGTCGAATGGTGGCGGGCGCGCCGGCCCATCGATGCCACTGCGGTCCGGGGGGCGGTCCGGCGCCTGGCACTGCCCGCCGCCCTGGGGGTGGCCCACCTCGCTTGGGTGCTCGGGGTGGTCCGCGCGCAGGCCACCACCCCGCCTGCCCGATCCTGGGGCGCAAACCTGGTGGGCCAGTGCGCCGCCGCCTGGGAATACGCCTCGCTACTGGTCTGGCCACGCGGCTTGGCCATCGTGCACGGCGCGGACGCGCTCGCCGCGGGGTGGTCGATGCAGGCCACGCTCGGGGTGCTCGTGGTCGCAGGCACGATCGCTACGGCCTGGTGGTGCCGGACCCGGCGGCCCGCGGCGGCATTCGGCCTGGCGGGGGCGTTGGTGACCATCGGCCCGGAGTCGTACGCCCTGCCGCTGAAGCTGGTGGTGAACGAACATCGCCTGTACCTCCCCGTAGCGTGCCTGGCGCTGGCGCTGGCGGCCCTGCTCGCGCCCTGCTTGGCGCGTTACCGGCGTGGGACGCGGCTCGTACTCCTGCTCGCCGTGTTCGCCGCGGCGGCTACGACCATCGCCCGTCTGCGCGTCTGGCAATCCGCGGAACAGGTTTGGGCGGACGCGGCGCAGAAGTATCCCGCCGGGTGCCGGGCGCCCGCGCACCTGGGGCAACTGGCGCTGGAGGCCGGGCGGCTGCCGCAGGCAATCGAGCATCTGCAGGTCGCAACGGCCTGCAATCCGATCCGTTTGGAACCGCGCCTGTTGCTGGTCCGGGCGCACGTTCAAGCGGCGGACCCAGGCAGAGCGGTGCCGTTGGCGCAGGCGGTGGTCGGCGATTTCCCGCACGCGTGGGAGGCGCACGCCGAACTCGCTGCCGCGCTGGCCGGCGCCGGGCGCGTGGACGACGCGAAGCGCGCATTGCGGCGGGCCATGACGCTCGCGCCCGCGAATCCGACACTCCAGTGGAATCTGGAACAGTTGGAAAGCGGCGCCTTTTGACACGGCCAGAGAGCACCTATATAATAATGATGTTTCTGCTAATCTAGGAGAGGGAAAGGCGTTACGTCTCTGCCGGGTATGGTTGGGATGAACTGGCTGGAGTTGGGCGCCAGTCTGCGCGACAACGATCCGCAAGGGGTCCACGCCCTGTGCGAAACCGTTGCGCGTCTGGCCTCCCGGGCGGCGGTCAGTCTCTGGAGCATCGGGAGCGGCGGCAGCCAAGCCACCTGCGTCGCTGCGGTCGGCGGCCCCACCATCCCCGATGTGCTGATCCCCGCGGGGGCGTGGTCTGGGCTCATTTTGCCGCGGCACAGCCGCGATGCCCCTTGGCCCGAGGCGACGGACTCGGCGGTCCTCCGGAAGGTCGGCATCGAAACCCCGCAGGACTGGGGGCCGGTGGACGGAGCCGATGGGCCCACAGCGGCGACGGTCCGCCTGTACGAGGACAACGCGCGGGCGTGGTACCTGGTGGCCCTGTGCGAGACGGAGGCGGAGGCTGCGGGAACCGCCCCGCTGCTGGAGCTGGTCGCGAGTTCAGTGGCCGCTGCCTGCCGGCAACACGACGACCTGGATTTTCGGGAGATCGTCGACAGCAGCCCGGGCATCACCCTCGTGCTGCGGGATGGGCGGATCGTTTACGCGAACCCCGCCACGCTGCAGGCGCTGGGGTACACCCGCACCGAACTGTGCGACGCGGCCTTCGATCCGCTGACGGTGGTCCATCCGCGGGACCGGCGGCGCCTCCGCGGGCTGACGGCGGGGAAGATTGAGGAGGACCCGGCCGACGCGCCGTTCGAGGCGACCCTGCTGGCGCGGGACGGGCGGGCCGTGGACGTGGTGATGAGCGTGACCGCGCGCCGGACGCCGACGGGCCGACTCGTGCACGTGCGCGCCATCGATATCTCCGAGCGCGTCCGCCTGGAGACCGAACTGTTCGCCTACACGGGGCAGGTCGGGGCCCTGCAAGAACTGCTGAAGGACATTCTGGAATTGGACCTCACCCGCTCGGAAATCCTCGAGCGGATCTGCAAATCCGTCTGCGCGATCACGGGGGCGGACATCGTCTGCGCGTTTCTCTTCAAACCGGACCGCAGCGCGCTGGCGCTCGAGGCCTACCACGGGCCGCAGGCGGACAACTCGACCTGGTTCGCAGACATGCAGGAGATGCTGGGCGAGCCCATGTGCCTGCCGGAGATGGTCTGGACCGGCACCGGGGCCCTCGCCCGCAGTCTCGACTCGAAGGAACCCGTCGTGGTGGAACACGCCATGGAACCGCAAGGCCGCACCTATCCGGGGTTGGTCGAGCAGACCGGCATGGAAGCGTACCTGTGGGTTCCGATGCTGCCCGGCCCCGAGCCGCTGGGGGTGCTCTACATCGGCTACCAGGCCGCCACCATCGACATGAACGACAGCCAGGTGCAGGCCCTGTCCCTGTTCGCCGCGCAGGCGGCGCTGTCGCTCCAGAAGACGGCGCTGGTGGAGGAAGAACGGCAGCGGCAGGACGAAAGTTCCCAACTGCTGACGGCCACGGCGGCCCTGCGCGAGGACTTGGCCCTGCCGGCGCTGTACGAACGTATCGCCGTGGGCGCCCGGCGCGTCGTGCCGGCCCAGTTCGCGTCCGTGGTCCTGCCCGCGGACGAGGAATCGCTGGTGGTGGTGCATGTGGATGGCGACGCGCCGGCGGACGTCACGGCGCACCGCTTCCCCATCGCGTCGACCCTGGGGGGGCGCGTCTTCCGCGCGGGCACGCCGGTGCGGTGGGATGAGTCCTCGACCGAGGACCTCGGCGACAGCGCGCACGTGCTGGCCGTGCCGGTGCACCAGACGCTGCTGGTGCCGCTCATGAGTCAGGGGCAGACCATCGGCGTGCTGGCGCTGGTGAACAAGCCCGGGAACAGTCCGTTCACGGACCGCGACCAACAGCTGCTCGAGACGTACGCGCAGCAGGCGGCCGGGCGGTTGGACAACGCCACGCTGTTGGCCCAGGTCACCGAGACGAAGGAGTACCTCGAGTACCTGATGGACAGCGCACGGGACATCATTTACGCCCACGACCTCGACGGAGCCTTCACCATGGTGAACGCCGTGGGCCGCCGCTTTCTGGTGGGAGATGCGCCCGGCCCGCTGCCCAACGTGATGGACGTGATCCATCCGGAAGACCGGCCCGCGGCGCAGCGCGAGATGGAGCACCTGCGGCAGGGCAACAGCCAACGGGTGCCCATCGGCCTGCGTCTGCGCAACGCGGAGGGCAAATACCGCCTCCTGGAGATCGCGGCGCGCAGCATCGAACACGACGGCGAACCCGTGGGGCTCCTGGGCGTCGGCCGCGACGTCACCGAGCGGCGGCAATTGGAAGATCAGGTGCTCCGGGTAGAGCGGCTCACGGCCCTGGGCGGTCTGTTGTCCGGCGTGGCGCACGAGTTGAACAACCCATTGACCGGGGTGCTGGGGTACGCGGAACTGCTCGCCGCGTCGCGGGACCCGACGGTGAGCGAACAGGCGGGACGCATCTACGCCGAAGCGCAGCGCTGCCGCACGATCGTGGATTCGCTGCTGGCGCTGCATCCCGACAGCGAACGGGAAGCGGACACCGTGGCGTGCGGGCCGCTGGTGGAACAGGCGGTGGCGCTGGTGCGGTACCGCTACGAACTGGACAACGTCCACGTGGTGGTCACGCGCGACGATGACCTGCCCGCCGTGCGCGCCCCAGCCGATCAGCTCCAGCGAGCGTTGCTGCACGTGCTGGAGAACGCGCGGGAGGCCATTGTGAGCACCGGCGAGACGGGCCGGATTACCGTGACCACCACCGCCGACCCGGAGCACGTGCGCATTGTGGTCGAGGATACGGGCGTGGGCCTCGCGGCCGATGCCGGCGACCGGATTTTCGATCCCTTCTATACCACCAAGTCCGGCCCCGGGCGCGGGCTGGGGCTGAGCATGGTCTACAACGTGATGGCCGCGGCCGGGGGCACGGTGTCGGTCGAGGCGAAGGCCCCGACAGGCACGCGGGCGACCCTCGCGTTCCCCGCGCTGGCCGAGGTGCCCGTCGATCCGCCCACGCCCGCGGGGGCCGCGGTGGTACCCGCGCGCGCGGCCCGGGTCCTGGTGGTGGATGACGAAGAGGTGATTCGCGAACTGTTGAGCGATCTGCTGGGCATGATGGAGTACACGGTGGACGTGGTGCAGGACGGGGCCGCGGCCCTGGCCAAGCTCAGCCAACACGCGTACGCCGGCATCGTCAGCGACATCAAGATGCCGGGGATGAACGGGATGGAGCTGTTCCGCGAGATCCGCGCGCAGTACCCGCGCATGGTGGATCGCATCGTCTTTTCCTCGGGGGACACCATGACGCCGGAGACACGCGCGTTCTTGGAAGAGGCGGGACGTCCATACATCTGCAAGCCGTTCAACCTGTCCGACCTGCGAGCGGTGGTCAGCCAAGTCGTCGACGGCCCCCACGCGAACGTCTAACCGTCTTCCGCCGGCGCCCTCCCGCACACTAGGGCGTGTCTGCCAAATGCAGTGGGGCGCGTCACTCCTTCCCGGGTGAGGTCGGATCGACGAAGATCTTGTCGATCTTGGTCCCGAACGCCCGGGCGATCTTGAACGCTAGCGGCAGGCTCGCGTCGTACTTTCCCCGCTCGATTGAGATGATCGTCTGGCGCGATACCCCGACCCGCTTCGCGAGTTCGGCCTGCGTCCAACCGCTTCCTCGACGGAGTTCGGGGAGCCGGTTCTCCATCAGGTCATCCGGCGATTGATTACTACCGAGGCGCCCATCCAGGCGCACATTCCGAGCACGTATGTCCACCAGCTACTCAGGTTGGGGGCTCCGGCGAAGGCTTCAAAGAGCCCATACGTCAGGGCCGCGACCATCGTCGAAAAGAATGCAATGCTGGCGGAGCGCATGAGCACTTCCCGTTCCATGCCCTCCTGGCGGCGGAGCATGAGCGGCCCCACCACGATCATGGTGACGGCGGGTAGCGCCGCGGCGAGGGCGAGGACCACGCCAACCCACGCCGGCGCACTCTCCGAGCGGTCCGCACCCTCCAAGCGGTAGATCACGAACACGCCCACGAAGATCAGCAACACGTAGGCGAACGCCGCCGCGGCGAACGGACGCCGCAAGCTCCTCATGTCGAACTCCTTGACCTCTTTATCCATGACGGCCTCCTTGAATCGAATTGCACTAAGTAAAGCATACTTTACATGAAATGTCAAGCACACTTGACTATGGCCGCTGGACCCGGCGACCCCCGGCGGCGCGTGCCCGGCCGCCCGCGCCCGTCTAGCCGTCTTCCGCCGCCGGCCCCGCGCGCAATAACAGGTCGCGGGCCTGCTGCGCTTCCCGGAACCGCGGCTCCATGCGCAGCGCGCTCTCGAATTGCCGCAGCGCTTCCACCTCATTGCCCCGCTGCGCGAGCGCGAGCCCAAGGTTGTAGTACACGAGCGCGGACCACGGGCGCCGGTCCAGGTATGCCTGGTACTCGTGCACCACGGCGTCCGGCACCGGGTCCGTCTCCCCGTCCAGGCTGCCCAGCGCGTTATAGGCCAGCACGTTATCCGGGTCCAGGGCGATGGCCATGTTGTACATGTCCGCCGCCAGGTCGAACCACTCCTTGGCCGAGTACGCGTTGCCGAGGTTGCAGTAGGCCACGGCGAACGTGGGCTCAAGCTCGGCCGCCGCCTGAAAGGATTCGATGGCTTCGTCGAGCCGTCCCAGATAGTGGTACACGAGCCCAAGATTGCAGTGGGCCAGGTGCCGGGTCGGGGCGCCGGGCCGTTCCAGCAAAGCGTGAAAGATGTCGGCCGCCGCGGAATAGCGCCCCGCCTGCGCGAGGGCGATGCCCAGGTTGTTCAGCGCCTCCGGGTAGTCGGGCCGGTGCTCGAGCGCTTGCCGGTAGAGGGCGATGGCCTCCGGATACCGCAGCAACGCATCCGCCGCCACCCCCGCGTTGTAGTACAGCACCGCGTCCGGCTCGCACCACGCGAGCGCCCGGTCATACCACTCCCACGCCTCCTCCACTTGCCCCAGCATGTGCAGACACAACGCCACCAATGTCGCCGCCTCCCCGAACTGGTCGCGCACGTCCACCGCCCGCTGCGCGTACGGCAAGGCCCCGGCATAGTCCTCCAGATCCCGCAACGCACTCGCCAGCTCGAGCAACCGCTCGGCATCCGTCGGGTCCGCGTCCACCGCGGCGCGCAGCCGCGCGATCTCCTCAAGGCGCTCCACGGGCGGCCTCCTCCGGGGGGACGTGGTACACCCAGATGCTGTGGTTGATGCGCGCGATGGGTTCATGGGCGTCCAGCCACGCGAAACACGCGGCGCCCTCGTCCATGTAGGCGCCGACGCGGTTCGTGACGCTCACGGCCAGGTACCCCTCCGTGGGTGCGCAGGGGTCCTCCCAGGCGGTGACCCCCGCTGGCGCGTGTTCCAACCGTCCCGGCGGACCGAAGTACTGCACGCGCAGCGGCAGCCAGCCTTCGGCCTGCGCGCGGGCGAACAACGCCTCCGCGTCCTGGCCCCAATCCAGATTCGAGTCCACGAGCACGCGATGCCCGCCGGCCGCGCCGCCTGCGAGCGGATTGAAGGAGGTGAGGTAGTGGGGATGCGCGTGCAGGGTCGTGCCCAGCACCCAGGCGAGCGCCACGCCGAGCGCGACGCGGCCCGCGCGCTGGGGCCACCAGCGGATGCAGGCGCCTGCGCAGACGGCGGCGAGCGGATAGAGGATGAGCACGTGGCGCACGCCGATGTTGATGTTTGCGCGCGCGCTCAACAGGAAGAGCACCGCGGGGCCGACCGCCAGCCAGACCGCCTCGCGCCGGCCGGCGCCGGACCGCCACCACGCCACTGCGCCGGCAAGCCACAAGCCCAGTTCGGGCAGGGGCGTCTTCACCAGCACCGCGAGCGGAAAGTAGTACCACCAGCCGCCCAGGCGGGTCTCGCCCAACAGGTAGTTGCTATGCCCCCCCGCGCCGTGCACGAACTGCGAGAAGAAACCCATGAGATACGTCATGGCGGGCAGCGGAATATCCCGGACATAGAGCGCGTACATGAGCCCCCCCAGCAGTCCCGGCGGCGGCGGGTGCTGGGCGAATGCCAGGCGCTGGTGTTCCGCGGGAATCGCCGGCGCGACCTCGGCCAAATAGCCGAGCCACAGCACGACCAGCGCCAGGCCGCTGCCCGCGGCCAGGCCGAGCGCGACCCGCCGCGCGGACCATGTGCGCCAGCGCGCGGCACCCCCTTCCCCACCGGCCGGCCGCGCCGCGAACCAGGCGCCCACCACCGCGCACGGGAGGAGAATGACGGCGGTAAACTTGGCGAGGAACGTCAGGCCCGTGAGGACGCCGGCTTGCACCACGCGGCGCGCGCCCCCGCGCTGCAGCAGCGCCCGCCCGGCCCACAGGGTCGCCACGAAGAGCACCGTGAAGAGGTAGTCCGTCCCGACGAGCCGCGCGTGCGCGAGCAGCGTAGGGTTCCACGCCACGAGCCACAGGGACAGCAGGCCGCCCCGCCAGCCCCACAGGTCTCGCGCCCACCAATAGACCAAGGCGCCGAGCACGGGGATGAGCAACACGAACGGCAGCCGCGCCAGCAGCCGCACCCGCGCAGGGTCGTGCCCGGAACTGAACGCGACCTGCATGCCCACCTCCCGGTCGTGGTCGGTGGTGGAGGGCGGAAACAGATCCCGGTCCAGGGGCAGCGGCGCGAGCCCGAGGCTGTTCCAATACAGGACGAGGGGCGGGTGGTACTGCAGCGCCTGGTTGCGCAGGTTGCCCGTGCGGAACAGGTAATGCCCCCCCGCAAGGTAGATGGGCTCGTCCCACGTCCAGGATTTGCCGCGCAGGCTGTCCACCGCCAGCCCCATGGGCGCCAGGAGCAGCACGGCGATCAGGATGCGCGCCCACCCGGGCGTCCGCGCGCGCGGGTCTACAGGGTCGGATGCCAGGGGCGCGGTGGAGGTGTCGGCCATCCGCTCAATTCTAGCGAGCGGGTGCGGCCGCGCTCAAACGGTTGGGCCGTCGCGCAGCAGACAGCGGGCGATGATGCGGCGCTGGATCTCGGAGGTGCCCTCGACGATGCGCAGCGCGCGGACGTTGCGGTAGATGCGCTCGACTTCGCTCTCCTTCATGTAGCCCGCGCCACCGAACACCTGCACGGCGCGGTCGGCGACGCGGCCGACCATCTCGGTGGCGTACAGCTTGCTCATGGCAATCTTGTCGCGGCACGGCTCGCCGGCGTCGATGCGCCGGGCGGTGTCGTACACCAACTGCCGGGCGGCAGAAAGTTCCGTGTAGCTGTCCGCCAGCATCCACTGGATGGCCTGCTTGTCGGCGATGGGGCCGCCGAACGCGTGGCGCGTCTTGGCGTGGTCGATGGCCAACGTGAGGGCCCGGCGGGCGAAGCCGAGGCAGCGCGCAGCGATGCCCAGGCGCCCCGTCGACAGAAAACTCATGGCATTGGCGAAGCCCTGCCCCTGCTCGCCGAGCAACTGCGAGGCCGGCACGCGGCAGTCCTCGAAGAATAGTTCGTATTGGTTGTCGCCGGAGCCCATGCTGCGCTGGAGGCGGCCGACAGTCATGCCCGGCGTGCCGCGGTCCACCAGGAACGTGGAGATGCCTCCCGCCGCGCCTTTGCCGGGGTCCGTCGCGGCGAACAGGATCACGTAGTCCGCGTGTTGGGCATTGGTGATGAACACCTTCTGCCCGTTGAGGACGAACGCGTCCCCGTCCCGCCGCGCGGTCGTGGCGATCTGCTGCGCGTCGGAGCCCGCGCCGGGTTCGGTCAGCGCGAAGGCCGCGGTCATCTCCGCCGCCACCGTGGGCTTGAGGTAGCGGTCGATCTGCGCCGGGGTCCCGCTCAGCAGGATTTTCGACGGTCCTTCTGGGCCGGGGATGATGGCGCGGTAGAAAATGGAGTTGTAGGACGCCACCTCCTCGCGCAGCAGGATTTCGTCGAGCGTGCCGATGCCCCCACCGCCGACCTCCTCGGGAAACTCGATGCCCCAGAAGCCGAGTTCGTGCGAGCGCTTGGCGACGCGCTTGAACACCTCGGGGG
>CBDUXP010000027.1:0-47771 GCA_965371225.1 uncultured bacterium | reverse complement strand
CAGTGTGCTTTCCCGCCCCCGGCGTCCAACGCCGGGGGCGGTGCTGTCCGTGCAGCTCCCGTATACTGAACCTGGTGGCTGCCACCTGGCAGCGGGTGAAATGGCGACTAAGATCAGGTGGCTGGGCCACAGTGCATTCCGGATCGATTCGTACGACGGAACACGCATTCTTATCGACCCCTGGATCGAGGGGAATCCCCGCTGTCCGGTCACCCTGGACGATGTGGCCGACGTCCACGCGATTTGTTTGACGCACGACCACCCGCATCACGTGGGAGACGCCGTGGAAATCGCCATGCGCTCCGGCGCCATCATCATCGCGCCCTCTCCCCTGACCAGCCGCCTGCTTCGGGACACCCCGCTGGAGCGGCAACTGGTCATTCACAATGGGGCGGGGATGAACATCGGCGGCACTTGCCGGCTAGCGAAGGTCAAGGCGACGTTGGTCGAGGCGGCCCACGTGTCGGCCACGGGGCCGAGCGTCGGATTCGTGTTCACGCTCGAAGACGGCAGACGTCTCTACCACGCCGGCGACACGGGACTCTTTTATGGCATGAAGCTCTTGGGCAAGCTGTTCCACCCCAGCCTCGCTTGTCTGCCCGTCGGCGGTGTCTTTACCATGGACGCGAAGCAGGTGACCTTGGCGGTGCAGATGATGAAGCTCAAGCGCGTCTGGCCCATGCACTACGGCACGTTGCCAGAGCTGCCGGCGGATTTGGACGAGGTGCGGCACGTACTGGGGAAGCACTGTCCGGCCACGGAGCTTATCGACCTGTCGCCGGGGCAGCCCTACACGCTGGAGTGAGGCTGGCGCCCACGCCGAGCACAGACCGCGCATGACGGACGAACTCAACCGCACCATCACGGATGCGATCCCCATTCAGCCGACGCCCGGCGGTACGCTGCGGCCGAGCCTGGTGGAGATCGCTGGGGGCGAGTTTGGGCGGCAATTTTTCCTCGAAGGCGCCGCGTGTTACATCGGGCGCAGCGAGGACGTGGAGATCCACATCGCCGACGCGCGCTCCTCCCGCCGGCACGCGGTCATTGAAATGACTCTGGACCCCACATCCCAGGAACTGCGTTGCGTCCTGCGCGACCTGGATAGCCGCAACGGCACCTACGTCAACGGACAGCGCGTCGCCACCGCCCCGCTGCGGGAAGGCGACAAGATTCAGATCGGGTACACGATCTTCAAGTTTGCGCTCAAAGATACCGTGGAGATGGAATTCGAGAACAAGATTTATGAACTGGCGACCACCGACCCGCTCACGAAGCTCTACTCGCGCGACTTCTTCCGCAAAGAATTCGAACGCACCCTGCATCACTGTCAGCGCTATGGCCGGCCCCTGGCCGTGCTGATGATGGACCTGGACGATTTCAAAGCGGTCAACGATACGCACGGCCACTTGGTTGGTGACCGCGTGCTGGAGGTGGTCGCCAATCTCCTGCGCGAGACGTTGCGGGAGGAGGACGTGCTCGCGCGCTACGGTGGCGAAGAGTTCATCGCCATCCTGCCGGAGACGACTTCGGAGGCTGCGCGTTTTCCGGCCGAACGGTTCGCTACGCTCCTGAGTCGGCGCGAAATTGAAACGCCAAACGGCCAGAAGGTGCGCGTCACCATCAGCATCGGCATCGCGGGCCTCGGGGACCACGGCACTGACGAGACCGCGTTGATCGCCGCCGCGGACCGGGCGCTCTACGCCGCCAAGCGCGCGGGCAAGAATCGCGTCGTGATCGCCCCAATCCGGAAGAACGCACCGGAGGGCGATGCAGAATCATCCGCCACCGCGCCCGACGACGACGATCCGTTCGAGGGCTAACACCGCCCACATTTACGCGCCGCCCCGTTGGCGCCCCGCCTCGAACAGCACCACGCCTGCAGCCACGGACACGTTCAGGGAGTCGCTTCCGGGCGCCAACGGAATCGCGATCACCCCATCACACTGCTTCCGCACCAGCGGTCGCAGCCCCTTGCCTTCACTGCCCAGGACCAGCACGAACGGCACCGTGAGGTCCGCCTGGAAATACGTCGTCTCCCCGTCGGCCGCCGTGCCCAACACCCAGAACCCCGCCGCCTGGCAGAGCGGCAGCGCCTTGGCCAGGTTCGGCACCTTCGCCACCGGCAACCGCTCCAGCGCCCCGGCGGCAGCCTTGCGCACCGTGGCGGACAGCGGGGCGCTCCCCCGGGCCGGCAGGAGCAAACCCCCGGCACCCGCCGCGGCCGCGGACCGGACGATGGCGCCCAGATTGTGCGGATCCGTGATGCCATCGCACGCCACGAGGATCGGCTGGGCGGCCATATCCAGATCGGCCAGGAGGGTCGACAGGCTTCGGGTGGGTATCGCATGCGTTTCCGCGAGGACCCCCTGGTGTGCGGTGCCGGGCGCACGCCGGTCCAGCGCACGGCGGGGCATGTATTGCACCGGCACCCCGGCCGCCCGCGCTGCCGCGATGAGATCCCGCACAACCGCCCCGCGGCTCCCCTCCGCGACGCACACCTTGTGGAGCCGGGCAGGATCGTAGGCCAACAAGTCGAGAACCGCCTTGCGGCCGATGGTGATATCCGTCGTCGTGGGCATGGTGCGTGTCGGCGTGAGGGAGGCCAGTGTATGGCGACCGGAGCGCACGCACCACCACCCGTCGCTTGTGAGCCTCGGGCTGCTCCCCTATCATGCCCACCAGCCGAACCCCAGGAGGTCCGCGTGGCCAAATCCCCCCCCCGTCCCATCCGCCCCGCCAAGAAGAAAAGTTACCGGGAATTCGTCCAGAGCCCGGAGGGGCGGGTTATTCGGATCCTGTGCGAATTTCTCGAACCGGCCCAACGACTCCAGGCCGCGGGCGTCGCCCGCACCATCGTGTTCTTCGGCAGCGCCCGCGTGCCGAGCCGGCGGGGGCTGAGGAAGAAACTGCGGGATGCGAAGCAGCATCAAGCGACCTTGAAGCGCCCCACCGCGCGCTCCCGCGGCCGCATCGCCGAAATAGAGCGCCGGCTCCGCCTGTCCACCTACTACGAGGAGACGGTGGAGGTTTCCCGCCGCGTCACGGAATACGCCCTCGAGCATCCGCAACGGAATCACGACGTGGTGGTCTGCACGGGCGGCGGCCCAGGCATCATGGAAGCGGCCAACCGCGGTGCCATCATGGGCAAGGGCAAATCCCTCGGCCTGAACATCGCGCTCCCCTTCGAACAGCGGTTGAATCCCTTCATCAGTGATGACCTCGACTTCGAGTTCAACTATTTCTTCGTGCGCAAGTACTGGTTCGTCTCCACGGCCTGCGCCATGGTCTTCTTCCCCGGCGGCTTCGGCACGCTGGACGAGCTGTTCGAGGTGCTCACGCTGATTCAGACGGAGCGCACCCCGCGCGTGCCTATCGTCCTGTTCGGCACCCGCTATTGGGAACAGGTCGTGAACTTCGATTACTTGGCAACGGAAGGCTTCATCGCCCCTGAGGATCTCGACCTCTTCACCGTGGAAGACTCGGTCGATGCCACCGTCGACATCCTGATCGCCGCGCTGCAGGCCGATCGCAGCAACGGGAACGCGCGCGAGGTCTTTGGGCCGTGAGAGGGCGCGACGGCTCGCGGCTGTCCGCCGACCGGGCTGTCGCGATCCATCTGAAGTGCGTCTCTATATAATGATGGCATCTCGGTCGGGTCCGGAGGAGGCGGGGGCACGTGAACAAGATCGATTTTGATGTGAAGCGGCGCCGCGACGGCAGCATTGAGGTGCGGCACAAGTGGATTCACGACGTCGGCGAGCCACACGAGAGCATCATCAGGAACGAGTTTCGCCGGTACGAGAGTCTCGACGACCTCGCGCGCGAAGTCACGTACTTCCTGAACGTGGCGGAGAATTACGGCGAGGCGACCGAGCACGACATGCGGGCCGCGCTCACCAAGATGGACCCGGCCGCGCTCAAACTCTTGTCCTACATGGTCATCGACCTCTGGACCGACTGCACCATGGAGCAGCGGCGCCGCAAGGTCAGCAACCAGCGGCGGTTCACGAGCCTGCACCGCGCGATTCACGACGCGATCCGCGCCGTCTTTCGCAAACACCCACGCCTCGCGTACGGCGAGATCCTCACCGCCCTCGAACGGGAACACAGCTTTTTCCGGAACGCCATCGCCAGCAAGATGGACCTGATCGACGCGTGGAAGATCGGCAAACGGCGCCGCGGCGTGCGCAGCCGCAGCTGACGGCGCGCTGAATGGGCGTCCCCATGGAGGCCCAGCTCGGCCGGCTGGGCGCCCGCTGGTCCCTGAATTTCCGGCCGGCCGAACGGAACGTCTGGGCCTCGCCCCTGGGCCGTTTCCACGATCGCCCGTTCGCACTGCGGGTCGCCCTCGTGCACGAGGCCGACGTGATCGGCCTCCCCTTCGATCCCACGGTCGCGCCCGCCCCCGCCCTGCGGCAGGCGTTTCGCCCGGCGTCCTTGCGGTTTGAGGCGCCGCAACTGCGGTACGGGCTCGACCTGACCGTCGAGGTGGTGGCGCCCTTTTACCCGCAGCAGGTGGACCTCTCCGGAGTTCCGGCATTCCTCCTCGACGTGCGGATCGAGCGCACGGGCGAGCCCGTCGTCCCGCCCCCAGCCGGCCTCGTCCTCGAGGTCGCCTTCCGCCCGCTCACGGGCGAGCCGTTGGTATGCGCGGCGCGGGCGACCGTGATGGAGGCGAGCTTCGGCCACGCGCCGGACCGGAACGCGGGGCTGGACCCCGCCGACGAGCGGCAGATACCGGGGACAGTGGCGCTCTGGGCGCTGGGAGAGGAGACGCCCGACGAGGCTGGCGTCTTCCGCATCCCCATTCCCCGCGAACCCGGGCCCGTCTCGGCGAGTTTCGCCCTGATCGGCCATTGTGCGGCGGACGTGCTGACGGTGAACGGGGCCCCGCACCGGTTCGCGTACCTGGATCAGTTCCCAACCGTGGCGGCCGTCGCGGACTACGTGACGGCGCATGAAGCGACCCTCCGGACGAAGACCGCCTTCTTCGAACGCTGCATCACCGCGTCGAGCCTGGAACCCGGTGGGGTGTCCTTGCTCAGCCAAGGCTGGCAAGGATACCTGTCAAATACGTGGCGGACGATGCCGACGGCGGGCGGGGGCGACGAGTGGTTCAGCGTGTGGGAGGGCAACTGCCTGTACCACAACACCATCGACGTGGAGTTCCACAACGCGATTGCGCTGCTCCAACTCTGGCCCGCCCTGCTCCGGACGCAGCTGGCGCAGTGGGCCGCCGCGGTGGGCGAGGACGGGATCGTGCCACACGACCTGGGCGTGGGCCTCACCGTGCAGCGGACGCAAGCGTACCCACACCCGATGCCCGTCGAGGAAGGTTGCAATTTTCTCATCCTGCTGTTCGCGTACTGGCGGTGCACGGATGATTGGAGCATCGTGGAGGCGCACCTGGACGTGGTCCGCCGTGTCAGCACCGCGCTGATGCAGTTCGACGCGGATGGCGATGGCTTCCACGAGACGGGAACCGCGAACACCATCGACGACGCCGGGCCGGCGATCCAGTTCGCCCCCAAGCAAACCTATTTGGCGATCAAGGCCCTCGCCGCCCTCGCGGGGGTGGAGGCGATTGCGGAGGAGGCGGCGGATGACGCGTGGGCGCAGACGTGTCGCACGCGGGGCGCCGCGGCTCGCGACACGATCGAGGCACGTGCGTGGGACGGGGACGGCTTCCGCGTCAGTCTCCTGCAGGAAAACGACACGGTGGAGAACCCCTGGACCGGCGAGATTCACGACGGGCCGTTGTTCGACGTGGCCGCCCGCTCACCGTGGACCTCGTTGGGGTTGCTCTATCCCGCCCTGGTAGATGGGCTGCCCGACCTGGACCCGGCTCGCGTGCGCGCGGACCTGACCTCCGCATTGGTCGCCTGCGCGGGCACGTGGGGGTCGCGCCACAGCAGCGCCGAGCCGGCCAAGGGGTGGATCTCCCAGAACCTGGCGCGCGACATCGTGGCCGCGTATTTCGGGGTGGACCTGCTCGGCCAAGCGAGCCGCTACTGGGCCTTCGAGCAGGCCCAGAACACCACCGGCCCCGGCGGCGCATTCGTCGACACCATCGCCGCGAATTTCCTCGCGTACTATCCCCGCGGCGCGGTGGCAATGGGCCTGCTCGCGGCAGCGGCAGGCCTGCGGCTGGACCGCGCCGGCGAACGCGTAACCTTGAGTCCGCCGCGGGTGCCGGCGCGGGTCCCGTTGCTGGCGCTCGCGGACTGGGAGCACGGGCGCGTGCCCTGGGCCACGTTCCACCTGCACGCCGGCCGCGTGGTCGCCGAGTTCACGCACGAGGATCTGGTCCGGGGGGTCGGCGATGTCAACGTCGAGTTCGGCCTGGCGTTAGAGGCGGCCGGCCCGGATCTTCCGGTCAGCGACATGTAGCCCCCGCCCAGTCACGGACCGGCCGGCTTCCCGATAGGCCCGGGGGGGCTCCTGCACTGCGTGCTATACTTCGCGCCGCGGGGGGGGCATGCCCACGACGGATACACACGGAATCGCGTCCGAGCAGGAGTTCATGATCTCCCAGCTCGAGGACGAGGTGTTCCGCCTCACCGCGCTGCTGAACGCGGCCGCCCTGATCGCCGGCAGCCTGGAACCGGACACGGTGCTCATGGAGCTGGTGCAGCAGGCGGCCCTCGTGCTGCGCGCGAAGGCCGCGAGCCTGCTCCTGCTCGACGAGGCGGCGGGGGAACTCGTGTTCCGCGTGGCCTACGGGGAGAAAGGCGCGGACCTGGTCGAGCGCCGCTTCCCCAGCGATAAGGGGATCGCCGGCGCGGTGGCCACCACCGGCGAGCCCATCCTCATCCAGGACGCGCAGCGCGATCCGCGTCACCTGAAACAGTTCGACGAGGAACTGGGTTTCCGGACGGGGTCGCTGTTAGCCGTGCCGGTCCAGGTGCACGGGCAAGTGCTGGGCGTGCTGGAGGTGCTGAACCCGGATACCGTCGCGCGGTTTACGGAGGACGACCTGTCGCTGCTGATCGCCTTCGCCGGCCAGACGGGGCTCGCGCTCGCCAACGCCCAAGTGCACTCGGGCATGCAGCGCCAACTGGACCTCGTGGCCCAGAGCATGCAGGACGGGCTCGTGGTGCTCGATCGGGATGGGGATGTCACGCTTGCGAACCCGGCGGCCCGTGCGATGCTCGGGCTTCCGGACACCGGCGACATTGCGACCGCCAACCTGGCGAGGGCCGCGAATGACTCGGCGGCGTTCGCGCCGGTCGCGCATCCCGGCAGGCAGGAGATTCGCGTGGAGGTGCCGGGGGTGCCGCCGCGCAGCATTCGCGTCACCGGGGCACCCATGCTGGACCCCGCCGGCCAGCAAGTGGGCACGGTCCTGGTCATGCACGATGTCTCCCGCGAGCGGGAGACGACCCGGTTGAAGAACGAGATGATTGCCACCATTTCCCACGAGTTGCGCACGCCGGTGGCGTCCATCCAGGGCAGCGCGCAACTGCTGTCGGACGGAACCGTGGACGCCGCGGGGCCGGACGGCAGCAAGTTCGTCGATATCATTCAACGCAACGCGGACCGGCTGGCCAAGCTGGTGTCGAGTATCGTTGACCTGGCGCAGCTCGGGAGCGGCAATCTGGAGGTGACGCCTGGGGCGTGCCCCGTGAAGGCCTGCATCGCCAGTGTGACCGAGGAGGCCGAGGCCGGGATCGCCGAAGCGTCGCTCACACTCGACGTGCACATCCCCGCCGACCTGCCGGACGTGTGGGCCGACCCGCGACGCGTCCAGCAGGTGCTGCATCACCTGTTGGATAACGCGCGCAAGTTCACGCCGCCGGGGGGCCGGATCGTGGTCAGCGCGACTCACGATGCGGACACGGTGACGGTCCGCGTAAAGGACACCGGCCCGGGCATTGCCGCGGCGGCCCGCGAGCGCGCGTTCGAAATCTTCGACCAGCTCTCTGATCCGCAGCGGAACAAGGCGCCCGGCACGGGTCTCGGTCTCCCCATCGTCCGCGGTATCGTCGAGGCGCTGGGTGGGCGCATTTGGATCGAGCCGGAGCCGGCGGGCGGCGGCGCCGAAATCGCCTTCACGCTGCCCATCAACGGCGGCCGCGGCGCGTAAGCCCGGCCGGCGCCTGCCGGCGGACCGCAGAGGGCGATCGTGCATTCCGTTGCTATACTTCGCGCGCGCCGCCAAGGTGCTGGAGGAATGCGATGCCGGTTGCACGTTCAGGCCGCTTGCTGCTGACCGCCCTCAGTCTGAGTGTGCCGTTTGCCGGAACCGGCGGGGCAGCGGCCGCGGCGGTGGAGCCGCTCGTCGAGACGCTGGATAACGGCCTGACGATCGTGGTGCAGGAGCATCGGACCGCTCCGGTGGTCACCGTGCAGGCGTGGGTCAAGGCGGGCAGTACCACGGAGGGCGACCTCACGGGCGCCGGGCTTTCGCACTTTCTGGAGCACATGCTGTTCAAGGGCACGGCCCGACGCGACGTGGGCCGGATGGGGCGCGAGGTGAAATCTATCGGCGGCCACACCAACGCGTACACCAGCTTCGACCGCACCGTCTACTACATCAACTGCGACGCGGTCGCGGTGAATACCGCGCTCGACATCCTGACGGACGTGCTGAACCACGCGGCGTTCAATCCGGAGGAGGTGGAGAAGGAGCGCGAAGTGATCGTCAAGGAAATGAATCGCGGGCGCGATAGCCCGTCCACGTGGGCCAGTCGCATGTTGTTCCACGAGGCCTACCTGCGCCATCCGTACCGCCACCCGATCATCGGCTACGAGGCGCAGTTGCGCGCGGTCACGCGCGCGGATCTGGTGGCGTACTATGAGCGGTTCTACGCGCCGAACAACTTGGCGCTCATCATCGCGGGGGACGTGGACGGTCCGGCGGTCATGGCGGAGGCCACGCGGCTGTGGGCCGGGATTCCGCGGCGGGGCCTGGCGGAACCGGCGCGGCCGACTGAACCGCAGCAGCTGGCGCCCCGCACGGCCACGGAGGAGCGCGACGCGCAACTCGCGCACGTGGCGATGGGTTTTCACGGGCCGGCGCTCGCGTCGGACGACCTCTTCCCCATAGACGTGCTCAGCCTGATTCTCGGCGGCGGCCGCACGAGCCGGCTATACCGGTCCGTGCGCGAAGCACAGGCGCTGGTGTACTCGATCTCCACCTTCTCCTATACACCGCGGGATCCTGGCCTGTTCGGCATCGGCTTCAGTTGCGATCCGGACAAGCGCGACGCGGCCCGCGAGGCGGTCCTGGCGGAAATCGAACACGTGCAGCAGGACGGGGTCGACCCGGCCGAGGTGGAGACGGCCAAGCGCAAGGTGGTCGCGCAGTACCACTTCGGCCGCGAGACGGCGACACAGCTGGCCGAGAGCCTGGGGACGGGTCTCGTGCTGGCCGGGGACCTGCACTTCGACGAACGGTACGTGGCGGGCATCCAGGCGGTGACGGCGGCGGACGTGCAGCGCATCGCCCGCCGGTACCTGGTGGAGGCGAACCGGACGGTAACCAGCGTGGTGCCGCGTGGCGCGCGCGCGGTCCGGGCGGCGGCCGAGGGACCCGGGCCCGTGGCGATGCCGGCCGTCCACACCCTGGACAACGGGGTCCGGGTCATCGTGCGCGAGAACCGGACGACCCCCCTGTTCGCCCTGCGGGCGCTGGTGCTGGGGGGGCTGCGCAGTGAGGACGAGACGAACGCCGGGATCACGAACCTGATGCAGGTGCTGCTGACCAAGGGCACGACGCGGTGGAACGCGGCCGAGTTGGCCCAGGTGGTGGAGTCGCGCGGGGGCACGTTCGGGACGTGGGGGGGGTACAACAGTTGGGGCGTGCACGCGCGCACCTTGGCCGCGGATTGGGCGGTGGCGTGCGACGTGGTGGATCAGATGCTCCTGCACCCCACCTTCCCCGACGCGGAACTGGACCGGGAGCGCGCGGCCGTGCTCGCCAGTATCCGGGCGCAGGAAGAGAGCGTGCAGACGGTAGCGCAACGGCGCCTGCGCCGCGAGCTGTACCCCACCCACCCGTACCGTTGGCTCACTGACGGTGCTGCCGAGGTGGTCGCGCGATTGACCGCGGCGGACCTCCGGTCCCACCACCGGCGGCTGTTGGATCCCGCACGCATCGTGGTCGCCGTCTCTGGCGCGGTGGACACCGCCGCCCTGCTCGCGCGCTTAAACAAGAGTATCGGGCGCGTGCCGGCCCCCGCCGACCAGTGGCCCGCGCCGGCGCCGCCGACGTTCGTCCGTCATACGGGGCAGATCGTGCGCGACGAACGGGAGACCGCGCAGACCATCATTCTGCTGGCGTTCCCCGGTATCACCATGGCGGATCCGCGACGCAGCGCGCTGGACGCGATCGAGGTGGCGCTAAACGGTCAGGGGGGCCGCCTGTTCCAATCCCTGCGCGATGAGCGGGGCCTCGCGTACAGCGTGGGCATGTTCGGGGCGCCGGGCCTGGAGCGCGGGTTCGTGGCGTTCTACATCGCCACCGTCGCCGAGCACCGCGCGCAGGCGCTGGCCGGCCTGTGGGAGGAGATCACGCGGTTGCGCCAGGACGGGCTGTCGGCCACCGAGATCGCGGACGCACGCCGGGTGTTGCTCAGCCAGCAGGCCCGAGGGCTCGAAACGAACGACGATTTTGCCTTCTCGGTGGGGCTCGATGAACTCTACGGGCTGGGGACCACCTACTACCTGGGTCTGGCGGACCGGCTCGATACCCTCACCCCGGCGGTGACTCAGGAGGTGGCGGCCGAACTGTTCCAGCGGGAATGGGCGCTGGTGGTGGATGTGGGCCCCGCGGGAGACGCACCCGCAAATTGAGTAGCCTGGGGGCGCGTGCTAGACTGGCGCCCTCATGGGCTCGCCGGGGGGACAGATGACACGAGGCCGGCGCTGGGGGGGGTACCTGCCGGTGGTGATGCTGGCCTGCACCCTGGCGGTGAGCGCGGGGTGTGGCGACTCGCGCGACCGGGCGGTGCTGAAGCAGGCCGACCAGATCCTGAAGGGGGGCAACCCGAAGGCGGCGGCCAATCAGGTCAAGGGCGTGTTGCAGCGGAGCCCGCGCAACGTCTTGGCGCTGCGGATGCTCCGCAAGGTGAAGGGCCACCTGCTGAAAAAGGCAGACGCGGAGATGCGGGCGCAGAATTACAAGGGCGCGCTCGACATGCTGCAGGTGCTGCTCGAGCTGGAGCCGGATCACAAGAAGGGCGTGGCACTCCAGGCGGAAGCCAAGAAGCACCGGGCGGTGGCCGACGCCCGGGCCGCCCAAGGGAAGGGTGAACTGGGCACCGCGATCGAACAGATCACGGCGGCGCTGCTGTTGGACCCCAACTTCGCCGAAGCGACCGAGCTGCAGGAAACGCTCATGGAGCAACGGGATGACGAGGTGAAACGGCTCCTGGCACTCGCGCCCACGATCATCCAGGCCGAGCCCGCGACAGTGGTGCGGAACATGCAGCAGGTCGTCAAGATGGATAACGGGAATGAACGGGCGCAGGAATACCTGCGGGAAGCACAAGTCATGGTGCTGGCCGAGGAGAAGCGGGCGAACCTGGAGGCGGCACGGGCGTTCTACCAGGAACAACGCTATGAAGCGGCCGTGGAGAAAGCCGAAGCGATCCTCGCGGTGGACCCCAGCAGCTACGAGGCCAAATCGATTCTGGAACGGGCCAAGGCGGAGTCCACGCGGCCTGAGCTGCGCTTGACCGGCATCTCCGTCATCCGCGGCTTGCCCACGGTGGCGGTCGAGATTCGCGCCTTGGGCCAGCGCAAGATTTTACGGGAGGGGGATGAGATCGGCCCGTACCGCGTCAGCGAGATCGACGTCTCCACGAAGGTCGTGCAGGTCGAATTCATTCCCACCGGCAGCCTGTTGAACTACACCACGGCGCGCGAGTAGGCCCCACTCCCGCACCGTCGCCAGCCGCGTCTGCCGCCGTGGGCGACAATAGCCTCCACCACACCGTCACCGCCTTCATCGAGCTGCTGCTCGTGGCGTCCTTCGTGGCGGTGGTGCTGCAGCGCTTCCGGCGCCTGCCCTACACCGTCACGCTCGTGGCCGTGGGCATGGTCTTGGGCGCGTTCGATGTCCTGCCCGGCGTGCACATTTCCCCGGAACTCGTGCTGCTCCTGTTCCTGCCGGCCCTGCTGTTCGATGCGGCGCAACACATCGAGATCCGAGAGTTCACGCGCCACGCCCAACTCATCCTGACCCTCGCCGTCCCCGGCGTCATCGTCGGCATCCTGGTCACGGGCGCCGGGGTGTACGCCGGCATGGTGTGGCTCGGTTTGGGCGAGGGCTCCAGGCTGTTCACCACGGCCTGCCTCGTGGGCGCCATGGTCGCGGCCACCGATCCCATCAGCGTCATTGCGCTGTTCCGCAGCCTGAAAGTGCCCCCCCGGCTTGCGCTGTTGCTGGAAGGGGAAAGCCTCTTTAACGACGGCACGGCGATCGTGTTTTTCGGCATCCTTCTGGAAGCGGCGTCTGGGGGCGAACTCGGGGTGGTCGATGGCATTCGGACGTTCGTGGTCGTCGCGTTCGGGGGCACCGCCATCGGGCTCGCCGCGGGGCTCATGGTGGAGCGCGCCCTGCGCACCACCACGGATCATCTCGTGGAGCTGGGGTTGACCGTGGTGCTGGCCTACGGGGTGTTCCTGGTCGCGGAGGCGGCCCACGTCTCGGGTGTCATCGCCGTGGTGGTCGCGGGCATGGTCAACGGGAATGTGGGCATGCGGAGCGGGGTGAACGCGTTCAGCCGCGTGGCCCTGTATTCCTTCTGGGAATTCGCGGGCTTCGTGATCAACTCCATGGTGTTCCTCATCATGGGGATCACCGTGCCTGTGGGGGCGCTCTGGGCCAACCGGTGGCCCATCGTGATCGCGACCGCGGCCATGCTGGCGGCGCGGGCGGCAAGCGTCTACATCTTGACTCCCCTCGTGGGCCGATTCATGCACGAACCCATTCCCCGCTCGTGGCATCACATCCTGTACTGGGGGGGATTGCGGGGGTCCCTGTCCATCGTGCTCGCCCTGAGCCTGCCTGAAGCGTTTCCCCATCGGGAGCTGCTGATCCACGTGGTCTTCGGCATCGTCGTCCTCAGCTGTTTCGGCCAAGGGTTGACCATCGGCCCGCTGCTCCAGCGGTTGGGCTTGTCGGGCGCCGAGCGCATGGCCGCGGGACAGGAGCTGCGCACGCGCCTCCGCGCTCACCATGCCGCGCTCGACCGGCTCCGGGACATGTTGGAGGAGAAGACGGTATCCCACGCGACGTACCAGATCCTGGCGGAAGAGGCGGAAGCCGCCATCGCGCACCTGGAAGACCGGCTCGAGCGAGAGTTGGAGGCGCCCGGGGCCGCCGAAAGCGAGCTGGCGGTCACCGAGCAGGCCCTGCGGGAGACCATGCGGACCGCCGTCCTGGACGCGTACCACAATCATGAGATTTCCGCCGAGGTCGCCAATACCCTGGTGGAGGAACTCGCGCAGGAGACTGAGGCCGCGGGGTGACTGCTGCCGGCCGGCTCAGACGCCGGGTCGTCCCCCTGGTGGCCAGCCTGTGCCTGGGAGCCGGGTGCGGGGGGGACGCCTGGGACATTCGCCAGCTGGAAGCCGAGGGGGACTGCATTGTGGTGTTCGGCGACAGCCTGGCCGCGGGCCACGGAATCGACCAGGCCCAGGCGTTCCCGGCCCTCCTCGCGCAACAGTTGGGGGTGCCGGTGGTGGTCGAGGCCACCGTGGGGGATACGACCCGGGACGGGCTGGGCCGTTTCGATGGGGCAGTGCCCCGGCATCGGCCGTTCCTCGTGGTGATAGAATTGGGCGCGAACGACTTTACACACCGCGTGCCGCAAGATGAGACATTTCGCAATATTGAACAACTGGTCTATAAGGTGCACCGCTTGCCGGCGGCCGCGGTGATCGTGGCGGTAGACGCGACCCCGATTGGGGACACCTACGGGGAGGGGTATTCGGCGATCGCACGCCGCCTCGGCACGGGAGTCGTGACGGGGTTGCTGGACGACGTGTTCGCCCATCCGAAATACATGCTGGATGTGGTCCATCCGAACGCGGAGGGACACCCGTTCCTGGCGGCGCGCGTGGCCCGCGCGCTCAAGCCGCTGCTCGCCCGCATGCCCGCGGCCCGGCGCCTGCAGGCCTCATGACTGCTCCCGCCAGCCGGTTGCAACGTCTCCTGGAGGTGAGTGAGGCGATCACCCGGTCCTTGGACACGCAGGAGGTGACGGACGCGATCATCGCGCAGGTGAGCGACGTCCTGGAATCGGAGGCGTGCTCGCTGTTGCTGAAACAGGAGGACAGCGGGCTGCTGTATTTCCATAGCGCGAGCGGACACGCGCGCGATGCGGTCAGACAGTTGACCCTGCAACTGGGCGAGGGCGTGGCCGGCCTCGTGGCACAGACGGGTGAGGCGTTGCTGGTGCGTGATGCGCGCAATGACCCGCGGGTCTCCCTGAGCATCGCGGAGCAGGTGGGCATGCCGGTGCGGTCGGTGATCTGCGCGCCCCTGCGGTTGGACGGGCGGGTGCTCGGCAGCATCGAAGTGTTGAACCCGTTGGGGCGCCCGTGGTTCGACGAAGAGGACCTCACCATGCTCGGCGCGATCACGAACACGATCGCCGTGGCCGTGCGCAACGCCCGGCGGTACTGCCGCCTCACCTACGAGGTGGACGGGTTGACCGAAGCCCTGCGGATGGAACGCACCATCGTGGGGAATGCGGAGTCCATGCAGGAGGTGTTCCGGGTCGTGAACCGGGTCGCGCCCACGAACGTCACCATGCTGCTCACCGGAGAAACGGGAACGGGCAAGGGGCTCCTCGCGCGGTTCATTCACGAACATAGTCCGCGGCGGACCGAGATGCTCGTCGAGGTCAACTGCGCGTCGATTCCGGAGACCCTCATCGAATCGGAACTTTTCGGGCACGAGAAGGGGGCGTTCACCGGAGCGACCTACGCACGCCAAGGCAAGTTTGAGCTGGCGCACGGGGGGACGCTGTACTTGGACGAAATCGGGGACATGTCCATGCTGGCCCAGGCGAAGCTGCTGCGGGCCATCGAGGAGCAACGGTTCGAGCGGGTGGGCAGTAACACCACCATCTGCACGGACGTGCGCCTCATCGCCACCACGAACAAAAATCTGGAAGAGGCCGTGTCGGCCGGCACGTTCCGGAGCGACCTCTTTTACCGCTTGTGCCAGATCCCGTTGCACCTGCCCCCGCTGCGGGAGCGGCTGGAGGACGTGCCCCTCGTGGCGGAGTATTACCTCAAGGTGTTCTGCGAACAGTTCGGGGTGGCCCCCATGACGCTCGACGAGGGCGCGCAGCAGGCCATCGTCGCGTATCAGTGGCCCGGCAACATCCGCGAGCTGAAGAACATCATGAAACGCATGGTGCTCCTGGCCGAAGGGCCCACCATCCGCCGGGAGCATCTGCCCTTCGCCGCCTCGGTGGACGTGCCAGCCGCGCCCGCCGCGTATCCCAGCCTGGACGACGTGGAGCGGGACCACATCGCGCGCACGCTGGCCAAAGCCGGCGGCGTCAAGAAGGCCGCGGCGGGGATGCTCGGCATTTCTCGCAGCACGCTGGATCGCAAGATCGAGCAATACGCCATCCTGGTCGAGAAGTCCTGATCCCCCCGGCGTGTCGCAATCTGCGACACAAGCCGATGAGCACTCACCAATTCACGACACAGGCCTGGGCCGCGCCCAAGCCAGCGTATGGCTTGAAATGTATAGTGCTGTAACTCATTGAAGATACATGCCTTATACGGCTATCATTATCTCCATTGGCGGCCGCGGGCTTCCCACCCTGTGCACGGGATTTGCAGGGGGATTACCACCGCTTTTGCGGGGGGGTCGCCGGCGGGCGCTCATCCGAACCTGGAGGCGTAAATCATCCTAAATACTGGTATACCAAGGCCTTGTGGTAGGCCTGAGCGTTGGCGGACACGGGCGTGTCATGCTAGCATTGGGACGGTGCCGAATCGGCGGAACCTGGAACGGGGCCGCCGTCCAGCACCGCGGGTTGAGGTCTTGGCTGGGGGAGCCGGGGCGCTGGGGCGCAACCGTCGGGGAACGGCAGGCCACCACAGGAAGGGAGCGCGACTGATGCGCGAGCGCGGGCGTCCGTCGATGCCACACGGCTTCACGTTAACGGAACTCTTGGTGGTCATCGCGATCATCGTGTTGCTCACGGCGATCGTCGTGCCCAACGTCGTGGGCATCCGCACGCACGCGGCGGTCACGACCACCGAAGCGAACATCGACAATTTGAAGACCGCGCTGGAGCTGTATCGGCAAGCGTTCGGCTCGTATCCGGGGGACGTGTTCCCCTCCGAGGACGTCAACAACAATGGCGTCCTCGAAGCCGGGGAAGACACCGGGGTCAACCTCGACCCGACTAACCCGAGCGACGCGGGCGCCGAATATGGCATCGCCAACGGGCGGCTGGACGCCGGCGACGGGGTGATCAACATTCTGGACCTGGAGTGGGCCATGCGCACGAGCGCGCGCGGAGGGCCGTTCCTCAGTGAGTTCCCGGTGGATGCCTGGGGACAGCCGTATGTCTACGTGGCGACGCTACAGCGCGTAGCGTTGGACAACACCACTGCGGACCTGCTGGGGATCGACAACGCCATCGCCACCGAGGACGCCAACGGCAACGGCGTGCTGGATCCGGGCGAAGACTGCGGCATCGGCGACTACTCGGCCGCGTACGCTGATGCATGCGTCGCCGTCGGTGTGGTTTGCTGTGGGGACGATAACGGGCCCACACTCTTTGCCGGCTCGTACAACGGGGTGCTGGACCAGGGGGATGACGACAACGGGGATGGGCTCGTGACGTATGCGGACAATACGGGTCCGCCGGACAATGCCGTCGCGCCGAACATCCGCCTTACGAGCCAGTGGGAGCTGGGCAATGCCGATATCTCGCCGGATGGCTTGTCCCGCAATCTCAGCTACTACCTCTATAGCGTCGGCATCGACGGGGTGGACGACTCGCACACCGGTTACGAGGACATCACGGGGGAGAACCAGCTGACGATCGACCTCACCGCGCTGGCCACGGGCCTGGATCCCTCAGGCACGGTGCGCAACAACATTGCGGCGCCCGTGAACAGTGAAGACGTCAATGCCGGGGTAGCGTCCACGGACCTGGACACGGGCTATGAGGACACGGGGCTGGACGGGCGGGCCCACACCAAGGACCTGGGCGAGGACGACGGCCAACTCACCACCGGCGTGGCCCCCACCACGGAGGATTTCAATAACGACGGGGTCTTGAACCTCGGCGGCGACGACATCAACTCCTGGAACGAAACGCGTCCCTGGCGCCGACACGAGAGCTACAACTAGCCTCTCACGAGCCTGGGCATGCGGCGGCGACTCCGGACACCAGCAGCACGCGGCGCCGACGGGGTGACGCTCGCAGAGCTGTTGGTCGTGGTGGCGATCATCGGGCTCGTGCTGTTCATCGCGGTCCCCCGCTTCGGGACCCAGGGCGGCACCACCGCGCTCCGCGCCGGCGCACGGGAGTTGAGCGCGACCATGCGCGAGGCGCGCCGCCTCGCCATCGCCGAGCGGGCGAACATGGCCGTGGTGATTGACTGCAACGCGTTCAGCTCTTCGGGCGCCGACGCGGAACTCGTCACGCGGTACTGGATCGCGCGAATCGACCGGCTGTACGATCCGCTGGCCTCCGATCCCGTCATCGGCGCGCCAGGCCAGGATGCGACCGACGTCCCGCGGGGGGATGCCGTCGGGCCGTTCGACGGAGAGTTCACCACCCTCGAACGGCAAGGCGACGTGCAGGAATTGCCGCGCAACGTGGTGGTGGTGGCCACCATGATCGCCAGCACCGGCTACCTAGGGGATGACTTCAGCCCGGCCATCCGCCTGAATGCCTGGCGCACCGAAGACGTGAACATGGACGCCGCCCTGGCTGCCGCAGAGGACCTGGGCGTGGACGGCTTCGACGATGGTGATGGCGCAGCCAATGAGCCCGTGGACGCGGGTGAGGATGACGCCATCGACTCTTCCCTGTATCGCGTGGTGCGGTTTGGCCCCCAGGGCGGCGCGGACCGGGCGATCATCTGGCTGTGGAACACCACGGATGGCGGCGCGACGCTCCCGGGCGGGATCGCGGCGAACGCGCCCGCCAGCCTCCGGACCCTCGGCCTTCCCCCAGGGATGTCCGTCCAAGATCCGGCGGACCAACAGAACTACTTTACGGTGACCGATCAGACGCAGGACGCGCACTACTACACGGTGGCGGTCAACCCCACCACCGGAACGACGGAGGTGTTCGATTACGCGCGGGGCACCGCCGCAGCGGGCGGCCCGCCGTTTGACTGGGACCTGGATAAGGACGGCGCCTCGTGACGCGGCACCGCGATTCCGGCTTCACTCTCATCGAGGTGCTCGTCGCCATCGCCATCGTCGGCTTTGCCCTGCTCAGCCTGCTACCGCTGCTGCGCGTCGGCCTGCGCAGCACCCGCCTCGCCGGCGACTTCACCACTGCCGCGTTCCTGGGGCGGCAGGAGCTGGATGAGATCCGGGCCCGGGCCCAGGCCCGCGACTTTATCGACGACAATCTGAACGCCACGCCCGAGGCGAGCGACGGCAATGGGGTGCACGATGCCGGTGAGGCCTTCGAGACCGGCTTCTTCTTCCTCGCGGTGAACCCGGCGGGCTTGCCGCTGGCACCCACCGTACAGCCGCCAGCGGTGACTCTCCAGGCGGGGAGCCGCCGGGACGGCGACGGGCTCGGCTACTTCGATCTGACGCCGACCGTGAAGAAGGGCGCGATCACCCAGTTCCGCGTGCTGGACCCGTTCGCGGTCACGCCACAGACCTACACCATCCGCATCGTGGTCGATGCCGCGGGCGCCGGGGTGGACTTCATCACCGGCGGCAGCCTGCCGCTGGTGCTCGATGAGGACTTCGTGGTCATCGGGCGCGACCTCAGCGGCAACCAGCTCATGCTGGAGGGCCGCTTCAACGAACCCTTCCCCCTGATCAGCGATCCCAATGGGGCCGACCTGAATATCGGCTTCACGCTCATGGAGAACACCTCCCCAGCGTTCGACGAGGGAGCGGACGCCTTGGACAACGACGCGGACGGCGCCACGGACGAAGTGGACGAGCAGGTGAACGACCGGTACTTCACCGGGGAGTCGATCCAGATCCACCTGGTCATGGTGGAGAGCGCATGGTACGCCCGCTGGGCCAGCCGGTACGACTACAGCGAGGACCGCGAGATTCCCGAACTGGGCATCGGCCTGGACGGCATCCTCACGGACGTGAACCCGGGCGCACCGGTCGATATCGTGGAGGACACCGGGCTGGACCTGGTGCCCAACTTCTTCGACCGGAACTTCGACGGGGACCATGATCCCGGCGAGGAGCTGGGCGAGACGGGGTTCCGCGAGAACACGCTTGACGATCCGCACGGCGACGACGGGCAGGCGGTCGACAATGACGCGGACCTCGCCTTCGACGAGGACCCCGTGGACGGCGTGGACAATGACGCGGACGGCGCCATCGACGAAGACCCGCCGGAGTGGGATGCGGCGACCGGGCACGGGACGGAGAACGACGGCATCATCAACGCGCTGCCGGAAGAGGAGATTCAGCGCATTACGGTCACGGTGGTGTGGCGCGAAGGCGGCACGGATCGCGAGGCGACCTTCAGCACGTACATCGCCAACCCGTACCTCTAACCGCCATGCCGCGAGCGCAACCCCAGACACGCCGACCCGGCCCGCGGGGGGTCACCTTGGTGGAACTCCTCGTGGGCCTGGCGATCGCCGCGATCATGATGAGCTTTCTGTTCACCACGTTCGCCACCACTACCCGCTCCATTGAAATCGGCGAGGCGCGCCAGGACATCGTGCAGAACGCGCGCGCGGCCCTCAGCCTCATGGCGCAGGAGCTGCAGACGGCGGTGCTCGATGCGCGGCGGCGCAACTTCGTGTTGGTCGGCGCGGACGGGTTGAACAGTCTGCCGCAAGCGCGGATCGAGTTCGCCCCGGCCGCCCACGCCACCATCAACGTGCGCGGGGTGGGCAACGCGCAACACCCCGTGGGCTTGGATATTGCTGCGAACGGCACGGTGTACGGCGCCTACGGCCAGGTGTACGACTTGTATCGCGCGCCCTTTGGCGCCGTGACGAACAACATCATTTCCATCAAGCCGGACGACGTGCAAGTGCCGCTCGGTCCGCCCGACCGGTTGGACTTCGTGGGGCTGTCCGCCCTCCGCGGCGGCTTCTCCCTGAACGCGGAAGCGCAGTTCTCCGAAATCCGCTACCTGATCGCCACGGACGCGTTTAACGATGGGGACGACGGGGATTTCGACGGCGCCACCGACGCGGCGGACAGCAACTTGCCCGGGGGGGGCGTGGCCACGTGGCCCGGCGCGGGGGACGTGCTCCTGCTCAATAACCTGCGGTCGGAAGACCTGGAGAACTTGGTGAACCTGGGGTTATACCGTGCCGTCGACACCACGCCCGACGAGAACCCGTTTTCCAGGGACCAGTCCGCCCTACCGGACCCCCAAGGCCGGTATCCGTTCCGGGATTTCAACGACCTGGAAATCACGAACGGCGGCGAACGGATCGGCGCTTTCATCTACGACGTGCAGTTTGAGTTCTACGGCCGCATCGCCACGGTGCTCGACGCGAACGGCGCGCCGACCCGCTTCGGCATCGGCTGGGGCTATCAGGACGCCCGGGGTGAGGACATCGGCGTGGATGGTGACCCCACCATCTTCGATGCAGACGGGAGCCAGGCAAACGGCCTGCGGGACGTGGGCGAGTTGGACATGGGCACCGACAACGTGATCGACGACGCGGACGACGCGGGCGCCGGACCGCCCGACAATGTCAGCGATAACGACGGCAACACGGCAGAACCCAGCATCGGGGAGAACAACGGCCGCCTGGACAGCCGCGTGATGGGGGTGTGGGACAGTCGCGCGCCCGACCCGCGAAACCCGCGGACCGCCGCCGAGCTTAACGGGCAGGACGACGATGGGGATGCCGGGACGCTGCAAGGGGACGGCTTGGACAATGACCGCGATGGCGTGGCGGATGATACGGGCGCCAACGATGCGGGAACACCCGAACCGCTGGGGGCGACGTTGTTCGACAGCGTCGACGACGACGCCGCCCCGGACGGGTTCCGGGATGACCGGTTCTACGACGCCGCGGGGCGACCGGAAGGCGTGGATGAACCGGATGAAGGCACGACCGCGGACGATGCGCTGCCCCGCGCCGTGCGCATCACTATCACCGTGCGCGACCGATTGCGCGTGCTCGATCCCGTCGTGTTGAGCACCACCGTGTGGCTGGCCACCGCGTCCTGACGGGAAGCACCCATGCCACGGCCGCCCAGCATTCCACCCCACCGCCCGCGCCGCCCCCGGGCCGGGGACCGCGGTGTCGTGCTCCTGTTGGTGCTGGGCATCCTGGCGCTGCTCAGCCTGCTCGCCGTCAGCTTCGTCTTCCAGTCGCGCCTCGAGCTGCGCGCGGCACAGAACTTCGAGGGCACGGTTTCGGCCGACGAAGTGGCGCTGGCAGGTGCGGAACAGGCCAAGCGCCTGCTCGAGGTGGACAAGCTGGACCGGGAACTGGGGCCGGACGGCGTGGCCGATACGGGGGACGAAGAAGCGTTCGACGGGCTCATTGATCCCTGGCGCGGCGCGACGAGCGCCACCCTGCGGCTGGTGTACCAAAGCCCGATCTGTCCACCGTCCGTCGCCAACGAAGTCAACCTGCAACCGGGCGATCTGCTGCAGGTGTTCGAGCCGGGGCCGCCCATCACCCTGAAGGGCGTCGGGCTGGTACTCGGCGTAGACGCGAGCCCGGACGACGGGACGTGTCCCCCCTCGGACGATTTCGCCGAAGGGACCATCACGCTGCTCACCGAGACGCCATCCGTCTGGGCCGAGGACGATTGGTTGCTCGGCCCCGGCACGGATAACACCGCGTTCGGCGCGCCGCTCACGGTCGCCGCGCACATCAGCATCGCCACCGCGCTCGTGGCGACTCCCCAAACCCCCGTGCAGATCTCGGCGAACGCCATCGATCTGAACGCCGACGCGACCATCCAGGCCAGCAATTTGGTAGACGATGACAACGACGGCACGATTGACGAAGCGGGCGAAGGGTTTGACGGGGTCTGGCAGAACTACTACGACGACCAGGGGCGCTTGGCCGGGCGCTACGCCGTCCTGATTGAGGATGAGAGCGCCAAGGTCAACGTCAACGTCATCCACAACTTTGCGGCGGACCCGGCCCCCGCCCCGGATCTCGATCCCCGGACGGCAGCCATGACTAACCCGCCGGCGGTGGGCAACGTGTTTGCCCAGAACGCGGGCGTGAGCACGTTCGAAATCAGTGCGCGAGAGGCGGTGGGGGCGACCGCGGCGGACGCGAGCCGGCTCGTGTTTTACCGCCATGGGCTGCCGCACGGCGACAACCTGGCGCCCGTCACCCCGTACGCGGCTGGAGGGGACGAGCGCAATCGCCTGTACGTGCCCGGCCAGGGGCGGTCGGAATCCGCGGGATACACGAACGCCGTCAACGACGACGACGACGCGAGCCGCCTCTATCACGCGAGCGACGGCATCGATAACGACGGGGACGGCAACGTGGCCTTGCCCTGTGCGGTGGACCCCAACTGCGATGAAGCGGACGAAGGGATCAACGAACCGCAGGAGTTCCGGGTGCTCATTCCGTTCGACCGCCAGCCCCAGGTGCCCGTGAACCCGGAGTTCGCAGTGGACGGCGCCGACAATGACGGTGACGCCGCCGGACCGTGTCCGGACCAGGGCTGCGACGAGCCGAACGAAGGGGATGACCAGCCCATCCTGGCGCTGGAGGACATCATCAACACGGACCTGGTGAACATGCCCGAGCTTGCCGGGGTGCACTGGTTGGCCCAGGAAGTGAACACCGCGTCGAGCGGTGCGCCCCAGCCGTTCACGCTGCGGCGGAACCTGGTCACGATCTATGCCGAGGACCGGAACCTGTCCGCCGGCGGGAGCGTGCGCGTCAACCCGAACTTCGCCACGCCCGAGGAATTGGCCAGCGCGGCCCTCGCCCCGTTCATGCGCACCCTGCCGGCCTACACGGAGGCCGAGTTCCGCACGTACCAAGCCGCGATCAACCTCCACGACTATCGCGACAGCAACCTCATCCGCGACGAAGTGCGCGACCCCGCGGGCAACGTCTTCGCCGGCGTGGAGCAAGTGCGCATCAACGAGATCATGGTCGCGCCTTCCACCCAGTTGTACGAGCCGGAAGAGCTGGGCCCCGGCGGGGGGTGGGCGATCGCGTCCGTGTCCGGCGCGAATCTCGCTCGCGCCGGTTCCCCGCGGGCGTTGCCCGATTATCTGCACTCCGGTGCCACCGTGTTCACCGCCCAGTTCAGCAATGTCCTGTCTGCCAATGTGCCCGACGGTACCCCCGGGCCGTTTGCGTTTCTCGATGACGCCGTTGCCACGGACAACGACGGTGATGGATTTACGGACGAAAACGTCCCAGCCGAGAATGACGGGCCTGGCGCTCCGGGCCTCGCCGAGCCGGATGGGTTCTACGATGAGGACCCCGCGGTCGACGGCATAGACGAAGATGGGGATGGCTCCGATGGGGAGGATGCGCCCACCGACTTGGACGGCGTGCCGGATGGCCTCATCAACGAGGACGGCTCCAACGCGGGGCTCGGGGATGTCACAGCCAAATTCGTCATCCGCCTGCGCACGAACGAGAACGGGCTGGACGATGCGGGTGGCAACGGGGATCTGGTGCTGGGTCTCGCTCCCGGAGCGGTGTCCACCATCCGCGGGCTGCTCATCTTCGTCAACGGGGAAGCCATCTGGCCGGCGGGCACCGCACCCGGCGCCGTCCGCTGGGGAATTCCCACACCGCTGAACGCCACGACGGACGGGCAGTGGTTCGTGCAGGAGGGGCTCTGCCGGGTCGTACCGGACGATGTCCTCGGCCCCAATACCGTGCAGTTTCTCAAGCCGCGGACGGACGGCATCGCCCCTGCGGTGCCGGCGGCCGCCGCAGCCGACCGCATCGATATCGACTGGTTCTACATCACTTTCGAGCCGGACGGTGAGTGGATTGAGCTGGTGAACCTGGGCCCGCAGGCCGTCGACGTCAGCGGCTGGACCATCCAAACGGACGCGGTGGTGGACAGCAACCTGACCGACGGCACCGTGGCAACGCCCTACACCGTCCAGGTGACGGTCCCCGCCGGCACGGCGCTTCCTGCCGCGACCGCGGCCGGCCCCTCGTACACGGTCTTTTCCGTAGACGCGATTGGCGCCAATACCGGTGGGGCGAACACCACGGGCAATTTCACCTTGCTCGACCAGGAGGCTAACGATACAAATTCGCCCGACACCATGGCCTACGACAAGCTCTGGCCCACTTTGACCTCCGCGCTGCCGCTCAATCCCAACCCCAATCCCGTCGCCATCCAGCTCTCGAACGTGCTGAATCTGTTCGATCCCCCCAGCCCCGATACGGGATTTGCCGCAGACGGGATCGACAATGACGGAGACACCACGGTGGACGAACCGGACGAAGAGGCGAACGACTTCATCCCGTTCACGGAGCTGTTCCCCAACGAACCGATTAACGACTTCAACAACGACGCGTCAAACATCAACGCGCGGGGCACTGCAACGGACATCCGCGCTGCCGACGGTGTGAACAACGACGAAGACGGTTTGACAGACGAGGATGACGAAAATACCGAGGCGGCCGACCGGGTCTGGACCGGCATCGACGTAGCGACGGTCAGCCTGCTGGACGCCGCGGGGAATCTAGTCGATCGGGTGACCTACGACGCCCAGGACATCGGCTGGGCTACGGATCCCGTCGCGGCCAACGCGGGCTTCGGCACGCTCGAACGCCGGAGTCCCATGTACGCGGGCGACCGGCTGCAAATGAATCGCTCAGCGGAGGTCGCAGGGGCGGTCGCGCGCGTAGACAACTTCGTTCTCGACAAGTACGACGGAGTAGACGCCGGGCCCGGCGCGACCAACCCCTGGGTGACCACGGCGGTCCCGGTCCTGGCGGACGGCAACTATGACGATTGGACCCCGCGGGCGAACGAGCCGGTGCCCACCCCGGGCGCCGTGAACCGGTCGCCGCTCAGCGTGGAGGTGCAAGGTGTGGGTGCGTTGACGGCGGGGGTGGACGACACCCTGACCCTGACTGCGGGCGACGGGCTGTTCGTCCCGCCCGGCAGCACGCTGGTGGACCTGGCCGACACGGACCCGCTCGACCGGCTGATCGTCGAATCCGTGGCGACGGACACGCTCACCTTCACGGGTGTGGTGGAAGAAAATCACGGCGCGGCAGCCAATTACGTCATCTTGCCGGTGGAGCCCTTCGGCCAACTGAAAAACCAGTTCCTTGCCACGGTGGGCGAGCTGGGGCGGGTGCCGTTCGACGATGGGCATCCGTACGACCGCACGGGGCTGGACTCGCTGCGGCTGGACGATGACCTGCGCGGGACGGTGACGGAGAACGCGGGGGCGGCCATGGCTCCCGCGGCCACCACCCTTCAGGTGACGGCAGCGAATGCCGAACTCTTGGATTCGCTCATGCAGGACCGCAACGAACCCGTATTCCTGCGCGATCACGCCAGCGACACGCGGGAGCACATGCGCGTCATCGACGTCGACACGGGCACCAATGTGCTGACCGTGGTGCGAGGCGAACAGGGGCCGGTGGTGCAACACGCCGCGAACGCCGTGTTCGACGTGCTAATCGCCAACCCCGCGTTCCGGCGCACGGCGACCGTGGGGTACACCTCAAGCACAGGCGTTGACCCGGCCGTCGGCAACACCATCACCAACACGACCCAGGGGAACTCGCGCGTGGTGCTGCGGGTGGACGCGGTGAACGACCGCATGCTGGTGTGGGACGACGACGACAACTCCCCGTGGGAGACGGGGGATTTGATCAATAATGGCGCCGCGTTCGGTCTCGGGGCCGATCGCGCGACCATCCGGAGTATTCACGTTCCGGAAGCGCCGGATGTGGCCGGGCTGGTGGACAGCTTTTCGGTGGAGGCCCTGGTGCTGGAGCCCACCGTGGCGGACGTCACACTGAACTTCGCCGGGTGGTCCAATTCCTCGCCGGCCGCGGATCCGGACCTCTACACCATCGCCATCGACGACGAGGGCAGCACGGTGGACATGGTGTGGGACGCGAACGACGGCATCGAGCCGGGTGTGTACTGCCTGTACGTCTTTGGTTTGGCGGGCGCGCTGCTGCAGGTGGAGGTGTTGGACAGTACGGATACTCCCATTGCAATCCTGACGCGGGGCGGCCCGCCGGCGAACGATCTCTTCGCCCCGCCCGTGGGGCTGTCGGCCAGCCAGGGCGATAACATCACCGCGTACGGGCCCATGAGCATCCCGTATGACACGACTGTGGGCAACCAGCTTCGCCTGCGGTTCACCAACGTGGGCGCCGAGGCCGGGGCCACCGTGACGCAGAACCAAGTGACGCGCGTGGTGCTCGCGCCCCCGGTCCGCACGCCGGGCCGCATCAACCTGAACACCGCCACCGCGCGCGTCTTGCGCGGCCTGCCCAATTTGGACCTGGACACCGAGGACGCCGGTGTCTTGGGCACCATCACCATTGCCGAGCGCATCGTCGAGGACCGCCGCATCAACGGCCCGTTTACCTCCATCGGCGACCTCATGAGCAGCCGGCGCGGCCTGAACAATGCGGTGGTCCTCAGTGCGGACACCCTGAACAACGACGGAAAGAACAACGGCGGCGGGGCCGTGACGAGCGCGACCCCGCTCACCGCCTTTGTGGACGACACGGTCACGCTGGGAGGCGGGCATGGGGCGGTCATCGTAGCGGGCATGCGCTTGCAGGATACGGACCCCGCCCTGACAGAACTGCTCACCGTCCGAAGCGTGGCGGCGGACGACGTGACCTTCACGGCGATCGTCACCGAGACCCATCCCCTCGGCAACACCTTCGCCGTGGTGGACGAGGCGGGCGAGGCGGAGGCGGTGTTCGAAGCGCTGGCGAATCTGGTAACTGTGCGGTCCGATGTGTACAAGGTGATCGTGCTGGGGCAGGCCGCGGTGGACGCGAACGGGGACGGCATCATCCAGGACGGTGAGGTGCGCGCGCAGAAGAAACTGGAGCTGGTCTATGAACGGTAGCGTGCGCCGCGCCCCGGCATGGGGGGTCGCCGCGGCAGCGAGCCTGCTGCTCCTGGGCGCGAGTGTGCCCGCCGGCGCGCAGACGTTCACGGCGCGACCCGACACCGCCGTGACCGTGCGGGAGGATACGGGCGGCTGTGCGGGCCCGACCATCGTGATCGGCGAGGCGGCGGGCCGCGACGGGGATCCGACGACGTTCGCCCGCGTGCGCGTGGATGCGCAGAATGCGCGGTGTGCGGGCGGCGTGGCGCTGGCACCCCCGGAAGCGGACACGGCTGTCACCTGGCAGGCGTTCTCCCTGCCGGCCGGGGCGCCGCCGGTAATCTTTATCAGCCCGCAGGACACCGTGAGGGTGGAGATCGACCTGGTGCAGGCGGACGCGGACGGGGAGCCGGCGGTCCTGATCAACACGTTGGATCTGCCCGGGGGCGACGCGCTCGAGGACGTGCCGGCGCTGGGCGGCGAATGGCGGTTGGAAGTGCTCCTGGACCGGGACGGGGACCTGGCGTTCACGGGGGAGGAACTGGACCTGTGCGCGGACGGGAGTGAGGACACGGCGCCGGTAGTGCCGTGTGGCATCGCCACCTTCACGGTCCCGGCGGACGGTTTTGGGGGGAGCGTAGCGGCGCCGAACACGGTGGTCACCCTCGACCTCACCAACGACATCTTTGCCGCCGCGGGGCAGGCCGTGGTCACCCCCGACCCGGCGGCCGACCCCGGGGTCGCCAACACGGGTGACGGTTTCCTCAGCGGGATCACCGCCACGCCCGGCGCGACCATCGAGACGTGGACCGTGACGGTGTTCGACGTCACCACGCCCGGGTCGGAGTTGTGGAACGTCACCGGGTCCGCCTCCGGATTGCAAGGCGGCTCCGCCACGACGGGCGTGGCCTATGCGGTGGATGACGGGACGGTCAGCTTCTCGATCACCGCCGGCGGCGTCAACTTCGTCGACCTGCCGACGCCCGACGATTTCGCGTTCAACGTGGACAGCTTCTTCAACTTGAGCGAGCAGCTGTGGGTGCGGGTGCGTACGCAGACCGATCCGGCGGCAGGGGCGCCGGCCCCCTACATCAGCGCCCTCATCGACCCGGCGCCGGTCAACACCTTCGGCAGCGGCGCCCTCACGGGAGCCAGCGCCAGCGCCGCCGCAATCCCGCAGACCTGGACGGTGACCGTGGTGGACGACACCATTCCAGGCTCGGAGGTGTGGGATGTCACGGGGAGCGTGTCCGGCCTGCAAGTCAATCAAGCCACCACGACGGCGGCCTACAGCACGGACGACCTCACCGTGGGGTTCACTATCACGGCCGGCGGGACGGACTACACGGTCGGCCCCCCGGCGGACGATTACGCGTTCGACGTGGAGAACACGAGCACGCTCAAGATCAGCGACGTGCGGCTGGAGATTCTGTTGGTCTTTGGGGGCACGTCCGGCGGCATCACGCTCTCGACACTCCCGGCCGCGATCCTGAAGGGCCGCAATATCTTGTCGGGCGAACTGTTGGTGGACGCGGACGGCAGCCTGAACCTGCCGTACGTCTGGAACAACGGCTCCACGGATCCCATCACCGGCGCGTCATCACTACCGGACGGCACGGCGGGCGCGCTGAATGCGACTGATTTGGACGGGCCGGACTGGGAGATTCTGGGCGCGCCCGTCAGCAACCCGACGGGGGAACCGGGGGTCGTGGGCGACCACTGGTTCACGGTACGCGTGCGGGATGGGGCATCGAACGTCAACTCATCGAGCTACAACCTGGTGGTGGACGGGACGGACATTACCCCGCGCGTGCTGCCCAACATGGAAGCGGGCCAATTCGTCAGCGTGACCTTCAACCTGGTGGACGTGGACACGGCCGCTGCGAACCGGGGCGTGGGAGTACCTTCGTACCAGTGGCTCCTCGCCGTGGGCGCGCAGCTCGACGGCCTGACCTTTTCGGACGGGCTGGTGGAGGGCGTTCCCCTCCTCGGCCCCACGAGCCTCACCCTGTCGGGCACGCCGGGCGGCCAGGAGCAGGTCGCCTTCACCTTGGGGGTGGACGACCAGTTCGTCTTCGGCGCGCCGGAACAGGACGTGGCCTACCAGGATTCGGTGAGCTTCAGCGGGTCCTCCACGTTCCGCATCCTCGACCGGTCCCTACCCCCGGTGCGCCAGGGCATGCGCTACGACGATCCAACCGCGAACTTCCCGTACTTGGCCACGGTGCGGGCAATCCGGGCGCCCACAATCCCCGTGACCGACTGGCTGGTCGGGGCCCCGACCGCGGACCCGGCGCTGCCGCCCACCGCCGGCAACCTGGAAATTCTTAACGAAACCGCCTTCGCGAACACCGGGTTCGTATCCATTGGGACCCTCCCGGCCGATCCAAATTTCCCGGCGGTTTCGCCGGACGATGACACGCTGGCCGGCACCTATACCTTTACCCTGGAGGTCCAGGACAATACCGGCCCGCCCACGCTCTCGGCAGAGAAAGAATTCACGATCGAGGTATTGCCCCGCAGCACCGAAATCCTCGCCCAACCGCCGCCCATCACGTCCAGCACGGTGCTCTCCTTTACCGTGTTCGCCGAGGGCGGGGTGCCGACTGCCGGGACCATGTTTGCCGACGAGGCACGAAATGGCGCGACCGGCGAGCCCCGGTACACCCTCCAGTACCGCGTGGACCCGGAAATTCGAGTGGGGGATGATCCCCTAGACAACGATGACGCTGGTAAATTTATGGGGGAGGCGGCCAACGTGGACCCGGACTACGTGACAGCTTGGCTAGATTGGACGGATTTTCCTGACAATACGTGGCCGGCGTACACGACGCCCGGAACGATCATCATTGATCTGGAAAACGATGTGGCCATTGCGGACCCTCTCGCGGAAAAGGCATCCATGAAGCCCTCGGGAGGCACGCCACGCCGCTACCGGGTGCGTTTCCGGGCGGTCGACGGGTTGGCGCGCGGCGGTGTGGGTGTGGGGCCTGCGCCCATCCCACCGGTCCAGCCGATGGCCGAAGCGGGGGCGTTCATCGTGGTGGTGGATCCGGGGGCCGCGGACACGAGTCCGGAACCGACTCAGCCCATTCGGCTCCGGCAGGAACGCTTTAACTAGGGGGAATGCCGGCGCATGCGATCCCTTGACAGGCCTCGGAACCGGTGGATAGTATGCCGGTATCTAACCAGTGTGATAGCAACTGGTTGGATACCCTCGTCCGGCTGGACCCGCGGTGGCTGGGACGGATCAGGGGAGACGGGGCGACTCGGTGGTGGAGGACCGGGCTGGGCAGCGTGGGTTAGGGGTTTGTAATGCCTTCGAAACGAGTGGCCGTGGATCTCGGCTCCGCGACGGCGCGGGTGTTGGAGATTGCGAAATCCGGGGACGGCGTGCAAGTCGTCGCCGGCGGTCGGCTGCCCCTGCGCGCCAATCCGAATCTCCCGCCCGACCGGCTGCGCGCGCTGCAGCTGAAGGGGCTCGAACGGGTGTTCGAGCGGACCGGGGTCAGCAGCCGGCGCGTGGTGGCCGGCGTGAGTGGCCAGAGCGCGTTCATCCGGAACATCAAGCTCCCCCCCATTCCGGAATCCCGCGTGGACCAGATCGTCCGCTACGAGGTGCAACAGACCATCCCCTTCCGCCTGGACGAGATCGCCGTGGACTACCAGATGCTGCGGCAGCAGAACGCCGCGGAGATGGAGGTGGTCCTGGTCGCCATGAAAGGCGACGTGTGCGAACAGTTCATCAAGCAGCTGGAGGAGGTGCGGGTCAAGACCGGCCTCCTGGACGCCAATCCCCTCGCCATCTACAACGCTTACGTCTACAGCGGGTATTCGAACGAGGCGGACTGTACGGCGATTCTGGACTTCGGGGCCACCACGACCACGATCCTGATCGAGTACGACGGCCACTTGCGCTTCACCCGCTGCGTGGGCTTGGGCGGCAATGACATCTCGCAGTTGCTGGCCAATGAACTCGGCAAATCGTTTGACGAAGCCGAGATGATCAAAATGCAGGCGGGGCTCCTCTTTCCGCCCCCGGGGCCGAATGCCAAGGTCAGTGAAGAGCATCGGAAGATCAGCACGATCCTGGCGCGGGCCATCGATCGGCTGTTGGGCGAGGTCAAGCTGTCGATCGGCTATTTCCGCACCCAGTCAGGCGCGGTCGCGGTCTCGCGCGCGTTCATCTGCGGGGGCGGGGCGCAGATGAAGAATATCCGGCCCCTCATCGCCGACCGGCTGGGAGTGCAAGTGGCGTTTCTCAACCCGTTCCGCAGCGTCGAAGTGCCGCCGGAACAAGCGGCGCTAAAGCGCCAGGGCCTGGAATTCGTCACGGTCATGGGCCACGCGCTACGCGGCCTCGTCCCCTGCGCTATCGAAATCAGTCTTGAGCCGCCTCGCCTTGTCGCGCGGCGCCAGCGCCAAGTGCAAGGGGTCTGCTATGGGCTCAGTCTCCTGTTCCTCATTGGCGCAACGTATTTCGGTGGGCAACTCCTCACGCCGAACATCGAGCGGGATCGCCAGATGCTGACGAAATACGAGGAGACGCTCGCCCCCTTTGAGGCGCAGGAGAAGGAGCGCGCGGCCCTGGCGGAGGAAGTGAGCATCCTGACCGAAGAATACGCCCTGCTGATGCGTTCCGCCCGCGGCGGGATCCCCGCCTTGCTGTATATGCGTATGTTGTCTGAGAACATGCACCCCGGCCTCTTTGTCGAAACCCTGAGAACGGACAGGAAGAAGGGTGAGGTGCACCTGACCGGCTATGCCGATACGGGCAACGTGGACGAGAATTACGGGGTGATCTATGACATGACCAAGGCATTCCAAGGGGTCTCCGGGCTGGAGCCGAAGCTGCAACGCCGCGAGATGGACGATACGGAAGACGCACGGGTGTCCTTCCGAATGACGGTGTACAATTTGCCCAAGTCGCTAAGCGCGTATCAAACCAAGCTAGCCGCGTACCGCGAACGGGAAACGGCACCCCCGGTCGCCGCCACGGACAGCGCCACCGCCTCGGCGGACACCGGCGACGGCCCGGCACCCGAGGAAGCGTAGCCCGGGAGGAACCCCATGGCCCCTCGTCTCTCGCCCCGCGTCATCGCCAGCCTCGTCGTGGTTACCGCGGTCCTCGGCACGCTCCTGGTGGTGTACCTGACCATTCTGGCCCCGCAACTCAAGGCCCGGCGGCGTCTGCAACGAGAGTTGGATGGCGCGGAGGCGCGCTGGGAATCGACCATAAAGCATTTCGGTTACAGCATGGACCCCCAGACGGAGATTACGCTGCTCGCCCAGGAGGTCAACGTGCTGGAGACGGCCGTGCGATCGCTCGCCAAGATCTCCGACGCCAAGCTGCCCACGCACTTGTTCCCGGAGGCCATGTTCACGGAAGACGTGGACCAGTTGGTCTGGCGGTACCAGGACCACCTGGATACCACGGCCGAGGCAGTCGAGGAGCGTGTGGATGACGCGTACCGGAACAAGCGCGTCCCCCTCGCGCGCGCAGTGGAATTCACCACCACCTTGTCCGTGGGGAGGGCAGATAAGCGCAACCCTACCGTCGTGGTGGAGCAGGCAAACAAAAAGATGGCCTCCCTTTTAGCCGCAGAGGAACTCTGCTATCTGCTTTTGGACGCCGAGATTTTCGCCCTGCGGGAGTTGGACGTAGCCAAGGCGGTCCGCAGCAATGAGCTGTGGGTCCTATCGTACGAGGTGACGGCAGAAGTATCGACGGAGAGCCTCGTACGCCTCTCGTACCTGATGCGGGAGCGGCAAGCGTACTACTACTTCGAGAATCTGGAACTCGAACCCATGACCAAGAATCGTGGCAACCGGTACTTTAGCCGGTCGGCGGGCGACTTCGAAGATATGGATGAGATGGAGTTGACCGCCACGATCTCGACCATCCGCAGTCAGACGCAAGCGCAGGCTAGCACCGGGCGGCGCGAGCAGGCGCGCGCAAACGCCGAGGCGCGGCGTGAGGCTCAAGAGCGGAGAGCGAACAGCGCCTGGATGCACATCGTGGGTCAGTTGGAGGACCCGGACGCGGACAAGGCGATGTTCGGGGAGAAGAAGCCGTGGTGGAAGTTCTGGTAAGCCGCAGGCGGCGGTCGGACGGTAGCCGTTGAATGCGCTCCTGGCTTTTGGCCGGTTGGTCCTGGTCCATCGTGAGAAAGCGCTGCTCGCGGTCATGATCCTGCTGTGCGCCAGTTTGGCCGGCTTGACGCAGTTAGGCCCAAACGGGGAGGACGATCCGGACAGGGATCGGGACACCACAATCCTTGAGCCCAAGAACCCCCCACGGAAGCTGCGGGAGTATCCGCCGGCCGCGCTGCAAAATCCCGAATCGTGGAACGAAGTCAGCGGCCTGATGGATCGGCGGCGCAGCCCCTTTCGGCCCAGCGTCGGCGGCATGGGTCTCACGGATGATGAACCCCAGGATGAAGCATGGCCCGATATTCGACTCAGGCGCGTCAATCAGCCGACGCCGGGCGGGGTCTGGATCGCCCAACTGCTGGTCGATAACCGAGCCTATATCGCGCGGGAAAACGGTTCCTTTGCGAACAATCAGTATGAATTGGTACGGATTGACAAGACCCGGCAATGTGTAGAGGTGTTACGGCGGCTCGATGACGAGGTCCGCGAAATTTGTCAAGAGTAGGGACCGCCAGGCGGTAACCTGGCGGTCGGGAGGGTGCCCCATGTGGCAGGCAGTACAACGGGGATTTTGGGGGATGGGCATCACCTTGGTGGTGAGCGGAAGCGTTGGCGTGCATCCAAGCGCCGCGCAATCGTGTAGCCAACCGGCCGCGGCGGCGCACTTATCCGCCGCCGACACGCAAGTGGCAGCCGGGCGGTACCGCGAGGCCATCAGTGAGTTCAATCGGGCGATCCTCGCGGCGCCGGACTGTGACCGCGCCAAGCAGGGGATCATCGAGGCCAACCGGGCGCTGCTACAGCAGCGCGGCACCATGGATGACAGCCGGACCGCCATTACCCGGCATATCAACCTCGGGGGGGCGGCCTTTGACGCCGGGGACTACGCCCGCGCCATCGCGGAATGGGAGGCGGCACTGGCACTGGATCCCGATAACCGAGTCGCGAGCGCCCTCATTGCCTCGGCCCGCGAGGCCCAAGTCGATCGGCTGATCGAAGAGGGGAGCCGGCGGTTTGCCCGGGGCGACACGGTCGGGGCGGTGGAAGCGTGGGAGCGCGCCCGCACCCTCGCCCCGTTCAACCCGATCGTGACCGACCTCCTCAATGAAGGCCGCTCGCAAAAGTACCGCGAGGAGGAAGCCCAGCTCGAGGACGATCTCGATGATTCCCTGCAACGCATCCGCATGGAGCTGGAACGGACCCGGGTGTTGCCCTTTCCGGATATGACCGGTGCCGGGCTGCGCTTCCGGGATCTCACTGATCGGCCGACCCCCCTCGCGGCCAAGGAGGAGGGTGTCCGCGGCGCGATTATGGCCGAGCTGCGCAATCCGGTCTCCCTCGACTTTGAAGAGACGGACCTCCGGGCCGTTCTGCGCTTCCTGTCCGAGGTGACAGGGATCAACTTCCTCGTGCAAGAAGAGGTATTCGAGGAACTCGGCGAAGTCGACCCCGATGATGAGGAGGCCGAGAAACAGATCAAGGTGACCATCTTTGTCAACGAACTGCCGTTGGAGTCGGCCCTCAAGGGCATGCTCCGCCAGCACGGCCTCGACTTTTCGGTCGAGCGCGATTTCCTGTACATCTCCACACCGGACGTCCTTCGGGCCTCCTCCTTCGAGCAGTTGGAAATCCGATATTACCGGTTGCGCGATACCGCGCGTATTTCCTTGCCGAAACTCGCGGCCCAGCCAGCGGAAGTGAGTGAATCCGCGGGTGAAAATGTGGAAGTGGTCATTGCGGCCGAGGGCGAGCTGATCAGTGCGCTGGACGAGATCGACGCCGATGAGGTGCGGGACAGTCCGGACGAACCAATCAATTACAGCATCGCCCGACTGATGTCCCTCATCCGCAATTTCGTACCCGAAGTGGTCGAGGCCGGGGCGCAGGGCGAAGGGCAGGCGGCCGCGCGAGCGCAAGACACGGTCGTCGGAGGTTGGAACCGCATCCGCACCCAGTCGACCCTCATCGAGGCGGAGAACGTTGTGCGCGAGCGGAAATGGGACTCGGCAGGACGCGAGGTCCTCTCCCGATTGGAATACGACCCACAAACGCACACGCTCATTGCGAAGAACACTCCCAGCAATTTGACGATGATCGAGCGCATGTTGGAACACCTCGACAAGCCGACGAAGCAAGTGGTGATCGAATCCCGGTTCCTGCAAGTCGGGATGCAGGATATTCAGCGCGTCGACACCGACCTGAGTGTGATCAACCTCACCCGCACGGATTTCCTGGGGTCGGGCAATACCTTGTTCGGCGCTGCCGGCTCCGTCGGGACCGCGTTGATTGGCGGCCCGTTTCTGGATCTGGGCGGACTGTTCGTTGACGGTCCGTTCCAATCCGAATTCGGGAAATCCTTCCGCGTAGCGTTCGAGAACGATGACGGGGAGGTCGCCCAAGCGGCGGTCGATCTGTTGACCCAACTCGACAACACGGAGATCGTGTCGGCGCCGCGCATCACCACGCTGAGCGGGAAGCCGGCGGTCATCCAGGACATTCGGACCAACACGTTCCTGACGGATGTGACCACCACTACCACGATCGTGCAACCGCCGCCGGGGTCCGATGCGGACCCGGTGGTCATTCCGGAGATCGACCCCAGCTTCACGGCTATTGCTACCGGCGTGACCATGACCGTCACGCCCCTGGTGCTGGACGACGACACCATCCGTCTCGTGTTATTGCCGGACGTCTCCAGTCTGGGGGACGGGAGTACCTTCGCGTTCCCCTTCGTGGTGTTCGACACCGAGGGGAATTCGGAGGTCCAGACGATCGACATCACCCTGATCGAAGTCTTCCGCCAAGCGTTGTACACGAACGTGACGGTGCGCGACGGCGACACGCTGGTCCTGGGTGGTCTAGTGGATAATGAAGTGCAATTCCAAGAGCGCAGCGTGCCCTTCTTCCGCGACCTCCCCTTCATAGGGAATTTCTTCCGGTCCACCGGGGAATTCGTCAGGCGGAACCAGCTCCTGATCTTCATCAAGTGCAACGTCATATCCGAAGCGGGCCTGTCCTACGTACGGCTCAAGTAGGTTCGAACCGCGGGGATGCCACGGCGCCCGGGGGTGAGAGCCTTCGGGCGCCGTGGCGTTTCCGGCCCCCTCCCCGGCGTGATCCCCTTCCTCTATAACACCGCCCTCCACGCCCTGGCCCTTCCCACCGCCCCGGGCCTGTACCTCTGGGCCCGGTGGCGGCACGCCCGGTTCCGGGAGGCCCTGCCGCACCGGCTCGGGCGGACCCGCGGGCTCCCCCCCCCACCGAGCCGCCCCCCCCTCTGGCTCCACGGCGTTAGCCTGGGCGAAGTGCGCACCTTGCAACCGCTGGTCCAGGCATGGCACACCGCGCATCCCGCCTGCCCCATCCTCATCAGCAGCAGCACCGCCACCGGCCTGGACGCCGCCCGCAGCCTCTACCCGCACGCGAGCGTGACGCCTTTTCCGCTCGACACGCCGCCGGCCGTCAACGCGCTGCTCGAGTACTGGCGCCCCGGATGTGTCGCCCTGCTTGAGACGGAACTGTGGCCGAATTTCTTCTGGGCCTGCGCCCGCCGGCAACTCCCCCTCTGCGTCGTCAGCGGCCGGATCAGTGCGCGCACCCTGCGCGGCACCGGGGTCCTGGGCCCGGTGTGGCGTGCCGTCCTGGGCGCGGGCGCCACCTTCGCGATGCAAACGGCCGAGGATGCGCAGCGCATCCAGACCCTGGGCGCGCCGGCCGATTGCGTCCAGGTCCTGGGGGATCTAAAGTGGGAGGGCGTCTCTCCGGCCACCCCGGATGCCGGCGCCCGCTGGCGTGCCACGTGGGGGGTCCCGGCGGAAGAACCGCTCCTGGTCTGGGGAAGCACGCACGCGTCCGAAGAGCGCCTGGCGGCCCGGGTGTGGCACGAGTTGCGCGCGGCGTGGCCGCGGTTGCGCCTCGTCGTCGTCCCCCGTCACCCAGAGCGGTTCGACGCGGCGGCGGTAGAAGCGAGCGGTCCGGGCGTGACACTACGGCGCCACTCGGCCGGCCCCACGGGCGATTGGGATGTGCTGGTAGTCGATGCCGTGGGGACGCTGACCGCCACGTATCCGGCCGCCACCGTCGCGGTGATGGGCGGCACCTTCGCCCCGGTGGGCGGGCACAACGTGCTGGAGCCCCTCGCGGCCGGGGCGCCGACGCTCGTGGGGCCGCACACGCAGCACATCCGGCGGGTCGTCGAAGCCGCCCGGGCGGCCGACGCCGTGGTGTGCACGCACCCGCAGCAGCTGACCGAAGCCGTGCACGCGCTTCTGGACGACCCCGGCCGCCGGGCCAGCCTGATTGCAAATGGGCGCGCCCTGCTGGAGGCCAACCGGGGGGTCGCCGCCCGCCTGGTGACCCTGATCGAGCAGATCTGGCCGCAGGCGACGGCTTGCGAGCCCTAACCCCCTGTGCTACCATCAGCCCCGCTCCGGTCCGCCGGAGCATTGCTGTCTCGCGCGCCTGCGCGCTGGTAGGGGGTTCGTCCATGGCCGTGACACGCGCCGATGTTGAGCACGTCGCCGCCCTGGCACGGTTGGAGTTCGATGAGCCGGCGCTGGCACGCATCCAATCGGAACTAAACGCGATTCTCGACCACGTGGATACGCTGCAGCACCTGGACACCACCGACGTGCCGCCCTTGGCGCACCCGTTCGCGCCCGACGCCCCCCTGCGCGAGGACCAGGCCGGGCCCTCCGGCCTCAGCGACGCGCTGCTCGACATCGCGCCCCGGCGGGTCGGCCGGTTCGTCGCGGTGCCGCCCGTCATCGAGTAACCGCGGCCCTTGCCTCCGCCTCTGAGCTTCACGCCAGCGCACGAGCACCACCAGGCGCTCTGTACGGGGACGCTCACCGCCACGGCGTTGGTGGAAGACGCGCTCCGCCGCATCGAGGCCACGGATGAACGCATCCACGCCTTTCTCCACGTGCGGGCCGACGCCGCGCGCGCGGCAGCCGGGGCGGCGGATGAGCGGTACCGGGCCGGCGCGCCCCGTGGACCCTGGGACGGCATCCCGATCGCCCTGAAGGACAATCTCAATCTCCTCGACACCCCCACCACGTGCGCCAGCCGAATTCTGGACGGATACACCGCGCCCTACACCGCCACTGCCGTCCAGCAGTTGATCGACGCCGGTGCCGTGATCGTCGGCAAGACGAACCTGGACGAGTTCGCCATGGGATCGTCATGCGAACATTCCGCTCACGGTCCCACCCGGAATCCCTGGGCCATGGACCGGGTGCCCGGCGGGTCGAGCGGCGGCTCGGCCGCAGCCGTCGCGGCGGGACAATGCGTGGCCGCGCTGGGCTCGGACACCGGCGGGTCCATTCGCCAGCCCGCCGCTTTCTGCGGCGTCGTGGGCGTAAAGCCCACCTACGGGCGGGTCTCCCGCTTCGGGCTCGTGGCCTTCGGCAGCTCCCTCGATCAGATCGGCCCAATCGCGCGGGACGTGCGCGATGCGGCCTCCCTCCTTCAGGTCATCGCGGGGCACGACCCGCGCGATTCCACGTCGGTGAACCGCCCGGTCGAAGAGTTGCTGAGCGAAGCGGACCGCGGGGTCGCGGGCCTGACCATCGGCATCCCGAAAGAATTCTTCGGTCCCGGGACGGACCCCCAGGTGGAGGCGGCCGTGCGGACCGCTCTCGCCACGCTGGAGGCCGAGGGCGCCCAGGTGCGCGACGTGTCGTTGCCGGGCACCGCCCACGTGGTGGCCGCCTATTACGTGATCGCGCCTGCCGAGGCGAGTTCGAACCTTGCGCGCTTCGACGGCGTCCGATATGGCCGCCGTGTCGAGACGGGATCGGACTTGCTCGCGCTGTACCGCCGGTCGCGCAGCGAAGGGTTCGGCCCCGAGGTGCAGCGCCGGATCATGATCGGCACGTACGCGCTCAGCGCCGGATATTACGACGCGTACTACAAGAAGGCCCAGCAGGCCCGCGCCCTGATCAAACGCGAGTACGATGCGGCGCTAGAAGAATGCGACGTGTTGATCGGCCCGACGTCCCCCGTGCCGCCGTTCGCCATTGGGGAGCGCACGGACGATCCCCTGCAAATGTACCTGGCGGACATTTGCACGCTGGGGCTGAATCTCGCGGGCAATCCGGGCATGAGCGTGCCCTGCGGGTTCACGCAAGATCAGTTGCCAGTGGGGATGCAGATCATCGGCCGGCCCTGGGCGGAAACCACCCTCTTTCGCGTGGGTGCCGCGTTTGAACGCCTCACGGAGCATCGCAGCCGGGTGCCACCGCTCGCGGACGAGGTCGCCGCATGACGTGGGAAGTGGTCATCGGGTTGGAGTTCCACGCGCAACTCAACACCGCCTCCAAGATCTTCTGCCCCTGTAGCACCCACTTCGGCGACCCGCCGAACACGAACGTGTGCCCCGTGTGCATGGGGCTGCCGGGGGTCCTGCCGGTACTCAACCGGGCGGTCGTGGACGCGGCTATCCGCCTCGGTCTCGCGCTCGGCTGCGAGATCGCCCCCGAGACGAAGTTCGACCGCAAGCAGTACTTCTACCCGGACCTGCCGAAGAACTACCAAATCTCCCAGTTCGACCTGCCCATCTGCCTCGGGGGCGGGCTTGAGATTGCTGCGAACGGGACGAACCGGTTCGTCCACCTCACGCGCGTGCACATGGAAGAGGACGCGGGCAAGAGCATCCACGGTGGGGCAGACGGGAGCAAGGTCGATTTCAACCGGACCGGCGTACCCCTTCTGGAAATCGTGACCGAGCCGGACATGCACTCGCCCGCGGAGGCGGCCGCGTTTGGGCACGCCATCAAAGCGGTGCTGGCCTACCTGGACATCTGCGACTGCAACATGGAGGAAGGCTCGCTGCGATGCGACGCAAACGTCTCCCTGCGCCCGGCGGGGACGGACACGCTCGGCACCAAGACCGAAGTGAAGAACATGAATTCGTTCAAGAATGTGCAGAAGGCGCTCGAGTACGAGATTGCACGGCAAGCGGCCGCACTCGACGCCGGCGAGCGCATCGTGCAGGAGACGCGATTGTGGGACGCGGAGAACGGCACGACCCAACCCATGCGCAGCAAGGAGGAAGCACACGATTACCGGTACTTCCCCGATCCCGACCTGCTGCCCGTGACGATCGGCGAGGACTGGGTCGAGCGTATGCGCGCGACCCTGCCCGAGCTTCCCGCCGCCCGGCGGGCCCGGTTGGAGAAGGAGTACGGGATTCCGGCCTACGACGCTGACGTCCTGACCGCAGACCGTGCGCTGGCCGACTATTTTGAAGCAACCACCGCAGCCGGGGCGGACGCGAAGCACGCGTCGAACTGGATCATGGGCGAAGTGCTGCGTCTCCTGCATGAGCACGGGAACGCGATCGCGGACTGCAAAGTGCAGCCGGCACAGCTCGCCGCGTTAATCGCGCTCGTAGCCGACGACACATTGAGCGGGCAGAAGGCGAAGACCGTCCTTGCCGAGATGCACGCGAGCGGCGCGGACCCACGAGAGATCGTGGACACCCGGGGGCTGGCGCAAATCAGCGACACCGGCACCCTCGAGGCCCTCGTTCAGGAGGTGATCGCGGCGCATCCGGGCCCCGTGGAACAGTACAAGGGCGGGAAGACCAAGACGATGGGGTTCCTGGTGGGCCAGGTCATGAAGGCCTCACAGGGTCAGGCGAATCCGAAGGTCGCCGGCGAACTGTTGCGCAAGGCTCTGGATGACTGACGGGACGCCGCCGGCTTACGACGTGGAAGCGCTCGCGGTCGACCTGGCCGCCTGCGCCGACTGGAAAAAGGCGGATAATCCGGTCGTGGTCGACCTGCGTGGCCTGTCCTCCGTTACGGATTTCTTCGTCATCGCGAGCAGCATTTCGCAAATTGGCGTGCGCGCGATCAGCGAGGCGATCATTGACCGCTTGCGCATCCAGCACGGCCGGAAAGCCGATCACGTCGAAGGCCTCAATGAACGCGAATGGGTGTGCCTGGACATCGGCGACGTGGTGGTGCACGTGTTCCTGGAACCGACGCGCGCCTACTTCGACCTGGAAGGGCTCTGGGCGGACGCCCCGCGGGTGCCCGTGCCCGAAAGACTCGTCCGCGGCTTCGCGCGAGCCGACGCCTAAACCTGGCCGCTAATCCGCCCGAAGCGGTCGCCGCGCCGGGGGGGGGCGCAGGGCCACGGGTGGTCCAAGTATTTCCGCCATGAGTATGCCGGTGCGCAACCCTTCCTGCGTCACGTCCAGTCCACCGGGGCGCGCGCGGGCGAGTCGCCCGCGGGCGTACGGATCCACCTCCGCTGCCGGTACAGCTTGCCTTCCGGTCTCGATCTCTGGTGGTAGGGCCACCCGGGACCGGGCCGGCCGGCGCCGAGGCACTGCCGTCGGCCGTCGTCGAGGCGCGCTCCGCTGCCGGGGCGAGTGCCGGGGCTCGCGCTCCGGGCTCCGCTGCTGCGGTGAGTGCCGGTGCTCGCGCTCCGGTGTCTGTTGCTGCTGTGAGTGCCGGTGCCGCTCGCGCTCTGCCTCGCGGCGCTCCATGGTGCGGCGCTCGCGCTCCCGTTCCTTCGCCAGCGCCTCCCGCTGCGCGCGGGCCGCTTCCTGCCCACGGCGGGTCCGTTCCTGTGGGGTCGCGTACGGATCGGGCGCGCCGCCTTCGCGTTGTGGCCGGGGCGGCGGCGCTTCCCGCTGCTCCTGCTGGGGTTGCTGCGTGCGCTCTTGCCATTGCCGCAGGATCCCCTCCGCCGATTGGGGGGCAGCGGCGGTGGGGACCTGGCGCTGCCGGGGCTGGGCCTCAGTCGGTGGCCGGGGCATGTGGCCCTGGCGAACCCGCTCCATCCAGTCTTCCAGAGTGAGGGACTCGCGCTCGGACGCCGGCCCCTGCGGGCGGGGGCGGGGGCCCCGCCGGCGCGGCGCCCCGGGTGGCGCCCCCTGCGATTCGCGGCGCTTCCGCCCGCCGGCACGCGCCAACTGAGAGATGCCCCAGATGACGGCGATGACGATGAAGATGAAGAGTTCGCCGATGGATTCCATTGGCCTGCTCCTCCGGTCCCGCTATTGCACCGGCTCGCTGCGCCCGCTGTCGCCTAGCGACTCGCGCATGGACGTGTCCGCCTCGATATTCTGCATCCGGTAGTAATCCATGATCCCGAGGTGGCCGCTGCGGAACGCCTCGGCCATAGCGCGGGGCACCTCCGCTTCGGCCTCAACCACGCGGGCGCGCATCTCTTCCACTTGTGCACGCATCTCCTGCTCCCGCGCGATGGCCATGGCGCGGCGCTCTTCCGCCTTCGCTTGGGCGATGCGCTTGTCAGCCTCGGCCTGTTCCGTTTGCAATTTCGCGCCGATGTTCTCACCCACGTCCACGTCCGCGATGTCGATGGAGAGGATTTCGAACGCAGTGCCGGCGTCCAAGCCCTTCGCCAATACGGCGCGGGAGATCATGTCCGGATTCTCCAGCACTTTCTTGTGGGTCTCGGCGGAACCGATCGCGGTGACGATCCCTTCGCCAACGCGCGCAATTATCGTGTCCTCCGTTGCGCCGCCGATCAACCGATCCAGATTCGCGCGCACCGTGACGCGCGCCTTCGCCCTGAGCTGAATGCCGTCCATGGCCACGGCATCGACGGTGCCCTTGCTCCGGTCCGGGTCCGGCGCATCGATGACGCGGGGATTCACTGAGGTACGGACAGCATCGAGCACGTCCCGGCCGGCCAGGTCGATGGCGCAAGCCCGTTCCCATGTCAACTCGATGCTCGCCTTGTTGGCCGCAATGAGCGCTTGCGTCACGCGCACCACGTTACCGTTCGCCAGGTAGTGGGCTTCCATTTGGTCCGCGTTCGGCGACAGCCCCGCCTTGAGCGCCATGATCCGGGTATTCACGATCGTGGAGGGGTTCACCCGGCGCAGGCTCATCCCGATGAGGTTGAAGAACCCCACGTGCGCGTTGGACATGAGGGCTTGGAGCCAGAGCATGAAATAGCGGCTGAGCACCAGCACCACCACGATGCCGATGATGACCACCACAAAGACGAAGACGGCAGCGATCGCGTTCATTCCGGTTGTTCCTCTCTCGACCACCTAGGCGGTCGACTGTTCCTCGCTCGGCGTCGCCGGGCTACGATCCGGTCGGACCACCACGCGGTTACCTTCTACCTGGACCACCGCGATGGTGTGACCCTGTTCCACGAATTCGCCATCCGCCACCGCATCTACCCGCCGCCCCTGAATGCGCACCACGCCGGACGGGCGCAGGGCGCTCTCCGCCACGCCCGTGGCGCCCGCGAGGCCTTCTATGCCCGCCGCCGACCCCACGTAGCCCGCGTCCGCGTCCAGTGCCGTCTGCAGGATCATCAGTCGGCCCATGCGGGTGTGCGGGAACCGCTTCATGAGCGCCACAAGCAGGACCCCGGCGCCGACAATCTCCCCAATGAAAATCGCGATGCCGGCCCCCGCCCCGTAGAAGTAGAAGCCGAGCCCGATGCTGGTGATGAGGCTCATCGCACCGAGCACGCCGAGCACGCCGCCGGGCAGAAAGAACTCGATGTAGATGAGCGCGACGGCGAGCAGAAAGCTTAAGAGCACCCACATTACGCGCGCTCGCTCGCCGGCGTTTCGGGTGCGGCGCTCGCCTGCGCCTCGTCCGGCGTGGGATGTTCGCGAACCACCGCTTCCATGAAGGCCAGCAACTGCCCAAGCTCTACGATAACCCGTTGGGTGGTCTTCATTTTGTCCATGGGATCGACCGACGTGGTGTCTTCCACTGCGGCGAAGGTATCGAGCAACTGCGACTTGGTGTCCGCGAAAATCGTGCGTGCTTTCTCGAAGAGGCTATTGTAGCGATCCACAAAGGGCGCTGTCGTGTAATACCCGGCGCCACGCTGTTGAATTTCCTGAATGTCGCGCAGCAGGGCCCGGGCCATCTCGATGAGAATCGTCCGATCAGACACTGGCATCCTCGCGTACGGTCTCCACCACCACGGCATTGCCGACGATCTGAATCACCTGCACGGGTGTCCCCTGCTCGATAAAATCGCCCGCGGTCTGGGCATCCACCAGACGCTCGCCGATCTGTACGCGGCCGGCGGGCCGTAACACCGTATAGGCGGTGCCGTGCGCGCCAATGGCCGGCATCGCCTCCAGGCTGACGCCGATGTAACCGGAGTCGACCCCGAGTTCAGTCACCAGCATGAATCGCCGCCCCCACCGGCTCTGCGGCAGGTACCGGAACACGAGCACGATGAGCGCGCAGCCGCTGAGCAGCGCGGTGGCGGCCGAGGTCGTGGCGCGGGACAGCTGCTGGTAGTCCCAACTGTAGCGGGGGATCGGCACGTCCACCAGGGCCAGATAGATGGCGGCGACGAGACACAGGGTGCCCGTGACCCCCGCGATGCCGAAGCCCGGAATCACAAAGATTTCCAGCACCAGCAACCCGAGGCCGATGCCCAGGAGCAGCACCTCCTGCCATTCCGCGAGCCCCACCAGGTACTGCGCGCCGAAAAACAACGTCAGCGCCACGACGCCCAGCGTGCCCGGCACGCCCCAGCCCGGCTGCCGCAGTTCGACGAAGAGCCCGAGCATCCCCAGCGACAGGAGCAGGCCGGTGACCACGGGATGGGAGAGGAAGCGCACGAGATTCTCCGACCACGTGGTCTGGAGCCGCGTCACGCCCGCCTCCGCTAAATCGATCAGGGTCAGCAGATCCTCCAGCGTATCGGCCCGGCCGGCCGCGAGGCCCACCGAAAGCGCATCGTCTGTGGTCAGACTCAGAAGCTTGCCTTCGGCGGAGTAGGTCTTGGCCGCGCTGGGGTCGATCCCCAACTCCTCGGCCACGCGCTCGATGTCCGCCACGCTCACCACGCGCACCCCGTCCGGCACCTGGAACACTGCGGCGGTGGCATCCTTGTCCACCATCGCTTCCGCGATCAGGGGCGAGTACCCGTTGCGCTCGGCCGTCGCGCGAAACTCCGTGCGGACGTAGCTGACTTCTTTTTCACCCAGCGCCTGCGCGTCGCCGCCGGGACCGATGGAAACGGGGCTCGCGGCGCCGATGGTGCCCCCGCCCGCCATGTAAATCTGGTCGCACGCCAGGGAGATCAGCGCGCCGGCCGAAATCGCCCGGGGGTTGATGTACGCAATGGTCGGCAGCGACGTGGCCAGCAACCGGTCCCGAATGCGGACCGCCGCATCCACCCGGCCACCGAAGGTCTGGATGTCCACCACGAGCGCCTGTGCACCCATGGCTTCCGCAGTGGTCACGCTACGGTCCACGAACCCCGCCAAGCCCAGATCGATAGTGCCGTGGATGGGGATGACCACCACGCCGCCCTGGGCCGCGCCCGGCTCCGAGTCTGCCGCCCAGACAGGGGCGCCGACGGCCACGAGCAGGGCGAGACCGAACGCCAGGGCACTAGCTGGGACACGGCACCCGCCGAAAGAAAGACGCTGTTGCATCATAGGAAATACCGTGGCCGCGGCGCCGCCATTCACCCGGTCACACCCGGATACCTGTATCTGCGGCGCGGTGGTCTCGCACGATAGACGTATTGTACTCTCCCGGACAGGCCGGCAACATGGGTTCCGGCCCGCGAGGCGCGCATGGATCCTCCGCAGGGCCCCCCCAGAGGACGGTACACTCCACGGCGTGCGACCAAATTGACAGGGTTCGGGGGCAGCCGTATCATGGCAAGCTTGGCGGGCGCCGCCCGCCGCGTTTGGGGATGTAGCTCAGTTGGGAGAGCGCCTGAATGGCATTCAGGAGGTCGTCGGTTCGATCCCGATCATCTCCACCCCATTCCAAATCTAACCTGCACGGCTCACACCGGGCGTATCGCAACGCACGCCTCAGTGAGGAGGACCGCTGGGCCAGATGGCGCGGTGCGGAATCCCGCGCTAGGCTTGGGTTACGTGGGGAGCGCACTGGTCGGCGCTCGCTGCCCGGCCCGCGTGGACAGAAATATGCCCCCCCTGCCGACTCTTCCGCGGCCTGACCGGACCCCGTCCAATCGCGGCGCATCCCCGCACATCAGGTCCTCGTCCTGGTTGGTCCTCCTCTGCCTGTTCGTGGCGAGCCAGGCGCTGAACGTGTGGCTCATGACCCAGGCGCTCACGGGCGACCTCGGCTGACGCCCCACGCCATTCACCCGTCGACGCGCGGTGGGCGTGACGCGGCCAATTGTGACGGCGTCCATCCTTGGCTATAGTGTGTCTACCCGTGGGGATTGATCGGATGCGGCGAACACGGACGTGTTGGGGCTCCCACCGGACATGGACGCTCCCCGACGGCCACCGCCGCCCGACCCGTCGACCGGGCATGGCTCCCCCGCCTATCGCCTATGCTCAGCCTGAGCAGATTCGCTGCTTCCAGCCGCCGGCCCCGGCCGCCCGGGCCTGACCCCCGCCCCGACCCCGCGGGCGGCCCCCCGGACCCGCGCCAGCGTGCGGGGAAACTCGGCTTGGCACCGCTGTCCTGCACACTCGCCCTATCCCTCGTTCTGGCGCTGCTGCTGCAGGCGCCTGCCCAGGGCCAATGGTGGCGCGGGGGGAAGGGCGACGGCCCGGTCAAATACGGCATCCGCTTTCTGGCGACGGACAGCGACGCGCCCGTGAAAGCGCCGCTGACGCAGGTCCGCGTCGGCGAACGGCACCGCATCCGCGTCGCGCTGTATGCCATCCGCAACGGGGAGATTGACACCTCCAAGCAGCTCGCCCAGGGGCCGCGGGGTTCGGTGGCAGTTCGCTGTGAGAGCGCCAACCCGCGATTGGTGACGGTCGAACCGGCAGAGAGCCATATCGTGGAGGGGTATGACACCGCCTTCGCGGAATTCTGGCTCACAGGGGTCAGCCCGGGTGAGGTGCGCATTACGGCGCGGGCGGCGTTGGGCGGTGGCGCGACGGCCACAACCTGGTTTGGTCCGCTCCGCGTCGAATCGCGCGTCGTCGCCACGCCGAAGCGGCTGCCACCGCCAAAGCCGGCCAAGCCGGCGGCCAAGCCGGCCGAACCGGAGGGGGATCCCGCGGCGGCCGCTGATCCAGCGGTGCCGCAGCGGGTCGTGAGACGAGGGCCTGCGCGTCCCACCCTAGCCCAAATTGAAAAGCCGGATGCGCCGGTGAGCGTGACCACGAATCCGATGGCGGTCGCGGCGGGCGTGGGGGTACAAAGGGAGATTCCCGACACGCTGCGGCCCGCGCCCGACCGCGTCCAGGCCCGGCCAGCTGCGGAGCCCGAAGCGCCGGTGCCGCCGGCCCAAGCAGCACCCGCGCGCCCGGCGCCACCCGTCGAGGCCCCCCACCCGACGACTCCCGGGGAGGCCGCGCGCCCCGCGGTCGCACCGGTGGCGCCGGTACGCCTCCCTCCGGCAAGCTCCGCGACGGGTCAAGAACTCTTCGTCGACCAGCCGGCGGGTGCCGCCGACCTGGGAGGAACCGCCGCGCCCGGTGCCGTGCCTCCTGCGCCGGGCGGGGAGGCGCCCCCCCCC
>CBDUXP010000026.1:0-52048 GCA_965371225.1 uncultured bacterium | reverse complement strand
GCAGCGGCGCCAACCCTTCGAACCTGAACCGGGTAATACCGGCGTAGGAACGGCTTCTGGTCGGCTGGTGATTCGCTGGTCGACACAGACAGACGCAGGAATTCTCGGCCGGACCGCTCGCGGTTCGGCCTTCGTGTTTTAGAAAGCCGCACGGGGCAGAGCGACGCGCCATGCAACTGACTGTCAATGGTGAAACGTTCCACGAGGCTCGGGAGGGCTGGGCCGTGGCCGACCTGCTGGTGCACCTGCATCTAGAGGCCGGCAAAGTGGCGGTGGAACTCAACTGCGACATCGTGCCGAAGGACGGGTACGCGCACCGGCGCTTGCGGGAGGGGGACGAGTTGGAAATCCTCCACTTCGTCGGCGGCGGCCGTGCCTGAGCCTGCGCACAAAGCGAGATCGTTATGACCATTCCAACCGATGAACCCCTCATCCTCGGCGGCCGCGCGTTCGCGTCCCGCCTCATCATCGGGACGGGCAAGTACGCGGACTTTGCCGAAACGAAGGCGGCGCTGGAGGCCTCCGGCGCCGAGATCGTGACGGTGGCCGTCCGGCGAGTGAACATCCTGAAGGCGGACGAGGAGAACTTGCTCGATTACATCTCGCCGCAGGAGTATCAGATCCTGCCGAACACGGCCGGGTGCTACACCGCCGAGGAGGCCATTCGCGTCTGCCGGCTGGTGCGTGAGGCGGGGGTTGGTGACATGGTGAAGCTCGAGGTCATCGGTGACGAGCGCACCCTGTTCCCCGACAGCCAGGCCACCATCGAGGCCGCCGGCGTGCTCGTGGCGGAGGGGTTCACCGTGTTGCCCTACTGCACGGACGACCCCATCGTGTGCAAACGGCTGGAAGACGTGGGCTGCGCCGCGGTCATGCCGCTGGCCGCGCCCATCGGGTCCGGGCTCGGCATCTGCAACGAGCGCAACCTGGAGATCATCGTGCAGCAGTCAAGCGTCCCCGTCATCGTCGACGCGGGGGTGGGCACCGCCAGCGACGCGACGAAGGCCATGGAATTCGGCGTGGCCGGGGTGCTCATGAACACTGCCATCGCCGGCGCGGACGATCCCATCCGCATGGCGCGCGCCATGAAGCTGGGCGTGCAGGCCGGGCGCGACGCGTTCCTCGCCGGGCGCATTCCGCGGAAGCTCTATGCCACGGCCAGTTCGCCGGTCGAAGGTGTCATTGGTTCCCATCGCTGAACGGGCCGTCCCGCGCCTGCTGTGGATCACGGACCGGACGCAATGTCCGGACGGTGACGTGCTGCGCGTGGCGCGCGCGTTCCTGTCAGCTGCGACCGAACACGGGGACCGGGCCGGGGTGCTCTTGCGCGAGAAAGACCTGGACGGCGGGGCCCTGTTACAACACGCGCGCGCGCTGCGGGAGGTTACGCGCGGCTACGCGGCGACGCTGCTCGTGAGTGCGCGCGCCGACGTGGCCATCGCGGCGGAGGCCGACGGCGTGCACCTGCCGCAAGACGACTTGCCGGCCGAGGTCGCGCGGTCGTTACTGGGCACCAGGCTGCTGGGGGTGTCCTGCCATTCGCCGCGGGAGGTGGACGACGCGGTGGACGGCGGCGCGGACTACGTGACGTTCGGCCCGGTGTACGACACCGCGAGCAAGCGGACCTACGGGCCGCCCGTGGGAGTGGAGGCTTTGGCCGCCGTGTGCGCGGCCTGCTCCGTACCCGTACTCGCCCTGGGGGGCATCACGATGGCAAACGGCCCGGCGGCCCTCGCTGCCGGCGCCCATGGGTTGGCATTCATCTCGGCTGTGGCGACCGCGGCGGACCCCGCGGCGGCGGCGGCCGGGTTCACGGCACTCCTGGCGTCTAGCGCCGTGGGGTGAGTACGAGCCTCGCTGCGCGCGGGGTGAAAGGCATGCCGTATGGCACAGCAGGATAGACGGGACTACGTGAAGGGCCGCTCGGGCAACGTCTCGCAAATGCATTACGCCCGTCAGGGCGAGATCACGCCGGAGATGGAGTTCGTCGCCGAGCGGGAGCAGCTCGAGTCGACCCTCGTGCGCGACGAAGTGGCGCGCGGGCGGTGCATCATCCCCGCGAACATCAACCACCTGGCGCTGGAGCCCATGGCCATCGGCATCGCCGCGCGGTGCAAGATCAACGCGAACATCGGCAACTCGGCCATCACGTCGGACGTGAGCACCGAAGTGCAGAAGCTGGCCACGGCGGTGAAGTACGGGGCGGACACGGTCATGGACCTGTCCACCGGCGGCGACATCGACCGCATCCGCCGCGCGATCATCGAAGCCAGCCCCGTCCCCATTGGCACCGTGCCCACCTACCAGGCGCTGGAAGAGGTGGGCGGCGCGCCGGACGACCTAACGCCGCAAGTGCTGCTGGACATGGTGGAACGCCAGGCGCGGCAGGGCGTGAGCTACATGACAATCCACGCTGGGTTCCGCTTGCAGTACATGCCGCTGATCCCCAAGCGGCTCATGGGCATCGTCTCCCGCGGCGGCAGCATCCTCGCCGAGTGGATGATGCAGCGGCACGAGGAAAACCCGTACTACACCCACTTCGACGAACTGTGCGAGATCATGAAGCAGCACGACGTGAGCTTCAGTCTCGGCGACAGCCTGCGCCCCGGCTGCCTGGCCGATGCGTGCGACGAGGCGCAGTACGCGGAGCTGGACACGCTGGGCGAACTCACGCTCCGCGCGTGGGAGCACGACGTGCAGGTGATGATCGAGGGGCCGGGACACGTGCCCTTCGACCGCATCGAGGAGAACGTGGTGCGCGAGCAGCGCGTGTGTCACGAAGCGCCGTTCTACGTGCTCGGCCCGCTGGTGACCGACGTGGCGCCCGGGTACGACCACATCACCAGCGCCATCGGCGCCACCATGGCGGGCTACGTCGGCGCAAGCATGCTGTGTTACGTCACGCCGAAGGAGCACCTGGGCCTGCCGAACGAGAAGGACGTGAAGGACGGCGTGATCGCGTACAAGATCGCGGCGCACGCGGCCGACGTGGCGCGGCACCGCCCCGGCGCGCGCGACTGGGACGACAAGCTATCGAAGGCGCGCTACGAGTTCGACTGGAACGCGCAGTTCGACCTGAGCATGGACCCGGAGACCGCCCGGGCGATGCACGACGAGACCCTGCCGCACGAAGCGTTCAAGTCCGCCGAGTTCTGCTCCATGTGCGGCCCCAAGTTCTGCGCGTACAAGATCAGCCAGAACGTGCAGAAGATGTTCGAGGTCGCCGCCGAACATGTCGGCCACGCCGAAACCGAATTGGCGGCAGCCGAGAGCGGCGAGAAGTAAGAGCGCGCGGCACGGCTTTGCAGCCGTGTTCTACCTTGGGTGAGATTCCGTAGGGGCGCGATTCATCGCGTCCGAGTTGGAGCTACGCCTTGCGGCGCTATATTCGCGTGAGCTCCTTCTTTACCCTGCTGCCCGTAAGATGCGCCCGAGTTAATTGGATTCCCCCAGTTTCTTGCATAACAGCTCAGCGATATTCTGAATCTGGGGATCAAGTGCTTGCTTCAAATCCATTTTTATACCGCCTTTGTTGTACGTCTCATCAAAGAACCCTGGCGGGTTATCAGGAAACCATATTGGAATCACCGCATTTTCGCCGAATCTCTCCTTAAATGCGTCTGATTCAAACTTGGTCCAGATTCGCTCTGGGTACTCTCGGCCCAATATGCACACCACATACCCCGCTTCTGCTTGGTAAATCGGTCTTAAGTACTCTTCGATATCTTCTGCGAGCATTCTGTGCTGTTCGTTCCTATCGTAGAAGACTTCTACTTCTCGGCTTTGCAGGGCTTCAAAAAGCTTCTCTGCAATACCCCTGTCCGCTCCTGCGAAAGACAGGGCGAAATCGTACCGTGTTTTAAAGTCTACGGATAAGAAACCGAGCTCCTTAGCGAATCTCTTCCAGGGCAAGTTTCTGATATAGAAGACGAATTGAGGGTCTTCGATACTCAAGATGCAAGCAGTGGAATCGTAATGGAGCACCCCCGATATCTCAGGATCGCCCGAAATCAGGTTCTCTAAGAAACCCTTGTCCACGACTTGCCCAACACTGCCACGGTGAGCTTTATGTTCCCTGGCCGCATCTCGAAGGTTAAGAGTCCAGTCGCTTCCATTGGCCAGCCAATTGAGGATATGAAGATACGGAGCACGTCCGCTAGGATTAAATTTGTTTCCTCTGCAGAAGCGTTCGCAGCGGTCCCTAAATTGTCGAGCAAGCCTGTTCCAAACCTCTGCTTGAACGCCTTCGAAACTAACAGAGATAGGCTCCTTCTCAGTGCTCCTTTCTGTAATGTCCGCCGCCAGACATAGCGCGTGGCAGAGCATCTGTGCTGTGTAAAAGCTCCCCTGAGATGCAGTGACCAGCTCGTCTCGCATGGATATATCGATGTTAAGCGCGGACTCTCCCTTCTTGATCAGCTCCATGACTTTAAACTCAGGATTGCTTTCAAACTTTATGATCTCAATCCTGTTGGAAAGATCGAAGCCAAAACTTATCAGAGATTCCCCTGCCTTCGCGATTCCAAGGATAACTAACTTGGCGCCCGTCGCCCCTTCGTCTGCCAGGATCTTCATGTAATCGGCAAGTTGGGACTTAGTATCATCTGAAAGTTTGTGAAAATCATCGACAATAACAGTTCCAACCTTACCGAGTGCAGGGAGTTCTGCTATGTATTCGACGTCGTCCATACTTCTTGCGCTAAGTTTGACAACATCTTGGCTCAAGCTCAGCTTCTCCAAAGCTTTCTCGATCGCGGACGTCTTTCCAATCCCTGAAGGGCCCTCGACCACCACTCCACGGCCAGGAGTACGAAGGCTGATGAGCAGCTGCTTATATTCCTTTGGCTCAACGAAGGTGTGTGTTGGAACACCACCCTGTTTGAATACTTCTTCTAGTAACGGTCCCGGCACGATTTATTATCCCTAAACAGCAGAACTGAAACTCTACAACAAGGAATGATGCACCGCAACAATTCGATGTGATCGTTGCGATTGCTTGTTATTTCGGGAACGGCTTATTCGGCCAAAGGGCCGGGTTACCTTTTGAGCTACGCCTTGCGGCGCCAGACGCCGGTGAGGTCGTACCAGACGTTACCGTCGCGGACGTTGGCGGTGCGCAGGAGGGCGCTGAAGCAGGCCTTGAGCGCGGGCGCGTCCTCCCCCGCGTAGGACGATGCGTAGATGTCCAGGTCCACGCTGCGGCGGGCGGTGCGCCGGCCGGCGTGCAGCGTGAGGTGCGCCCAGCGGTCCGACGTGTCGGCGATGGTCTCCAGCCGCATGTCCCGCTCGGGCAGCCCCGTCTGTTCCAGCAGGCGCGAGAGTTCGGTCAGGTCCGCGGTCGCCACTTCGGTCTCGCGGATGTCCTCCACGCCTTGGCGCGGGTCGCGCTCGACTACCACCATGCGCGCCCCGGTGGTGTTGTGGAACTCCAGTGCGCGCAGCCAGATCATGAGCGTGAGGGTGCCGAGCGCCGCCTGGTCGGTCCACCCCTCGGGCGGGAACACGAGTCCGCTGGTGTAGACGAGGCTCATGGTCAGGACCCGCGGCAACTGGTCGGCGTGGTCCCGCCGCGTCCCCGACCGGCCCGCCTCCGGCGAGCGATCCCTGCTCTTGAACAGCGCCATCCAATACTCCCTTCGCTCGTGCCGCGGCCCCGCACCGGTGCGGCCCCGGCATATTCTGCCGCCCGGTCGACCGGGCCGCCGCCGCCAACCCCACAGGTAGTGGCCGCCCGGTCCAAACGCCGTCACAGAATATCGTCCCAGCGCTACAGCCGCTATACGGATCGGGAAACCCGCCTCCCCCGTGCGTCCCCCGGACCGGCCCCCCGCGTTTCGGCAGGCACGGAAGAGCAACCACAGATGAACACGGATAAACACAGATAGGAAAACCTTGTAGGGCACGGGAGGCGGTTGCGCGAAGCGCAGAGCCGGATTCCGGGTGGGGCGGATACAAGAATGCAAATCCGTGCCGCGGGCGAACACGCAGATCCGCCCCTACGCAACCTCTTGCCTTACCTCTGTCCCGGTAGGGGCCGACCTATGTGTCGGCCCGCGCCCGGACGGATGGGCGATCACAAGGATCGCCCCTACGATTCATCCGCGGTAGGGCCCGGTCTTCAGACCGGCCCGCCATCGGACCCGCCGGGCGCCCAAAAGAGCAACCGGCGCATCGTCGGGAGGGGTTGACGATGCGCCGGGCGCAGGTGGGGGGCGGGGGAGAATCCGCCCGTCTGTCCATCAAGGTGTATGGGTCGTAATGCCGTCCGTTCGCCGCGTGCTCCGCGCTTAGCGCGGCGCGTCGGCCAGCCGCAGGCGTTCGGGATGGGCCCGGCGCCGGTAATAACTAATCACCTCACCGGTGCCCGGCGAGTCCTTGGCCACCACCAGCAGGCGGTTGTTGTCCTCCTGGTAGATGACGTTGCTATCGCCGAACGTGGACGTGATTTCCTTGGTCAGCGCCCGGACCACCACGCTGCTCGCCGTCGTGGGAATCGTCACGATGTACGTGCGCAGGTTCCGCCACTTGCGCCACAAACGCGTCGCCACGCCCACCTCGGGCAGGGGCGCGGACTGGACCGCGGTCGCCACCTTCGCCAGCGGGCCACCCTTGGGCCGGCGCACGCCGGGCCGGACGTTCTTCGGCATGGTGACGTGCTCTTTTTCGCCGAGCAGGATCGTGTCCGGGTGGCTCGTGCGCGAGCACCAGGCCGTAAACGCCTCCGCCGAGCGGCAGAACACGCCGTTGCGCGTCTCGAGCACCGGCAGGCCCATGCGCGTGGCGATGGACATGGCGCAGAGGCGCGCGGCCAAGCGGGAATTCCGGTTGTCGCTCGCACCCGGGCAGCGGAGTTCCAGCCACACCCGCGCGCCCTGCGGACGCATGAAATGCCGTTCCTCTTCCTGCCGCTCCACCACATCGTCGCGCAGCAAGCGCAGCGTCAGGCGGTGGGCCTGCGCGTCGGACACTTCCACGGCCAGGTCGCAGATAGACCAAGTCGGCGCCAGATCGCCCGTGCGAAAGACGTCGAATTGGTCCAATGCCTCCTCGACCTGCTTCGGGTAAATCACTTCGCTGCTGGGTAAGAGAAGTCTGTAGGCCACGATGCACTCTCCTCAAGGGTCCCTGGGGGGACATCCTTCACGTTGGGTCGTTGCCGTCCTAAGTGCAGCATCCAGGCCAAGGCCGCGGGGCGGCTCTTCATACAAGCCGTAGGGGGGTGGTTTCAAACACCCCTATATCTTGAGGCAGTATCCCGTCCGGCAACCCCGCCCTATCAGTTTCGTAATTCAGCCTCGTTTCCCCGGGGTCAGCCTCGTAATCGGCCTGGACTCCGCAGCCACGTTGGCAGAACGGCACCCCCCCATCGCCGGATGCCGGCCGGCGCAGTCTCCTGCCGCGGGGGCTGGACCGCGTATGGTACGCAGGGTCGTGTGCCGGCCCGAGCCGAGAGAGGGGAGCGATCGTGGCTGAACCGGGAATCTTCGAGGTGCTGTACTCCTGCCGATCCATGCGGCGGCTGAAGCCGGATCCGGTGCCGCCCGAGGTGCTCCATCGGGTGCTGGAGGCGGGCACCATGGCCCCCAGCGGCAGCAACCGCCAGCCTTGGGGGTTCCTGGTGGTGACGGACCCCGACCTGAAGCGGCAGATCCAGGGGCTGTTCGCCCGCGCGTGCGCCCAGTACGTGGCGGGCGTGCGCGGGCACCACGCATCGCGCGGCGGCGCCGTGCCGCCGGAGACCGCGCGCAATCTGGCCGCGACCCAGTATCTGTCGGATCACCTGGCGGAAGTGCCCGTGCTCCTCTTCCCGTACGTGCGGGAGTATAAGGAGCAAGTGGGCCCCGGCATCGGCCCGGCCGGCTCCATCTATCCGGCGGTGCAGAACATTCTGCTGGCGTGCCGGGCGCTGGGGCTGGGTGCCACGCTCACCGGATTCATGACCGCCTTCCGGGCAGAGCTGGAAACGCTCCTGGGCGTCCCGCCGGACTTTTGTCCCGTCGCCATGATTCCCATCGGCTACCCCGTGGGCACGTTCGGCCCCACCCGGCGCAAGCCCGTCGCGGACATCGCGCACCTGAACCGCTGGGGGACGCCGTTCACGGTCCCGGCGGCGCGGGAGGGCTGAGGCCGGTCGCATTCGGCGCGCCGCGCGGAGGCTAGCCCCGTAAAAATGTGTGGGGGCGCCGCAGGCGCTCCGGGTGCGCGCGGCGGCGGAAGTAATTGAGGGCGTCGCGGGTAGCGCGCGTGTCCTTGCCGAAGATGATGAGGCGGTGGTGCGGCGCGTCGTGGATCACGTTGTGCCCGTGGAAGGTGTTGGCCACTTCGGCCACCAGGGCCTCGACCACGGTGGCGTCCGCATGGGCGGGCAGCGCGATAACGTGCGGCAATGAATGAGTGAAGCGGTGCCAGAGGCGCGCCAGCCGGCCTTCGGGCGGCAGGGGGGCGGCGTGCTGGGCCGTCGCCGTGGCGGATCGCGCCTGCCGCGTCACCCCGAGGCGCGGCGGCGGGGCGGAGGTGATGTGTTGTTCCTTGGCCAGCAGCACCGTGTCCGGGTGCGCTTCCCGCGCGCACCAGGCCGCGAACGCCTCCGGCGTGCGGCAGAACACGCCGTTGCGCGTTTCGATTGCCGGCAGGCGGAGGCGCTCGGCGAGGGTCAGCGCCACCAGGCGGGCGTGCAGCCGGGCCTCGCGGGTCGCCACGGCGCCCTTCACGCGCACCTCGAGCCAGAACTGCAATCCCGGGGGGATGTAGAAGTAGTCGTCGAAGGGTTCTTCGGTGACTTCGCTGCGCCGGTGCAACTGCACGATGAGCACACTGCCGGCGTTGTGCTCCGGTTCGCCGGCCAGGTCGCGCACCCACCAGCGTGACCGCGTCCGGCCCATGCGTTGAATATCCAGGTCGCGCAGGGCGCGCTTGACGTGCGCGTCCGTCAGCAGTTCGTAGGAGGGCAGGAGCACGCGGTATGGCATGTATGGGCAGCCTCGCGGCGGGCGATAGCCTCTTGCGTAGTAGTGCAACAATCGCACCAGCCCAGCGCCCCCATTGAAGGGGCAACTCAAGGAGAATAAAAGACGAAAATATAGGTGATTATGCCCGTCAAGGTCGGTAACGAGACCGGGCGCGCGCATTTCGTGCCCGTCGGGGCGTTATGAGGAAGGCGGGACGGCGGCGCGGTCGATGGGCCACATGAGCGCGGCCAGGAGCACGAAACTCACTTCCGCGGAGACGGCCAGGGCGATGACGGAAGCGGGGGGCGGGAGCAGAAAGTCGTTCACCACCTGCACGAGTGCCAGGAACGCCGCGCCGCCCACGAGCCACCGCCGTGCCGCGCCCACCGGCAGCGTCCCGTAGAGCCAGGCAGCGCCGGCAAAGAGCACCCCCAACTCCAGCGCGCAGCTCAGCCCGGGATACCGCCAGAGGCCCAGGCCCAGTTTCGGCGTGCCGGCCCACGCCAGCGGCAGGTCGGGCGTGTGAACCACGAAGTCGCACACCCAGTGCGAGCCTACCGCGAGGCCCAGGGCGAGGCCCACGCGCGGGCGCCCCGCCAGCCGGCCGAGGGCGATGCACGCGAGGGTGTAGAGCACCGCGGCGGCCAGCGAGTGGGTGAACGGCATGTGCACCAGCTCCCTGCCCAGCGGCCCGCGCGCGCCTTCGATGATGTTCAGCCGTTCTATGCCCAGGGGCGCCAGCACGAAGAACGCCACATCGACCGCCTGCACCCCCAGCGCCAGCGCCCACAGGGGCACCTCGCGGTACCGGGCTTTCAGCGCGTAGGCCGGGGCGTAGTGACCGATAAACACGGCTACGGATGCAGCGCGCGCGCCATCGCCTGCTATTGACTCGCCGCGGTCGTCCCGTACTTTTTGTCGAGATACTGCACGATGTCGTCGGATTCGTGCATGACGGTATCCCCGTCCACGATGATGGGTACGCGGTTCTGGCCGCTCAGCTCGATCACTTTCGCGCGCTTCTCCCGGGGGAACTGCCAGACTTTCTTCCGCTGGTATTCCACGCCGAGGCGATTGGCCGCTTTCAACGGCTTGCCACAGGTCGGGCACCACGCAAACGGCACGGGACACGTGTAAATTGTGCGCATGTTCATCACCTCCACAGGCTTGCCCAGTATACGCCCGCCGGTCGCGTGCCGGGTCTCCAAAAAGGCCCGGCCCCTCGGGCACCCGGCCGTGCGCTAGCTCACGGCGGAGAGAGGGGCCGGGTTGTTCCCCGGATGGAGTGTGGTCGGGTGGTTCAGCCGGCGGCGGAGGTCGCTTCCAGCGCCCGCGTGGCGCCCCCGGTGTACTTGTCGATAAATTCGCACATGGTGCGATGCACCAAGGGCGAGCTGGGCGCATCGATGAGCAGCGCCCGCCGCCGCGCGTTCAGGGTGACCTGCGCCATGGGCACGCACTGCTTGAGCCGCCGGATGATGGTTTGCGCGTGCCCTTTGCCGGCGCCCCGCGGCAGCCGCATCTCATACTGCTTCGTACCGCGCATGCGCGAGACCAGCTTCCCGAGCGCCCCCTGGCGCGCCGCGTGGGCATCCGGGCCGGTGTCGACGCGCCGCCGCTCCGCGCGGCGCACGGGCGCGTGCTGCTCCGGGCGCGTGCGATTGTGCCGCGGCCGCTGGGTCTGCTGGCTCATGGCGCGCACCCGCAGCGCATCCGTCGCCGGGGGATCCGTCAACCCGTCGCGATACGCGTGCACCGAAGGCGAGTACACGCCGCGATACGGGTTGAGCACGCCCAGGTGCAGCGCTTCGGCCAGCGCCGTGGCGCAATCGTGCACCCGCTGGCAGTCCACCTCGGACGGTTCGTCCGCCGGGACGATGACTTCCAGGGCCCGTTGCGTTCCCCGCGGAATACGGAACCGCGGCTCCTCGGGGTGCGCCACGATGGCCTTCCGAGGCAGGAGACGCACAATGATCGGGGACGCGCCGTCCGTGACACCCGGCGCGCCGCCGCCCCGCAATTGCCACGCGCACCCGCGATCCGCGAACGGCTGCGCGCCGAACGGTTTCAGCGCGTCGTGCACGTCCGCGGGAAGCAGATCCACCGTCGCGGGCAGCAGTAAGCGGTAAGGCATTGCACGACCCTACAGTTGCGAGCCCCATGCCAATGGGGGACCGGCGGTTTGCAACACGAAATCGTCAGCGCCCCGTGTCGGCCCACCCGCAGGGACGGCTGCGGCCACCGCGCGCAATCCCCGTTGTGTATCCCTGGCGTGATGACCGGGCACGGGCGACCGGGTAAGCGCTCTTCACTTGCCTGCTTTCGCGACAGTCCTCGCGAAACTTACAGTTTTGCCCGACAATTTGCGGCACTTTGCCGGCTGCGCCCGTGTGGGCGGCGCGCGGGTGGTGCCGCGCCAGGGAGTCGGATACGCTACGCGCGCGGGCAGGGGGAGGCCGGGATGACCGCAGTACGCGACTACGAGCGCGGGATGGCGCAGGTGGGGGCGGGAACGTTCGCGTTCCTGCAGCCCAACGGGTCCTGGGGCTGGAGCAACGCCGGCCTGATCGTCGGCGAGCGCGAGGCGCTGCTGGTGGACACGTTCTTCGACCTCGCCACCACGCGAGAGCTGCTTGCCGGCGTGCGCGCCACCACGGACCGGCCCATTGCGACCCTGGTCAACACGCACCACAATGGCGATCACGTGTGGGGCAACCAACTGGTGGACGGCGCTACCATCGTCGCGCACCGCCGCTGCCGCGAGGAGCTGCTGAAGACCGGGCCGCCGCAATTTCTGGTGGACCTCATGAGCCGCCCAGACGATGACGGGCCCATCTCCTACATGAAGGAAAGTTTCGCGCCGTTCGACTTCGGCGGCATTGAGGTCACCCCGCCCACCGTCGTGTTCGAGGACGAACTCACCATCTTCGTCGGCGACCGCGAGGTGCGGCTATTGCACTTCGGGCCCGCGCACACGCTGGGGGACGTGGCGGTGTACGTGCCGGATGACAAGGTGCTGTACGCCGGCGATCTCCTGTTCCTCGGGTCGACGCCGCTCCTGTGGGAAGGGTCGCTGCAGAACTGGATCGACGCGATCGACCGCATGCTCGCGCTCGACATTCAGACCGTCGTGCCCGGGCACGGACCGGTCTGCGGCCCCGACGGGTTGCGCGAGATGCAGGACTACCTGAAGCTCGTGGTGCGCGAGGGCGGCCGGCTCAAGGACAGCGGGCTGAGTCCGTTCGACGCCGCGCTGGAGATCGACCTCGGTCCGTACGCACACTGGGTCGACCGGGAACGCGTCGCGGTCAACTGCATGCGGCTCTGGCTGGAACTCGGCGGCCAACCGCCCGAGACGCCGCTGAATCCGCTCGACGTCTTCGGCAACATGGCCAAGTACGTGAAGCTCCGCCCGCATTGAAACCGCCGAGGCACGCAGACGACCGCGGATAAGAACATATGTTTAGGGATTTGAAACCACGGATGAACGCGGATACACACGGATAAGACCTTCCCTGTAGGGCGGGGGAGGCGGTTGCCCGGAGCGCAGAGTCAGAGGGCCGGTTGTTCCGCAGGAACAGAGGCAGGTTCCCGGGCATGGCGGGTAGAAGAATTCCGGGTGGGGCGGATAGAAGAATACAGATCCGCGCCCGGGCGGAAGAGAAACCGTCGATGCACGCGGACAAACGTAGAGAAGACACGCGTGTAGGGGCGACGCATGCGTCGCCCGCCTCGGTGTTCCGTAGGGGCGCAATTCATTGCGCCCGGACGAAGCCCGTGCCGGTAGGGGCCGGTCTTCAGACCGGCCCGGTCCCGGGGGCCGTGTGAATCGCCCCTATTCGATCTCGCCCAGGCTCGGGCCCGCGTCTTCCGGTGTGGCGGCCGCGCGTGCGCGGCGGCGCTTCCCGCCGGGCGATTTCACTGCCCGGGCCGGGTACCGCTCCTCGATGGGCTTTTGCCGCTCGGGCGATGCCAAGACTTCGCGCGACTGCGCCGCGATGCGGGTGAGCTGCTCCTGGTTCGTCGCGAGGAACGCGTCCAATGCCTCCCCCGCGATGCGGCGCTGCCCGCGATGCAAGAACCACGCGAGTTTGCCGCGCGCCATGGCGTCGTTTACCAGCCCGATGAACCGCTTCGTGCGCATGAAGTCGCTGAACTCCGCGTAGCAGTCCGGATACTCCGCCGCAAGCTGCGCGGCCACGAACGCCACCGTCATGCGCGGTTTCCGTTTCGGCATGCCCCATCATGGCACATCACGGCGCGGGCCGGTCTGAAGACCGGCCCCTACCTAGGGTGAGGTCGTAGGGCCGGACCAGTGTGTCCGCCTAAGACGGCGCGGCATAGTTGCCGTGTCCTACAGGGAAAGTCTTGTCTGCGTTTATCAGCGTGCATCTGCGGTTGCGATTACCTCGTGTCCTTCGCCGACAGGTCCCTCTTCTCCTGGTGTCCTCCGTGCCTTCGAGGTTCAAAATCCGTGTTTATCCGTGTTCATCTTTGGTTCCAATGTCCTCAAACACGGATGACATGCGTACTGACGAGATACAACCCGATCGCGACCGACGCGCCGCCGCACGCGAGCATGGCCCTTTGCACGAGCGGTGCCCGCCGGGTGAGGCGCGTGGCGGCAAGCGCGAACGCGCCGCTGTAGAGCCCCATGGCGCCGATGGTCCCCAGCCCGAAGGCGAGCAGGAATAGCGCACCCTGCGCCACGTGCGCAAACCCGGCACTCGCCGCGAGGATGAGCGCGCCGCCGGTGCCGGCCACGCCGTGCAACGCGCCTACGAGCAGCGGCGTGTGCTTCCGGGCGCGCGCGGCCTCGCTGGCCCCGGTGTGGTGCCCGGCGCCCAGGTGCACGTGGTAATGCTCGTGCGCGACCCCATCGTGTGCGTGGGCGTGCTGGTGGAAGATGCCCGAACGGATCATGGTGCGCAGCCCAAGCAGGATGAGCACCGGCCCCACGAGGCGTTCGGCCCACGCGGACAGCTCGACCGGCAGCGCGGTGCCCAGCCCGATGGCGAGCATGCCGACGGCGAACAGGCTCGCGGCATGCCCCACGGCCCAGAGCACGGGGGCGCGGCGCGCAGCCTGACGCGCACGCAACGGGTCGGCCGCCATGGTGGTCACCGCCGCCAGGTGATCCGCCTCGAACGCGTGCGCAAACCCGAGCGCGAGTCCGGCCCAGATGATCGCCATGCCGGTCATGCGCGCATCCTACCCGGCCGCTCCGTCGTCAGCGGGGCCTGTGCCGGGAAGCGTGCCGCGTCGCGCCTCCAGCTCGCGGTGGATCTCGTCGAGCCGCGCGCGGGAGAGCTGGTAGCGGGCGAAGAACACGAGCGCGGCGACGCCGAACGTGGCCAACAGCGGCCCGTAAATGAGGCCGAAGTTCCAAAGCACCTCCGGCGGCACGTCCTCGGGCTGGACACCGGCCCCGAGCGGCCACCGAATCACGTCGAGCGCAATGCCGGCCGCGAGATGCCCGAACGCGGACGAGGCCTTGCCGGACAAGGAGAGGGCGCCAAAGAAGATGCCCTCTTGCCGGCGGCCGGTCGACAGCTCGTGCTCGTCGGCCACGTCGGCCATCATCGAGCCGTTCGTGATGCCGCCCGCGATGGTGACGCACATGGTGCACGCCGCGAGGGGGTACAGAATCGCCAGGAGGCGAGGGTCGCCGTTCGCCGGCAACAGGTCCAGCAGCCGGAGGGTGGGCGCGAGGGTCGTAAAGCCGATGGCGGCGGCGAACATGCTCAGCAGGGTGGCGCGCTTGTCGAACCGGCGGTGCAGCGGCCCGGCGAGGGGCACCCCCAGCAGCGCGCCGCCCATGTACGCGAAGATGAAGAACGCGAGTTGCGTGGGCGTCAGCGCCCAGTAGTACGTGCCCAGGTGCAGCGTGAGCGCGCCGTGCGCGCCGCCCAGGACCGCAATCAGCACGAGGCCCGTGAATAGCGCGCGGAACGACGGGTTGCGGAGCGCCTCAAACGTTTCGCGATAGACGCGGAGCAGACTGAAACGGTGTAGTACCTCCGGCGCCTTGGGCAGGTGCGGCACCGCGCTCCACGTTCCCACCACGCAGATGAAGATCGTGACCACCATGCCGACCGCGCATACGACCGCGAAGGGCGGGTACTGCGCCGCATTCATCTGCCCGTTGGGGAACTCCGGCGTCGCCTTGAAGTAATGGAAAAACCCGATGCCGGCCACGGCGGCCGCGGCGAGGATCCCGGCGAACGCCCGGAGCGCGACAATCTGGGTGCGCTCGTAATAGTTCTGCGACAGTTCCGCACCCAGCGCCAAGTGCGGCACGTGAAACAGCGTAACCGCCGCGCGCGTGAGGACGGCGAACGTGCACAGCCACGCGAACATGCCGAGCTGGCCCAGGCCCTGCGGCGGCATGAACAACAGGCAGAACGCGACGGGAAGGGGGAACATGCTGAGGAACATGAACGGGTGGCGCCGTCCCCACCGGCCGCGATGGGCGTCCGAGATGGAGCCCATGAACGGGTCCGAGACGGCGTCGAAGACCAGCGCGACGCCGACCGCGAGGCCGGCAAGCCCGCCGGACAGCTCGAGCACCTGCACGTAATAGAAGAAGAGGAACGTCTCGAACGCGCGGACCTTGATCGACTCGGCGATGCGGCCGACGCTGTAGGCCACCTTCGTCGAGAACCGAAGGGTCCGTTGGGTATCCCCCTGCGTTAGTGTCGACTGCATGCGCTCGCTCTACGCGATCCCCTCGCCCCACCGGCCCGGCGGTCTCCCGTCGGCGCTGTTGTCCGCCCGCTACCTCAGCCGAACGCGGCGCTCCTCCCCCCGCGTCGCGGCTACCTACAGCTTGGCCGAATTCTATCTCAAGTAGCCGGCCCGCCGCGCCCTACGCCCGCCGGCGGCGGGGGACCGAGTGCTCCCAGTCGGCCAGCAGCGCGCGTAGCGCGGCAATGAACGCGAGGGGCTGGTCGAGGATCAGGTGGTGGTGCGCGTGCGGAATTTCCACCAGCGGCGCGTTGCGGTCGAGCACCTCGTACATGTACTCGCCGGTTTCCGGCGGCACGACGATGCTGAATTCGCCGCGCATCAACGCGACGCGGCACTGCACGCTGGCCAGGTACTCGCTCATGGGCGTGGTGGACGAGCGCACGAACACGCGCGGATCGAACTTCCACTGCCAGCCGCCCTCCACCTGCTTGAGCGACGCGCGGCCGATGTAGTCCATGATGAAATCGTTCTCGCACGGCTGGTCCGGCATGAGGCGAAACCGGGCCAGCGCCGCGTCCAGGTCGGGATACACGCGCTGCGGGCGCAGCTCCTGCCGCCGGCCCCGCTCCCGACTCTCCGGATCCTCTTCGCGCACGGGGGAGTCGACGATGATCGCACCGGCCAGCTTGTCGCCGTACACCGACGCGCACACGATGCTGACCAGGCCGCCCATGCTGTGGCCCACCAGGACGGGCGCGCCGATCATGCCCGCGTCCTCCGCCACGGCCAGTGGTTCGATCGCCCACGCGTCGCGCGGATACGCTTCCCGATGCCCGCTGTCGCCGTGGCCGCTCAGGTCGATGGCGACCACGTGGTAGTGCTCGGCGATGATGGGCGCAAGAAAGCTCCACCAGTGGGCGTGGGCGGCGCCGCCGTGGACCAGCACCACGCCGGGGGCACTCGTGTCGCCCCAACGCAGGTAGTGGACGGGGCACCCATCCACCTCCACGGTCCGGTCCTCCGGCGCATCGGCGAGCGCTTCCGTGAACCAGCTGGGCGCGGTGGGCTTCACTTGCAGCGGCGTATCGGGCGACGGCACGTTAAAACTCCGGCTCCTCCCACCACGGATAGTACGGTGGCATATCGGTGCTCGGCTTCAGGGTGAACTCCGGCGGCCGTTTCTGCAAGAAGGACAGCACCCCTTCGGCGGAATCGGGCCCCTGCCCCATCCAGTAGATGCCCTTGGAGTCGATGCGGTGCGCATCCATCGGGTGGTCCGCGGCGAGCATGCGCCACAGCATCTGCCGGCTGAGCGCGACGGACATGGCGGACGTGTGTTGGGCAATTTCCTGGGCGATGCCGCGCGCCGTGTCCAGGAGGTCTTCCGGGGCCACCACGCGGCTCACGAGCCGCCCGCGGAGCGCCTCCTCCGCCGTGAAGACGCGGCCCGTGAACACCCACTCGGTGGCTTGGCTGATCCCGACGGCGCGGGTGAGAAAATAGCTGCTGCACGCTTCGGGCACGATGCCGCGCCGCGTGAACACGAACCCCATCTTCGCGGTGCTCGACGCGATGCGAATGTCCATGGCCAGGGTCATGGTGATCCCCACGCCGACGGCGGGGCCGTTGATCGCGGCGATGACGGGTTTCTTCAACTTGTGGATTTCCAGGGTGAGCGTGCCGCCCCCATCCCGGTGGCCCTCAATCGAGTCGCGCCCGCTGGAGTCGAACGTCTCGCCGCCGCCGCTCAGGTCCGCGCCCGCACAGAACCCGCGCCCCGCCCCCGTGACGATGATGGCGCGGACGCTGTCGTCGGCGTCGGCACGATGGAACGCGTCCTTGAGTTCTTCCTGCATGACCCGCGTGTAGGCATTGAGCTTTTCGGGCCGGTTGAGGGTCACGGTCAGGACGCGGTCGTCTTGCTCATAGAGAATTTGTTCGTAAGACATGGCTAGAGTATAGCGACCGCATGCCGGCCGCATGGGGAATCGGGAGGAGCAGGCCATGCCGCTATCGAAAATGGTGACCATGACCACCCAGGTGGAAGCGGACCTCTACGAGGCGGCGCTCAACGCCGCGCGGGACCACACGCCGCCCTTCTCGATCCAGGCGTGGGTCGCGCTGGCCATGCGCGAGAAGCTGGAGCGCGACGCCGGTTAAGGCTGGGGGATCGGGCCCGCGTTGGCGAGCGCGCGGGTGGCGTCGAACGGCGCCGGCGGTGCAGGGGGCTGCAAGGGGCGCGGGGGCAACGCGAAGGGCGGCAGGAGGCTCAAGTCCTCGACCGGGGGCGGGTCCGCCGCGGCGCCGGGCGTCCCGAACGTGGCAATGGCCCGGCGGGAGAGCCGCCAGTGGCCCGCGACGATGCGGTAGTGCAGAAAGTAGAAGTCCCACCGCCCATCGGGAACGCCGCCCGTCAAATGCGGATGGCGGAACGTGAGGCGCGCCCACGGCCCGTAGCGCCGGGCGTCGGCGACTTTCCAGGCGGCCACCTCGGGCCATTCGAACGCGTGCCGCCGCAGCCAGCGGCGGCCGAGGGCCCGGGGGCGCCCGCGCCGGTCGGGCACGGCCCGTGGCAGGGTCGCGGGATCGTACATTTCGCGGTACGCGGCCACGTCACCGCCGCGCGCGGCGAGCCGCAGCGAATCGTAGACAAAGACCAACTCCGAAACTTCGGAGGGCAGAAGGTGTTGCGCGTCCGGTGAATCCGCCGCGGCGAGCGCGCGCGGCGCGCTGAAGCTGAGCAGCAGAACCAGCGGGAGCGAACTTCCCCGCGGGCGCATCCTACTATTCTACGTTATTCCCGCCGGAATTGCGCCCCGACCGGATCTCCCTCGCGCCCCGAACGCCCCCGCGCTAAGCTACGGGGGCATGGCTGATGCCGCGGTGCCGCCGCTCCCGCCGGGGGTCACGTTTCTCGAACACGGGTGGATGAGCGCCAATAGCGTGCTCTTCCACGGCCCCCGCACCGTGCTCGTCGACAGCGGCCACCTCAACGCGCTGTCCACCACCCTGGCCGGGGTGCGGGCGGTCGAGGGGCGCACCCCCGCGGATGTGGACGCCGTCTGGCTCACGCACCCGCACAGCGATCACGCGGGCGGCACGCACACGTTCCAGGACACCGGCGCGGAGGTGTGGGCGCATCCGGAAACCGCACGGCGGGTGAACGCGTGGGATGAGCACGCCATGTGGATCAGCTATGCGGACCAGATTCACGAGCGGTTCTCCGTCACGCGTACCATCGACGCGGAGACGGACGTGGAGATCAACGGCCTGACCCTGCGCCCCATTCATATTCCCGGACACGCCAGCGGGATGGTGGCACTCTATTGTCCCGACCATCGGTTCCTGATCGCGGCGGACGCGCTCTGGGAGAACGGCTTCGGCCCCCTGATACCGTTCATCGAAGGCGCAGACGTCTTCGCGCAACAGCGAGACACGCTCACGCGGCTCGCGGTGTTGGACGTGGCGGTGGTACTCCCCGGCCATGGCCCCGCGTTCACCGACTTCGCCGGGGCGTGCGCGCGCGCGCAGGACCGGCTCGCTGCGTACGAACGGGATCCCACTCGCTCCGCCCGGGCCGTCATGCGCGCGTACTTCATCCATCATCTGTTCGAAGTGGGGGGCATGCCGGAACCGGACGTGGGCGGATACGTAAGCCGCGTCCCCTGCTACCGGGAATTCCAGCGGCAGTATTTTCCCGACGACGATCCCGCGCGCTTCTGGTCCGCGTTCGTGGCGGACATGGTCGGCAAGGGTACAGTCCGGCGCGAAAACGGGCGGCTCCTCAGCGTGGGGGGGCGCGCGTAAGCCCCCGACCCGGCCAGTGCCCATTGCGGGCCGGCGTGCCATACACTACCGGTGGCTGAGTCGAGCCATGCCCTGCGCAAGATCGGGGAACGACCATGAGTCCCGAAGGCGAAATCCTCCTCTGGTGGCTGTTATTCGCGGGCACGCACGTGGTGGGATCCAGCGCGCCCGTGCGCGAGCGCGTGACCGGCGCCATCGGCGTGCCGCCTTTCAAGGGGGTGTACTCCCTCGTCGCATTCGCGACGTTTATCCCCCTGTGTTACGTGTACGGCAATAACAAGCACGCGGGGGCGGTGCTGTTTACCCAGAGCCCGGGGCTGGACCTGCTCGCGCAGGCCATCATGCTGCTTGCTTTCGTGGTGATCGGGCAGGGCGCGGTCACGCCCAATCCCTTGAGCACGGCCGTCGAGATGGCCGGCAAGCCGCCGGCCGACGCGCGCGGCATCCAGCGCATCACCCGCCACCCCATCAACTTCGCGTTCGCGCTCTTCGGCATCGCCCACTGCTTGAGCAACCCGCACGTGGGCGACTGGATCTTCTTCGGCGGGTTCGTGGTGTTCGCCGCCGTCAGCGCGGTGCACCAGGACGCGCGCGTGCTCGCCACGCGGGCGGACGCGTGTGCGCGGTTCCATGGGGAGACCTCGCTCCTCCCCTTTGGCGCCATCCTGGCCGGCAAGCAGCGCCTGGCCCTGGCCGAATTCAGCGGGGCCGGGCTCGGCGTGGGCGTGGGCCTATTCGTGCTGCTCCGGGTATTTCACGGATCCCTCCTGGGCGGTTTCGGCGCGTAACGGGCGGGCTCCCGCGCCTCGGGGAGCGGTCAAGCGCGCCACCCGGTGCTAGACTTTGCCCATGCCGACCCACTGGGGGCGGGGGCTCTGTCTCTTGCTTGTGCTCTGTTCCGCGGTCGCGGCCCCCCTCCGCGCGCAGGAGACGGCGGGCGAAGGACCGGATGCCGTCGCCGAGGAGGCGGAGGGCACCGCCGGCCCCACCCTCGATCGCTCCCAGTGGCTAGTGCTGGTGGTGTTGCTTGGCGAGACCTTGCCCGACGAGGTGATCCTCACGGACATCGCCTTCAATGTCGCGCCGGCCGATGCCCGCATCCACGTCGCCCTGCCCCGGGACCGGGCCGCGGAACTGGAAATGGCGCTCGCGAAGGCGTTGGGCGCCCACTTTCCCCGCGTCACCATCACGGAAACGCCTACGCCGGAAACGTCGCTGTACGCGGAGCGGGACATTACCGTGACCGGCATTCCCTCGTTCGCGGAATATCGCGCGCGCAGCCGGGTGGCGGATCCGGCAGCCGATGCGCCGCCACCCCCCGCACCTCCCGAAGCTCCAGCCGCCGCGCCGCCGCCACCGCCGGAGGACACTTGGCCGGACATGCAGGTGCAACGGGTGTTCGCGCAAGCCGGAGGCGGAGGCATGGTCGCCCAAGTCACCGTGCGTCGGCGCGCGTACATCGTGCGCGACGGGAAGACGTTCGCGAACCGGCAGTATCGATTCGCGGGCGTGGCCACGGGCGAAGCGCCCATGCCGGGGACGCAGTGCATCACGATCGAGGACGTGACCACGGGCGAAACCCGCGTGTTGTGCACGCGCCCGTAACCCCACCTCGCGGCCGGGGCGTGGGCGGACGCTAGCGCGCGTCGGGGAGGATGTGGTGCACGGCCGGCTCGGGCCGGCAGTGGGGCAGCACCAGGGTGGTAAAGCGGCTGCGGTGGCAGTGGAAGGGTTCGGCCTCGTAACAGAGGAACGCCGGGCGCTGCGCCAGCACCTCCTGCACGAAGGCGGCCGCTTGGACGATGTACGGGGTCATGTACGTGGTGTAGACGGTCATCGCTGCGGGCGGATCGCGCCGCTCGTCGATGCCGCCCGCTTTGCGTTTCGGATTGCCCCACTTCCGCTTCAGGACGTACGCGATATCCGCATCCCGAAGCGCCGCCTCCAACTCGGCTTTGCCGAAGCCACGGCGCTTGCTCACGGGCGCCTCACGAATATCCGCCACCAGCCCCACGCGATGCCGCTCCAGGGTCGCGACGAATTCCGCGATGGTGCGCCCTTCATAGCCGATCGTGAACACGATCGGTTCGGCCGCGGCGTCGAATCCGGGCACCCGTTCCAGGTTGCCCCCGTCCACGAGCCGGAAACCGTCGCCCCAACTCGTCCCCCAATGCGTCGGTGCAAGTGCGCGGCCGGCGCGCGGCGCTGGCGAGGGGTGATCCGATTGGTCCCGCGGCGGCGCGTTCACCGGCTGCGCCGGATCCAGTTCCATGGTGCGGTCGACCCCGTCTTCGAACCGCACATGCACGCGGGGGAACAGGCCGCGTTCCCAGCGCACGACGCGCCCCAGTCCGTAACGCTGGTGGCGCAGATATGTCCCCACAGCGACCTCCATCTTGCGCCTAGTGTATCCCATGCCGCAACATCTTGCGGAGGGCGACACGCTCTCAGGCCAGGAGGGACCCGCGCAGCGGCTGGGCCACCCTAGGCAGCGTCTTGCAGGGGGACGAGCGGGAGCGCGGGAGTCCGGGCCATGAGCGGCCGCGGGGTCCGGCGCCGCCATGCCGTCTCGGCGCGGGCGATCGCCAACAGGCAGAACCGCTCCATGAGGGAGATGTTGCCGATCACCCCGCCCCGGTACAGGTGGTGGCGGATGCACGCGAGCGTCGTGCGGTGCAAATCGTAGGACACGAGCAGCTCCCCGGTCTCCCGCTGGAAGCCGACCGCGATCACCCCGGGCACCCGGGCCGTCCATCGAACCGCTGCCTGGACTGCGCGCGCGTTCTCAGCCTGGGTCAAGACGATGCGGTGGGACATGGGCATGTGCATGCGGGCATCCTCCAAGACGGCGGTCCGGCTGGTGTGGGTCTCGCCTCAGCGAATGAGCGGGAATCGTGCCAATGGGTTGGGAGCGATGAAACTCCTTGCGGGACGCGAGATTCCATCGCCGGTCCGGAAGGACGGCGGTCCGATTCCGTCCCGAGTGCCGGGTGGGTGACCAGCATCTGCCTAAAGGATGTGCAGCACGCCGGCACCGGCGCGCACGCCGCGAAGTGGTAGGATGCGCGCCGCGAGGAGGACGCATGTCGGAGCGGGGGTTCGCCAAAGTCAACGGCTATCGGCTGGCGTACGAAATCACGGACTTCGCGGACCCCTGGCTCGCCCACAGGGAGACGCAAGTTTGGGTGCACGGGTTCATGGGCCGCCAGGAAGTGTTCTGTCGTCAGGTCCCCGCCTTCTGCCGCCAGTTTCGCGTCGTGACCTACGACCAGCGCGGCTTTGGCGCGTCGAGCGCCCCGAAGCGCGGCAGCTACCGCATCGACGATTACATCGCGGACCTGGCGGCGTTCGTCGAGCACTTGGGCCTCAAGAAGTTTCACCTGGTGGGCCATAGCTTCGGCGGGATGGTGGCGCAGGGCTACGCAGTGAAACACCAGCGGAAGCTGCAGAGCCTGGTCTTGATCGCGACCCGGGGCACCAGTGCGGCAGAACGCCCCGAACAGCGGAAGGTGATCGACGGCGTCATCAAGGCCGGCGGCATGCGCGGGTTCGCGGACGCGTTTGCCGCGATGTACGCGGACCCGTCGGAACCGGAAATTTCCGCGTGGAATCTCGAGATGACGGCGCAGAGCCGCGCGCACGTGGTAATGGCGAACGCGGAAGGCAAACACCCGTTCAATTTCCTGCCGAAGCTGAAGCGGCTGAAAGTGCCGACCCTGGTGCTCTGCACGAAGGCGGACAAGCTCATCGCCGAGGAGGACGCGCGCGCACTCGCACGGGCCATCCCCACTGCGGACCTCGTGTGGTACGACGGCAGCCACGGCGCGCCCCTCAAAAAGCCCGACGCCATCAGCAAACCCATGCACGCTTTCTATACGAGGATCCAGGCGGGCTCCCACTAACGGGGCCGCCCCGCCCGCGCATCCGACTGTCCGAGCCCCACGCACGCATGCCCCTGCCCGAAGAAGTGCGCCGCCGGTTGCACGTGGCTCACGATCTCGCACCGCTCGGGGCCGAGGTGAGCCGGTATCTGGACGCGCTGGCCCTGGCGCCGGCCGGGGACGCAGGCGCCGAGCCGGCGGTGGACCGGGACCCCTGCCACCAGATCGCGGCAGATATCACCGCCGCTTTGGCCGACGAACCCCGCCAGTTGGGGAAAGTCATGGTGGCGTTGTGGCGCGAGCCTCGCCCGGAACTCCGGCGCATCGCGGCGGCGTGTTGCGCCGCGTTGGGCGACGCGGATCTGAAACGGCTGTTGCGTTTTCTGCAGAAGGCGGAGCGGAAGCTGGGCGATGCAGCCGCGTGTGATGCGCTGGCGGCCGCGTGCGCCGCGCACGTGCGCGCCCATCCCGCGCTGTTCGTCCGCGAAGCGCAGAACCGCCTCACCTCGAAACATGCACTGGTGCGCCGGCTGGGGATGGCGCTGATCCTGCCCCTGGCCACGGACGCGGCGTTTCGCGATCCCGAAGCCCTGTACGCGCTGCTGCGGCCGCACATGTCCGAGCAGGATCCGGTGGTGCGCGACGTGTGTGTGGACGTGGTCGTCGCGCTCCACGCGCGGGACGCGGAGCGGTCGCAGGGCTTCCTCGCGGCGTTCCGCACGTCACCGGGCGCGCAGCCGACCATCGCTGCGGTGCGCCGCCGGCTCGGGTAAGCTACCGCACCACACCCCCACCCGAAAGGCGGCACCATGTCAGACGAATTCACGACGACCCCCAGTGGCTTGCAGTACGCAGACGACGCGGTGGGCGACGGCGCCGAAGCCAAGGCGGGGGATCGCGTGAGCGTGCACTACACGGGCACGCTGGAAGACGGCTCGCAGTTCGATAGCTCGAAGGATCGCGGGACGCCCTTCGACTTTGCGCTCGGCGCCGGCCAAGTGATCGCCGGCTGGGACGAGGGCGTGGCCGGTATGAAGGTAGGCGGCACGCGGCGCCTCCGCATCCCAGCGGACCTGGGGTATGGCAGCCGGGGCTATCCGCCCGTTATCCCGCCGGATGCCTTGCTGCACTTCGAGGTGGACCTACTGGCCATCGGATAGGCTATTTCGAGCCTCCGTGCCCCGCGGCTTCCCCCGGTCGGTTCCCGCTCCCGGCGCGTGCGGCGATGTTCCATCCTCGCATTGGGTGCCCGTTTCAAATTGGAACACCTCCCGTTCTCCCGAGCGCGCCCACCCTGAAGATTACTTCATAACACTCTAGTATTACACGAGTTACACGAGTACCCGTCCTCCGGAGCCGGTTGGCATTCCCGTTGCCCTATGTATGGGCGAGCGCCAGGAAGGCCGCGGGAGCGGTCTGGCGACAAGGAGGACTGCCATGACAAGTCTGATGCGGTTGCATCCCGTCGCCCGGGCCCTGTGCACCGGTGGTGGCCGCTGGCCCCGCGACTGGTTTGAGGACCTGGACGACTGGTTCCGGATGCCCTTCGGCGGCGTTGCGGACTCGCGCGCGGATTTCGGCGACTGGGCCCCGGCCCTGCGCCTGACCGAATCCGACGACGCGTACCACGTGGAGGTGGACGTGCCGGGCGTGACCAAAGATTCCATCCAACTGAACCTGGAGGGCGAATTGCTCACCGTGGCCGGGGAACGCCATGCGGCCCCGCCCGAGGGCACCTACCTCCGCCAGGAGTTGCCCGCCGGCGCGTTCCGGCATCAGGTGCGCCTGCCCGGTCCCGTGGCTGAAGAGCGGGTGACCGCCGACTACGCGAACGGCGTGTTGAACGTCACGCTGCCGAAGCAGGCGGACACCGCCCCGCGGCGCATCGCCATTGACTAACCCCCCCCAACGAGCCCGGCAGCGACCGGTTGAAAGGACAGGACCATGACTGCGAAAGCGCTAACAAGAAGCGAGACTGACGGGCGGGCCATCTACCAGCTGCCGCGCGTCAACGTACAGGAAACCGATGCGGCGTACGTCATCGAGGTCGAGATGCCCGGCGTCTCCCGCGAGGGCTACGACGTGGAGATCGAGGACCGGACGCTGACGCTGACCGGCGCGCGCGAGCACGCAGCGGGTACGCGCGTGGGCGGCCGGCGCGTGGACGGCTACCAGCGGGCCTTCACCCTCGGGGACGCGGTCGACCAGGAGCGGGTGGAGGCTGCGGCCCAAGACGGCATTCTCACCGTCACCCTCCACAAGGTACCCGAACGGGTGCCGCGCACCATCGACGTGCAGTTCAACTAGCGGGCGGTCTCCCCTCCCCCCGCTCGGCCGTCTTCCCCCGATGGCCGATCCCTCGGGCGGACGTCTCTCCCGGCGTCCGCCCATTTTTTGTGCGTCGCCCGCGAACCTATCGCGGCGCGAAGGTCAGCACCCGCATGGGTTGAACGCGGTAGGTGACGCGGACCTCGTCCGGCTGTCGGTAGGGATACTCGTCGACGCCGAGGTACTTCTTCGCGAGGCCATCGATCACCGCGTCGGCGCCCTCTTCTTCGATCTTGACGATGGCCCCTTGGATCTCCACGTACCGGTACGGGTTCTCCGCATCGAGGATCGAAAGCGCCACCCGCGGGTTGCGGCGCATGTTGCGATCTTTCACGCGGCCCTTGGCCGAATTCACGATCACGTGCCGGCCGTCGTAGTCGAACCACACCGGCGTGTTCTGCGGGGTACCGTCCTCGTTGATCGTAGCCAGGTGGGCGAGGGCCGTGCTCTTCATAATGTCGTGGAAGTCTTCCGGAATCTGCATACCCTGTGGCTCCTTCTTATTGAGATCGACCATATTGAGATCGACGCCCTCGCCCGCCCAGAGCCTAGCGAATCGCCCCCCCGCGCGCTAGCAGACGGCCCGGGCCCATAGCACCAGCCTGCCCCCCGGCGCTATGCTACGGCGGATATGGGAACGGAAACACAGCGGTGCGGGACGGTGCGCGCGGACGGTGCGCCGGCGGCCGGCGCCTGCGTGTCCGACGGTCTGCACGTGGCCGCTACCGACGCGGACGGGCGCTACGCGCTGCCCGTCGATCTCGACGCGCGCTTCCTGTTCGTGACCACGCCCCGCGGGTTCCGCTGCGAGCAGTGGTACGCGCGCGTGGATGGCGACGCTCCGGCGGGCGAAATCGACTTCGTGCTTGCCGCGGCGCCCGAGCGGGCGACGGACGAGTTTGCCGTCATCCACGCGACGGACATCCACGTCAGCGTGGATCACGACGACTGCGATGAACGCCGCGGCGACTCGCTCGTGGTGGGTCGCCGCAGCACGGGCGAGCGCGGCCGCTTGGCGCTGACCCGGTCGGCGGACCTGGCGGCGGACCTGGCGTGGATCGCGCAGCGGGAGCCGGACGCCGTCGCGTACCTGCTGACCGGCGATCTGGCCAACAGCGGCGTCATCGCGGAACACGAGGCGTTCGCCGGCGCCATCGCCACCGCCCCCCGGCCGGCGCACTGCATCCCCGGCAATCACGATTACATGGATCCGGACGCCCTCGAACAGAACTACGAAGCGGTGCTCGGTCCGCGGTACTACAGCTTCGACATCGGCCCGGTGCACTTCGTCGCCGTGGACTGGTGGGAGATGGACCAGTTCCCGGACCGCGCCCGGCGGCAGCACGCGTGGATCGCCAACGACCTGGCGGCGCAGCCGGCCCATGCGCCTATCGCGATCTTGAGCCACGACCAGTTGACCGGGGAGTTCTTCACGCCCCATCGCGACCGGCGCATCCTCGCCACGCTCAGCGGCCACCGGCACGCCACGCGCGTGTATGACGATGGCCACACCCTGCACGTGAACACGCCCACGCTCATGTTTGGCGCGTACGACCATAGTCCGCGCTGCTACCGCGTGGTGCGGTTCAGCGCCGACAGTGTCCGCATCGAGACCAAGACGCTGCACGACGATGGGAGTGCCGCGCGCCACACGTTCGCGGCGGTGCAGGCCGCCGCCGTGCAGCCGGGCGATGCGGCGCCGGCCGTGCGCCTGGCCGGCGACTGGGGGCAGTTTCACGGCAGCGCCGGCCGCACCGGGGTGGCCGCGCACGACCTCGCGCCGCCGCTCGCGGTCGCGTGGACCGCCCACCTGGGCGACGCCTTGAATCTGGGCGGGCCGGTGGTGAGCGGGGACACGGTGATGGTGGGCCTGCAGCGGGAGGACGCTCCCGGCGGCGCGCTCGTGGGCTTGGATGCCGCCACCGGCCGAGAGCGTTGGCGGGTGCCTGTCGCGAATTCCATCAAACGGACCCCCGCCGTGGCCGATGGCTGCGTCATCGCCTGCACGGTGAGCGGGGAACTCTTCGCGGCGGACGTGGCGCACGGGGAGGTGCAGTGGCGCTACCAGCTTGGCGACCCATCCAAGTGCTGGATTTTCACCGCGCCCGTGGTGACCGACGGCGTCGTGTGTCTGGGCGAGGCGTTTCACTTCGCGGCCGTGGACGTGGCGACGGGCGAGCCGCGCTGGGTGCGCGACGACTTCGGCAAGCACGCGGAGTTCGTGAACATGAGTTCCCCCGCCGCCGCGGACGGAAAAGTGTTCGCGTCCTTCTTCTATCAGCAGACCAACTACGCCGCGCTGGACGCGGCCGACGGGCGCACCATCTGGGGCCACACGGAGGGACCGCGCCGGGTCGCCATGGGGGGCGCCGCCGCCGCGCACGGGCGCGTCTACGTCCCGCGCGTGCACATGCGTCTGGAATGCCTGGATGCCGAGACCGGCGAGTTGGTCTGGCGCACGCGCCTGGGTTCCGTGTTCAGCCAAGCGACCCCCTGCGTGACGCCCGATACGGTCTTCGCGGTGGGCGGCCTCGGGCTCGTGCAAGCGCTCGACGCGGCCACGGGTGAACCGCGCTGGCAGTGGCAAGCTACCGAGGCGCTGCTGGAGACGGCGCCGTACATGCGCCGCACGCCGAACACCGTCGCGTCCCCCATCCTCGCCGGCCGGTTCCTCTACGTGCCGAGCAACAGCGGGCGATTGCACGTGCTCGACGCGCAGACGGGGCAACAGGTGTGGGAACGGGACTTCGGCGTGCCGCTGCCGGGCGCACCCGCGGCCTGCGGCAACGCGCTGTTCGTCCCCGCGGCGGATGGCAGCGTGACGGCGTTGGTAGCCGCGTGAGCGACGGCATCACCGGGTCCGTGACCCTGCACGAGGGCGCCGCAACCCAACCGCTGGCCGGCGTCGCGGTGTCCAACGGGCGCGTTACCGTGCAGACGGATGACGCGGGGCGCTTCACGCTGCCGGCAGACGGGGCCGAACGTTTCGTGTTCGTGACGCAGCCGTCGGGGACCCGGGCCGTGGGCGGGTGGTATCACGATCGCGACCGCCGCCCGGACGGCCCGTGGGATTTCGCATTGCAACCGGCGCCCGAGCGCGCGACGCAGCCGTTCACCTTCGCCCAGATTACCGACCTCCACGTCTCCACCGGCCACGAGGACTTGCCGCGCATGTTGCAGGACCAGGTGGCCATGTACGACGAGAACGGCGACATGGTACTGCTGCCGCTGACCACGGACCAGATGCTCGTGGAGGATTTGCACGCGGTGTATGACGCCGGTCCGGTGGACCTGTTCATTGCGACGGGGGACGTGACGAACAATGGGCGGGTCGACGAGTTCGCCGCGTACTGCGAAGCGCTCACGGCCGCGCCCGCGCCGGTGGTCACCATTCCCGGCAACCACGACTACATGGACAAGCACGCGGGACCGAAGCATTACCGCGACGCGCTGGGGCCGTCCTACTTCAGTTTCGACTGGGGCGGTGTGCACTTTCTCGCGTTCGACTGGGAGGGCTCGTGCCGCTGGGGCGACGCCTACGCGCAGCATGAGTGGGTGGCTCAGGACCTGGCGCGGGTCGCCGCCGGGATGCCGGTGATCGTGCTCACCCACGACCACCTCCCCGGCGCGTTCTATGACCGGTTCCCCGATGTCAATTTCCTCGCCAGCTTTTCCGGGCACTGGCACACGAGCCGCGTCCTGAACGACGGGCGCATGCTGCACTACAACACGCCGACGTTCTGCTTCGGCGGGCTGGACTACACGCCGCGCGCGTACCGGCGCGTGACTGTCGCCGACAACGCGCTGCAGGTGACGACGGAGACTCTGACGGACGATCCGAACCTGGCCGGCGCGACCTATCGCCCGCTCACCGTCGCGGGCGCGGCGGCGCCCGCGGACGCATCGCCCGTCGAACCGGGCGCGCCCTGGACCACCTTCGGCGGGAACACGCGCCGCACCGGTTGCGTGGCCGGCGACGTGGAGCTGCCCTTGGCGCTCGCGTGGCGGTCGCCGGTCAACGGGTCCATCAGCCTCGGCTCCCCCGTGATCGCCGATGGCCGGGTATTCATCGGCACGCAGGATGAGGACACGGGCGCGGGCGCGGTGGTCGCTCTGGACTTCCGCACGGGCGCTCTCTTGTGGACGGCGCCGTTCCGCGCAAGCGTAAAGACGACGCCCGCCGTGGCCGACGGGCTCGTGGTAGCCATCGGCGTGGCGGGGGAGTTGGCGGCCCTCGACGCGGCTACCGGCGAGCGGCGCTGGACGACTCAAGTGGGCGATCCACACCTGGGATGGCATTACCGGCCGCCGCTCATCGCGGATGGCCGCATCTATACGGGTGACGCGCGCACGTTCGGCGCGTTCGACCTGGCCACGGGTGAAGCGGGGTGGCTGCTGACCGACCTGTGGGATCCGCGAGAGCCGCCCACGTATCCCATTACCAGCCCCGCCGCGTGGACGGACACCGGCGTGGTATTCGGCAACCTGTACGAGCCGCGCCACCTGTTCTGCGTCGATCCCGAGACGGGCGCGATACGCTGGACGGTGGAGCGTGGCCGCGACCGCAGCATTTGCGCCGGGCCGGCCGTGGCGGATGACGGGACGCTGGTGGTGACGCGTTTGTACGCGCAGGTGCACGCGTTGGAACCCGACGGGACGAAACGGTGGGGGCACCGGTGGGATTCGCTCTTCTCTCCCGCCGCGCCGGCGCTGGGTCCCGATGCGGTGTACGCCGCGTCCGGTGCCGGCACCTTGTGCAAGCTCGACCTGGCCACCGGCGAACCCCAGTGGATGTGGCAGTGCGGTCCCGCGCTCCTGTCCACCGCGGCTTATGTGCGGGGCGGCCGCAGTCTTGTGAGTTCGCCCGTGTTAGCGGGCGAGGCGGTGTTGATTGGTGGCGGCGATGGACGCTTCCGCGCGCTGGCCGCAGCGGACGGCAGCGTCGCGTGGGAAGTGGACCTGGGCGCACCGGTCCAGAGTTCGCCCGCTGTCTCGGGGAACGCCGTCGTCATCGGCGTGTCGGACGGCACGGTGGCGTGCTTCACGCCGCGCGCGTGAGAGGTTGAGTCCTCGCCCCGCGCGCGGGCGGCACCGAAGCGACTACTTCCGCATGCTGTCCGTGCTTGCACTCCTGGGAACCGCCGCGCTGGGGGCGACCGTCCTGTACGCGATCTATCGGTTCGACGATCCCGCCGTCCCCGTCGTGTTTGATCTGGTGCCTCCGGGTGCCGAGCCGCCGTACACCCTGCTCCAAATTTGGGCGCATCCGGACGACGAAACGAGCATGGGCGGCACCACAAGCAAGTATGGCCGGCACCCGCAGGTGCGGGTCGTCGCCTGTTATTTCACGCGCGGGGAGAACGGGAAGCCGGGGGTGCCGCCCCTCTGCACGCAGGAGGAACTGGGTGAGGTGCGCCGCGGCGAGATGGTCCGCGCGGCGGAGGCAGCGGGCATGGCGGCGCATGAGGTCGCGGACTTCGGCGACGGGGCGTTGGCGAATCGCGAGCTGGAAGAGTTGGAAGCGCAGGCGGTGGGCTGGATTCGCACGTACAAACCGGCCGCGATCTTCACGTGGGATCCCTCGGGGGCCACCGGGCACCCGGACCACCTGCGCACGCACGCCGTCGTGCGCCGCGCATTTCATTCGGCGGCCGATCCCGACCAGTTTGCGGAAATCGGGGACGCGCCGCATCAGGCGTTGCGGCTGTACGAAACCGTCGTGCCCGCCCGGCTGGCGGAACGGTTTCGGGCGTCCGCGTTTCTCGGCAACACGTGGGCCATGGACCGGCGGTCGGCGCCGACGCACGCCCTGGGCGTGCGCGGCTACGTGGCGGAGCGGATCGCGATCGTCAAGGCGCACCGCACGCAGCACATGAGCCTGCGGCCGTTCTCGCAGTGGGTCGGCCCGTTCGTCTACTGGTGTTGGGGGAAGGAATACTTCACGCTGGCTTTGAGCGCGGCGCCCCCCGCCAATCGATGAACGATTTGCGCGTTGGCGGCTGACACTGCGGGCAGAAGAACGTGTCCATGCCGCGCACGCCTTCGCGGCGAATGCGCCCGCCGCAGCGCGGGCACGGCTCGCCCTTCCGGTTGCGGACCTTCAGGAAATCGCGCTGCTTCTCGTGAATGGGCGCCGCCCGCTCGGCCACGACCGCGGCCGCGTCCCGCAGCACCCGCCCGATGCTCTCGTACAGGCGTGCCGCGCCGGCCGCGTCCAGGTCCTGGCACCGCGACTTGGGATGCACCCCCGCGTCGAACAGAATCTCGTCCGCGTACGCGTTGCCGATGGCGCTGATCCGTTCCTGATCCATGAGGAACACGCGCGTCTGGCAGCGCGCTCGCTGCAGCAACTCGGTGAAGTACGATTCGGTGAACGCGTCGGACAGCACGTCCGGCGCTTGCGTGTCAAACCGCGGAATCATGCTCGTGTCGTCGCCGCGCACCAAGTACAGCTTCGACATGCGTTTCGCATCTTTGTAGCCGAGCCATTGCTCGCCGTCCCACGTGAGCGCGAAGCCGAGCTTGCCGGGCCGCGCCGGCCGACGTGCCGCCAGTCGAAACTGGCCGGCCAGCATGAGGTGGCAGATGAAGCGCAAATCGGCATCGAAGTGCAGCACGACGAACGGCCCATGCCGGTCCACGCCCGTGCACGTGCGCCCGACGAGCGCTTCCTCCGGGGGGCAGTCAAACGTCATGCGCAGCAGCACGGGATCGCCCACCTCGAACGCCGTGACGGTCGCCCCGGAGACCGCGTCATCCAGAACGGCGACGATGTACTCGAGGTCCGGCAGTTCAGGCATCGGCGTGCACCGCGTGGAGGGGGGCCTCCGCGCATGCTAGCATAGCGCGCTTTCGACCCGATCCTGCTATGTCGGACCTCGCCCTGGACATTCGTAACTTGCGCAAGACCTACGGTGACGTGGTCGCCGTGGACGGGCTCACGCTGCAGGTACCCCGTGGCGCGATCTTTGCGGTGGTCGGGCCTAACGGCGCGGGCAAGACCACGACCATCGAGATTGCGGAGGGCCTCACCACCGCCGACGCCGGAACCGTGCACGTGCTGGGGCTGCCCATGCCCGCGTCCGTGAACGAAATCCGCGTGCGGGTCGGGGTGCAACTCCAGACCACCGCCCTGTTCGAATTCCTCACCGTCTACGAGACCCTCGCCCTGTTCCGCGCGTTCTATGCGACGGGCGCGGAGGTGGGACCGATTCTGGACGCGCTGCACCTGGCCGAAAAGGCCGACGCCCGCGTCACGACCCTGTCCGGCGGCCAGCAGCAGCGGTTAGCCGTCGCGCTGGCATTGGTGAATGCGCCGGAGCTGGTGTTCTTGGACGAGCCGACGGCGAGCCTCGACCCGCAGGCGCGGCGGGAGGTGTGGCAAGTGCTGGAGGACCTGCGCGCGCGGGGCACCACGGTCGTCTTCACCACGCACTATATGGATGAGGCGGAGAAGCTGAGTGACGAGGTGGCGATTATCGACCGCGGCCGCCTCGTGGCGCGGGATACGCCGGCCAGCCTGATCCGGCAACTGGATCGCAACGACGTGATCGAATTCTGCTGCGACCAGGCCGACCAGGCGGACCGGTTTCGCGATTTGCCGGCGGCGCAGGACGTCACGATCAACGGGCGGCTCGTGTTCCTCTATACAAAGGATGTGCGCGCCTGCATGTCCGCCGCACTCGACCGCGCGGAAGCGGCCGAGACGACGCTGAGCGATCTGCGAATACGCAGCGCGTCCCTGGAGGACGTCTTCATCGAACGCACGGGGCACGGGTTGCGCGAATGACCGGGCTCCTTCACTTGACGGTCAGTCACGCGAAGCAGTTTTTCCGCGTGCGGCAAGAGGTCTTCCTCGCCTTCGCGCTGCCGGTGTTCTTCATGGTGGTGCTCGGCGTCGTCCTGTCGAACGTGCCGGACATCGGCAGCGTGACGAACGAGGGGCTCGGCTTGACCGTCGGCGTCATCGCCCGCGCGCCGACCGAGCGCGCCGCGGCCGTCTTTGCGGCGCTGGAACGCGTCCCCTCCTTCCGGGTGGCCCTCACGCGGGAGAGCGACGGCTTGGCGAAGTTGGCCAGCGGCGAATACGCGGCGCTGATCACGCTGCCATCCACCGAGGCGGCATCGGATGTGATTCCCGTGCGGTACAACACGACGCGCACGCAACGCAGCCGGGTCGTGCTGAATCGGCTGCACGAGGTGGCCGCCGCGGTGAACGCGCAGGTTCTGGAACAGCCGTTGCCGGTGACCTTAGAGATCGAGGGGATCGGCGGCGAGGACGATTACTCCAGCTACATCGACTTCTTCGTGCCCGGCATTGTCGCCATGGCCGTGTTTCCCGGCGTAGTCTTCTCGCTGACCCCGACCCTGGTGGCGCACCGCGAGCGCGGGGTGTTGCGGCGGCTGTGGCTGACCCCCGCCTCCAAGGGCGCGTACTTCGCCAGCCACGTGGTCTTCCGGCTTGGGCTGACGCTGCTCCAGGCCGTCGTGATCCTGATCGCGGCCGCCGTCGTCTTTCACCGCCCGTTTCACTACGGCATTGCGCGGCTGGTACTGCTGTGCGTCGCCGGCGCGCTCACCGGGTGCGGCTTCGCGATTCTGTTGGCCGCGGTGGCGCGCACCCAGGCCGCCGGCGTGACGCTGGCGCAGATCACGATGATTCCCATGCTGCTGGCCTGCGGCGCGTTCTTTCCCCTGGAACTCATGCCCGCCGCGGCGATGCCCGCGATCAACATCTTGCCCATGACCGCCCTCGCCGCCGCCCTGCGCGGTGTCTTGAACTTCGATCACGCGACACTGGCCGTACTCCCGCCCGTGGGGATCCTGCTCTTGTACGCGGTTGGGACGGGCGCGCTTGGGCTCCGACTCTTCCGCTGGGACACGCACTAACGCCGCGGGGCTGGGACGCGCCACGGTCCGCGCTGAGTGTTATAATCAGCGACGTTGCGTGCCTGGAGTGGCGGCGAACTCTCGCCGGCAAGCGTATCCGCCCTTTCGCATTCCGTTCGACTATGATAGGTCCCATCGCCATTACCCGGGGCGAATCCGCGCCGGGCGTCATCCGCGGTTTCGCGCCGTACACGCTGGGAAGCGGCGAAGAGGCCGTGGTGTTCATCCACGGCATTAGCGGTTCCCCGGCGCACTTTCGCGAGATGGCGGAGAACCTGGCGGAGGCCGGGTACACCGCCCGCGGCGTGCTGTTGCCGGGGCACGGGACGAAGGCCGAGCACCTGACGCGCGTTACGTGGCACGACTGGTACGACCACTGCGCCGAGGAAATTCGCGCGCTACAAGAGACGCATCGGGCGGTGCACGTGGTGGGCTATTCCATCGGGGCGGCGTTGGCGCTGGAACTGGCGGCGGGGCTGGGCAGCCTCGGCCGCCTGGTCCTGCTCAGCGTGCCGCTGAATCCGCGGCAGTCGGTGACGCTGATGCGGCTGGGCTTCTGGTTGTACTCGCGGGTGGTGTCCCGCTTCCACGCGAATGCCCCGCAATTCGTGGACGATACGGGCGCGGAGTTTTGCTACGTGTACAAAACCACGCCGAGTACGATTTACCGCACGCTGCTCGACATGGTCGCGCAGACGAAACGCACGGTGCTGCGGGTGGAGAATCCGACGCTCATTATGCAGTCAAAGACGGACAAGGCGGTCAGCGCCGCGAGCGCTCAGTGGACGTACCGCCGGCTCGCGGCCACGGAGAAACGGCTGGTCATGTTGCCCGAGAGCGATCACGCGGTGATGCTGGACAGCGCGCGCCATGAAGTGTTCGCGGCAACTCGCCAGTGGCTGGCCGCGGCCGGGACCGCCGCGCCGGAGCGCGCGGAGGTGGTGCATGCGGCGGTATAGCGCGCTGCTGTTGGGCGTCGCCTTGGCATGGGCAATCGGCCTGCCTGCGCACGCGGCCAAGCGGGAGCTGTTGCCTGCGGGCACCGTGTTTCAGCCCCCCGACGATTCCGAGCTGAACTTCGGCAACGACCCACCTTCTCCCCGTCAAGCGGTGGACGATAAGGATGCGCGCGTCGTCGCGGTGATCTTTTCCGTGAACAAGGTCAAGGCGATGCGGCGGGCGTTTCCCGACACGGAGAATATCGATCTGTTGCCGATTGCCGGGCGGCCGATGGTCGCCCACGTGATCGCCAATCTCAAGGCGAGCCCGAACATCGAGCACATCATTCTGGTCGCCGATCCGGTCGTGGAGTATGCGCTGGCGATCGAGGACGATCCCATGGTCACGTTCCTGGAGGACCAGGGAGATGCCACGGAGAACGTGAAGCATGGTATCCACACCATCGCCCGCGGCGACCTGGTCATCCTGATGCCGAGCGACCTGCCCCTCATTCCGGCAGCCACGATCGACAATCTGGTCAACCACGCGCGACAGTACGAGGATATCGACGTGTTCTTCCCGCTCATTCAGCGTGAGCGCTGCACTGACGAAGTCAGCCGCCGACAGCGATTCATCGACTTCAAGGAAGGCCTGTTCACCGGCGCCCACGTGGAACTGGTTCGCCCCGCCCTGTTCGTCGACAACTCAGAAGAAGTCGAGGGCGAACGCAACACCATGTACCAGGTGTACAACATGCGCCGGGACGCCCTGGGGATCGTGCGGTTCCTCGGGTTCCGGCTGACGATGCGCTTCATCTTCAACAATCTCTCGCCCAGCGACGTCGCCACGCGCGTCTACACAAAATTCCACGTCAAGGCGCAGGCGTTCCTCTCGGACGATCCCCGCCTGGCAACCGACGTCCATTCGCCCAAGTTCCTTCCCTACTTCGAGGCGGCGCTGTCCGATTCCGCGGCCCCCGCCGTGGCCACGGCCGAGGCGGCCGACGCGGGCGCGGACCCCACCTAACCTTCCGGCCATGGGCTCCGCGCTACCGGGCCGCGTGGCGTCGGCTTGTCTCCAGTGGGCGCTCGGCCGGTCCTGGCGCGGCTTCATGCGGGGCACGGTCGATCCGCTCGGCGTGCAGACCGAACGGCTCATTGCGATTCTGCGGCACAACGCGGCCACTGAAATCGGCCGGCGCTACGGGTTTGGGAGCATCCGCTCGTTCACGGAGCTGCGGCGGCGCGTGCCCGTCCACACCTACGACGACCTGGCGCCCGCCATCGACCGCATGACTCGCGGCGAACGCAACGTGCTGACCGCCGATCCACCGGTGCTGTACTGCCGCACGAGCGGCACCACCGGCACGCCGAAACACGTGCCGATCACGCCGGGCTTCATCGAAGAGTTTTCGCGCACGCAGAAAATGTGGTTGCGCCAGTTGTTGTATGACCACCCGCGCATGCTGAGCGGGCGTATCCTCTCGATGGTGTCGCCGGCGGTCGAAGGCCACATGCCTGACGGCACGCCGTACGGGGCCATGACCGGCCATAGCTACAGCACGCAGTATCCTGCGGCGCGCGCAATGTATGCGCTACCCTACGCCGTCTTCACCGTCCCGGATTTCCACGCCAAGTACTACGCTGCGCTGCGCATCGCGCTCGGGCGGCGCATCAGCATGGCCTTCGCCACGAATCCCAGCACGCTAGTGCTGCTCGCGCGCCTGCTGACGGAACACGCGGAGGCGCTCATCCGCGACGTGCACGACGGCGCCCTGCGCCCGCCCGCGCCCCTGCCGCCGGAGTTGGCCCCCACGCTGACGGCGCCCCTGTCCCGCAACCCGCGGCGGGCGGCGGAGCTGCAGCGCCTCCTCGACCGTGACGGGGCGTTGCGCCCGGCGGCGGTGTGGCCGGACCTCAGCCTCCTGGCCACGTGGCAGGGTGGCAGCGCGCCCTTCTATTTGCAGCAACTGCCCGCCATGTACGGGGACGTGCCCGTCCGCGACTTGGGGCTGATCGCGTCCGAGGGCTACATGACGGTGCCCCTGCGCGACGGGACGCCGGGCGGCCTGGCGGCGCTGTCCGGTCTGGTGATGGAATTCCAGCCGGTGCGCAGCGACAACACGGTGGAAGAGGTGTTCCTGCACGCGGGCGAGCTGGAGGTGGGACGGCAGTACGCCATCGTGCTCACGAACTCGGGCGGCTTGTACCGGTACGCGATCGGCGATGTGGTCGAGGTGCTCGAACGGATGGGGGCCGCCCCCGTGCTCGCCTTCCGGCACAAAATCGGCAGCGTGTTGTCCATGACCGGCGAAAAGGTCACGGAGACGCAAGTCATCGACGCCATGACCGAAGTCTGCCGAACCCTCGACGTGACCCTCGCGGGGTTTACGGTGAGCATTGCGCTGGGGGAGACACCCGCGTACTTGCTCGCGGCGGAACCGAGGACGACCCCTGCGATGCTCGAGGCCTTCGACCGGGCGCTGCGTGCGCGCAACATCGAATACGCCGCGAAGCGGGACTCCCTGCGCCTGGGTCCGCCCGTGGGGCTCGCCCTGCCGGCCGGCGCGTACCTGCGGTTGCGGCGCGACCACACGGCGGCCGGTGCGCCGGACGGGCAGTGGAAAGTCCCGCACCTGGTGCGCGATGCGGCAGTGGTGCGCGGGTGGGCCGATGCAGCGCCGGTGCCGGCGGGGGCCACGCCGTGCTGACCTCACCCTGGCGGCAGTTCCGCATTCTCTCGCGCCTGTTCGGCGTGAAGCATCTGCTGCGCATGAAGCGCAACCACGAGGCGGGCAACCGATACATTCGCGGCTACGTGGCCACGTCGTGCATGTGGGCGCTGCTGGACTGCGGGTTTCTGGATGCGCTCCGGGACGGCGGCGGGGTGGACCTGGCCACCTTCGCGCGGGAGCACGATTTGGACCTCGAGGTGCTCGAACCGCTCGTCGAGTATCTGGACGGGCTGAGCATTCTGCGGCGGGAGAATGGCGCGTACGTCCTGGACGCCGCCGGCACACAGCTTATGCAGGAGCCCCGGGGATTTTTCGATCTGCTGCGCGGCTACCGGCCGGTGTTCGAGGCGCTGGATGCGCTCCTCCAGGGGCGCCGCCGGTACGGGACGGATGTGACCCGCGATAGCGCCTACGTCGCCAAAGGCAGCGGCGAGTTGGGCGCCGACTTCCCGTTTCCGATGATGCGCGACCTCATGCAGACGCACGGGCGGTTCAAGATTCTCGACATCGGGTGCGGCGACCTGGAGTTGCTCTTCGCGTGTTGCAAGGATGCGCGATTCGAGTGTTGGGGGTTCGACAAGGATCCCCAGGTCATCGCGTACGCCCACGAGCGGTTGGCGACGCATCCCGCCCGCGACCGGATCCACGTAAACGTCGCCGACATGTACGACCTGGGGGACCACGCCGCCCAGTGGCAGCAGGTGGACGCGCTGTGCGCCATCGACGTGTTTCACGAGTACCTGTGGGACGGTCCGGAGCGCGTGCAGCAACTGCTCGGCGACTTGCGCGCGCATTTTCCGAAGCAGTGGCTCTTCGTCGCGGAATTCTGCCACCCGGCGCCCGAGTGGCTGCGGAAACATCCGACGCCGCTGCTCGACCATGAAGTCTGTCACGCGCTTACCAAGCAGCGGATTCAGGACGAGTACCAGTGGGTGGCCATGTTCGGCCGCGCGGGATACGAGGTGGTGGAGCCGCGCGTCTTCCCGTTCCTCGGCCTCGGCTACTTCGCCCTGCGTCCCGTGCGCGCGCCCCAGTGACCCACGACTACGTCACGTTCGACGGCCAGCATCTGGCGTACCACCACTGGCCCGCGCCGTCGCCGCGGGCGACTCTCGTGTACCTCCACGGCATCGAATCGCACGGCGGCTGGTTCGAGGACACTGCGCAACGGCTGACGGAACAGCGCGTGGAAGTCTACGCCCCGGACCGCCGCGGGTCCGGCGCCAACTGGCTGGGGCGCGGACACTGCCGGGCCTACGAACATCTGCTGGTGGACCTGCGGCTGTTTCTCCAACACGTGGCCCCGCGCGCCCCGGTTCATTTGCTGGGCCTGTCGTGGGGCGCCAAGGTCGCGTTCCTCTTCGCCCAGGAGGATCCCGGCGCGCTGGCGTCCCTCGTGCTGGTCACGCCGGGCATCTGGCCGCGCACGACCCTGTCCCGCGGCGACCAATTGCGCGTGTTGTGGCGGTGGCTGCGCAACGATCAGCGCCGTCTTCCGGTGCCCCTCGCGCCCGAGCTGTTCAGCGAGCGGGCGGCGGTCCGCGCGCGCATCGAGGCGGACCCCCAGCGGGTGGTGGCGGTGACGCCGGCGCTGCTGTGGGAGAGCCGCCGCCTGGACCGGCGGGTGCGGCGGGCGCGGGCCTGTCCGGTGCCCCTGTGCTGCATCCTGTCCCGGCCGGATCGCATCATCGACACGCCGCGGACCGAGGCGTGGGTGGCACAATTGACCGCACCCCAGACGCGCACTACAATCCACGAGGCGGGGCACGCCTTGCAATTGGAGTGTCCCGCAGCCCTCGCCGACGATCTGCTGGAGTGGATCGCCGCGGTCCCGGCGTGAGGGAAATGCAGCCGTGTTCCGCCTCTTCTTTTTCTATTTCGCCACCGGCCTGACCCGGTCCCTGCCGCTGCCCATGCTGTATCGGATAGCGAACTGGGCCGGCGATCTGTGTTACGTCATAGATCGCACGCGCTGCCGGGCGCTGAAGAAGAACCTCGCCTACATGACGAGCGGCCAGCCGAACCCCCGGCCGGTGAACCGCCTCGCGCGGCGCAGTTACCGGCACATGGCCACGTACATGGCCGAATTCTTCGGCACGCCCAGTTACCCGCCGCATGCGATCGCGGAGCGGGTGCGCGTCCACGGGCAGGAACACGTGGAGGCTGCGCTGCGCCACGGGCGGGGCATGCTGCTTCTGTCCGCGCACTACTCGAATTGGGAGCTGTGCGCGTCGATGATGACCTACCTCGGCTACCCCGTCACGGTCGTGGCGAATCAGCATCCCGATCCGCGGGCGCGCGCCCTCTTCCAGCGGCCGCGCGAACACAATGGCGTGCAGACCATCGACGTGTATCACTCTGTGCGCCCCACCTTCAAGCTGTTGAAGCAGAACAGCGTGGTCGCCTTGATGGCGGACCGCGACCTGACTGGTGAAGGCATCCCGACCACCTTCTTCGGCGGCGAGGTGCGGTTCCCGCGCGGGCCGGCACGATTCGCCCTCGGCAGCGGCGCGCCCATCGTCTTCACGTTCATCCGCCGCCGCGCCGACCGGTCGTACGATCTCGTGTACTACCCGCCGATCTACCCGCCCACCTCTGGCGATCGCGATACGAACGTGGCGAAGCTGACGCAACAATTCGCCAACATCGTCGAGACTGAGGTCAAGAAGGACCCGACGCAGTACACGGTCTTCTTCCCCATCTGGGAGGGGCCGCCCCCGAGCTACGCGGACCGCCAAGAGGCGGCGTGAGCGTCACGCGCGTCCGGCTGCACCGGATTCGCCTGCCGTTCAAGCAGCGCTACACCCACCACCTCGCGGACCGGACTGAGACGGAGGGGTTCGTGGTGGAGGTGCATCTCGCCTCCGGGCACCGGGGCTTCGGCGAGGCCATCCCGCGGGCGTACGTAACCGGCGAGACCGGGGACTCGGTGGTCGACTACCTGGCGACGGACTGGGCCGGGCGGTGGCAGGCCGCGCCGACGACCGGTTTCGACGCGCTGGTCGCGTGGCTCGAAGAGGCGCTGGATCATGCGGTGGGCCGGCGGGCGCTGGCCGCGTACGGGGCGGCGGAGCTGGCCCTGCTCGACGCGGTCGGCCGGGCGACCGGGCGCAGTATCGCGGACTGCTTTGCGCCCCCCGTGCGCCGGCGCGTGCACTACACCGGGCCCATCACCGCGGGGGAGCCGAAGACGGCCGCGCGGTACGCGCGGTTGCTGCGCCTCGCCCGCCTGCGCGACGTGAAGGTCAAGGTCGGATTCGCCAACGACCTGGAGGTGGTCGCCGCCGTGCGCCGCGCGGTCGGTCCCCACATGGACGTGCGCGTGGATGCGAATGGCGCGTGGACGGTGGCCGAGGCGGTCGCGCGCATTGGTGAACTCCGGGCGTTCCGCATCAGCGCCGTCGAACAGCCGGTGGCGGCGGATGGGGCCGAGAGCATGGCGCAGGTGCAGGCGGCGTGCGACATCCCCGTGGTCGCGGACGAGAGCGTGTGTACCGTCGCGGATCTGGAGCGCTTGGCCGCCGCGCACGCGTGTCGCATGGTGAACGTCCGTGTCGGCAAGTGCGGGGGCATCCTCGGCGCGCGCCGGGTCGTGCGCGCGGCGGAGCGCCTGGAACTGGCGTGGCACGTGGGGTGTCTTGTGGGGGAGACGGCGCTGCTGAGCGCCGCCGGCCGCCACTTCGCGTTCGGCGTCAACGGCTGGTGTTACGCGGAAGGGTCGTACGGGGCGTTGCTGCTCGAACGGGACATCGCAACGCCCCAGCCGCGGTGGGGGTGGCGCGGGTCTGCAAAGCCGCTGCCGGGACCGGGTCTGGGGGTGGAGGTAGACGACGCTGCGCTCGCCGCCGTGACGGTCAACTCGCGCGAGCTGCAGTAACGGCTGGCTACGCTCGCGGGGCGTTCGACGAATCGTTACTGCCGGTCCGGCGTTCGGCCGAAGCGGCGCTGGATCAGCCAGCCCACGACAAATACCGCACCGCTCAGGAGGGCGAGGCCCAGCGACGGGGCGGTGCTCCGCTCGGGGTCGCCCATGACGGACATGGTCATCACCATCGCCGCCGTTCCCCCCAGGAACGCGAGCAGTTGGATCGCGCGGCTGAGGCGGTAGGCCGCGTTGGGGCCCGGGGCGTGCCCGCGCGCGTTACTCACCGGCCGTGGCCGACGGGCTACGTGCCAGGCGGTGGTAGGTCCCGTAGCTGCCGAGCACTTTCTTCACGTACTCGTTCGTTTCGTCGTAGGGAATCGACTCGATGAACAGGTCGATATCGTCCAGGCCGTAATGCTTCACCCAGCGCCGCACGTTCCCCTCACCGCCGTTGTACGACGCGATGGCCAGCACGATGTTGCCGTCGAACTGCCGCAGCAGATGGCCCAGGTAGTACGTGCCGAGCTGAATGTTGTACGGCCGGTCGTACAGGCGGTCGTGTGAGTACGCGCCCGCCTCGGGCACCTGGGTTCCCAGCCACGCGCCCGTTTTCGGCATGATCTGCATGACCCCTCGCGCGCCCGCCACGGAATCGATCGCGTCGCGGAAGTGGCTTTCCTCGCGCATCACGGCCAGCGGCAGAAACGGGTCGACCCCGTAGGCCGCCGCGTGCGTACTGATCTCATCGAACCACGCCTGTGGGTAAAGCAGGGGCGCGAGCGCGGCGCTCTGTGCCGCGTGCGGGCGCACCTTCCGGACGCTGTCCGCGAGCCAGATGCACGCTTCGTAGTCGCCCCCGGCAGCGGCGAGCTGCGCCACCCGGTACTTCTGCGCGGCCGTTCTCGCCAGGTTCCGCAACTGCGGAATCACGTCGCGGGCCTCCGGCAGGTCGTGGGCGGCGAACCATTCGAAGAGTTGCAGCCACGTGTCCGCGGCGTCAGGCAGCGCCATGTCCTCCGGGGAGAACAAATCCCCGGTTCCTGCCGGCGCCACCGGTACCGTGAACTCTGCGGGCAGGAGGAGCGGCGACGGGGCGTTGGCAGCCACCTCGCTCAACTCCTGCAGCCGCACCTCGGCTCGATGCGCGTAGAATTCGTTCGCCCAGCCCGTGCGGGCGCGGGTAAAGGCCGCACGCGCGGCGTCCAGGTCGCCCAGCTCCAGCGCGCACCGGCCTTCCCAGTAGGCGCAATCATCCGCCTGCCGGCGGGTGGGGTATTGCGTGTACCCCGCGCGGAACGCCGCCATGGCGTCCGTGTACCGGCCGCCGCGGAAGAGCGCCAAGCCGCGCAGCCGGAGCGCGTCGTCGGCCAGCACGTGCCGGGGATAGGTCGCCTGGAGCGTGGCCAGGCGGTCGGCGGCCGCGAGCGGATCGGTGCGCATGACGAGTTTCGCCGCGTCCCACATGGCCTGCACCGCCGCGTCGTGCGTCGGCGCATGGTCCACCACGTCGTCGTACGCCGCAATCGCGTTCCCGTAGCGCTTGTCCCGCGACCAGTAGCTCGCGATACGCTGCCACGCTTTGCGCGCGTAGCCGGACCGCGGATAGGCGAGCGCGAGCTGGTACATGGCGCGCCGGCCGGCGGCACGCGACACCAGCCGGCTCTGCGCCTCCGCCCAGGCGAAGAGCACCTGCGCCTCGAACGCGGCCGACATGGGGGCGTCCACCAGCGCGCCGAGCCGCGCGTCTGCGTCCGCCCACCGGTGGTGTTTCAGCTGGACCCGGCCCACTTCGTAGCGCCGGCGCACGCTCGTCGGCTCGGGTAGCAGCGGCAGCGCATCACGCGCCTGCACCGACGTGGGATCGTCGTGCACGATGGCCCAGAGCAGCGGCTCGGCCGCGTCCGGCGTGGCCGCGGCGCGGTGCGCCTGCGCCACCGCCCACCGCGCGCGGGATCGGTCGCGCCGGTCCTTCGGGTGGTCGACCCAATACTGATACGCCCGCGCCGCGGCCGCCGGCCGGGCGAGCGTCAGCAGGTGGTCGCCCAGTTCGCGCTGCGCGCGCACGCGGACGTCGGCAGTGGGCTCGCTCGCCGTCCAATGCTCCAGCGCCTCCAACCGCAGGTCGGGCTGGTTCAGGAGGTGGGCGGCTTCCGCCAGCGCCTGCGCGGCGAAGGGACGGAGCGGCCCCTCGAGACTGACGACCGTCTGCAGGGCGGGCACGACGCCGTCGAGATCGCCGCGGAGTTGCGCGCGGCGCGCGGCGAGATAGTCCTCACCGCCCGGGGGCCATGCGTCGTCCTGGGCGAGGGCGGGGAACGGGGCGACGGCGAGCGCGAGCGCGAGCATGACGGTCGCACGGCGCCGCCACGGATCGACACGAGTAGCAGGCGGGCGCCGCCGACGCCGGGACATCTTCTTCAAGTATAGGCATGCCCGCGTTGCTGAGCAACACGCGCGCGGGCCGCGCGGGTACGGTCCAGGGCGGTCATCGGGTCAGGCGGCGGACGAGAACACGCGGTCCAGGAAACGCGCCAAGCGGCGGCGATAGGTTTTCGGGTCCTCCAGCACCGCGCCCACGTGCGGCGCCTCTTCGACGATCCAGAATTCTTTCGGCTCGGCCGCGGCGGCAAACAACCGTTCCGCGCCGGCGAACGCCACCACCCGGTCCGCGCGGCTGTGAATGAGCAGCACCGGGCGCGGGGCGATCCGGTGGATCACGCGGACGGGCCGGGCATCCCAGGGGGTCACGCCGGCCCGCAGCCAGATCCAGGGGGTCGCCGCCGCGAGCATGGGTGGAGCCAAGGGCCCGTACCAGCGGCGGATTTCGCGCGGCAGATTGCCGACGGCCCCTTCGGTCACCACGCCGCGGATGCGCTCGTCCCGCGCCGCAACGCACAGCGCCACGCAACCGCCCATGGAGTAGCCGAACGCGGCAACCGGAGCGGGGGCGTTCGTGTCCAGCCAATCCAACGCGGCGATGAGGTCGCGCTGCTCAGCCGCGCCGACGCTGCTCCACGTGCCGCCGCTCTCGCCGTGCGCGCGAAACTCGATCGGCATTGCCGTGTAGCCCAGCTCGTGCACCAGGCGAACGGCCGGGAGCAGGCCGGCGATGGCGTCGCCTCGCCCGTGGCAGAGCACGACGGTCTCCGGCCGCGCGCCGGGCACGTACCACGCGCGAAGGGTGAGCGATCCGCGCGCGCCTTCATCCAGGTGCAGCTCCACCGGCCGGTAGTCCATGCCGTACTCCCGCGGGGTGGCGGCTCTCGGGTTGCGGGGCAGGGGCTGGAGAAAAATGTACTGCCCGACCCCGCCGGCCCCGAGGAACACGACGAGTGCGAGCAACCCCACGCGCCGGACTCTCGCAGCGGTCTGAGCGGGGGGCTGGCCTTGAGTGGTCTGCTGCGCGGTGTCCTCGCTCACGGACGCATTGTAGTTCGAACGGTCGACTGTAGAGCCCAAGGGTAGATGGGCGCGATGAATTGCGCCCCTACAGCGGCTTGCGCCAAGCGGCGCTGGTGGCCGCGGCGGCGAGCTTGACCGCGCGTTCGCCGCGCATGCGCCAGAACACCAGAATGCCTTCCACGACCATCCACATGGCGAGGACGAACACCACACCGCCGACGACGACCAGCGCCGTCTGCTCATTCTCCCAGAACCCCTTGAGGCTGAGCAGCATGGCGTAGCTGCACGTGACGGTCATGTAGACCAGGGGGATGACCGTGAAGATGATCGGCCGCCCGGTCCGCCACAGCCACACGGTCACCACGAGCAACCCGAGCATGGCGAGCACCTGGTTCGTGGTGCCGAACAGGGACCACAGAATGATCCCCGCCGGCCGGCCGTCGACCTTCATCAGCGCGAAGAAGCCGATGGCGGCCACGGCGAGCAGCGACGCGGCGAGCGGATTCTGCAACGGCGCGACCTTGAGCGTCTTGGCCAGCTCCTCGATGTTGTAGCGCAGCAGGCGCGTCGCCGAATCGAGCGTGGTCATGGCGAAAGACACGGCCACGGTAGCGATGATGACCGCGCCCCACGCCTTGGGAATGCCGAGCCCCGTCATGAGAGTGGCGGCGCCCAGGATGAAAGCCTTGAGACCCCCGGCCGCCGCGGTGCCCCAGGAACCGTAGTGCGCGTTCCACTCATCCAGGGAGCTGACGCCGGCCACGCAGGCCAGGATCACGCCGACGGCCAGGATGCCCTCGGCCACCATGCCGCCGTAGCCGATAAACATGACGTCGCGCGGCTTGTCGATCTGTCGCGCCGTGGTGCCGCTGCTCACCAGGTTGTGGAAGCCGGAGATCGCCCCGCACGCGATCGTAATAAAGAGGAAGGGATACGCGGGCGGCGCCCCGGTCGCGCTCGACGGGTTGAACGCCGGCGCCACCACGTCCGGGCGCAGCATCAGCATGCCGCCAAAGATGAGCAGCAGCCCGCCGTAGAGTTGGAAGCTGTTCAGGTAGTCGCGCGGCTGCAGCAGGAGCCACACGGGCAGGATGGACGCGGTGAAGGCGTAGCCCAGCAGCAGGTACACCCACGTGTCACGCCCGAGGCCGGTGAAGGGGAACGCGATGCCGGCCCAGATGGCGCCGAGCATGAGCAGGACGCCGACGAAGGAGAGCGGGCCCAGCGGCAGCTTGCGCTTGTACACGAGATACCCCATGCCCATGGCCACGACCATCAAGGTGAACGTGGGCACGATGGCCTCGGGATACATCTGGCTCTCGGCCGTCCACTCCGCGCCCTTGTGGGTGAAGAGTTGCGCGATGGTAATCGCGAACACGCCCATGGCCAGCGCGAGCAGGAAGAAGATGATGATCTGGAAGAGCAGCCGGCTGCGCGGGCCGATGATGTCGTCCGTGATGTCGCTGATGCTGCGGCCCTGGTGCTTGAGCGAGATGCAGAGCGCGGACAGGTCGTGCACCGCGCCGAAGAAGATCGTGCCCAGCGTCACCCACAGCAGCGCGGGCACCCAGCCCCAGATGACGGCGATCGCCGGGCCGAGGATGGGGCCGAGCCCGGCGATGGAGGCGAAGTGGTGGCCGAACAGCACGTACTTGTTCGCCGGCACGTAGTCGACCCCGTCCTCCATCACGTGGGCCGGGGTCAGCGCCGCCGGGTCCAGCGCGAAGATCTTCTCGCTCAGGTACCGGCCGTACACGAAATACGCCACCGCGAACCCGAGCAGCGAGAGCAGGCCGAGCCAGATGGCGTTCATGCGACATCACCCCTCGGCCGCCACGCCCCACCCCCGGCGGCCGTGTATGCATAACAACAGTTCATTATGTCACTCATCCGAAATGGCCTTCAACGGGGCGGCTGGAATGGCTTGTATCCCAGGGGGTTGGCGGAGGCCCGGCATATTCTTGGCTGCACCGGCTCCGCTCCTAGCGCGCGAGCGGCCACCGGGCGAGTACACTGAGGCGTCACGTGTGAGGCCGGAGCGGGGGTATGGGAGATTCCGGCGCGGGGGTTCCATGGGCTCATATGTCCGGTGTCATGTGCTGCCACTTCTGGCGGCTATCGTGCTCGTCAGTGGCGGCCCCGGCCTTGCGCTGGCGGAAGAACCCGCCCCCGTTCAACCGCCGCCCCTCCAGCGCGTCGTAATGCCGATGGCGCGCCTGCGCGAGCTGCCCGATGTGGACAGTCACGGTTACCCCGTCGCCGTCCCGGACAAACTGGAACTGGTGGCGTTGATTCGGGCGGGGGAACACGAGCGGCTCGATGCGTTCCTCGCGGGACTGCAGGCGGATTTCGAGCGGGATTTCCACAAGGAGATCTGGATGAACCGGGCGCTCGAAATTTTGAACGCTGGCGAGCCGGCGCTTCTCGAACCCTTGGATGCCTGGGTGGCGGCGATGCCGGAGTCGCCTTATGCCCTTCTGGCGCGTGGGGTGTACTACGCCGGTGTCGGATGGAACGCCCGCGGAACGGACGCGGCCCGGCGGACCTCCGCCAAACAGTTTGAGGACATGGCGCACGCATTCGAGCAGGCCGTGGAAGATTTGCACGGCGCACTTGAGCGGAAGCCAACGTTGGTCGCGGCCTACAACATCTTGCTCAAGATGCAGAACTCCGGCCGGGCCCCGGGTGAAGAGCGGACGCCTCAGGAGTTGTTTGACGCCATCGTGGAGATCAGCCCATACGTGTTCTATCCGCGCCAGACGTACCTTTGGACCATGAATCCCCGATGGGGCGGGTCGTACGAGGCCATGAGTGCATTCGTCGCCGAGGCGGAGGCGCTGGCCAATAGGAATCCCCGGCTCATGACCCTGCGCGGTCGGCTTTTGACCACCCGGGCTTACACGGCGCGACTCCAACTTCAGACGGCGACGCAACAGGGCGTGGGCATTGGCGTGGATACCAACGCGCTGGAAGTCGGCGTGCCGCTCGTGCGAAAGAAACCGGACGAGCGCGTGGTTGAACAGGTCCGGAGTGGGGCCCTCGCGCTGTACGACGAGGCGCTGGCGTTGGGCGAGTTTTCATTCTGGTATCGCAATCGGGCGCGCGTGTACATTGAATTGAAACAGTACGCGCGCGCCTTGGCGGACCTCAACCGGGCCGAGGCGGTCTCGCCCCAAAATCCCTCTACGCTTGTCGATCGCGCAGAAGTCTTAGCCCGGCTCGAGCGGTATGCTGAGGCGCAAGCAGACCTCGAGGTGGCTCGGACTCTCAGACCGCACGCCATTGGGCCGCTGTGGAATCTCGGCTATGTGTTGGCCGAGATGGGAAACTTTAAGGGCGCCGCGGAGGTGTTCGCACAGGCGCTTGAGACCCGGCCCAACGATGGGCGGCTCATGGTCACCTTCGCCAACGCGCTCTACAAGAGCGGATCACCTCAAGAGGCCATCCCCTGGCTCGAGAAGGCGATTTTGCAGAGGCCCATCCCGGTCGGCGCTCATCGCCTCCTGGGATCTGTGCTGGCCGATGCGGGTGAGTATGACCGCGCAAAAGAAGCGTTGGAGCGCGCACTGGCGCTTGACCCGAGGGACAGGGAGGCGCGCCATCGGTTGCGGTACGTGCGGAGTCAGACCGAGCCGTCGTTGTGGCGGATCGTGACCGTGCGTGGGGGGCTCGCGCTGGTGGCGCTGTTGCTGCTCGTGCTGTTGATTCAACAGCGCCGCGGTGAGGAGGCGGCGCGCGTGGACCGCCGGGCCGCGCCCCCGCCGGACAAGAGCGCTTAGGGTTCGTACTCCGGCAGGCGCTCAGCGATGCGCTCCCACTGCATGAGCACGTGCGCGCGCTGCTCCTGGATGTGCCGCTCGCGTTCGCGGCTGAGCTGCCCGCGCTGCATCGCCTCGTACAGCTCGTCCTCGTCCAGCACCTGGTGATTCCCGTTCGGCCAGAACCAGATGTCCACCAGCGCGTCGCGGTACTCGATGGCCTCCCGCGCGATGATCATGTCCTCCACGATGTGTACGTAGTGGCCGAGCAAGTGGCCGTCCGGATGGTACATCTGCCAGACCGCGTACCCGCGCTCCCCCCAGTACGTGGCGATCGTGACCGTGCCCGCCGGAAACTCGATCCCGATCTTCGCGTGCGTCAGCGCGTCCTCGCTCACGTACTTCAACACCACGCGCTGCTCGGCCCAGTGCAGCAGCTCGCAGCCGTACGTCTCCGTCGGCTTGTTGTAGTGGTGCTTGACCTCGCGGAACCCGAGCATGCGCGCATGCTACCACGCCCACCGCCGGCCCCCGAGTAGAATGACCGCCTCATGACCGAAGCCGCCGACCGCCCCGCGAGCGCGCGCGAGGCGTTTGACCGCACCGCCCACGACTATGACCGCACCCGGCGGCAGCTCGTCCCGTGCTTTGACGACTTCTACGGCACCGCGCTCGATCTGCTGCCCTTCGCGCTCGATGCCGCCCCGCGCATTCTCGATCTCGGCGCCGGCACGGGGCTGCTGTCCGCCCTCATCCGCGACCGCTACCCGCACGCCGACCTTACCTTGGCGGACATTGCGCCCAACATGCTCGAGCAGGCGGGCGCGCGGTTCGGCGACGATCCCAAAGTGACGTACGAAGTCGTCGACCTGACCGCGGTCACGATCGAGCGCGAGTATGACGCCGTCGTCTCGGCCCTCGCCATCCATCATCTCGGCGATCCCGAGAAGGCCGACCTGTTCCGGCGCGTCTACGCGGCGCTGGTGCCCGGCGGCGTGTTCATCAACGCGGAACAAGTGCTCGGCGAAACCCCGGGCATCGACCGGCGGTTCTGGGACACGTGGGAGCGGGAGGCGCGGGTACTCGGCGCCACCAGCGAAGACATCGCTGTTGCGCGCAAGCGGATGGAAGCGGATCGGTGCGCCACGCTCGAGGCGCAACTCGGCTGGCTGCGCGACGCCGGTTTCCGCGACGTGGACTGCTGGTACAAGTGGCAAGCGCTCGCCGTGTACGCCGGTACGAAACCGGACCGCCCGTGAGCGCGCCGGCCCGACAACAAAAAGATTCGGCCTGCGCGAACGCCTAGCGGTAGGCGCTTAGTTCGGCCCAGGTCGCCGCATCGATGACGCCCGTGGCGCGCAGGCCGCGGTCGCGCTGGAAGCGTTTCACGCGCTCGCGCGTCCAGGAGCCGTAGGTGCCCCACTCGCGCCCGGCGCCGAAGCCGGCCTTCATGAGCGCCACGTGCACGTCCGCCAAGCTGACGTCCGGCACGCGAATGGGCCCCGCGGGAATCGTAGTCGGCGCGGGCGGCGGGGGATCCGCGCGACGCGGTGCCGGCTCCAGCTCCGGCGCGGGTGCCGGCAGCGGCGGCCGGAGACGTTCGGGTGAAGAGTGCAAGACCCGGCCTTCCTCGACCGGCGGAACCGGCGGCAACGGTTGCGCGCGGGGCACGGCGGCCTGGCGCACGGGCTCGACCGGTGCAGGCGAAATCGGCGGCGCGCGTCGCTGCACCGGCGCGCGCACCCGCGCCGATTCCGGCATCTGCGTGGTGATGCGCACCACGGCACCCGGAGGCGTCGCGGCCAGGCGCACCACCTGCACGTCGGAAGTGCGCGGCGCGGGTGCGCGCGCGGACTCCGGCATCTGCGTGGTGAAGCGCGCTACCGCGCCCGGGTGTGTCGTGGCCAGGCGCACCACCTGCACGTCGGGAGTGCGCGGCGCGGGCCCGGCTTCGAGGGCGCGGCCGATCTCGGCGAACGCGAGATGGTACAGGCCGGGTTCGTCCACCGCGGCCGCGGGCCGTCCGCGGCTCCCGTCGCGGTTGCGCAGGGCGCGGTGGTCCGTGAATGCGAGTCGCACGCGGGTGCGCGCGGGTGCCGTGCGCACCAGCACCGCCGTGGCGCGCGTGGGCACGGGCCCGCCCAGGCGCAGGAGTTTGCCGACGCTCCGTTCCGGGATGCGCTTTGCGCGGATGATGCCGGCGGCCGGGTCCACGGCCACGGGGATGTAACCCAACTCCCAGAAAGCGGCCACCGCCGCGCGCATCATGTCCGGTTGCGACGCGGGGTATTCCTTCTCTTGCCCCGCGGGCCGTTCGAGCCCCGTGCCGCCCCGCTGCCCGTCCGCCGTCGCGCAGCCGGTGCCGAGGACCGCGGCCGCGAGCAGGGCGGCGGCGCGGCGCGTGCACACGGTGAAGTCGGCGCGGTGCATGGTCCCCAGGTTCCCCGCCCCTACCGTATCAGACGGGCCGGTCCCCCTGGATGACTGCGCGGTGCATGCGCCGGGGCGCGGGGAAATAGTCATTGATGGGCCGGTGCTGCGTCGCGCGGTTGTCCCACAGCGCCAGCGACTGCGGCTCCCACCGGAAGCGGCAGGTGTACGCCGGTTGCGTGCAGTGCTCGTAGAGGAATGCCAGCAGCGCGCGGCTCTCCCCCTCGGGCAGGCCGAGGATGCGCGTCGTGAAAAGCCGGTTCACGTAGATCAGCTTCGCCCGCGTTACCGGGTGCGTGCGGATCACCGGGTGGCGCACGGTTGGGTTCGCCGCCACCGCGTCCGCCAGCCGCTCGCGCCCGCCCGGCTCCGCCAGG
>CBDUXP010000025.1:0-53948 GCA_965371225.1 uncultured bacterium | reverse complement strand
CTGTTAGAGGAAATATTTAACCCCAAGGGGTCCAAGTTGATCCAACCAGACCCGCTGATACTGGGTAAGTTTGCAGATAGCGCATTGGATGCTGCTAGAAATCTTAGCCCTGATGCCCAAGCAAAGGTCAGTTCACTTCTCAGTAGCCTGCTATACGAAATCGAGAGCCAGCTTGCACAACGCGATCATGCTCTAGTTCGGCAGAGTGGCCGATCTCTCATATACCGCCCCTTCTTCTACAAGGACACACTCAGCAGTGGTGTTGAGGGTGAGCTGAAGAACTGGAGGAAGATAGTCGAGCGCAGCAAAGAGCTTCGGTCCGCCAATGAGCCAGTACTGTGGCCTTTGGGTCGTGCGGTATTCGTCCATGGCAAGACCGAGGCCGAACGACGGAAGCAGGAAGAGCAGTCCTACTTGTACGGTGCGATTTCAGGGGAGTTGGGCCCAGCCTTAACTAATACGCTGGGACTTGAAAAAGTAGACCTGAGGTCTCCCAACTGGGTGGATAACTTGAACTATGGTGGGGCGGGGCCGCTAACCCAAGGCGAAGATCCCGATGTGTTGGACGCACTCAAGAAGAGGCTCCTGGAACTATGGGAGGGCCATATTGAAGGAGCTCGCAGAATGGCTCTTGCTGGAATAGAAATAGCTGATCCCGATTCAGTAAGATTTGTGGTGGTAGAGAACTTGGAGGAGGCAACCCCTGCCGTTTTTGCGCGAATCGTGTCAGAAGAGGTTCTTCCTTGCCTCTTTGAGGAGTTATGATCAGTTCAAAATCTCTTGACACACAGCTTTGAAAGAATCCTGGGTGCTCTCTCCGCCAGTACGCATCCACCAGTAGAGTGAGGCCCAAAAGAAAAATCCCTCTAGTCCCGAAGTCGTCCGTTGTCCACCACCCCGAATACGCCCTGTGTATCGACGGGGGGACGGCAACTGCTAGTCCGGATGCACTGTCCATTGCCGAGCGGGGCGCCGAACCTGCCATCGGGCTGGTAGCCAGCGGCCCGGGCGCGATGATCGTGCACAACGCCGGTATAGTGCGCGGATGCGTTTCGTACGTATGGTGGCCGCAGCTACGGTGGTGTTGTGCGCCGGCGGGGCGTGGGCGGACCCGGGGCGATTCGGTGAGGACCGGCGGCTGAACGAGTTGCAGGTCATCGGCAGCCACAACAGTTTCAAGCAACTGATCGAACCGGCGCTGTACGCGCTGATGGTCAAGGCCTACCCGCAGTCGCGCGAACTCGATTACGGGCACGTGCCGCTGACGGAACAGTTGGACCTGGGGCTGCGCAATCTGGAGTTGGACGTGTACGACGATCCGGACGGCGGGCGGTACGCGAACCCGTTGGGGTTGCGCCTTTTGGCGATGACGGGGACGGCGCCGCGGCCGTTCGATCCGGCGGGGGTGCTGGCAGAGCCGGGATTCAAGGTCATGCACGGGGCGGACTTCGATTTCCGCAGCACCAACCTGACGTTCAGCGGGTGCCTGGCAGAGTTGCGCGCGTGGTCCTTCTCCCGGCCGGGTCACCTGCCGGTCGTGGTCACGATCAACCTGAAAGAACGGCAAGTGGATTTTCCCGGCACCGTGGAGCCCTTGCCGTTCACCACGGACGCGTTTGACCGGCTGGACCGCGCGATCGTCGCTGGGCTGGGGCGCGACCGGCTGCTGACGCCGGACGATGTCCGAGGCGAGGCCGCGTCGCTGGAGGCGGCGGTGACGACCCGCGGGTGGCCCACGCTGGGCGCAAGTGGCGGGCGCTTCCTGTTCATCCTCGACACGGGAGCGGAACGCCGCGCCGACTACCGCCACGGGCATCCGTCGCTGCGCGGGCGGGTCATGTTCACCTCCGCCGAGCCCGGCACCCCGGAGGCCGCCGCGTTCATCATCAACGATCCCGTGGCCGACGGGGGTCGCATCCGGAGGCTGGTCCAGCGCGGCTACCTGGTGCGCACGCGCGCGGATGCGAACACGGTTGAAGCCCGCACCGGCTCCTATGCGCGGTTCGACGCGGCGAAGGCCAGCGGGGCGCAGGTCATCACCACGGACTACTATCGCGCTGACACGCGCATCAACCCGGCCTACGCGATTCACTTCGGCGACGGCGAGTACGCGCGCCTCAACCCCGTCACCGCAGCGACCGAGTTGCCCGCGCAGACGCGCTAGAGCACCGCTTTCGTTAGGTGGGTTTCATCCCCGAGATGAGCCCGGAGCCGGGGAGGCCGCGGGGCAGGATTGTCGGTTGCACGGTCAGGCCCGCGTCGTGCTGCCACGCCTGTATTTCTTCGATCGACCACGTACCCGCTTCGCTTGTCATGGCGAAGTAGAGATCCAGGAACGTGGCCAGTTGCCCCGCCTCGTGCGGATTTTCCGGCCGCAGCGCGTCGAGAATGACGTACGCGCCGCCGGGGCGCAGCGCCTGAGCCACGCGGCGTGCCAGCGCTCGATTCGTCGCGTCGTCGAAGTGGTGCACCAACTGCGAGGTGAAGACCAGATCGTAGGTCTCCGTCCCCAGGTCGTCGGTCAGCGCATCGCCGGCGCGGTGCACCACCCGGTCCCCCATGCCTTCGGCGGCGAGCAGCGGCGCGGAGTGCTTAATCGCTTGCGGCAAATCGAGAATCTCCGATGACAACGCGGGGTACCGCCGGCAGAGTTCGACCGAATACAACCCGTGCGACCCACCGATATCGAGCATCCGCGTGGCGCCCGGGGGTACGAGCATCTGCTGCGCCACCGCGGCCGCACTCAGGGACGCCAGGGACCGCATCCCCCGCTGGTAAAGTTCCCACGAGAAGGACCCGTCCGTCACCGCGTGGATGTCCAGCGCTTCGCCGTGAATGATGAAGTCTTCAAACCGCTCGAGCATGTTCCACTCGGCGTAACGGAACAGGAGGTTGTCATGCAAGGATTGCGGGGCATCGGGCAACACCCACCGGCGGGCCATGGGGGTCAGCGCGTACCGGTTGCCGTCGAGGGTGACGTAGCCGGCGCCGACGAGGGCGTTTAACAACTTCTCCGTCGCCCGCGGATTAGTCCCGCACGCCTCGGCCACGTCCCGGGCAGTGCGCGCCTCGTCGGCCAACTGCCCGAACAGCCCCAGCTTCGCCCCGGCCATCACGCTGCGCACGAGAAACAGGCCGTTCATGGTGTGCATCAGGGGGACGGGGACGTGATTGCCCCGAACCAGGAACCACTCGACGGGGCCCTGCGGCACGATATCGATTTTCATAGGGGATGAACCTTCCCGCCGCGTCAAGGGGGGTGTAGGATGCCGGTTCCGCGCCAGCTATTATACGAAACGCGCGGCAGGCGCAGGACACTCCATGCCCGACACGACCGAACGCGCGACGCTCCGCGCCGTGTACGCCATGGACGACGCGTTCATGGGGCTCGGCAACACGACGGTCAACGAGCCGGGCGCGACGATCGTACACAACGCCGATGCCCTCCGCGTACGGGATGCGAACCACGTGAGCCTGATCGCGCACGACACCGCGCCAACCTTCGACGCGCTGCTGGCTTACACGGACACGATTCTCGGGGGGGCCCCTGCGCGCGTAATCAAAACGTCGGCGCTCACGCCGCCCGACATTGCCGCGCAACTGCTGTGCGCCGGGTTCAAGCGGGATGACGGCGTGTTCCTACTCTTAGAAGGACCGCTCCGGGCAGGCGTGCCGGCGCATGAGGTGCGGCTCATGGAGACGGACGCGGACTGGGCCGCGTGGCGCACGCTCGATGCCATGAACTGGGCGGAGACGACTGCGAAGGTCGGCGTCACCTTCTCCGAGGAATTCCAGGGGCACTACGCGACGCTGAAACGGGCACGCACCCGCGCGATCCAGTATTGGCTGGCGTACGCGGATGGCGCGCCGCGCGCGTTCCTGTCCTCGTGGGAGGGGATCAACGGCATCGGCATGCTCGAGGACCTGTTCACGCAGCCGGAGTACCGGCACCGGGGGTTGGCGACCTCGCTCATCGCACACGCCGTCGCCGACGTCCGTGCCCGCCGGACGCAACGCATCGCCATACCCGCGGACGCGCAGGACACGCCAAAGCACATGTACGCCGCCCTGGGGTTCCGCCCCCTCAGCCTGCACACTACGTTCTGGCAGCAGAAAAGCGGCGACGCGTAATCGACTGCCGGTTGCGGTTGGCGCTTACGCGCCCGCGTGGCCGCGGATCGCCTCGACTTCCGCCCCCGCCAGGAAGGTCTGTCTCAGTTCGTCATCGTCCAGGTCCGCCGCGGTCTGTTCGATAACGGCGAACGCTTCGGTCCATGCCGCCCCGGCCTCGGCGGCGTCCCCCTGTTCCGCCAACGCCTGCCCGAGCACATCCAGCGTGCGCCAAAGCTGCGGGGGATTCCCGATCTCGCGCGCAACCTCCAACCCCGCCCGGTATTCGGTTTCGGCATCGGCCGGCTTGCCCTGGCCCGCAAACACCTGGCCCCGCAGGCGGCGCGCCTTGACGATGTTCCGACGCGACACCGTCCGCTCCGCCTCGGCCAGGCATTCGTTCGCGAGCGCGAGGGCGCGGTCCGGCTCGCCCAGGGCTAGCAGCACCTCGCCCAGCGTGTGGACGCAGTGCTGTGCATACCGCCACCGGGCATTAGGCTGGAACTGGGGCATGTTGTCGTACAGGGTTTCCAGGATGCGTTTCGCTTCAGCGAGATCCCCCCGCGCGGCCGCGCAGTCCGCGAGGTTGATCTTGGCGTTGTTGACGATCTCGTCGTTGGCCGTGTCCTCGGCCAGGGCGAGGGCGGCTTCATTGCAGTCCCTGGCCTGGCGCCAATCGCCCAGGTCACCGTAAATCCAGCCCAACGTGTTCCAGGCCCGGGATCCGTTGGCCACCTCACCGACGCGCCGGCCCCGGGCAACGCAATCTCGCAACCGCGCGATCGCGCCCGCGTATCGCCCGCTTCCGGCGAGCGTCAAGCCGATTGTGAACTGTTGTGCGAGCGAATCTAGGGAAATGGTGTCCGCAGGCTTCGGTAGTTGCTCCATTGCGTCCGCGTACCGGCCTTCCCAGGACAACGTAAACCCCCACTGCAGACTGACGCGGCCGATCAACTGAGGCACCCCCGCGGCCCGCACGAGGCCCGCCAGCTCCGACCACTGTTCGACGACACCCGCGCTGGGCCCCTCGTTCGAGCATTCCCACCAGATTCGCAGGAACTCCGTCTGCAGCCGCAGGCTCTCATCCTGCAGTTCTTCGGCGAGGGCGCGGGCGCGGTCCAGGGTACGTTTCCCCTCGCCGGCCTCGTTATTCATGCACTGGGCGAAGGTGAGGTACGACGCCAGATTGCACTCGCCCGCAACGTCGTCCGCCTCCCGCGCCAGGGCGCACGCGCGGGTGAAACTGGCCACCGCGCCGGGCCAGTCGCTGAGGGTCAAGTGAATGTGGCCCTTGCGCGCCAGGATGTGGCGCGGTGCGGTCGGCGCGGCCTCGTCCAGATGCTCGCAGACCTCCAGCGCGCGGTCGTAGCACCCAATCGCCTCCCGGTTTGCGTAGCGCTGGGCGGCCTGGGCCCCAGCTTCTTGCAGATAGTGGAACGCTTTCGGCCACTCCTGGCCCTCGTACCAGTGGTGCGCGAGGGTGCCAGTGTGTTCGGCGATACGGTCGGCGTACAGTTCCTCGATGGCGGCAGCGATGATGCGATGCAGGGCCCGGCGGCGGTCAGCCAAGAGGCTCTCGTACGCCACGTCGCACGTGAGCGCGTGCTTGAACATGTACGCCATTTCCGGAAACCGGCTCTTCTCCAGAATCAACTCCACGTTTTGCAGCGCGCGCACTTCCTCGGAGACTTGGTCGGTACGGGCCGTGAGCCGTTCGAGGAGCCGCACGGTGAATTCCCGGCCCACCACGCTGGCCACTTGCAGGGTTTCGCGCTGGTGCGAATCGAGGCGGTCCATCCGCGCGCGGATCACATCCTGGATCGTGCCGGGAATGTCCTCGGCCGCGAGCGGGCGCACCAGGCGATAGGATCCGTTGCTGGGCTCGAGCACCCCATTCTCCACCAGGTGCCGCGCCACTTCTTCTATGTAGAACGGGTTGCCCCCGGCCTTCGCCGCCAGGTGGTCGCACAGTTCCGCGGGCAACTCCGGGGCATCGAGCAGGCCCCGCGCCACCGCCGCGGTGCCGTCGCCCGAAAGGGTGCGGAGGCCGATGCGGCTGACGTACCCCCGTTCGGGGATTGCGGTTTCGTACCCGGGGCGGTAGGTCAGCAACAGGAGCACCGGTAGCGACCCCACCGCATCCACCAGCGAGTGCACCGCCTCCTCGGACCGCGCATCGATCCAGTGCAGGTCCTCGATCGCGAGCACCAGCGGTGTCTGGCGGCTGCTCTCCACTACGCTCGCGCGAAGCGCCTCGAGGATGCCCGCGCGCCGCTCCAGCGCTTCCATCGCCGCGACGCGTGGGTCGCCGGGATCCACGGCGAGCAGGAACCGGAGGTACGGGGCGAGGGCGCGCGTCTCCGCCTCCCATTCCGCCGTCCCCTGCGTCACTTTGTCGATGATCTGCTGCGGATCATCCCCCTCCTCGATGCCGAAGCCGGAGCGCAGGAGGTCCGTGACGGGCATGTACGGAATACTGCGCCCGTACGTAATGCACTGCCCTTGCAGCCAGGAGTGCTCCTCCTCCCGGAGCGTCTGGCGGAATTCCATCACGAGACGCGACTTGCCGATCCCGGCCTCCCCGACGAGGGACACCACCTGGCCGGCGCCGCCCTGCGCTTCGACAAAATAGTTCCGCAGGGTCGCCAGTTCCGTGTCGCGCCCGACGAGGGGTGTCAGGCCGCGCTGGCGCGCCACGTCGAACCGCGTCCGGGTCGCCAACTCGCGGACGACCTCGGCGGCGGGAATCGGATCCGGTTTCCCCTTCACCGTCAGGCCGCCCAGCTCGCGAAACTCGAAGTAGCCCGCGGCCTGCCGGTGCGTGTCGGCGGTTACGTAGATGGTGCCCGGCTGCGCGGCTTGCTCCATCCGTGCGGCCAGGTTCACCGTGTCCCCGAGCGCCGTGTATTCCATGGACAGGTCATCGCCGATGGCTCCGACGATGACCGGCCCAGTGTTCAGGCCGATGCGGTACTCGAACGCCGGGCCCCCGGCGGCGCGCTGCCGCTCAGCGTGCGCGGTCAGGTCGGTCCGCATGGTGAGAGCGGCGTCGATCGCGCGGCGCGCGCCGTCTTCGTGCGCGATGGGGGCGCCGAACACGGCCATGATGCCGTCACCCAGGAACTGCAGTACCGTCCCTTCGTACGCGTGCACCGCGTCCGCCATGAGTTGCGTCCGCTTCTGCACCGCCTCGTGCAGCGTTTCCAAGTCCAGGCCTTCGCTGGCCGCCACGGAGCTGACGGTGTCCACGAACAGGATCGTGACGATGCGGTGCTCGCCCTCCACTTCGCCGCGGGCGTCGCGGATCTTTTCCGCCAGGTGCGCGGGGACAGCGGGCCGGGGGCGGGGCGGCACCTCGGCCGCGAGCGGGGCGCCGCACGCACCGCAGAACTTCGCGTCGGGTTCGCTCGCGTTGCCGCACGCGGGGCACAGCGCCGCGAGTTCCGTCCCGCACTCGGTACAGAATCCCGTTCCCGGTCGGTTATCGTGATTACACTGCGCGCAGTGCACGTGCCCTCAGCCCCCCAGGGATCACCAGTGCCGGGTAGCGCCCCCTCGGATAAGGTCCATTCTCGCCGGAGGCGCGGCGCCTGTCAATCGGGGGGGGGGGGGCGCGCAGCCTGGTAGTATCAAGACCGCCGGGGAGTCCGGCTGAAGGCGCATTGTACGGAGGAGGCGAGTCGTGGCCAAGTTGGAGCATTTGCTGACGTATCACGCGGATTTGAAAGAGGCGACGCCGGTGGGCCCGGTCCCCACGGGGACCCGGATCATCGCAGACGTGGCGGGGGGCACGTTCGAGGGACCACGCCTCAAGGGGACGCTTGGGGCGAGCGGCGCGGACTGGCTGCTGATCGGCCCCGATGGGGTGGGACGCCTGGATGTGCGCGCCACGCTCACCACGGACGACGGCGCCAACATCTATATGCAGTACGTCGGCGTCCTGGTCATGAACGAAGCGGTTACCGAGACGCTGGCGGGCAATCGCACCTGCGACTACGGCGACACGTACTTCATGACGCAGCCGCGTTTCGAAACGGGAGACGAGCGCTACGCGTGGCTCAACAGCGTGGTAGCCGTCGCCGAAGGACGCGTGCTACCGGGCGCCGTCGAGTACCGCGTCTTTCACGTCACGAACGACTAGCCGCCACGGCCCCCGGTGCCGACCGCACCGGCAGTTGCCATGCGGGGGGCCGTCGTGCACCACCGCCTCCGCAATCCCGAGGGCACAGCAACACGTAGTTCCTCGTGAGCATCTGCAACTGTGGTGCGGCTTATGGTGGTTGTAATAGCACGGAAGGTATAAAAGACCCCGTGTACTTGAACAGCGAGCCCCGTCTCCTGTACTCTCCCCGCCGCGCCGGCATTTGCGTACAGGGGGGCCGCACCGGTGACCGCGCGCGCGCACGAGGGAACCCCACGACGGAATGCGGAGTGTCAGCTAGGATGGACGAGCAACGAGAGCCCACCGGCCGCGGCGGCGACGTGGCCACCGGCAAATCCATGGACGAGGCACTTCGCGAAAGCGAGGCGCGGCTAAGCGCCATCGTTGAGACCGCCGTCGACGCGATCATCACGATCGACGAGCGCGGCACCATCGAAAGCATCAACACCGCCGGGGAGCGCATGTTCGGCTACACGGCCGTGGACTTGGTCGGGACGAACGTCAGCTGCCTGATGCCGTTGCCCTACCAGGCCGAACACGACGCGTACATTACAAAGTACCTGGACACCGGCGAGGCGAAGATTATCGGGATCGGCCGCGAGGCGGTGGGCCTCCACAAGGACGGCACCGTCTTTCCGATCGACCTGGCGGTCAGCGACGTGCAGTTTCCGGATCGGCGGATCTTCACGGGCATCGTGCGCGACATTTCCGAGCGCAAGCGCGTCGAAGCGGAGCTGCAGCGGTATCGCGATCGCCTGGAAACGATGGTGGAAGAGGCGCTGGCCGAGGTGAAGTCGCTCAGCGGGCTGCTGCCCATCTGCTCGTCGTGCCGGAACGTGCGCGACGACCGCGGCTACTGGCAACAGATCGAAGCGTACCTGGAGGCGCACGCGGAGACGCGCTTCAGCCACGGGTTGTGCCCCACCTGCGCGGCGAAGCTGTATCCCGATCTCGATCTGTCGGACGACGCGGACGGCACCTGACCCTGGACAGGCCGCGGGGCGGCGCCAGGGTGTCCCTCGTGCCGTCGGGTTCCGGGCCTAGCCCGGTGGCGGGTACTTCCGCCGGGCCTTGCTGTTCCGCACGATCAGGCCCTGGTCCGGAACGAACACGTAGGCCTCTTTGTTCTTGCGGTCCACCAGCACCTCCGGTTTCTCCCATCCGCCGAGTTGCGCAGAGAGGCTGAGCCAGTAGCCGGCTTCTTTCGTGGACGGCGCCAGCTGCTCCATAAGGTTCCGGGGGGCGACGCCTGGAGCGTTTGCGTACATGACGCCCGCGGCGTAGGCGGCGAGCGCATGCTTCTGCAGCGCCGCTCTCTGGAAATAGCCGAGGGCTCTAGCAAAGTCCCGCGGCGTCCCCTGCCCGTTGTAGTGCATCCCGCCGGCGCGGAACTGGGCCTCCGTGTGGTTGCGTTTCGCCGCGGCGGTCAACCACCGCAGCGCGGCCGCATAGTCCTGTTGCACCCCGTCGCCCTCGTAGTACAGTTCCGCCACCGCCATTTGGGCGTCCAGGTGGCGGGCCTCCGCGGCCTGCGTGTACCACGCCACGGCCTCGCCCGCATTCCGCGGAATGCCTCGCCCGCCGCTGTAGAGCCGCCCGAGCTGATACTGGGCGAGCACGTTCCGCTGGTCGCCGGCGCGGCGTAGCCAAGTCACCGCTTCCGCCGGATCCTGCTGCACGCCTTTGCCCTCCACGTACATGATGCCCAGGGCGTACTGCGCCGCCGCCGCCCCCTGTTCCGCGGCGCGGCGATACCAAGTGGCGGCTTCCGCGTAGTCCACCGGAACCCCCTTGCCCAAGTCGTAGATCTGTCCGAGCACGATCTGCGCTATCACGTCTCCCTCGTCCCCAATCTCGCGGTACTTCTGCAGCGCGCCCGCGTGACCGCGCTGGGCTGATTGGCCGTACCAGCGCCGGGCCTGTTCGGGATTGGCGGGCTCGGCCTCGCCCCACTCGTGCATGTGGGCCAGGACAAACTGCGCCTCCCGATGACCCCGCTTCGCCGCAGTGGTGAACGTCGCGAAAGCCAGGTCAACGTCGCGCAACACGCCCAGGCCCTCGCCCGTGTAATACATCATCGCCAGGTCGTACTGTGCTTGCTTATCTCCCCGTGCCGCCCCAGCCGTCAAGTCATTCTTCCGCACGCGCGAGGTCCCGATACCTTCGACGACGAACACCACCGCCACCAACCCCAGGACTCCGGCCACCGCGACGGCGACCCGCACGAGGAGCCGGGTCGGCGGTGGGCGCCACGGGGTGCTCGGATCCTGCCACTCCTGCGAGGTCTGCCCCCCCGCCCCGGGTGGATCGGCGCGGGCGCCCCGGGACGGCGCCGGCACGTGGACCGTGGCGCCGCAGCCCGAGCAGCGCACTTGCCCACCTGCCTTTTCGTCGCGGACCTTACCGCGCTTGCCACACTGCGGGCAGATCAGCGGAATCGACACGGCTCCCTCCTCCTTCTGCCGGCGGTGGTGACGCCACCGCGGCGCGCCCCCCTGGGCGTTGGGAAAGCTGCACGCATGTGCAGTGTACTCAAGGCCGGCGGCGCCCTCACCCCGACCCTAGGGCGCGGCGGTCGCGACGTACGCGGCGGCGAGCCGATGCAGGGCACCCGCGGCGGCCCCGTCGCCGTCCTGCAGCCCGCGTGTTTCGGTCGCGTCGATCCGGCGCCGGACGGCGGCCACGGCCTGCCCCAGTTGCTCCAGCACCCGGGCCTGCGTGGCGCGGATCAAGGCGTACTGTTCGGGCATGGCGGCGGCATCCAGTTTGGCGAGATTCTCCCGGTGATACGCCTCCACGCGAGTACGCAGGGCCCGGTAGTGCACGTCGACGCGCCGGCGGGCGGCGGCCCCCGCCGTGCGGATTGCCGTGCGCACGGCCTCGTCGGGATCCGCCGGAGTCGGCGCCGCCGGTGGTGGGACGGTGTTCTGGGTCGCGGGTGCGGCGGGTGCCGCGGGCGCGGGCGGAGCATCGGCAGCGGCCCACCGGGCGAGGAGGGCGGCGTTCTCCTCAGCCGTGTGGCGCTCGACGCGGAGGACGCGATCGTTGGGAAACGTAGCCCGGCTCATTCGCTTGCCCACCAGCATCTGCACGCTGAAGGACGTGTCGGTCTCGCGGTGAATAACGCAGGGAATAGCGCGCTCGCCGTGTGCGCCCTGCCGCACGATCAGCACGTCGGCGCCGGCCGCAAACGGGAGCACCGCCACGCTGAGAAGACCCACGAACGCGCGAGTACATATGCGGCTGCTGCACACGGGGAAGCCGCGGAGGACGCCCGGGGCGGGCGCCGCAGCGGATGCGCTATTCTACACCGTCCGAGGCGAGGGATCACTGAGGGGAGCATTCGCGTATGCAGGCAGGAAGACTGTGGCTACCCGCCGCCGCACTCGTGGCGCTGCTCGGGGCGGCGGGCTGCCAGACGACCTACTACCGCGCCATGGGAGCGGTGGGAGTCCACAAGCGCGACTTGGAACGGTCCATTGCGGAAGCCAACGCGTTCATCGACGCGATGAACGCGTAACCGCCGCACGACGCCATGGCCGCCGACACGCCCGACCGCCGCCTCGCCGCGATCCTGAGCGCCGACGTGGTCGGCTACGGGCGGCTCATGGCGCAGGACGAGGACGCCACCGTCCGGACGCTGGGCGCGTACCGGGAACAGGTGCGTGTGCTGGTGGACGGCCATCGCGGCCGCATCGTGGACTTCACGGGGGATAACTTTCTCGCGGAGTTCCCCGCTGCGCTTGATGCGGTGCGCTGCGCCATCGAGATTCAGCGCGTGCTCGAAGCGCGGAATGCGTCGCTGCCCGAGGAACGCAAGCTGCTATTTCGCATCGGGATCAACCTGGGGGACATTCGGGAAGAGGACGGCCACCTGTACGGCGACGGCATCAACATCGCCGCGCGCTTGGAGGCGCTCGCCGACCCTGGCGGCATCTGTCTGTCCGAAGCCGTGCACGCGCAGGTGCAGACCCGCGTGGACGTGGCCTTCGTGGACATGGGGCCGCAGGAATTGAAGAATCTGCCCAACCCCGTGCGGGCGTACCGCGTCCGGCTCGACGCCCCCGCCGCAGCATTGGCTCCACCGCCCCCGCGCCCCGCGCGGCCGGTGTGGCCCGCTGTCGTAGCGCTCGTGTTGGCCGTCGCGGGCGTGTTGTTCTTCCGCGGCCAGGGAGAGACCCCCGCTCCCCCGCCCACTCCGGTTGCCGAGGAAAAACCCTCCATCGCGGTGCTGCCGTTCGTGAACATGAGCGGCGACGACGAGCGGGAGTACTTCGCCGATGGCATGACCGAAGACCTGATCACGGACCTGTCGAAGATTTCGGGGCTGCGGGTCATCGCGCGCACGTCCGTCTTTTATTACAAGGGCCGCCACGTGCCCGTGCAGCAAATCGCCGATGAACTGAAGGTTGCATACCTCCTCGAAGGCAGCGTGCGCAAGATGGGCGAGAACGTCCGCATCAATGCGCAATTGATCGATGCCGGCACCGGGCATCACCTGTGGTCGGAGCGGTTCGATCGCCCCGCCGGCGAAATCTTCGCATTGCAGGACGACGTGATGGCTCGCATCGTGGAGGCGCTGTCGGTCACCCTCACGGATGAAGAACGCGCCCGGACTGCCCTGCCTCTGACCGCCAACCTGGAAGCGTACGATCTGTACCTGCGGGCATTATCCCTGATAAACCTCGCAACCCGGGAGACCAACGCCCAGGCCCGGGACACGCTGCAACAGGCCATCGCGCTCGACGACCAATTCGCGACGGCGTACGGCCTGCTCTCCTTTACCTATCTCCTGGATTGGATGTCGCAGTGGACTACCGATCCCGCCGCCCTACAACGCTGCGAGGAATTCGCGCTCAAGGCGGTCGCCCTCCGGGACAGCTCGGGAACCCCGGAAGCGCAACTGGCTATGTACTACCAGTTTCAGGATCGGGTGGATGAGGCCATCGACATGGCGAGACAATCCATTGCGATCGCACCGAACCTGTGGGGCTATCAATCCCTGGCCATGGCCTTGAGCCGCCAAGGGCGGGGGGAAGAGGCGCTGGCGGCCGTGGAACAGGCCATGCGCCTGGATCCTCATGACCGGTGGAGCATCAGCATCCGCGGGTCCGCGTACCTGGTACTCGGCCGGTACAAAGACGCCGCCCGGGAGCTGCGGCGATCCGCCACCCTCCTCCCGGACATGGGGTTCGTCTACCTCCCATTGGCCCTGGCTTACGAGGAGATTGGCGAGCAGGACAACGCCCGATGGGCGGTGGAACAGCTCCACCGGCTCATGCCGAACTACTCAGCAGAACAGCGCAACAAAGTGTTCGGGGGCTTGAGCCTGCCTGATCAGGGGCTGGGACGCATCGACGTCGTGATCGAGCGATACTGGCCGGCACCGGCCGCTGGGGCGGAGAAACCCGCGATCGCGGTGCTGCCGTTCGCGAACATGAGCGGCGATCCGGAGCAGGAGTACTTCGCCGACGGCATGACAGAGGATCTGATTACCGACCTGTCGAAGATCAGCGGCCTGCTCGTCATCGCGCGCAACTCGGTGTTCACGTATAAAGGGAAACCCACCAAAGTCCAAGACGTGGCGCGCGACCTGGACGTGCAGTACATCGTGGAAGGCAGCGTGCGGAAGATGGGCGATCAGGTGCGCATCACAGCCCAGCTCGTGGATGGTGCGACCGGACATCACCTGTGGTCCGACCGCTATGACGGCGCAGTGACCGATCTCTTCGGGCTCCAGGATGACGTGCGCGAGGAGATCGTGTCCGCGATGCGCGTAACGCTGACGGAGGACGAACACGCCCGCACCGAGACGCCGCCGACAGCCAACCTGGACGCGTATGACCTCTACCTGCGCGCGCAGGCGTATGTGCTGCGGCAGTCGCGCGTGGACACGCTTCGCGCGCGGGAATTGTTCGAGCGCGCCATCGCACTCGATCCGGGATTCGCACTCGCCCACAGGGGCCTGGCCATAACGCACTTCTTGGAGTCGGTGTCGCAGTGGAGCGACGATCCCAAGGTGATGACGCGCGCCATCGCCAGCGCCGAACGGGCCGTGGCGCTCGACCCCGCGCTACCCCAGGCGCACGCGCAGCTCGGGCGCGTCTACATGTTCAGCGGTCGCCACGACGAGGGGTTGGCGGCCGCGGGGCGGGCCGTGGAACTGGGACCAAATGATGCCGCCGCGCTCGGCAGCCTGGGCGAAGCGCTCTACATGAGCGGTCGGGCCCGCGAGGCCCTCGCTCCCCTTCGGCACGCCGTTCGTCTCGATCCCCAGAATCCATTTCGGACCTTCTACCTCGGAGCGGCGCACGTCAGCCTCGAACGCTTCGAGGAGGGCATCGGCCTGCTGAAGGCAGCGATCAACCGGAGCCCCGACCTCATCGGTGCGCACTTGTTTCTGGCGAGCGCGTACGCGGAGACGGGCGACATGGCGAACGCGCAGGCAGCAGTAGCTGAGATCCTGCGTATCAGTCCCGGCTTCACGGTCGCGGAATTCGGCAGACGCATTCCGTTCAAGGAGCCCCACGACACGCTGCGCTCCACCAATGCGCTGCGCAGGGCCGGCCTGCCCGAGGGCGAACCGGCGGCCGCGGCGCCTGCCGAGAAGCCGGCCATCGCGGTCTTGCCGTTCGCGAACATGAGCGGCGACCCGGAGCAGGAGTACTTCGCCGACGGGATGACCGAGGACCTCATTACGGACTTGAGCAAGATCAGCGGCCTGCTCGTGATCGCGCGCAACTCGGTGTTCACCTACAAGGGGAAACCCACCAAAGTCCAAGACGTGGCCCGCGACCTGAACGTGCAGTACGTGCTCGAAGGCAGCGTGCGCAAGGCGGGAAACCGCGTGCGCATCACCGCGCAGCTCGTCGACGGGGCCACGGGCCACCATCTCTGGTCGGAACGGTACGACCGGGAGCTGACCGACATCTTTGCCCTGCAGGACGAAGTGACGCAGGCCATCGTGGCCGAACTGCGCGTGGCCCTGACGCCGGAGGAGCGCGCGCAGCTCACGCGCATTCCGACTGCGGACCCGGAGGCGTACGACCTTTACCTGCGCGGTGTGGCCGCGTACTGGATTGGCACCGCGGAGAGCGTCGCGCAGGCGCGCACGTTCCTGCACGAGGCCGTGGCACGCGACCCGACGCTCGCCGAGGCCCATGCGTTGCTCGCGCGCACCGGTATAGAGGCATGGGCCAACCAATGGACGCGAGACCCCGCGGTGCTGCCGCGGGCGCGGGAACGCGCGGAGCAGGCCATGGCGCTGGAGCCACACCTGGGGTATCCCCACGCGGTCGTGGGCGCCATTTCCCTGTTCGCCCAGGACTTCGATCGTGCGGAGGCGGCGGCCGAGCGCGCCTATGCGCTGGAGCCCCGCAACCCGGCGGTGCTCCAGTTCGTGGCGCATACCTTCGCCGGGGTTGAGCGCTACGACGAGGCCCTGGAACTGCTGGACCGGGCTGTGCGCCTCGATCCGAGCCGGCGGGCGATGCTGGGCTTCGTGTACGGCGCGACGTACGCGCTGCTCCGGCGGTTCGAGGAAGCAATCGTCCACCTCCGCGAGTTCGTGACGCAGTACCCCAATTTCGTACGCGGGCACGCGCTCCTGGCCCGCACTTACGCGGAAATGGGGGAGCTGGCCGCGGCCCATGAAGCGGCGCAGGATTTGCTGCGCCTCAGTCCCGACTGGACGGTCGCCGGCATGGCCGGAAGGCTGCCCTACCGCGATCCGGCGGTGCGCGCCCGCGTCGTCGCGGCCTACCTCAAGGCCGGCCTGCCGGAGGGGGAACCGGTTGAGGCCGTCGCGGCTGATTAGGCGCCGGCGCCGAAAACGCGGCGGAGCAGCGCCGTGGTGCGCTTGGCGGGATCGCGGCGGATGGCGGCTTCTTCGCGCGCCAAGTACAGAAACAACCCGGCCAGCGTTTGCTCCAGCGCGTACTCGGTAAGGTTCGCTTTGATGTCCGGCACCAGCGGCAGCGCGCGGTACCGCCCCATCATCCGGTCGTAGGCCTGCACCGCGCCCGCCCGCGCAAGCTGCCCCTCCACCACCGGGCGCATCACGTCCATCAGCGGCCCGCTCGTCGTCCGCCGGAAGTACTGCGTCGCCGCGTCGTCGGGCCCGCGGTAGATGCGCTCCGCGTCCGCCCACGTGAGCTGCGCGATGGCGTCCCAGAAGAGGCGCTGCGCTTCCGGCGCCGCGGCCTCCGCCGCCCGGTTGAGCCGCAACTCCAGATCGTCCGCCAACCCCGACGCGCCCACGCGCCGCAGCGCCACCTGCGCGCGCGCCAGCTTCTCGGGCAACGGAATGTGAATGTCGGGATCGGCGTTGAACCCGTCCGCCCGCCCGACGCGCGCCACCGCCCGCTGCGTGCCTACGCGCAAGGCCTCGCGCAACCCCGCGGCAATGTCGGCGCGGGTCAGCGCGGGTGCGCCGAGCCCGGACCACCCCTCCAGCACGCTCCGGTCCATAGGCAACCCCTCACATGCCGCTGCAAGTGCGAGCAGAGTCAGCGCCGCCAGGGGCGGAGGAATGCGCATGCGCCTACTCTACCGGACAGCGCGGCCGCGTGCGGCGCAGGACGGGTGCGCGCCGGCCCGGAGGCGCCCGTACTCTCAGGCCGGTTCGCTGGGGAGGAGCACCCGAAGGGTGGTGCCGTGGCCCGGCACGGAATCGACGCGCACGGCGCCGTGATGGCTGCGGACGATGCCGAGCACCGCCGCCAGGCCGAGTCCGCGTCCCTGGAACTTCGTGGTGAAGAACGGATCGAAGATGCGCACCCGCGTGTCCTCGTCCATGCCCTCCCCCCGATCGGTGACTTCCAGGTAGACGTACGCTCCAGGCGCCACGTCGTCCTCCAGATACGTGTCGGCCAGGTAGGCGCGGTCCGCTTGCATCGTGCCCGTACGCAGCGTGATGAAGCCGCCCCGGTCCGCGCTAGCCTCCGAAGCGTTGAGCACCAAATTGAGGACCACCTGGCGCAACTGCGCGGCGTCGCCCCGGACCTTGGGCAAATTCGGCGCGTACTCGTACGCCAGCGTCACGCGGCTGGCGATGGAGACTTCCAGCAGGCGTGCCATTTCCTGCACGAGCCGCGACAGGTCCACGGGTTCCACCACGAAGGTCCCCTTCCCGGAGTACGCCAGCATCTGAGTGGTCAGGTCGGAGGCGCGCTGGGCGGCCACCTTGACCAGCTCCAGATCGGCGCGGCCCGGCGCCTCCGGCTCGAGGGTGGACAGGGCCAGGTCCGCGCCGCCAAGGATGCCCACGAGCAGGTTGTTGAAATCGTGGGCGACACCGCCGGCCAGAATCTCCAGGCTCTCCAGCTTCTGCGCGCGCTGGATGCGCTCCTGCATGCGGCGTTGGCCGGTCACGTCCTGCGTGATGCCGCGTATGGACACCACGGCCCCCTCCGCGTCCAACACCGCCTCGGCCTGCGCGTGCGCCCAGCGCTCTTCCCCGTCGGGCCGCACCAGGCGGTAGTCGAGTGTGAAGGGCTCGTGCGACCGGATGGTGTCCTCGATCGTACGTCGGACCCGGCCGCGATCGTCCGAGTGCACGAGCGGCAAGAAATTTTCCAGCGTCGGGCGAAAGGTTTCCGGCGCCACGCCGCAGATCTTGTAGAGCTGCGCCGACCAGGTGGCCGTACCGTCGGAAATGGATAGCTCCCAGCTTCCCATGTTCGCGATTTCCTGCGCCCGGGCCAGGCCGGCCTCGCTCTCGCGCAATGCGTTAGTGTTTCGCTCGATGGCCTCGGTCCGGCGCCGCGCGGTTTGCGCAAGCTGGGCGATGGTCCCCACCAAAGCGGCGGCCAAACACCCGCTCACCAGCACGAGAAAGGCCCGATTCGACCGCGACGCGGCCAGCGCCACCGCCGTCGGCCACACCTCGACGCGGAAGGGGGTGTCCCCGACCCGAAAACTCGCCGACTGGTGCCAAGCGTTGGGCGGCGCACTGATCGGGCCCGTGCGCCCCAGTTCCTCGCCCCGGACGTACGCGACCAGACTGTGCGTTAGCGCATCCGTCCGGGGCAACAAGTCGTCGATGAGCCACTGCACATCGAACAGCCCCAGGAGGTAGCCATCCAACTCGTCTTGATTGAGCAACGGCAATGCCGTCCACAGCCCCGACGCCGTGAGTTGTAAGTGGACCGGGACGCTGAGCCCACCTGGCGTCCCGGGCGCAGGACCCGCGAGCGTCGTCTCGCGCGCCACGAGCACCGCCGCCGCACGGTCCCGGCCCGCCGCGCCGGACCGCACCGTGACGAAGCGTTGCACCCGCCCCTCGCCCCGCACGACCGCCAGCGCCTGGAGGCTCGGCGTATCCGTCAGGTACCGCTGCGCGTCCGCGACCCACTCATCCGGCGGCGTCTGCCCGCGCCGTGCCCACCGCCGCGCCATCCGGTCCAGCGCCCGAATATCCGTCTCCAACTGGTCGGAAAACTTTTGCGAAGCTTCGCCGGCGCCCCGGTGTGTGGTCCCAACCAGGATCGACTGCGCGTTCGTGCGCATGTCCCACCACAGGGTGAACGTGCCCACCAGGACCGCGCCCGCCGCCAGCAGCGGCAACAGCCATCCCACCCCCGGGACCGGCGCGCCGAAGCGCGCGGTGCGTCGAGGCGTCGCGTCAGTCTGGGCCGCGAACTCCCGGCGGACATACAGCAGCCCCGCCAGCAGACAGCCGGAGAGCAGCAGGGTCATCACCGCCAGGCCATCCGTCTCCGCGCGGAGGCCCCACAGATTCTGCGTCATGGTCACCACATCCCGGGCCACCAAGAGCACGATACCCACCGCCAGCAGAACCCAAGCGCGCGAGCGTGTGGTCGCCGCCAAGCGCACGGCCAGGACTGCGGCCCCCACCAGCAGAAGCGTCGCGCCCACCAGAACGGCGGAGGCGATCACGTGGTTCTCTCGTGGAGCTGCGCGACACCCCAACGGAGACGCGCGTCGCCGCCACTCCCCGCCGATGGATCCTGTCCCACCTGTCCGTTCCCGGTTCCCCTGCGAAATGGCGCAGCAACGCCACCTCTATACACACATAACAGCGGCCTCTACCCCACGCCAGCTTGCTGGGACGCCAGTTTGCAGAAAGGACTACAGAGACGCCATACGTTGGTTATGCATCACCATTGAGCCCAGACCATACCCCTCGTCTGCGGGGGGGGGTGCGTTCAGTGCGCCCCGCATCGCCGCTGGCTCCGCGAGCCCGTGGGGCCCTGGCCCGGCCTACCCCTGCTCCGGCGCGTTCGCGCCATCCAGGCCGGCACGGGCGTCGCGCTGCAGCGTCGCCATGCCCAGCTCCTCGGCCGTCGCGGCCGCTTCGGTCAGCAGCCCCCGCGCCTTGTCCTGGTCCCCGGCGTCACCGCGCGCGAGCAGCATGCGCGCGTACGCATACTGCGTCCGCGCCACGAACGGCCGCGCCCGCATGCGTGCGTTCATCTCCCCCGCCGCCTCGAAGTGGGCGGTCGCCTCCGCCCATCGGTCCAACAGGGCAGCGAGCACGCCAAGCCAATGTTCCGCGGAACCCAAACAGAAATTACCGGTCCCCTGTGTGATCGTCTCGTCAGCCAGCGGCAACAACATGGCGTACAGGTGCGCGGCGCGTGGTCCGTCGTCGAGGGCAGCAGCCACTTCGGTAGCGAGTGCCAAGAGGGTCGGCCGGTTCCAATCGTGGGGCAGGTCCGCGAAGTCCTGCGCGGCCAACGCATCCCATTCAGCCTGCGCCTCGCCCTGGCGTCCCAGCTCGAGATTCACGAGCGCCCGGTACAAGCGGTAGATAGGCAGCGCGCCGTCGCGGTCGCCCGGTTGCGGCATGCTGCTTTCCACTTCGGGCAGCCGCCCCTGGAGCCAACGCAGGATGCCGATGTGGCCGGCAAACGTCTGACCCGCGTTTGTCACCTGGACGTTTCGGCCGCTTTCAAGGGCCTGCACGGCGTGCTGTTCTGCGTCGGCAAAGTGCCCAAACAGAATGGCGCGGACGACTTGCGCGCCCTGCGCCACGTAGACATTCTCGGGCAGCGGCATCTTGTCCGCCAACGCGATGAGCGCGTTCACGTCCGCCTCAAAGCCGGTGACGTCCCCAAGTCTCACCCGCACGCCGGAGCGGATGGACAACCCCATCGCCAGCCAGTCAGTGCGCCCCTTTTCCGTGGCCAAATCCACAAGTTCCGAGGCCAGCGCCGCGCGTTCCGTCGGGTCGAGTGCGATCAGGTTGTGACGACTGCGGAGTGCATGCGTCAAGGCCTGCGCATCCTCGACGCGGCGCGCCATCGCCAGGGCGTCCGCGCTGAGCGTAACCTGGCGGTGCTCGGTATCCGGGACCCCATAGAGCGTGCGTGACAACTGTGCCAAGAGGCTAGCGCGTGCGGCACTGTCCTCCTCGGGCAGCAGGCCCAACCCTTCTTCGATCAGCTCGACAAGCGCCTCGTCGGCGGCGCCGTACACGTACCGCACATGCCTGAGCAGAAAGATCGCTTCAGCGAACAATTCAGGCGCCGGGAGGCGGCGGGCGAGGTCGCACGTCTGGAAGAGGGTCTCCTCAACGCGTTCGACGTCGCCCGCGTTGATCAGCGCCCGGCTCAGCTCAAGCATGAGGGTGCACTGCTGCAGGGGGTCCCCGGATACCTGCCGCTGCAGGACGTGCAGGGCGCGCTCGTAATGCATGACGGCGGCCTCGAATGCCATCTGCGCCGTCGCGCGCTCCGCGGCCCGGACACTGAAGGCGATCGCCTTCTCTGCATCGACACCGGCGGGGAGCGCTTCGGAACAGTGATGGGCGAGGGCGGGGAGGTGCGGTTCGAGGTTGTTCGCGTGGAGGCTCTCCAGCGCGTTCCCCACCTCCCGGTGCAGTTGTGCGCGGGCGGATGGTTGCAGATCATCGTAGATCGTCTCGCGGATAAGCGCGTGTACAAAGCGGTACGACGCAGGCCGGCTGTCGGTATCCTCAATCAGCCCGGCGCGCGTGGCGACGGCCGCGACGTCGAGCAGCTGAGCCTCCGTCCATTGGCGCACGCTCAGGAGCACCGCCCGCTCGCACTCGCGGCCCACGACGGCCCCGATCGTCAACAGCTCGCGGCAGGCATCGGGCAACCGCGCCACGCGCAGGCGGATCACGTCGCGCACGCCTGCAGGCACTCCCATGTCCGCGATGCTGCCGCCGGACTCCTGCAGGTGCCGCACCGTCTCCTGGATAAAGAACGGGTTCCCCTCCGTCTGCGCGTACACGGCATGCGCAAAGGCCGGGTCGTCGCCCTCTACTAAGGCCCCGACGGCCGCCTCGGACAGGCCGCCCAGGTGTATGCGCCGGGTGACGGGCTCCCGCACGAGCCGCCCCATCGCTTCGGCCAGGGGATGGTCCTTGTCCACCTCCACGTCGCGGTACGTCCCCAGGATGAACAGCGGCGCGTCGGCCAGCTCTCCCGCCAGAAACTGCAACAGCAGCAGGGACGATGTGTCGGCCCAGTGCAAGTCGTCGAGCACCAGCATCAACGGTTGTACGGCCGCCGCGTTCTTGAGAAATCGCGATACCGCATCGAACAGCAAGAAGCGTGCGGCGTCGCCTTCCAGCGGTGGTGCATCCGCGATCTCCGGCAGCGCCGCGCGAATGTCCGACACCATCTGCGCCACGTGCGGGGCCCCGTCACCTAAGTCCGCGCGCAAGCGTTGCGCATCCGCGTCTGCCACATACCGGCGCAGGATTTGGACCCACGGCCAGAACGCCGGCGCCCCCTCGCCCTCGAAACACCGGCCCCACAGGACCCGCGCGCCAGAGTGCGCCGCCGCCGCCGCGCACTCGGTCGCCAGCCGGGTCTTTCCGATTCCCGGTTCGCCCACGAGGAGCAGCACCTGCCCCTGGCCCTGTACCGCTTCCGTCAGGGCTGCCCGCGCGCGCGCCAGTTCAGCATCGCGGCCCACGAATCCTGCAGATCCGGCCCACCCGGAATCTTCGGCGCCGCCCGGTCCGGCCTCCGGTTCCGGCCTGCCGGCCACCCCGGGGCCGGAAGGCAGAGCGGCACGGGCGTCGCGGAGTAGCCGGGGCATACCCAGCTCGTCGGCGGTCGCGGCGGCGGCGGCGAGGAGATCGCGCGCCTTATCCTGGTCCCCCGCGTCGCCGCGCGCGAGCAGCATGCGCGCGTACACGTACTGCGTGTGCGCCACGAACGGTCGCGCCCGCAGGCGTGCGTTCAGCTCGATGGCCGCCTCGAAATGCGCTTCAGCCTCACCCCACCGCTCGAGATACCCGGCGAGCAGTCCGAGGTACCGTTGCGTGGACCCCATGCACGCGCTGCCGCCGCCCATGGTGATCGTCAGGTCCGCGTAGGGAGTCAACAGGTCATAGAGCAGGCGCGCACGCGGGGCATCCTCCAGCGCGACCGCGATCTCGGCCATGCCGGATAACCACGTGCTCTTCACGCGATCCTCCGGCAAGTCGGCGAACTCGTGCCCCGCCAAGCGCTCCCACTCCGCCCGCGCAGCGGCCATGTCGCCTTCGGCCACGTGCAACAGGCCTACCGACAGGCGCACCCCGAACCTGTACAGCTCCTCCGACGCCGCTTGGCGGATGATGTCGCCCAGGTCCGGCAACGTCCCCCGCACATGATTGAACAGAAATTCCTGGGTATAGAACGTCTGAATCGCGTTCTTCTCGCGATACCGCCGGCCAGCCTTCAGCGCCGCGCTGCGGTGCGCCGCAGCATCGCTAAAGCGGCCATCCAGCACCGCGTCCACCGCGCGGGCGACTTCGAGGTTCCATTGGTTCCGCGCCCACGGCACCCGCTCGACCAACTCCACTAATTCGCGCACGTCGCGACCGAACGTGTCGCGATCGCCCAGCTCCAGTCCGGCAGTGGCGCGGCGCATGAGCGCCAACCCCAGCCACTCGGGCCGGTTGATACGCCGGCCTACCGCCGCCATCTCCCCGGCCAGTGCCGCCCGCTCGGCGGGGACGATCTGGGCGGATTCGAGTCGGCTCCCCAACGCGTGCAGCAGCGCCTGCGAATCCCCTTGCTCCCGGGCCATGTCGAGCGCATCCTCACTCAGGCTCGTCGCCCGGTCCGGCTCGCGACCGGCATTGGATAGACAGATGGACAGTTGCGCCAGGAGCATGGCGTGCTCCGGGCTGGGGCGATCCCCCACCAGACGCAAGCCTTCTTCCACGAGCCCCACCACTTCTTCGTCGAGCACGGCGTAGGACGTGCGTAAACTGCTATACAGGAACGCCGCATCGGCGAACGGCTTGACCAGCCCATGCTTGCGCGCCAACGCGATCGCTTGCGAGAGCGCGTCCATGGCCTCGGTGGTCTGGTTCACGGCCGTCAAGGCGTACCCCAGCCACACGTACAGCTGGCACCGCAGCGCCTCGTCCGGAGCCGCGGCGGCTTGCTGCGTCTCGAGGGCCCGCCGGAAATGCGCGACCCCGTCGTCGAACGCCGTTTGGCCCATGGCGCGCTTGGCGGCACGGACGTTGTAGTGCACCGCCTGATCCACGTCCGCGCCGGCGTGCACCCCTTCGGCAAAGTGAAACGCCAGCACCGGGAGGTACGGGTCCAGGTGATCCGCGTGCAGGCGGGCGAGCGCTTCGCCGATCTGCCGGTGCAGTTCAGCCCGGCGCGCGCGGCCGAGATCGTCATACAGCGTTTCACGGATGAGCGCGTGGATGAATCGCCAGCGTTTCACCTGTTGGCCCACCTCGCGAATCAACCCCGCCTGCTCGGCATCTTCGAGCGCGGCCCACACCTCTGCCATGGGGAATCCGCTGACCGCCTCCACCTCGACGTCCCCGAAATCGCGGCCCACGACGGCGCCCATGGTGAGGATCGCCACGCAGCGTTCGGACAGGCGAGCCAGGCGCAGACGAATCACGTCTCGCACCCCTGCGGGCACGCCACCCCCGCCGTCCGCCGCGCCCGTCTCCTCCAGGTGCCGCAGGGTTTCCTTAATAAAGAAGGGATTGCCCGCTGTGCGCTCGTACACCGTGTGGGCCAGCGCCGCGTCGATCCCTTCGCGCCGCTGCGCCTGGATCAGTGTGGCGACCGCGTCCTCGGACAGCCCGGTCAGGTGGAGGCGCTCGCTGACGGGTTCGCGCACGAGCTGCCCCAGTGCCTCGGCTAGCGGGTGGTCGCGATCAACCTCGGCGTCCCGGTATGTGCCCAGCACGAACAGCCGCCCGTCCGCCAGCGCGCGCGCGAGGAACTGCAAGAGCAGCAGCGAGGACGGATCGGCCCAGTGCAAATCGTCGAGGATGAGCACGAGCGGCTGCGCCATGGCGGCGTTCTTGAGAAAGCGCACCACGCTGTCGAACAGGAGAAACTGGCCGGCGCCGGCATCCAATTCGGGCGCGGATTCGACCTCGGGCAGTTTCGCCTGCACGTCGGAGACCATCTGCGCCACGTGCGCCGCGCCGGCGCCCAACTCGGCGCGCAGCAGGTCGGCGTCCCGCTCGACCACGTAGGTCCGCAGAATCTGTACCCAGGGCCAGTACGCCGGGGCCCCCTCGCCTTCATAACACCGGCCCCACAGCACGCGCGCGCCCCGCTGCGCCGCGGCCTGCGCGCATTCGGTGGCGAGCCGCGTCTTCCCGATGCCCGGTTCCCCCGCGAGCAGGAGTAGCTTCCCCTGGCCTGCGAGCGCGTCGCCGAGCAACACCTGCGCGCGCGCCAGTTCGGTCTCGCGCCCCACGAGCAATTCGGTCGGGGCAGAGGTGGCCGGTATGGACATGGCCGTGGTCCTGATGTGGGCCTCGTGGAGCACGCCACTCGGCATCGGCTCGGCGAGGATGGCCTCAAGCCGCGTGCGCACGTCGGTGGCGGTCTGCATGCGCGCGGCGGGTTCCTTCACCAGGAGCGCGAGGATGAGCGCGTTCAGCGAGGGCGGCAGCGTGGGCGTGTGCGTGATGGGTGGCACCGGCGGGTTGTGCAGGTGCTGCGCGATGATGCTCGCGATATCGCCGCCCGCAAAGGGCACGCGGCCGGTGGTCATTTCGTATAGCATCACGCCGAGGGCGTACAGGTCGGTGCGCGCGTCCGGGTCCGCGCCGCGCGCCTGCTCCGGCGCCATGTACGCCGCCGTGCCCATGATCTGCCCCGCCTTCGTCAGGCGCGACTGGTCCGCCACCGCCGCCAGCCCGAAATCGCCCAGCATCGCGTGCGCGCCTTCCGGTCCCGAGACCTGCGCCGCCGTCGCCTCCCCCGTCAGCCACACATTGCCGGGCTTGAGATCCCGGTGGATGATCCCGTACGCGTGTGCGTGCTCCAGCGCGCGACAGACGTCCACTCCGATACGCAGAGCCTGCTTCAGCGGCAACCCGGCCTGGTCCGTCCGGTCCAGTACATCGGAGACCGCGCCGCCCGCCATGTACTGGCTGATGAGGTACGTCTGCCCGTCCGCCTCGCCCACGTCGTGCACCGTCACGATGTGCTGGTGATCCCCGAGGCGGCCCATGCTGCGCAGTTCCCGGCGCAACCGCTGCCGCCCGCTCTCGTCCAGCACTTCCATCTTCACCAGCGCGAGCGCCACGTCGCGGTCAAGCATCGTGTCGTACGCCAGATACACGCGCTTAAACGCCCCCTCCCCCAGCCAGCCTTTGACCACGTACCGGTCGCCCGTGATCGCGTCGGGCACGGCATCGGCCACGTCCACAGGTACGGTCGCGTCGTGGGCCGCATACGGCGCCCGCGCCGGGGCGATGGCGGCGAGCGCAGCGGAAACCTCGGCTGCCGATGCGGGGCGCGCGGCGGGGTCCTTGGCGAGCAACGCCAGGGTCAGGTCGCTGAGCGCGGCGGGGAGCGCGGGGTTGGAGATCGTCGGGAGCGGCGGGGGATTGTAGATGTGTTGGGCGATGACGCTGCTGGCATCGGCGCCGGTGAACGGCAACCGGCCGGTCAGCATCTCGTAGAGCATCACGCCGAACCCGTACAGGTCGCTGCGCGCGTCCAGCTCCTGGCCCGTGTAGTGCTCCGGCGGCAGATAGGCGGCGGTGCCGGCCGCCGGCTCCCTGTCCGCCGCGCCCGGGTGGCCGAGGGGCCGCTCCACGCTGAAATCGCAGAGCTTAGCGGTCTGGCTCGAGGTGAGCAGCACGTTGCGCGGTCGGAGATCGCCGTGCAGGATCCCATTCGCGTGCGCGAGTTCGAGCGCCGCGCACACGTCCTGCCCGATCCGGAGCGCCTGCTCCAGCGGCAGGGGCGCACCCCCGGACTGCGCCAGTAACTCCGCCACCGACCCGCCCGGGAGGAACTGGCTAGTGACGTAGAGCTGGCCGCCGGCCTCGCCAACGTCGTACACCGGCACGATGTTGGGGTGTTCTCCCAGTTGGGCCACGGTACGGGCCTCGCGCTGCATCCAACTGGCGGCGTCCATCTCCAACACGTCCATCTTCAGCAGCGCGAGCGCCACGTCGCGGCCGAGCACCTGATCGTGGGCGAGATACACCCGTTTGTACGCGCCTTCGCCCAGCCACCGCTTGACCACGTACCGATCGCCGGCGATCGCCGCGGGCACATCTACCCGGTCAGCCGCAGGTGCCGCGTCTGTGTATCCGCCCGGCCCGGAATCCGCCTCTGGGCTTCGCCCAACCGCCTGCCCTGCGTCTCGTTCTTCCCGGAGGGCAGCGGTATCCAGGGCCTGCGCCGCCTGATGCGCGAGCTGGCTGAGGACCGCCAGTTCAGCGGGGTCGTACACGTCGCCGCTGGTATGGGGGCCGACGGCCAGGCCGCCGACGACCTTCCCCCCGTTCACAATGGGCAGCAGCACCGCCGCGCGCAAACGATCCATGCACGCCACGGCCTCATCCTTTATAAGCGCGAACTGGGGATCCACCCCGAGGCTTTCCCGCTTGATCGCTCGGCGGCCACCAACGAGTAGGTGGATGAGCGGTTCGTCGGCCAAGCTCCCCACCTCCGCCGCCTGCGTTTCGCCACTGACGCTGATGCGCTCGGCGCCGTCCGCCACCTTGGGCAAGAAGAACGCGGCGCCGCTGTCCGTGTCGCACACCAACTGCGGCGCGCTTGCCAGGATTTCTACGACCTCCTGCCGCGTCGGCGCCGCCGCCAGCTCGTCGCCGATGCTGCGCAGCAGGTCGGGATACTGCATCCGTTTGGGATACAGCATCATGGTCACGAGCGCATGGAACCGCGGCGCCAGGTAGAGCACGGGCAGCAAGCACGCGGCGGCGAGCAGCGCGTGGACCTGCGCCCCCGCCCACACGAGCCCCGCGGCCGCCGCGCCAGCCAAGGCGTACGCCCCCGCGCGCCGGACCGCGATCCGCGCGTCGAACATGTCGTTGCGCACCATGGCGTACCCGAGCGCGAGGGGGTATGCGAGCACGAGGGGCAACACCACAGACTGCGGCACGGCCGACAATAGCCCGAACGCCACCTGGAGGATTATCAAGCTGCCTATCGGGAGAGAGGTGGCGGCGTAGCCCACTACGAGCAGCCGGGCCCGCTGTTGGATCGTGCGATCCCGGCGGCCGACGGCCCAGACGCACTGCCGGCCAACAAACAGGCAGGCGCCGAGAAGCACCAGGCCCCAGCCTGCGACCTCGAAGGGGGCTGACAGATCGGTGCGTCCCCGCTCTAGGGCGACGGTAGACCCCAGCCAGAGGCCGGCGACCGGCAGCGCGCCGACATAGAGCCAGCTTGCCACACGGGGAACCCGCTTCAGCAACCGATGCGGGACGGGGAACGCGAGTACGCCATGGTACACGCTGACGGTGAGGACGCCGAGGAGGCCGCTGGAAACCACGTTGTAAAGGTCGTCACCCGGTAACCGGGTGAATACCTTGAACACCTGTGCGCCGAAGAACGTTCCGCCGCAGAGGAGCGCCCAGCTTGTCGCTTCGTAAGGGCGCAGGAGGAAGAATAGGACGCAGGTGAGGAAAAACAGCGTCCCGATGATGAAGTTCTCACCAAAGACAAACCACGCGTCTCCCCAGGTCCACGCCGTGACGGGGAGCGTCAGCCCCAGGCGCGCACCGCCCGGTTGGCGGATCGTCAGGTCGTTGACCGCGCCGATCTCGCGGTCGAGGAGCGCCAGACCCTCGTAGAAATGCCTGTCGGTCGCCGGAACCCCGTTCACGATTTCCCACCGGCTGCCGTAGACGAGGCCCATCTCCGCCACGCCCGCACGGGCAGGCGTGAGCAAGTCGGGAGGTGTACGGCTTGGCACCCACAGGAAGCCCCAATTCGGGCCCCCCACCATGCGCTGCGAGGTACCGTACATGACCAGCCCAACCGTCATGAAAAAGACGCTGACGATGAGCCCGAACAGCGCTTTCTGCCCAACCGTTCCCTCTCGTAAGCGCATGGCTGCCAGCGCCTAGTCTAATCGACGGCCTGGCACAGGGGGCCACGGGCAGGCCGGGGCGCGGATTGAATGCGGCGGCCGCGGCGCGCGTCAAAGATGAGATGGCGCACGGTGCCGTGCGAGCCCGGGACTGCGCGGCTGCCGCACCTGCTAAGATGGGCGCCCCGGGGCTCCGGAGGGGTCTCGGCCGGCGCCCGGGAAGCGAAGGATTCTATGGAACGCGTGTCCACCATTGCCCGGCGCGGCGCGGCGCGGGCGGCCTGCCTCGTGGCTGCGCTGCTGCTGCTGCCCGCCATGGCCCGCGCCCAACAGGTGGGGCACACGGCCCGCGGCGAGGCCGTGATCCGCGGCGGCAACGAGATCGCCGCGCGCGAGGAGGCCATCCAGGCCGCCCTGCGCACCGCCATCGAGGAGGCAGTGGGCACGCAGATCGACTCCGCGACCTTCATCGGCGAGAAGCGCGTGATTGCCGACAAGGTGTTGACGAAAGCCACGGGCTACGTGCGGCGGTACAACGTGCGCGGCGAAGGCAAGTCGGAGGACGGGCGCGTTTACTGGGTGACGGTGCACGCGATCGTGGACGACGCGGCGCTGGACCGCGATCTGGCGGCGCTGAACGTGGTGCAGCACCTGCGCGAGCGGCCGCGGGTGGCGCTGCTGGTGCGCGCGACGGACGTGCGCGCGCTGACTGCGACGGCGAACGTCGAGGCGGCGTACCTGGCTGGCGGCGATTACCGCGCCCTCGCCGAGGCGGCGGTGGAGCAGAGCGCCAGCGGGGTGCTGCTCGACGCGAACTTCCGCGTAGTGGATAAACTGTTAGTGGACGACGCGTACGGGCGCGACACTACCCTCGTCGGCGACATCCTGAACGATCCGGCAGCGGCGCAGCGGCTCGGCACCCGCCTGGAAGCGGACTACCTCATCACGGTCACGGTGACGCCCGAGCCGACGGCCCGGTTTCCCGGCAACCCGCGCCTGCAGATGGCGCACGTGAGCACGCAGGCGCGCGTGGTGGCGCGGGATTCGGGGCGCGTGGTGGTAGCCGTCCAGGGGGAGGGCACGCAGGGGCACGTCTCGCCCGCGGGCGCGGTCACGCGCGCCGCAACGAAGGCGGGCGAACAACTCGGCGGCCGGCTGAAGCAGAAGATCGGCGCGCTCTGGGCGGGCGAGGTGAGCAACACGAGTGAAATCACCCTCGTGCTCACGAACCTCTCCAGCCGGCGCCACTTCATCCTGGTGCGCGAGTTCCTGCGGGGGTTGGAGCAGACGCGCGGCACGCACGAGGATGACTACACGGCGGGCACGGCGAGCATCCGCATCGAGTACGCCGGCAAGGCCACCACCCTGGCCGACAAGCTGGCGCTGCAGGAGTTTGACGGGTTCCGGCTGGAGCCGCAGAGCGTCGACCAAAACAAGATCCTGCTGGAGGTCCAAGAGTAGGCCGGCAGCGCGCCACGCCGGTGGAGCGCTAGGGGAAAACGGGGCCGCGCACGCATGCTACAACTGGGGGACCTCCTGCAAGTGCGTTGGGATTGCGTGCACTTCGCGACACGCACCCAGGAACGCGCGCTCCGAAAGCAACTCACGGAAGAGGGGCTCATCGTCTTCGCCCTGCCCGGCGGCAAGGTGCGCACCGAGCGGCGCCTGCTCCAACTGCTCAAGCGCAAACTGCACCTCCCGCACTACTTCGCGGAAAACTGGGTGTCGCTCCAGTACTGCCTCATGCAGTTGGAAGAAACGCAGCCGACCACGAAGGGCTACGTCCTGTTTCTCCAAGACGCGGACACGCTCTGGAACGCGCGCAAGAACATCGCGTGGAAGCTGCTGCGCGCCTGGCGCACCGCCGCGCCCGCGTGGCAGGAGCGTGGGCTGCCCTTCCACTTGGTGTTCGTCTCCGAATCGGGGGAGGAGCTGGTGGACCTTACCGACGCGGACGGCGGCGGGGAACCCGGAGGCGCCGCATAGGCGGCGACGGGCAGAGGCGCCCTGGAGCGCCCGGCAGGACATGCGGATGGTATGATGATCCCTTGAGGGGACGTCGTCGGGGCCGCGCGCATGCATATCCGTGATCTGATCGCCGATCAGCCACGCACGTTCTCATTCGAGTTCTTCCCGCCCAAGACCCCGCAAGGCGCCGAACAGCTGATGGGCGCAGCGGCCGAGCTGCGTGAGCTGGGACCGTCCTTCGTCTCCGTCACGTATGGGGCCGGCGGCTCGAACGCGGGCGCGTGGCTGGAAACCGTGAGCCGCCTCCAGGACGAGCTGGAGTTGACGGCCATGGGGCACCTCACCTGCGTCGGCCATTCGCGGGACCAGTTGCGCGAACGGCTGGAAGCCATGTGGGCGAAGGGCATCGTGAACGTGCTGGCGCTGCGTGGCGATCCGCCGCCGGGCGAGGCGGAGTTCGTGCAGCCGCCCGGCGGGTGCGCGCACGCCGTCGAACTGGTGCAGCTCGCCAAGGAGGTGGCCGACTTTTCGGTCGTCGTCGCCGGCTTTCCGGAAACCCATCCCGATGCGGAGAGTCCGGAGCAAGACCTGGCGTACCTGAAACAGAAGGTGGACGCGGGCGCCGACCTGGTCATCACACAGCTGTTCTACGTGAACCATCACTACTTCCGGTTCATGGACCTGGCGGCGCGCATCGGGCTCGACAAGCGCATCGTGCCCGGCATCATGCCCATCACGAACTGGAAGCAGATCAAACGGATTTCCGAACTCGCCGGGGCCGACCTGCCCGGCGAGCTGGCACAACACCTTGCCAAGTACGCCGACCAGCCGGACGAGTGTTATCGCATCGGCGTCGACTACGCTACCGAGCAGTGCATGCAACTGCTCGAGTACAACGCGCCGGGCATCCACTTCTACACGCTGAACAAGTCCCGCGCCACGCAAGACATTTTCCGCAACCTCCAGCATTCCGGCGTCGCCGGGCTCCTCCCAGTAACCTAAATCCGTGTCGCCGGAAAGGGGCCAAATGAAGGTGGCGCCGGCGAAGGCGGCGATGTTCGCCGGCGTGTATCTACTCTTCGGTATTTTGGTACTGGGCTTCATGACGGTGGCCTACGGCCGGCCGCCGCTAACCGCCCTGATCCCCGTCGTGGTGATCCCGGGGGCGGCGTTTGCGTTCGTGCTGCTCAACGGCAGGAGCAAATAAGGCCACCCCCTCCACGGTGGGCGCGACCATTGCCCCCGTAAGGAGCACGCATGCTGGAGACGTTGTTGCCCGGGCTGGCCGGGATCCACAACATTCATCCGCTGACCGTGCACTTCCCCATCGCGCTGCTTACGGTCGCGCTGGCGCTCCAGGCGGCGGTGGTACTGGGGCGGCGGGAGGCGTGGGCCGGACACGCGCGCGTGTGCCTGTACCTGGGTACCGTCGGCGCGCTGGCCGCCGTGGGCGCGGGCTTGCTGGCCGCCGAGAGCCTGGGACACGATTCGCCGGGCCACGACCTGGTGCACATCCATCGTAACTTCATGTTCGCGACCACACTCCTGGCGATGGGCACCTCTCTTGCCAGTTTGCGCATGGCGGCCCAGCCTCGGCAACGCAACCGCGTCGTGCTCCTCGGCCTGCTCGTGACCTGGGGCGTACTGACGCTGGGCGCGGACCGCGGCGCGAATCTCGTGTTCCGGTACGGCATCTCCGTCGCGAACGAACCCGTGCCCGCCGGCGGCGAGGAACATGGCGACGGGCATGACCACGGGCATGCCGAACCCGCGGAGAGTGCCGAGCCCGCCCCGGCGCCGGAACCGGAGCCGGGCGCGCACGAGCACGGGGACCACGCGCACTAGTCCGGCAGACACTCCGTCCTCCACGCGTACGCGAACTCCACGCGGTTACCCTCGGTTTCGACCACGCGATGTGCGTTAGCGCGGGCGCGGTCATTACGCACTCCTTGCTGACGTCTCCCGATCGAACATCACGCGGTCGTCGTGCCAGAGGGCGACTTCGATTTCGTAGCCGGTGGGATCGTTGATGTACCAGGCCGTGGAATGCGGCCACTCGATGGGCCCACCAAAGCGCACGGGGAGGCCTTCGCGCGCCACGGTGTCCTCCCACGCCGCCCGGTCCGTGATGCGGAGCCCGAAGTGCGCGATGCCGTGCAGCCCGTGCTGCTCCCGCTGGGTGTCGGCATCCTCGGCGTGCAACTCCGGATGCTCGTAGATACACAGCATGGCCTCGCCCGCGCGGATGACGCCCCACCGCACGCCCTCCTGCACACCCTCCTCCACGAGCGCGAAGCCCAACACGCGGCCATACCACGCCACGGTGTTCTCGAAATCCTGTACGGACAGATTCAGATGGTCCAGATGCTTCACCTGCATGCTGCACCCCTTCCCGGCCCGCGTCGGCGCAAGGCCTATATATATAGTAACATCTATATATATTATGTCAAGCAAAACCTTGCGTTATTCCGGCCCCCGCCCTACACTGCCCCCATGCAGCCGGCGGACAACTCCCGGGAGCGTATCCTGCACCTCCTGAAAACCAAAGGGCCGCAGACGGCCGCGCAGCTTGCCAAGCGCCTGAAGGTCACCCCCATGGCCGTGCGCCAGCACCTCTACGCCCTCACCGACGCGGAGCTGACCGCCTATGCCGACGAGCGCCGCAAGGTCGGCCGCCCGGCGCGCGTGTGGCGCGTGACGGACGCCGCCGCGGGCCACTTTCCCGACAGCCACGGCGAATTGGCGGTGGGCATGCTCGCCGCCCTGAAGGCCGCGTTCGGGAAGCGTGGCATGGACAGGCTCATCGCCGAACGCACCCGCGCCCAAGTGACCGCGTATAGCGCGCGCATCCCCAAGCGGGCCGCCCTCGGCAAGCGGGTCGCGGCGCTCGCCGCCATCCGCCGCGAAGAAGGCTACATGGCCGAGTGGTCGCGGGACGGGGACCGGGGCTTCCTCCTGCTGGAAAACAACTGCCCCATCTGCGCCGCCGCCGCCGCGTGCCAGGGGTTGTGCGCCGGGGAGCTGGAGCTGTTCCAGACGGTGCTCGGCCCGAACGTCACGGTCGACCGGACCGAGTACATCCTGACGGGCGACCGCCGCTGCGCCTACCGCATTACCCCGCGCCGGGCTCGCGCCTAGCGAAACCCCACCCCGGCCAGAGAAGGCGTTCGGCCCACGCCCGACCAGGGCAGGCCGGGGGCTGCCCGGCCGCGCGACCATCAGATCAGATTGTTATTCGGCACTAGCTAAATTAGCGAAAAAGACTATAATAGCATTACACATCACCAACTCGCAGAAGCAGATGGGGTAGTACGTAATGAAGAGAATTCTCGTGGCAAGCTGTGTGGCGCTGCTGTGGCAGGCGCCGGCCTTTGCAGATTACGAAACGGGCGTCGCGGCCTATTTGCGCGACGACTATGCGGTTGCGCTGGCGGAATGGGCGCCCCTGGCGGAGGCCGGGGACCCCAAGGCGCAGTACTTCCTGGGCTCCATGTTCGAGAGCGGCGAAGGCGTCCCGCAGGACTCCGCCCAGGCCGTTGCCTGGTACCGCCAGGCCGCGGAGCAGGGCTACGCGCCGGCGCAGCACAATCTGGCCGTGGCCTATGACAGCGGCGAGGGCGTGCCCACGGACCATGCCGAAGCGGCCGTCTGGTACCGCCGCGCCGCCGACAAGGATCATGCGCCCGCGCAGTACAACTTGGCGGTGGCCTACGACCAGGGTGAGGGCGTGTCCGTAGACCACAAGGAAGCGGTCCGCTGGTACCGCCGCGCCGCCGACCAGAATCATTCCGGGGCGCAGTACAACCTGGCGGTCTCCTACGATATCGGTGAAGGCGTGCCCGTCGACGATGCGGAGGCGGTCAAGTGGTATCGCCGCGCCGCCGACCAGGGCCACGAGCGGGCCCAGTACAGCTTGGCGGTAGCGTATGACCAGGGCGAAGGCGTGCCCGTGGATCATGTGGCCGCCGTGGAGTGGTACCGCCGCGCCGGTGAGCAAGGGCATGCCAATGCCCAGCACAACCTGGGCGTGTCCTATGCCATCGGCGAAGGCATCGCCGTGGACTATGCGAAGGCGGTCACGTGGTTCCGCATGGCCGCGGACCAGGGCCACGCGTCGGCCCAGTACAACCTAGGCATCGCGTACGACACCGGCCGGGGCGTCCCGCAGGACGTGGCGGAATCGGCCAAGTGGTATCACCGCGCCGCCACCCAGGGCCACACCGCCGCGCAACACAACCTGGCCGTCGCGTACGAGCAGGGCGAGGGTGTCGCGGTGGACCAGGCCGAGGCCATCACCTGGTACCGGCGCGCGGCCGCGCAGGGTCATCCACCCGCGCAGCACAACCTGGGCGTGGCGTATGACAACGGCCGGGGCGTACCCCAGGACCATGCGGAAGCCGCAGAGTGGTATCGGCGCGCGGCCGAGCAGGGCCATCCGCCCGCGCAGCACAATCTGGGCGTCGCCTATGACGAAGCGGAAGGCGTGAAGCAGGACCATGCAGAAGCCGTCCGCTGGTACCGCCGCGCCGCGCAACAGGGCTACCAGCCCTCCCAGTTCAATCTGGGCATCTCCTTCGCCATCGGCGAGGGGGTGCGGCAGGATGGCGTCAACGCCCACATGTGGCTGAGCCTGGCGGCGGTCAATGGCGACCGGAAAGCCGTCGACGCCGTGAAGACGGTGCTCGAAATGCTCAGCCCCGCGGAATTGGCCAAAGCGCAGCGGCTCGCCGCGCAGTGGGAGCCGAGTAGCGAGTAATCCACCGCGCCGGCAATCATCGCGCCGGCGCGGCCGTGTGTAGAGCGGGATCGCTGGGACTGCTGGGCGCGGGAGTGCTGAACACCGTCGCCAGCAGCCGGTCCGCGACGTACGCCGCGGCAACCCCGTAGCCCTGCGGGCTGGGGTGTTTGTCGTGGGGTACCAGGTAGAGGGTTTCGGGCGCGTGGGACGCAGCCCGCAACGGCGGCGCCAGCGCAATGGTGGCGATCCCGGCCTCCACCGCCGTGCGCTCCGCCCACTGCAACAGTTCGGGCGGCTCGGCCACCACCACGGACGGGTATGACGGAAACGCGAGGAACACCAGGGGCAGGTCTTTCGCCGCCAGCGCCTCGTGCAGTTCCCTGAGGGCGACCGCGTAGCGCGCGCGGCGTGCCGGCTCCGTGCCCGCCGGCTCCCCCGGCGCCGCTTCGGTCGTCAGGAGCCGCTGCCGCTGCCCCGCCTGCCGGCGCGCGCGCACCTGAAGCGCGAAATTCCACAGGGCGGTACGGCGCAGCACCGGATAGACCGCCCCCACCGGGAACCGCGACTTCAGCCGCCGGGTCGCCGCCAGACGGGGCCACAGGGGCCCTGCCATATCATCCACGTCATTCTCTGAGAACGTCAGCAGGACGAGGTCGGGCTGCAGCGGCAGGGCGCGGTCCACCATGGCGCGCTGTCCAACAATCGTCGTGGCGCTCAGGCCGGCATTGATCGCACGCGCCTTCACGCCCCGGGCGCGCAGCTCGCGCTCCAGTTGGGCCGGCAGCGTCGCGTCGTCGTCCACGAAGTCGCCATACGTGAACGAGTCGCCCACCAGGAGCACACGCACTTCGCCCGGCGGTTTCGCGCGGGGAAAGTCCACCCCCCGATAGCCGAGAGTATTGATGCGCACCTGGTGCGGCAGCGCCGGGTTGCGCCGGTCCACCAGGTGCACGTTGGGCGTGAAAATGCCGGGCACGCGCGCGTACTCGGACTCCGTGACCGTCGACACGCGGCCTGCCGGCGCCACGCGGAAGAGGCGCAGGGCCCCCTCCACCAGCCCAAGACCGAGCAGCAGCCCCAACGCCGCCGCCCCGGCCCGCCAAAACTTGCGTCGCATTCTTCCGCTTCGGTCGCTCGTCTGATCCCCGCGCCGAAAGCATATCCGCTTCCCGCTTCCGTTGCGCCAGGCTTCCCGATGCATGGGCGTCTCCACTTGGGCGGAACTGGTATGCTCGGCGTAGGGGCCCGCCGCGGCGGCGGGCTTTGCGCGTGAAAGGAGCAGCGGTGCGACCGGTAGTCATCATCATCCGCGACGGGTGGGGCGTCACCGAGCAGGCGGACGGCAACGCGGTCGCGGCGGCGCACACGCCGAACGTGGACCGCTACCGGCGGGACTATCCCTGGACGCTGCTCGACTGTGCCGGCGAGGCGGTCGGGCTGCCCCCGGGCTTCATGGGTTCCAGTGAGGCGGGCCATCTCAACATGGGCGCGGGCCGGATCGTCGAGCAAGAACTGAAACGCATCAACGACATGATGGCCGACGGGACGTTCTGGCAGCAGCCGGCGTTCGGGCGCGTGCTCGACCATTGCGTCGCGCATCCCGACGCGACGCTGCACTTTCTGGGGCTGCTGCAGAACGAGGGCGTGCACGCCCACGAGGAACACCTGTACCGGATGCTGCGGCACGTGCACGCGGCGGGGGTGGGCCGGATCATGGTGCACGTGTTTGCGGACGGGCGAGACACGCCGCCGCGCAGCGCCATGGAGTTCATTCCGAAGCTCGAGGAGGAGCTGGCGCGCTGCGGGCCTATGGCGCACATCGGCACCGTCATGGGGCGGTACTACGGCATGGACCGGTCGCGCAACTGGAACCTGGTCCGGCGCGCGTATGCGTGCCTGGTCGGCGGGGAGGGCGCGCACGCCGCCTCAGCCGCCGCGGCGGTCGAGCGGTCGTACGCGACCGATCGCACGCCCACGGACACGCCCATGACGGACGAGTACATCGTGCCGCATGTCATCGGCTCCTTTCGTGGAATCCGCCCCGGGGACGGAGTCATCCACTGCAACTACCGCCAGGACCGGGCCATCCAATTGACGCAGGCGTTCGTGGAGGCCGAGTGCCCGGGCCGCGAGGGCGACCGGCTGGACGTGCACTATGCGGGGCTGACGCGGTACTACGACGCCTTCCCGCACGCCATTCTCGAATCGCTCGATGCCGGCGCGGGCATGGCCAACCTGCTCGGTGAGGTGGTCGGCGCGCAGGGGCTCAAGCAGCTCCGCATCGCCGAAACGCAGAAGTTCCGCCACGTCACCTCCTTCTTCAACGGCAAACGCACAACGCCGTACCCGCTGGAGGAGCAGATCGAAATCCCCAGCGTGTACGACGCCTCCTCGTTCGCGCAACACCCGGAAATGAACGCGTACGACGTGCGCGACGAGCTAGTGCGCCGGATGCAGCCGGACGCGTACGCACTGTACGTGGTGAACTTCGCCAACTGCGACATGGTGGGCCACACGGGCGACTTTGCGGCCACGAAGACGGCGGTGGAAGTGACCGACGCGTGCGTAGGCACGGTGGTAGACCGCGCGCTGGAGCTGGACGCGCACGTGCTGCTGACCGCGGACCACGGGAATGCGGAGCAGATGCGCGAGGCGGACAGCGACCGCGTGCGCACAGCGCACAGCGATTGCTATCCGGTCGAATGCTTCTACATCGCGAACCACGTGGACGGCACGCACCTCATCGACCGCGGCAAGCTCAGCGACCTCGCGCCCACCACGCTCCAGCTCCTCGGTATCGATATCCCCGCCGACATGACGGCGGACGTGCTCTTCCGCTGAGCGGACGGGACGCCGCTAACGGGCGGCGTCCAACTGCGCCAGGCGGGCGGCGGCGGCTTCGGCCACGACGCGCGCGCCGCGCGGCGACCAGTGCGTATCGTCGGGCCAGTAGAGCGGCGGGCCTGGCTGCGCCTTGGCCGCGAGCATGGCCGAGAGCGCGTCCACGTACGGCACGCCGAAGGCGTCCAGCCGCTGATGCAGTGCCACGATGCTCGAGCCGGGCGGCTGCAACGGCGCGCGCCACCCGTCGGGCAGCAGCTCCCGGTACACCGTCGCCTTATCCGGCGTGACCAGGTACACCAGTTGCACCCCGCGCCGGCCGAACCAGTCACGTAGCGCGTCGACCGATTCGGCGGCCAGGTCCAGGCGCAACTGGTCGGGCGTCAGCAGCGCATGCTTCACGGTTTCCATGCCGAACAGGGTCCGCCCGTCCGTGCCGAGCAAGCCCGAGCGCGCGCTCACCGAGCCCAGCATACGCAGGCGGAGGGCCGCGAACGCGAGGCTGCCGAAGTGCGTGGCGGTGGAATACACCTCGGACGTGCGATGCCGGATGCGCGTCGGTGGCGGCTCGGTGGTGGGCACCCAGGCGGATTGCCGGCGGCCGGGCGGCGGCAGGGCGCGCAGCATGGCCACCGTGTCCGGCTTGCCGACCACGTACCGTTCCGCGGTCTGCAACAGCAGGTAGCGCGGGGGGCGTTGCTGAAAGCGGCGCTGGGTGAAGAGCGATACCGACCAGGAAGCGCCCGCGTTGTACACCGGGGCATCGATCAGGTCCGCGAGGTGTGCGGGAAACGTGTCGGCATCGTCCAGCCCGGCGCCGGCCATCACGGAATCCCCGACCGCGAGCACGCGCCACGGTCCCCGTTCCCCGCCCGGCGCATTTCGATAGCCGTACGCGTCCGTCGTGAAGATTTGCGGCCGCTCGACGCGCAACGCGCGCACCCGCCCCACGTAAGCCAGATCCCCGTACGCCGTACCTTCGTACCGCACGTTGGCGAAGAACGGGCCTGGCGACTGGTCGCCATGAAAGGGGCCCAGCTCCTTCTTCGCCCAGCTGAACCCGCGATAGTACGCCCAGGGCGGCGGCGCCACCCACCGGCCCAGCAGCTCGAGGGCAAGCACGCCCACTGCCAGGGCCCGCCAGTAACGGGCGGCGTGTAAGACGGTGGAGGAGGTCGCGGCGGGAGGCATCAGAATTGGAAGTAGAGGAAGGGGGAGACCGTACTGGAGAGGATGACGATGACGGCCACGACGCCGAGGCCGCTGACGGCGACGGCCCAGCGCAGCGTCGGGGGCGGCTGCCACTCCCAGGTGTTCGGGACGAACCAGCACACGGCGAACGCGAGCGGCACGACCGCGACCGCGAAGTGCTCCAGCTCCACCGGCAGCGGCCCCACGCGCAGGCCACGCGCGCCCACCATCGCGGTCCACCACTGCGCCGCTTGTCCAATGGTCTGGCAGCGGAACAGCACCCAGCCGAAGACCAGGAGCACGCACGTACCCCCCGTGCGCAGGACTCGCCACACCCCCCGGGGCCCGCTGTCGGGCGCGCCCCCGCCGCGAATGCCGCACGCGCGCTCCACGGCAAGCAGCACCCCGTGAAACGCGCCCCAGGCCACGAACGTCCAATTGGCCCCGTGCCAGAGGCCGCCGAGCAGCATGGTGGCCATCAGGTTCACGTACGTGCGCGCGCGGCCGCGCCGGTTCCCGCCGAGGGGAATATAGAGGTAGTCGCGTAGCCACGTGCTCAGGGACATGTGCCACCGCCGCCAAAAATCCGTCATGCTGTACGCGCGGTACGGCGAGTTGAAATTCTGCGGCAGCTCGAACCCGAACAGGCGCCCGAGGCCTACCGCCATGTCCGAGTACCCGGAGAAGTCGAAGTAGATTTGGATGGCGAACGCCGCCGCGCCGAGCCAGGCGAGGCCGAACGTGGGCGCGGGGAGGGCGAAGCACGGGTCCGCGACGCGCGCGGCCGCATCGGCCACCAGCACCTTCTTCGCCAACCCGATGACGAAGAGGTGCAGCCCGTCGACGAATCGATCGGGGGGGGTGGTGCGCGACTCCAATTGCGGCCGGAAATGCGGGAAGCGCACGATGGGGCCTGCCACCAACTGGGAGAAGAGCGAGACGTAACATGCGAAGTCCACGAAATTGCGCACGGGCTCCACGTTGCGGCGGTACACGTCGATGGTGTAACTCATGCTCTGGAACGTGTAGAACGAAATGCCCACAGGCAGCACCACCGCGAACACGGGGACCGTGCCCCCACCGGCGACGGCGTTGATGGACTGCGCCAGGAATCCGGCGTACTTGAAGAATCCGAGCACGCCCAGGTTCGTGGCCAGCGACAGCGCTACCCACCCCCGGCGGCTGCGCGCGTCGTCGGTCGCGGCCAACTGCCGCCCGGCGTAGTAGTCGACCACCGTGCTCGCGAGCAGCAGCGAGCAGAAACGCCAGTCCCACCAGCCGTAGAAGGCGTAACTGGCGAGGGTCAGGAAACCGGTCTGCGCCCGCCGCGGCAGCACCCGGTGGTACACGACGAGCACCAGGGGCAGGAAGACGAACAGAAACTCGTAGCTATTGAAGAGCATGCGGCGGGGCGATTGTACTGCACGGCCGTCACGCGGCCCCGCCGGCCGCGGGCGCTAGGGGTTCAGCTCAGCCACCGCGTTGGACACGCAGATCGTGTCCCGTTCCTGAACCTTCGCCTGCAGTGCCACGCGCGTGTCGCTCTCGCGCCACATCTGGGTGACGATGGTCTCGCCCGGGAAGACGTGGCCGCTGAAGCGCACCTTGATGCTCTTGAACTTCGCCGCATCGTAGCCGCAGTAGTGCTTCAAGACCGCGTGGCCCACCACCCCGAACGTACAGAGGCCGTGGAGAATCGGCTGCTCGAATCCCACCATGCTCGCCATGCCCGGGTCCGCGTGCAGCGGATTGCGGTCCCCGCACAGCCGGTAGAGGAGCGCCTGCTGCGGGAGCGTGCGGAACTCCTCCGTCGCGTCCGGCGCGCGGTCGGGCGCGCCAGCACCCGCACTGGGGCCGCGCTCGCCGCCAAACCCGCCCTCGCCACGCACGAAGATGCTGAACTGGTTGTAGCACACCCAGTTCCCTTGCGCGTCGATGGTATCCACGTCCATCAGGATGAGCGCGCCCTTCCCCTTGTCGTAGATACCAGCGATCTTCGGGGTGCTCGTCAGTGTGCCGCTCGTGGGGATCGCCCCCTTCAGCTCCAGGTACTGTTCCCCATGCAGGATCATCATGGGGTTGATCTCCATCCCCGGCACCCCGGCCAACCCCATGAGCGCCGCGAACGGCGGGATCACGCCGAACGTGGGCAGTACGGTGAGCCCGTTCTCGTACGTGTATGCCAGCGTCTGCGGGTCGGTGGGCGGATCCCCCAAGCCGACGGCTAACGCGTACAGCAACACGTCCCGCTCCTCGTACGCGAACGGGATGGCCTCCATGGTGGCGCCGAGCGCTTGGTCGACATCGATAGGCATGCGGCCGCCTAGCCCTGCATCGCCGCCATGAACTTCATGGTGCTGGCCTGGAGGTTCTCGGGATACGTCGCGCCTTCCATGTCGTTGATCGCCTCCCAGTGGTCGCGCACCGCCTCCGGGGTCACCTCGTCCGGATGGATCGACATACCGTCCGCCGCCGCCAGGCGCACGCGGTGCACGTGTCCGGGCCCCACTTCATACGTGGCCCCCGTGGTGGGACATTCCTCGGAGCAGAGATAGGTCACGAGCGGGCTCACGTACTCCGGTTTCAGCTTCTTCACGAGATCGGGCGGGAGCACGGTCTCGGTCATGCGGCTACCGGCGATGGGCGCGATGGTATTCACCTTAATGTTGCGCTTCTCGCCTTCCACCGCCAGCGTCTGGCCGAGGCCCACCAACGCCAGCTTCGCGGCCGAGTAGTTCGCCTGCCCGAAGTTGCCGTACAGCCCCGCCGCCGACGTGGTCATCACCACCCGCCCGTACTGGTTGTCCCGCATGTGCGGCCAGGCGGCGTGCGTCACCGCGTAGCTACCGAACACGTGCACCTCGAAGATCTTGTTCCAATCCTCGTCGGTCATCTTGTGGAAGCTCACATCGCGGAGAATCCCCGCGTTATTAATGATGATGTCCACCTTACCGAACGCGTCCATTGCGGCCTGCACGATTTTCTCGCCGTCCGTCACGGAATCGTAGTTCGCCGCGGCTTCCCCGCCCGCGGCGGCGATCTCATCGACGACTTTCTGCGCGGGCGTCGCGTCCGCCCCTTCGCCGGTGAAGCTGCCGCCCAGGTCATTGACGAGGATCTGCGCGCCCCGGGACGCGAGCAGCAGGGCGTGGGCGCGGCCGAGGCCGCCGCCCGCACCGGTCACGATCGCCACACGGCCGTCAAACCGAATTTCACTCATAGTGGAAGTCTCCTGCGTTGCTGTGGTCGGCCGCGGCCGTCCGCCGCGCGCCGTCGGCCCCCCAGGCCGGATTTGCGGCGGTAGTGTACCAGAGACGGGCGGGTTGTTGGCCCGGCGGCCAACCCCCGATTCGCCGGGCGGGCCGGGGCGTCGGCCCGGGCGCTAGCCGGCTTCGGGCCGGCGCAGGCGCGGGTGCTCGAGGGGTTCCACGAAGTCGGCTTCCGACAGCTCGGGGAACAATTGCCGGTACATGTCCGGGTACAGCGTCTTGGCGCAAGGCGGGCACACCCCGTGGCTGAACTCCGCCTGCGAATGCTCGGTGAGGTATTCCTCCAACTGCTGCCAATATCCGCGGTCGTCCCGAATCTTCTTGCAGGACGCACAGATAGGCAGCATCCCGCTGAGGGTCTTCACCCGCGCCAGCGCCCCCTGCAGTTCAGTGATGAGCCGTTCGCGCTCCTGCTCCACGCGCTTGCGCCGGGTGACGTCCTGCACCGTGCCCACCATCCGTACAGGCAGGCCAGCGTCATCGAACTGCACCTCGCCCTGCGTGTGCACCCACCGTTCCAGCCCGTCGCGGCGCACCACGCGATGATCGATGGCGACCTTGGTGCCCTCGTACAGCGCCCCATCCACGGCCAGCCGGAGCACCGCGCGTTCCTCCGGATGCACGAAGCCGAGGAACGCGTCGAAAGTCTTCGCAAAGTCGTCGGGGAACACGCCGAAGAGCCGGCAGACCTCTGCCGACACCTGTACCGTCCCCGCGGGGACGTCCCACTCCCAATTGCCGATGTGCGCCAGTTCCTGCGCCTTCGCCAGGCTGGCCTGACTCTCCGCGAGTGCCAGCTCGGCCTGCCGGGAGACCGCCACGTCCTCGACGATGCCCAGGCAGCCGACGACCTGCCCGCCGTGGTCGCGCCAGGGGGCCAAGTGATAGCGGAGTTCTGCGGGCTCGCCGAAACTGGTCGTGTAGCTGACCTCCGTGACGATGTTGCGCCCCTCCCGCATGCAGGACCCGACGAAGGTTGCGAGCCCGCCCTGCATCAGATGGGGATGGGTCAGCACGTTCACCTCGGCCACGAGCGCCTCCACTGAGGGCGCCCCGACCAACTCGACGAAATGCTCGTTGACGAACTGCACGCGGCCGTCCCGCCCGCAGGCCACGATGCCGAGGGGCGACGTCTCGAGCATGGCCCGCAGGCGGCTGTCCCGTTCACGCAGCTCCAACTCCGCCAGGGTGCGCTCTGTGACGTCCTGCACGGTGCCGACCACGATGGGCGGGCCTCCGTCCCCCTCCGGCTGCTCCATCCGCCCGTGGATGTACCGCACCTCGCCCGTGGGCCAGACGACGCGGTACTCGAGGCTCGCGACGAACTGCCCCGCCTGCACCTGCTCAATCCCCTCCCTCACCGCGGCGCGGTCCTCCGGGTGCATGACCTCCACGACCTGGTCGAGCGATACGCCCTCCTCCCCCGGTGTGAGCTGAAAGAGGCGATAGAACTCCGGGCTTCCCGTCATCCGGCCGGTGGATAGGTCCCACTCCCAGTTCCCCACGCGGGCCAGTTCCTGGGCGTCGGCCAGCTTCCGTTCCCGGTCGCGCACCGCCGCCTCCGCGCGGGCGCGCTCCGCGATCACGTTTCCCATTCCGCGCAACAAGCCGCGGATGAGCACGACGGCGCCGACGAACATCCCCGCTAACAGGACGGCCAGGTAGCGCCCGGCCCGCACCTCGCGTTCGCGGAGATCGCGGTGGAGGTCCGCGCTTGCCGCAAGGTGGAGCAGTCCTACCTGGTCAATGGTGTGCGCGAAAGCCTCCGCGACCTGCAGGGCTTCCTGCGGCTCTGCGCGTGCGGGATCGCGCATGTCGCGGGCTGCCGCGGTGACTGCATCGAATTGCGTCCGCGCCCGGACGACCGATTCCGCGAAATCCGCGCCGTGGTGCCCGTCCTGGAGTTGTTCGACGCGCTCCAGTTGCCGCTCGATGACGTAGAGCATGGCCGCCGTGTTGTCGGGAACACCCACACGTTGGCGCTCGACCGATGGAACCGCGCCCGGCCCTCCCACCGTCCGGGAGCGCCACTCCGCTTCCATCTCGTGGGTCGCCCTCCGCATGCGATCGCACGCCAGGATGGTGGGCTGGTGGTACCGGGAGGTCTGTTGCTCGACCCGTAAGTATCGTTGCACTTGCCAATACGCGAAGATACCGGTCACGATCCACAGGGACGTCATGATGGCAATCATCCCGTAGACGTAGCCTGCCAGATTGCCCAGACCCGAGGCGCTGCGGCGAGGTTCGGGAGACATCAGGAAGGCTCCTGGGGATAGCGGTCATTGACCTCCATGAGCAGCGCAAAATCATCCACCGTAGCGGGCAGGTACCCGCCCGCGCCCACGGCATCAAGGAGCGCCGCGTGGGTGGGATGATCGCCGCTCAGGTGTAGAAACGCGTCGCGCACGCGCCGGCGCAGGTCCGGGTTCAGGCTCGGCTGCGCGGCCCAGACGTAATCGGCGTACGGCGGCGTCTCCCACACGATGCGGATGTCGTCGGGCTGCAGGCGGCCATCCGCGAGCATGCGCCGAACGATCAAGGCGTTCGCCGCGCCAAGCGCCACAACGCCATCGCGAACCCGGAACGCCGTCTCATCGTGCGTGGCCGAGTACCGCACCTCCGCGAAGGTCTGCTCGGGATTGAGTCCCTGTTGGTCCAGAAAATGCCGCGGCATGACGTGCCCCGACGTGGACGAGCGCGCGCCGAAACTGAACGCCACGCCGGCAAAGTCGGCCAGGTCCCGCCCGGGGTGAGCCGGATGCGCGAAGAAATAGCTGGTGAAATACAGGTCCACGTCCCGCATCACCAGCGGGACGGCGTTGGATCGCTCCACCGCACGCGCGAACGTGATGCCCCCGAAGCGGGCCAGGTCCACCTCCCCGCCGGCGAAGGCGTCCACCAAGGCGTCGTAGTTTTCGGGCACCACCAGCTGACACGGGAGGTTGAGGTGGGCCTCCAAATGGTCCAGCAGCGGCTGGTACTTGATCCGGAGTTGTTCGGTGCTTTGGTCCGGGACCACGGCGAGTCTGAGACGGTCGGGAACCAACGTGCCGGGGGAGCGCGCCCCACATCCCAACGCGAGCCCGATCGCGATTGACACGCATATTCGGGGCAGATCCGTCCACCGGATTTGCCGCACATGCGCCCACAGGCCAGCGGGCGCTTTCTGCGCCGTGCGACCTGGACCGCTGCTCTGGAAGGTCACGGGGGCGCCGGTTGACCGCCCGGGGAGATGCTCACCCCGGCTCCCCGCCCCTGTGTTTGCCCCGTGCTGCTTCATCAGCGCAACTCCTCGTTCCCTCGCTGATGGACGCAGGATTGTCAAATGTCACTCTAGCATTATTAGCTGAATACAGCTAGCTGGATCAGCTTGGCGGATCGTTTCTGTGTCTAAACAGGATCAAAATTTAGGCATTTAGTAACCTTGGCGCGGCCGTTGCAGGACGCCGATGAGCAGGCGCTCTGCCGCCCCGGCGGGCCTGGACCTCCGGACCCGCAGGCCGGAATACGACCGGATACCATAGGCGCACTTGGTCCCGATGATGGCCGCACGCAAGCACTCACCTGCCACCACGACCCGCACCGTGTTGATCACCGGGGCCACCGGCCTCGTGGGCGGCGCATTGGCCGAGGCGCTCGTGGCACGGGGCGACGCGGTCCGCGCGCTGGTGCGGCCGACGTCGAAGACGGCGCACCTGCACGCGCTGGGAGTCCAGCTCTTCGTCGGCGACATCACGAACGAGGAATCAATCGAACCCGCCGTGGAGGGAGTCGACACGGTGTTTCACTGCGCGGCGTTCGTGGGCGATTGGGGGCCGGCGGAACGGTTCCGCCGCGTCAACATGGGCGGCACGCGCAACGTGGCGGCTGCAGCGGTGGCTGCCGGGGTGCGGCGGCTGGTGCACCTGTCCTCCATCGCGGTGTATGGCAAACACCCGCGGCCCGAGATGACCGAGGCGCTGCCGCTGGAGTACTGCGGCGACCCCTACTACGATTCGAAGATCGATGCGGAAGGGGCGGCGCTTGCCGTAGGCGACGAGATCGAGGTGACCGCCCTCCGGCCGGGCATCATCTATGGCCCGGAGGACAAGCTCTTCCTGCCGCGCCTGATTCGTACCATGCGGTACGTGCCGGTGCCCCGCCTGTTCGGCACGGATTCGATCGCGAACTGCGTGTACGTCCAGAACGTGGTGGCGCAATGCCTGCACCAGGCCACGCACGAGCGCGCCGTGGGCCACGCGTTCAACGCCATCGACGCCGAGCCCATGCGCATGGTGAACCTGCTGCGGCTCGTCGCCGCCAAAACCGGCGGGCGGCGACCGCGGGGCGTGGTCTTGCCCGAAGCCGCCCAGTTTGCGGCGTCGGCCCTGGAGACCGTCTGGAAAGCGCTGGACGTGCCCGTGGCGCCGCCCCTGACGCGCTTCGCCGTGGACGGGGCGATGCTCGTGCGGCCCTACAGCATGGAGAAGGCGCGCTGGCTGCTCGACTTCGTGCCGCCGCACACGATGCGCGACGGAATGTTGCACACGCTGGCCACCTTCGGCGGGGCGACAGCGGCCGAGGACTGGGGCCACGACTGGGACGAGGAAGAAGATGGGGAGCCGCAGGACGCCGCGGATGCGGACGCTTCGGACAGCAGCGACGACACGTCGAGCGACTCCTCGGACTCGTCGGACTCGTCAGACGATTCGTCGGATTCCTCCGCGGACTAGCCGGCGCGCATCGTGAGCACGGCTACCGCTCCCACCGCATCGACCACCGTGCCGCCGTCCGAGCGGCTGTCCTACCGGACGATCTTTTCGTACAGCTCCATCCAGTTCGCCACGCACGCGCTGTTCACCATCAACGGGGTGCACCTGCTGTTCTTCTACACGGACACGGCGGGGCTGAACCCGGCGCTGGCGGGGATCGTGCTCGCGGCGGGCCACATCCTCGACGCGGTGACCAACCCCCTCATGGGCATGATCAGCGACGCGGTGCGCACGCGCGCGGGCCGGCGGCGGCCGTTCTACATCCCCGGCTGCACGATCACGGCCATCGTCTGGATCCTGCTCTACAGCCCCGGGCAGGGGCTCGAGGGCCTCGCCCTGTTCTGGTACATGATGGTGCTGTACCTGCTGTACAACACGGCGCGCACGGCGTTTTACATCCCCTGGAGCGCGCAGGCGCCGGACCTGACGCCGCACTACGACGAGCGGTCGCGGTTGGCGGCGTTCCGGATCGGGCTCGGGGTGCCCGGCGACATGCTCGGCGGCATCTTGCCACTGGTGCTGGCCGGCTGGTTGGGCTCGCAGCGAAGCGGGTTCACCGTGGCCACCTGCATCATCGGCGCGATCCTGGTCGCGTGTGGCGTGTGGTGCTACCGGGGGACGTCCGAACTGCCCCCGCCGCCGAAGCCCCCGGCGCCCCAGCGCACGCCCCGCGAGTCGATGCACGCCGCCTTCATGGAAACCCGCGCGGCGGTCTCGTCGCTCTGGACCTTCCCAACGGCGGTGGTGTTCGCGGCAAGCCTGATGGGGACCATCGGCGGCACGGTCCCGGTCTCCACCTTCCGCTACCTCACGAAGTACTACTTCCACGACGAAGGGCTCGATATCCCCGTCATGCTTGTGTATCAACTGGGCGCCATTACCGGGGTGCCCTGCTGGCTCTGGCTCGCGAAACACTGGGACAAGAAGCGCGCGTACATCGCCGGCTTTCTCGGCTGGCTGGTGTGCGCGACGCCGGTTCCGTTCCTCGGTCCGGATGAGGGGCGCTATTACGTCGCGTGCATGGTCGGCATCGGCTTCTGCGGCGCGGGCCTGATCCTGGTACCGGCCGCGTTCAGTCCGGACGTGGTGGCGTGGAATGCGCTGCACCGGCAGGGGGGACGCGAAGGATTCTTCTACGGGTTCTGGGGCTTCCTGCTCCCCTGCGGCCAGGCGCTGGCCTCCGCGCTCGTCGGCTTCACACTCAGCACCATCGGCTTTCAGGCCGGCCAAGCGCAGACCGCCGAAGTGCTGCACGGTTTGATCGTGATGGCCATCGGCTTTCCCGCCGCCTTCATGGCGCTCGCCGCGATCCTGTTTGTCTGGTACCCGATTACGCGCCCGGTGTACGAGGACATCCGCCAACAGCTCGCCGAACGCGACGCGCCAGCGGATCCGCCGGCGCCCACGGCCTGACGCGCCGCGCACGACGGCGCGGCCTGCGTCATCTTCTTGGATGACGCCTTGGGGGCGTGGCGCTTTTTAGCCGCTAGAACTTGTCATAGCGGATCATGTCGTCGGGCACGCCGAGTTCGTGCAGCATATCGACGACCGCATCGATCATGGGCGGCGGCCCGCAGAGGTAGTACTCAATCTGCGTGGGATCCGGGTGCGTGGACAGGTAGGTGTTCAGGCAGACCTGGTGGATGAAGCCTTCATACCCGTCCCAGTTGTCCTCGGGCTGCTTGTCGGACAGCGCGACGTTGTACGAAAAATTCGGGTGGGCTGCCTCGAGCCGCTTGAAATCCTCGTCGTAAAACATTTCGCAGACCGAGCGCGCGCCGTACCAGAAGCTGATCGTGCGGTCCGTGTGCTTCGTGTCCAGCTGATCGAAAATGTGCGAGCGCATGGGCGCCATTCCCGCGCCGCCGCCCAGGTAGAGCATCTCGCGGTCCGTGTCCTGCGCCAGGAACTCGCCGTACGGCCCGCTGATCCACACCCGGTCGCCCGGCTTCAGGCCAAAAATATAGCTGGACGAAATGCCGGGGGGATGGTCCGACTTCGGTGGCGGCGTGGCGATCCGAATATTCAGGATGACGATGTTCCCCTCCGCGGGATGGTTCGCCATCGAGTAGGCCCGGATCACCTCCTCCTTGTTCACCGATTGGTACTGCCACACGTCGAACTGGTCCCACGCGGCCCGATATTCCTCCTCAATGGCAAAGTCGCGGAAATCAACTTCATACGGCGGGATTTCGATCTGGATGTAGCCGCCGGCCTGGAAGTCCAGGCGTTCCTCCTCCGGCAGTTCGAGCACCAGTTCCCGAATGAACGTGGCCACGTTGCGGCTGGAGCGGACCGTGCAGTGCCAGCGCTTGATGCTGAAGTACACCGCCGGCATCACGAGCCGCATGTCCTCTTTCACCTTGACCTGGCACGCGAGGCGGGTGTCCAGCTTCTTCTCGACCTTCGTCAAGTGCGGCTCCTCGGTCGGCAACACGGGGCCGCCGCCCTCCAGGACGCGCACCTTGCACATGGAGCAGGTGGCCTGCCCGCCGCACGCGGACGGAATGAAAATCTCCTCATTGAACAGCGCCTGCAGCAGGGTGCCACCGCCGTCGACGCTCAGCGGGGTTTCCTGGTCGTTGATCCAAATGTCGCAATCGCCGTAGTCCGCGAGGTAGCGCATCGCCAGCATGAGCAGGGCGGCGAGACCCACGATCACGACGACGAAGACGAGCAGGGCGGCGAAGAATTGGAGCATAGGTGGTGCGCGGGTGGCGTGCGGCCTCCGGGTCGGTTACTGGACCGCCACCATGCCGGTGAAGCCCATGAACGCCATGGCCATGAGGCCGGTGACGATCATGGTCACGCCGACGCCCCGGAGCGGCCGCGGCACGGGCGCGAACTGGAGGCGTTGCTGGAGCCCGGCCATGAGCAGGATGGCGAGCGCCCAGCCGACGCCCGACCCGAAGCCGAAGGCGACCGACTGGGCGAAGGTGTAGTGGCGGAAAATCATGAACAGGGACGCACCGAGGATCGAGCAGTTCACCGTGATGAGCGGCAGGAAAATGCCGAGCGCGTAGTAGAGCGTCGGCGAGAAGCGCTCGATGATCATTTCCACGAGCTGCACGAACGCGGCGATGACTGCGATGAACGTGATGAACTGCAGAAATTCGAGATTGACCCGGCCCGCCCGGCCGGCGCCCAGCAGCCACTCGAGCGCCCCCGGTTGCAACAGGTACGCGTTCAAGGTCCAGTTCAGCGCGGTGGTACACGTGAGCACGAACGTGACCGCAGCCCCGAGACCGAACGCCGTATCGATCCGGCGGGAACACGCCACGAAGCTGCACATGCCCAGGAAGTTCACGAGCAGGATATTGCTGGTGAAGACCGCGGCCAGCAGGATCACCAGTGGATGGATGTCCGGCGCCATGCCTACATCTCCTCGTCTTCCGGATACACGGTGCGGATGATCCAGACGAACACGCCAAGCATGATGAACGCGCCGGGGGCGACCACCATCAGGTTGTTGTTCACGTACCCGTCCGGCATCACGCGAATGCCCCACAACGTGCCGTTGCCGAACAGTTCGCGGAACACCGCAATGCCGAGCAGGACGAAGGAGTACCCGAGCCCATTGCCGATACCGTCCACCATGGACATGAGCGGCCGGTTCTGCAGCGCGAACGCCTCCGCCCGGCCCATCACGATGCAGTTGGTGATGATCAGGCCGACGTACGGGCCGAGTTGCTTCGACATCTCGTAGTTGAAAGCCTTCAGGGTCAGGTCAAACATGATGACGAACGTGGAAATGATCGCCACTTCGGCGATCATGCGGATGCTCCCCGGCGTGTACGACCGCAGCAGCGAGACGAAGAGACTCGAGCCGGCAGTCGTCAGCGTCAGCGCCACGCACATCACCATCGTGTTTTCCAGCCGTCCCGTCACTGCCAGCGCCGAACATAGCCCGAGCACTTGGCAGTAGATCGGATTGTTCCGGATCAGCGGTTCCAGCAACGTCGTTCGCTGTGTGCTCATGCGTCCGTCGCCTCCGCCCGCAGGTGCGCCGCGATCGCCACCGCCTGCGCGAACCCGCGGTGCAACATGTCCCCCACCGCCACCGACGTGATGGTCGCACCGGAGATGCCGTCCACCTCGTGCGGCGCGGCCTGCCCCGGCTTCGCCACCATCTGCGCGATGGGGACGCCCTCGTGCAGGATCGACTTGCCCGCGAACTGCTTGCGGAACCACTCGGCCACAATTTCGCCACCCAGGCCGGGCGTTTCCTCCTGCTTGTCGAAATTCACCTGGCGGATCGTGGTGAAGTCGTCCGCCTCGATCGCCACGTAGCCGTGGATGTAACTCCACAGGCCGACCCCGTCCACCTGCACCGCGATCGCGTCCAGCACCCCGGCATCGTCTAATAGCCGGTAGTACACCACCTCATCACCGGTCTCCAGTGTCAACGCCGCCTGCTGGATGCGCGCGTCGTAGGTGCGTTTGATGTCCTCACCGCTCGTCCCCGGCGGAAGCGTGATGCCGAAGCAGCCGAGGATGATCTGGTTCCGCTCGTTCTCCCGATTGAGCGCGATCCGCCCCAAGAGGGACTGGTTGAGCGCCGCCAGGATCGTGGCGCACACGACGCTCAGGGCCGTCGCGTAGAAGATCGTCCAGCGGTTACCGTGAAACAAGCGCCGCCTCCCGCCGCCGCACGCCGCGGTACATAAGTTCGTCCAGCGAGGGGGCGCACATGTTGCCCAATAGGATGGCGAACATGACCCCTTCGGGATAGCCCGTGAGTTCGCGAATCAAGACGGCGCCGATGCCGATAAGGATGCCGTACAGGTAGCGCGCGCGGTCCGTAGTGGGGCTGGAGACCGGGTCCGTCGCCATGTATACGGCGCCGAACACCATGCCTCCGGAGACGAGATGGAACAGCGGCGGCTCAAACAGCATGCCCGGATCGGCCGTGGGCCCCAGCAGCGGATTGACCTGGTAGTACAGGACCGCGCTGAGCGCCGCGACCGTGCCCAGCATGCTCACGGGCACCCGCCAGTTCCCGATCTTCATCGCGCAGAGGAACACGCCGCCCACGATGGACGCGAGCACGCTCGCCTCCCCCAGCGATCCGGGGACATGGCCCAGGAACAAGTGCAACATGCTGAACTGCTCCTGCACGGCGGGCAGCCCTCCCACCGCCGCGGCGCCGAGCGGCGTCGCGCCGCTGACCGCGTCGATGGCGTGCGGCAATGCGGACCCGTCGAACAGGTCGAAGATGGCGCGCCGCCCCTCGTGCATGCCCGCGTAAAAGTAGTGCAACGCATTACCAAACAGCCCCGACCCCGGCGCGACCCATTTGTCCGGCGACACATCCACCGGATACGCCAAGAGCACGAAGCAGCGGCCCACGAGCGCCGGGTTGAACGGGTTGTGGCCCGTCCCGCCGAACACTTCCTTCCCGAAGATCACGCCGAACGCGACTCCCGCGGCCACTTGCCAGAGGGGCGTCGTCACCGGCAGGGTCAGCGGGAACAGCAGACCGGTCACCAGGAAGCCTTCGTTGATCGGCTCGCGCCGCCGCATGGCGAACACGGCTTCCACCGCCCCGCCGGCCGCGTACGACGTCAGGATAATCGCCAGGCTGCGCAGGCCCCCGTTGTAGACCGCCATCATCGTCGGCGGCATCAGGCACACGACGACCAGGATCATGTAGCGCTTCAGGTTGATCGCATCCCGCACGTACGGCGCCGCGGTTGCCAACTCGTTCGGATCGTAGAGGAACGTATCCATGGCGTCGAACAGCGGGTGGAGGCGCGTGAAGACGCCGTCTTCCGTGAAGGCCGGCTCGACCCAGTCGAGGAATCGCCGCAGCGGTCTCATGCCGTTCCCCCGCCCCTACTCATCGTGTCCGGCACGGAGCGCCCGCTCTTCCGCCGCCTCTGCGCGGAGCGTGGTGTGGGCCACGTTGAACGCGTAGGCCAGCTCGATCTTCGACGGGCACACGTACGTACACAGCCCGCACTCCACGCATCGGTTCAGGCCCAACGCCACCGCCTCGTCCACCATGTCGTGCACCGCGCACTTCCAGAGCAAGCTCGGGATCAGTCCGACCGGACAGACCCACTGACACGCCGTGCAGTTCACGCACGCCCGCCGTTCGCCGCGGATCGCCGTATGCGCCGTGCGGGGGCGCGAGGGCCACAGCGCGGAGAGGAACGCGCCCATATACGAATCGCGGTCGGCGCCCGGCCGCAGGAAAGAGAGGAATTCCCGCTCCTGCGGGACGGGCAACACGTTCACGCCGCGCGCCCAGGGGGGGACACCGCGGTCCGGGCTCGTGCGTTCGCCGCTCAGCATCCCGCCGCTGAGGTAGCGCGGCATGCCCGGCTTCAACCGGCCCGGTGTCAGGTCGCGCAGGGGCGTGCCGACTTTTACGCACAGGTGCTTCGGCTGGTGGACCAACCCGCCTGCGAGGGCGATGATCCGTTCGGCCGGCACGAATCCGTCCGACACCGCGTCGCGCACGGCCAGCGCATCCTGCACGTCGATGCCCCACGCGTACGCGCCGCGGTCCACCGCATCGCACAGCACCAGCGGGTTATCGTTCGGCGCGCGCGCGGGAACGCGCATCTCTTCCATGTCGGGCAACGTGGGGAGCACCACCTCGGGCGTGCACGCCACAATGACCCGCGCCGCACCGG
>CBDUXP010000024.1:0-54311 GCA_965371225.1 uncultured bacterium | reverse complement strand
TAGTTCCACACGACCGGCGATCTGCTGGATGGTGGTGTTCTCAAAACCCCCATTAAAAAAGCATTCCCGCGCCGCATGGAGGATATCGCGGCGGCGGGCAAGCTTGTCACGTTCCTTGCGTTCAGCAACCCCCATGAGCCCCGCCATGCGCCGGCCGGCCCGCGAGAGGGCCCGCTGCCCGCTGTAGGTGCAGGATGCGGAAGCTTAGCAGCCACCCCATAAGGTGTCAATGTACGTGCGCGCTACCCGTTGGCATTGCTGGACTTGTGAAACCTATGGTACATTGCAGCGCTGGACGAGCCCGGAGGAGGGCTTAGGGGGGTAGTTCCACATGTCCGTCGCAGTGCGCCGCCTGGCACGCCGTCTTGCGGGCGCGTTCGCGCTCTGTCTTGGGGTGAGCTGCGTGCTGCTGACGGCGTGGGCGGCCCCCGCCTACCCGGCCACGCGGCCGACGGTCGCGGTCCTCCCTGAGGGGATAAAGGCCCGCTCACTCGAGGAGCGGGCGCCCGAAAAGCTGGTCCACCGCCTGGTGACCGATCAGTTGGCGGCCCTCGGAAGCCTGCGCGTCGTGGGCTATGCCGCCACGGAACGGGCCGCCGTACTGTCCTCCCAGCCCCTCAAGGGACGACGCCGGGCGGAGGCCCTGGGCCGGATTGGACTGGATCTGGGGGCGGACGTGCTCGTGGTCGTGAGCGTCAGCGCCAATCGCGGCCGGTGGCGGGTGCGCTCGACCCTGTACGACGTGCCCACTGGCCGTATCCGCACGGGCCCCAGCGGGACGGTCCGGATTGAGGGCTTGTGGCCGCTGCTGGCGTCCATCACGCAGCGGACCGCCGAGAGCGCGGGGCTTAAATTGTCCGCAGAGCAGTTGGGCCGCATCCGCCGCGCGCCGACCACCGATCCCACCGCCCTCGCGTCGCTCGGCCACGCGTTGGCCGCAATGCCGGGGACGCAGCTTGCGGAGAGCAGAGTGCTCGATGCCGTGCGGCGCGATCCGGAATTCGTCGAGGCGCACATGGAACTCGGGCGCCTGTACTACGCTCGGCAGGATTACGCCTTGGCCGAGGAGGCGTACGAGCAAGTGCGCGCATTACTTCCCGCCCACCCGTATGTGGATTACAACCTCGGGTTGACGTATCGGGCCCTGGGGGACTATCCCCGCGCTATCGACGCGTATGAGCGCGCGCGCCGGATCGATGGGGCGGATGCGGACGTCAGCAATAATTTGGGAATCGCGTACTACCTGATGGGCGATCTGCCGGGCGCGCGAGACGCGTTTCGCCAGGCGCTGGCGCTGGCGCCCTACGATCGCCGGGTCCGGGCAAACCTCCGCACCGTAGAGGATGCGTTGCAAGCCCCGCTGTTGGCCCCTGCCGCCGCGCCGCCGCAGCCGGCGGCCGCGGGGCCAGCCCCCGCCGCCGCGCGCCCGGTGGCGCCGGCGCGGGCGCCCCCGTCACGGGCGCTTGGGGACGATCCGCAATTCTACGTCGATACGGCGACCATCTATTTCGCCCGCGGGGAGTACGAGCGGGCGATGGTGGATTATGAGCGTGCGCTCGGGGAAACGCCCGACGACCCCCGCATGCTCATGCAGTTGGGGCGCACCTACCAGCGCTTGGCTCGCCACGCGGACGCGGTAGCGAGCTTTAATCGCGTGCTGGAAATCGAACCGACCAACGCGGCCGCCGCCGAGGAGCTGGATCAAGCCTTGGCGGCCCTGCGGCTGGCGCAAGCCGATCCGGGTGGCGCGCTGGCGGTCACCCGCATGGGCATGACCGAGGCGGATCTCGGGCAAACGTATTTCCGCAAGGGGAAGCGGCACTTCGTGCGCCAGGAATATGCGGACGCGGTGGCGGCGTACACCCGCGCCCTGCAGTTCACGCCGAACGACGTCACACTCCTGAACAGCCTGGGCGTGGCGCAGTACGAACTGGGGAAGGGGGACGAGGCCCAGCGCAGCTTCCTCCGCGCATTGGACGTCCGGCCGGACGATGCCTCGGCCCAGGCCAACCTCGAGGCGATTGCCAGCGTGGAGGACGAGGAGCGGCTGCGCTCGGCCGAGGACCGGGGCGCGTTTACCCTGCTGGAGGTGCAGGTGGACCCCGCACTCGAGCCGGAAGTGGCGTATTTGGACGGCAATGAGTTTTACGCCGCCGGGGAATACGCAACCGCGGCGGGCGCGTACGAGCGTGCGGTGCAGCTCAGTCCCGAGCATGGCCGCGCATGGAACAATCTGGGCGCCACCCGCATCCACCTGCACGATTATGCGGGGGCGGCAGCGGCGTTCGACCGCGCGGCCGGCCTGATCGATGCCCCGGTGGTCCGAACCAACGGGGACCGGGCGCGGCTGATGGCGCGCTACGCGGTCGGGGACCGCGAGGCGCGCACGCTGCTCATCGCGCTGGAGGCGGACCCCACCCTGGACTACCGGTACCGGATGACCCTGGCCCGGGAAGCCTACAACCGCCAGGAATTCGCCGCCGCCGCAGAGGCCTACGAGGCGCTGGCGGCCGTGTTCGCCGATGAGCCCATCCCGCTGAACAACCTGGCGGCGTCCTACTTCATGCTGCAACAGTACGACGACGCCTACGCCGCCATCGAGCTTGCTTTGCGGCGCAACCCGGGCGACGGCGCGGCGGAGGCGAATCGTGAATTGATCGCCGAGGCACGCTACGTAGCCCATGTGGGCGTGGCTAAGGCCGACGATCCGCTGCGCCTCCCCGACGCGTCGATTGAAATGGCCTATGCGGCCCAGCGGGAAGGGGATGCAGCAGTGGGGCAGGCGCCGCCCGCCCGGCGCGCCCGGCAGCCGGCCGAGCCCCAGAGCGCGGAAGCGACGTTCCGGCGCAAGCTCCAGGACTCGCCCACCGATACGCGCGCCCTGCGGGGCCTGGCCGGCGTGATGGCAGCTCAGGGCCGCTGGGGGGCAGCGGCGGACAATTATCGGCACGCCGCCAAGCAGGAGCCGGACGATTTCCTGGTGGCCATGGCCTGGGGGTATGCGGCGTTGCGGGCCCAGCGGGCGGCCGAAGCCGGCCTGGCCTTCCGGCAGGCGGCGAATGTGCGTCCGAACTCGGCCCGGGCGCGGTACAATTTAGCCATCGCGGAGCGCCGCGCCGGCGATGTCCAGGCTGCGCTCGTGGCGTGCCGGGCCGCGATTGAGCTGGAACCCCAGTTTGCCGACGCGCAGTACAACCTCGCGAACCTCTATCTGGAGGCGGGGATGTGGGACCAAGCTGTAGCAGCGTTCCGCGCGGTGCTGCAAGGGGATGAGACGAACGTGAGCGCGTACAACAACCTCGCCATCGCACACTGGAGGCGGGGGGAACTCGACGCCGCCTTGGGGATGTGGCGGACGGCGCTCGCGCTCGATCCCGGCTGCACCTACGCGGCGGACAACCTCAACCGCTTTACCAAACACGCTGCCGCCGCCGGACGCACGTGATGCGCGTCCCCTTCGCTCGCACGGCCGAGCGCATGGGCCAGGAAGCCTTGCGCCAGGCGGAGGTGGCGGGCCGGTTCACCATCTTCTGCGCGCAGGTGCTGCGCCGCATGCACACCGCGCCGGTGTACGTGCGGGAAGTCATCAAGCAGATGTATGCCATCGGTGTGGAGTCGCTCGTGCTCGTGAGCGTCGTCGTGTTCGCCGCGGGGCTGGTGCTGGCCATGCAAACGGTCGGGGTGCTGTCGCGGTTCGGGGCCCGGGATTACGTCGCCGTGTTAGTGGGTCTCTCGATCGTGCGCGAGCTGGGCCCGGTGCTCACCGCGCTCATGGTGGCCGGGCGCGCCGGCTCGGGCATCAGCGCGGAGATCGGTTCCATGCGCGTCACGCGCCAGATCGACGCCCTCACCGTCTCGGCCGTGGACCCGCTGCAGTACCTGGTGGTGACGCGCGTCGCCGCGTGCGTGTTCGTCATGCCCCTGCTGACGACCATCGCCAACAGCCTGGGTTTGCTCGGTGGCTTCATCATCGGCGTGGTGCAGGAAGGGATCAGCCCCCGGTTCTATGCACACACCACGCTGGAGTTCCTCAGTTTCGCCGACTACGTGCCGGGGCTGCTCAAGGCCGGCGTGTTCGGCTTCATCATCGCCGTCGTCGCCTGCTACCAGGGGTTCCACACGACCGGCGGTACCGAGGGGGTCGGCAGATCCACCACCACCGCCGTCATGGCCACGTCTCTGCTCGTGATGATCGCGGACGTGATCCTGACGCGTATCCTGATTATGGTGTTCGGGTTCGGCTAATGGCGGACGACGTCCTGATTCGCGTCGAAGGCGTGCGCAAAGCCTTCGGCGACCACGTAGTGCTCCACGACGTGAACCTGGAACTTCGGCGCGGTGAGACGCTGGTCGTCCTCGGCGAATCCGGCTCGGGCAAGAGCGTGCTCGTCAGTTGCATCGTGGGGCTGCTGGAACCCGATGCCGGGCGCATTTGGATCGGAGACGAGGAGGTCACGGCGTTTCACGGGCCACGCGATTGGGAGCGCGTTCGGCGGCGCATTGGGTTTCTGTTCCAGGGCGGCGCGTTGTACGACTCCATGACGGTGGGCGAGAACGTGGCGTTTCCCATTGAGCACCAGACCGACCTGCCGGCCGGGGAGATTGCGCGTATCGTGTCCGAGAAGCTGGCGCAGGTCGGGCTCGAAGGGGCCGAGGACAAGATGCCCGCGGAGCTGAGCGGCGGGATGCAGAAACGCGCCGGCCTCGCGCGGGCGCTGGCCCTGGATCCGGAGCTGATCATCTACGATGAACCCACGACCGGCCTCGATCCCTTGCTGGCCGAAACCATCAATGACCTCGTGCGACAGCTGCAGCGCGACCTGGGCGTCTCGGCCCTCGTGATTACGCACGACATGATGTGCGCGCGCGCGGTCGCGGACCGGGTGGCGATGCTGTTCGACGGGCGCCTGCTGGCGACGGACGTGTTCGAGCAGCTCCGCCAGGCGTCGCACCCGTACCTGCAATCCTATTTCCGGGCCGCGGGCCTGGCAGCGGAAGGAGTGGCGTAATGGCCATATCCCGCCGGCGGGTGGAAATCGCCGTGGGCACCTTGATGTTGCTTGGGGCGGCCAGCCTCCTCCTCAGCGTGGTCTTCATCGGCGAACGCCGGGGCATCTTCGACCGCCGCGTCCGGCTGCGGACGCAGTTCACCAGCGTGGAAGGGTTGAAGCCCGGCGCCCACGTGCATCTGGCCGGCATCCAGGTGGGCAGCGTGGAGACGGTGTTTCTCAGTCCCGAGGGCAATGTACAGGTCTGGATGGAAGTGCGTGCCAGTGTGGCCCACCGGATTCGGGTGGACTCGCGTGCGCGCATCAAAACCGCCGGCCTCGTGGGCGATCGCTATATCGACCTGACCGTCGGCAGCGCCGAAAGTCCCTCCGTCGGGCCCGGGGACATGATCGTCGGGGTGGACCCCGTCGACGTGAACCAGGTATTGGCCAATGCGGGGCCCGTCTTCCGCGACTTGGCGGTGGCCATCGAGAACGTGCGCCTCGTGACGACGCGGATGTTGGACGAGAACAGCAACGTGAGCAAGACGCTGGAAAATCTCCGCGTCGTCACGGGCAATTTGCGTGAGGGCCGGGGCTCCGTGGGGCGCTTGCTGGTTGAAGATGAGGTCTACGAAGATCTGCGCGCCACCCTGGCCTCGGCCAGAACCACCATTGAGAACGCGGAAGCGCTCACGCAGACCGTGCGCGAGGAAGGGCCGGCGGTCCTCTCCGAATCGCGGGAGGCGGTCGCAAACTTCAACCGGGCGTCCCTGCGCGTTGACAAGGTCGTGAGTGAGGGACTGACGAGTTTGCCCGAGATCATGGCGGGCCTGGAGCGCAGCGTGACAGACTTGGAAGCGATGATGGCGAACCTGCGCGAAGCGAGCGAGGACATCAAGGACGCGACACCGCGGTTGCCGGCTATCGTGGCCAGTGGACAGGAGGCCGTGGAGGAGTCGCGGGCCGTGTTGCAAGCGGCGCGCTCCCACCCGTTGCTGCGGCGCTACTTTGAGGAGAAGGAACTCAAAACGCCCATCCTCGTCCAAGATCGTGCGAGAGTGCGTGGTGCGCGCTAGGCTCCGCCTGCTCAGTTTGTTGGTGGGGCTCGCGGCGGGCGGCTGCGCCACGGCCGGTGGCGGGGTGGGCAGTCCGACGGAGGCCACCACCCTCGTGGGCTTGGCCCAGACCGCGTACTACCGGGGCGACTATCCCACGGCCAGCGCCCACTTCGCCCGCGCCCGCCAACTGTACGAACGGTACGACGACCAGGAGGGCGTCGCCTACACGTGGAACAACCTGGGGAGCGTCGCCCTGCGCACGCGCGATTACGCCCGGGCGGAACGGAACTTCCGCCGCGCCCGCGACATCTTCACCAGCCTGGACGATCTCAACGGAGCCGCCATCGCGACGAACAACCGCGGCAGCGCGTTGCGCTACTTGGGGCGTCTGGAAGAGGCGAGCCTGGCGCACAAAGCGGCGCTGGTGGCCGCCGAGGCGGCGGGCAATGTGATCGTGCAGGCGGCCGCCCATGGTGGCGTGGGTCTGGTGTTGTTGGATGCGCCGGATGTCACCGCGCGAGACTTGGACGAGGCCGAACGTCGCTTCCGGCAGGCGCGCAGCCTGCAGCGGAAGGAGAAGGACGAGTTGGGAGAGGCGGCGACCCTGGGCAATCTCGGGGCCGTGGCGGCCATGCGCAATGACCTTCCCGAAGCCATCGCCCGCTACGAGGCGGCGCTCAAGCTGGACCAGGAACTCGAGCACGTGGGTGGTATCGCGCAGGATTTGATCTCGCTAGCGGAACTGCACGTGCGCGCCGAAGACTACGCCGCCGCACGCACGTTCGCGGAGCGGGCCCGCCGCGTGCACGAGGAAATTCAGGATGAGGTGGGCGCACGCCGGTCCCGCGAAATCATCCAGGAGATCGAGGCGCGGCAAGGCACGGGCCTGGCCGACGCCGAGGGTCGGCGCCCCGCCACATAACCTGATGCGCTTAACGGACGGGGTACCGCTCGACCCGGAGATCCGGCCCCTGTGCGAGGCGTTGGCCGCTGCGGGTTGTGACACCGTCTACAGCTGTGGCGCGCACCTGGCCGCCCACCGGCCCACCGCGCGCGCGTACGTGACCTTCGCCACCCTGGACGCCGGCTGGGTCGGGGCGCTCCGGGCGTGTTTGATGGCTCCGCCCGTCAGCCTGGCGGCGGTGCGGCGGGATCTGCACTTCGACTGCCTGCTCGGCCGTTACACCCTGAGCCTCTGGCCCCCCGCCGCGGCTGATGCGCGTGCGATCCTGGACGCGGCGCTCGCGGAACTGACGGGGTGGATCCACGCGCAGGCGCCGGCGCGCGTAGCGGGGGCGAAGTGGTGCACCGTGCCGCACGGGCGGCTGCCTCCGGCGGTGCCGTGCCAACTCACGTTGGGCGAGCCGCCGACCCGCTGTGGGTGGACGGGGACGCCCTTGCCCGCCACCTCCTAGAATCGACAGCCGCGCAGCGGTACAATGCGATACGCTTCCACCCCGAGGCCCGCCCGCCTCGGGGTTCGCCGTCTTCCCATGCCCCGTACCGCCGACCGTCCCACGACCCTGGGTGGCCTGAAGGCCGCCGGCATCACCACCCGCTCCGTCAAGGACGAGATGCGCGCCAATCTGTTGGGGCGTCTTACCGACCATACGCCGCTGTTTCCCGGCATCATCGGATACGAGCACACCGTCATCCCCCTAGTCGAGAACGCGATTCTCGCGCGGCACGACATCATTTTCCTCGGGGAGCGCGGGCAGGCAAAATCGCGTCTCATTCGCGCGCTCATCGGCCTGTTGGATCCGGCGATCCCCGCCGTGGCGGACTGCCCGCTGCACGACGATCCCTTCCGCCCCCTCTGCCACGCCTGTCGCGAACGGGCGGCGGCAGCGGGCGACGACCTGCCCATCGCGTGGATCGGGCCGGAGGATCGGTACGGGGAGAAGCTCGCCACCCCGGACGTGACCATCGGCGACCTGATCGGAGACATTGATCCTATTCGCGTGGCCGAGGGGCGGCACTTGAGCGACGAGGCCGTGATGCACTTCGGGCTCGTCCCCCGCGTGAACCGCGGCATCTTCGCCTTCAACGAGCTGCCCGACCTGTCCGAGAAGGTGCAGGTGGGCCTGTTCAACCTCATGGAAGAGCGGGACATCCAGATTCGCGGCTTTCGCCTGCGCTTGCCGGTGGATGTGTGTGTGGTCGCTACGGCGAACCCGGAGGATTACACGAACCGCGGCCGCATCATCACGCCGCTCAAGGACCGGTATCAGGCGCAGATTCGCACGCACTACCCCCTCGACCGCCGCACGGAAATCGCGATCGTGGACCAGGAGGTGCGGGTGAACGGACTGCCCGGCGTCGCGATCGTCGTTCCCAACTTCGTCAAGGCGATCGTGGCCGAGATGACGGTGCGGGCGCGCCGGCACGGAGAGATCAACCAGCAATCCGGCGTGAGCGTCCGCATGACCATCGACAACATCGAGACCCTGATGGGGTGCGCGGAGAAGCGGGCCGCCCGTCTCGGCGAGGAGGCGGGGTGTCCGCGCCTGACCGATCTGCCGGCGCTCCTGTCCACCTCCGCGGGCAAGATCGAGTTGGAGGGGCTGGGCGACGAAGCGCGCGAGCGGCAGATCATCGAGCAGTTGGAACGGGAAGCGACCGAAGCGGTCTTCGATGAATTGTTCGATGCGGAAGCGCTTGAGGACGTGGTCGCCGCGTTTTCCGCCGGGGCGACCATGCGCGTGAGCGATGAGTTGCCCACGGCGGCGTACCAGGAGCAGGCGGCGAACGTGGCCGGGTTGGATCAGGCCGTGGCCCCACTGACGGAAGGGCAGAGCGCCGCGGTCCCGGTTGCAATCGAGTTTTTGTGCGAGGGACTGCACCGCCGGGGGCGCCTGCGGCGGGAAACACTCACCGACGCGCTGCAGTACAGCGCCTGACTGCATGCCGGCGTACCTGTACAGGGCGGGCCCGGCGCCGGGGGCGCCCTCCGCTCCCGACGCGGATGCCCTGCTGGATGCATTGGCGAATCAACTGTTGGCGGAGCCTGACGTGGGCGCGGCCATCTCGCAGGTGCAGCGCGCGGGCATTCCGCAGCGGGACGGCACGCGGCAGCCGGGCAGTAGCGCGCTGGCCCAATCGGTGCAGCGCGCGCAGCGGGCGCTGACCCGCCGGTACTCGTTCGAGGAGATCAACCGGGAGTTTAGCGGTCAGGTCCGGGCGGCCGTGCGCGAGGAATTGCAGACTATCGAGAAGCATTTCCAGGCGCGGGCGGACGCGCGCGAGGCGGCGGCAGCGGAATGGCGCCGCGCATTGGAGGACTTGGCCGCGCACGCCGCCGGCACGCCGCCCGAGGAAGCCCGACCCCTGCGCCAGCATGAAGCGGAGCGACGGTACGAAGACCTGTACCGCCAGGTATCGGAAGCCACGGCTGAAGCCCGCGCGGACCAAGCGGAGGAGCGGCACCGGCTGCAGCAGATCGAGCAGTTACCGGCGCAAACGATCGACCGGGCCAAGGCACTCGAAGATTATTCTTTCCTCTCCGAAAGCGCGGCCACGCGCATTCGCGGCGTCAACGCGGTGCGCCCACGCATGTCCGGCCTTGCCGCGTCGGAATGGCGGCATCGCTTCACCGGCGAGGAGGCGGTCGATGGCAGCCAGGCCGAGGCGGTCGTCGCGGAGATGCGCGGGTTGGACCGCCTGGAAGGCCAGTTGCGCGGTGGGCGGGTGCAGGAGATCGATCCGGAGGTCGTGGGTGAACGGCTGGGCACCGTCGCCATGCACGCGGTGGAAGGCTTGCAGAGCCTGCTGGCATTGCTGAAGGATGCCGGCTATCTCGTGGTCGAGGGGGACGCGATTCGCCTCTCGCCTCGGGGAATCCGCCGCTTGGGCGAGCGGGCGCTGCGGGAAGTGTTCACGCAATTGAAGCGCACCGTGGCCGGTGAGCATTACGGCGCCTTTCCGGGCGGGGGCGGACCTCAGGGCCCGAGCGTGCGCCCGTATGAAGCGGGCGATGCGTTTGACCTGCACCTGAATGAGACCCTGTTCAGTGCCGCGCGGCGGGCCCCTGCGGTCCCGTTGCGGCTCCAGCCGGGGGACTTCCGCGTGCATGAGAGCGAGGCCGCGGTGCAGAGCGCGACGGTGCTGATGATCGACCTCAGCACGACTATGCTGCGGTACGGGCGCATTCTGGCGGCGAAGCAGGTCGCCCTCGCCCTGCACACGCTGATCACCACCCGCTTCCCCAAGGACACGCTCGAGCTGGTGGGATTCTCGTCGACGGCACGGTCCCTGACCGTGGCGGAACTGCCGAACGTGGCGCCGCGGCCGGGCCAGCCGTTCACCAACATTCAGGACGGGCTGCGCTTGGCCACGCGACTGCTGCGCCGGCGCCGCGGCACGAACCGGCAGATCATTCTCATTACGGATGGGGAGCCCACCGCCGTGACGGACGACCGCGGGCAAGTGCGTTCGCGGTATCCGCCGGACGAGGCGGTGTTCGAGCGCACGCTCCACGCGGTGCGCACGTGCACGGCGCACGGCATCGTGATCAATATCATCATGCTGGACCGTCGGCCGGACCTCGTGGAATTCGTGCGGCGAATGGCGCACCTGAACCGGGGCCGCGCCTTCTTCTGCACGCCCGAGACCATCGGCCGGTATGTGATCTACGACTATCTGCGCGGCAAACGCTTCGCCGTGGGGAGCCCGTAAACCGTGACGATGACGCGGTACGGCGAGCACGTGGCGCAACTGGCCTGCCCCATCCCGTTCTTCGAGGGCATCGTCAACGTGTACCTGATCCTCGCAGACCCGCTGACGCTGATCGACGCGCCCACCCATCTGCCGGAGAGCATCGCAGGGTTCGAGGCCAACCTTGAGGCGTTGGGGCTGCGCACGGCGGACATCAAGCGGCTCATTTGCACGCACGCGCACACGGATCACATGGGGCTGGCGCGCTACGTGCAGGAACGGAGCGGGTGCGAGTTTTGGGTGCATGCGGATGATGCCGACATGTGCGCGCGCTTTCCCGATCCCATGGTGGAACACCATGAGTACAGCCGCCGGCAACTCCCCGAGTGGGGCATGCCGGAGGAGATTATCCACCAGATGCGGAACCGCAAGTGGGATCCCGACGGCATCGCGCAGCCCGTTGACGTGACCCGCGTGCTGCGCGATGGTGATCGCGTACCGTTCGACGGTTTCGAGTTGGAAACCATCCACGTGCCCGGCCACACCCGGGGCCACGTGGTGTACTACGAGCCCGAGAGCGCGTACATGGTCACCGGCGACCACGTGTTGCCGAATATCATTCCGTTCGCCGAGATTCAGTACTTGGATGCGGAGGGCGCGCGGCGGTTCGATGGGCTGAACCACTTTCTGCGGTCGCTCAAACGCCTGCGCCGCATGCACATTTCGACGATCTATCCCGCGCACGGGCCCGTGGTCGAGCAGCCGTGGCAGGCGATCGAGAATATTCAGCTCTTCCACGAGAAGCGCCTGAAGCAGGTGGAACGCACCATGCGCAAGGGCGCCGACACGGTCTACACCATCGCGGAACAGCTCTACAAGCGGCTGGGCAGCCGCAACCTGCGCCACCGCCTCATGCTCGTCATGGGCTGCCTTGACGTGCTGGAGGAGCGCGGGCGCGTCACGAGTCACCGGCCGCCCGGCGAGGTGTGGCGCTTCGCGTCCGCCCCCCCGGCGTGAGCGGGCCGACCGCGCCGCCATGCCCGACGTTCACCGCGTCGTCGACGCCCTGGGCCGTGAGGTGCACCTGCCGCGCCGGCCGGAGCGGATCGTGAGCCTCGTGCCCTCCATCACCGAATCGCTGTTTGACATGGGCGTCGAGGCACGCGTGGTTGGCGTCACCCGCTTCTGCATTCATCCGGACGAGGCGCGGGACCGGGCGACCGTGGTCGGCGGGACGCACGGCATCGATCTCGACGTCTTGCGCGCACTCGAACCGGATCTGGTCATCGCGAACAAGGAGGAAAATCCGCGGGCGGAGTTGGAAGGGCTGATTGATATCGCCCCGACGTACGTCACGTTTCCGCGCACGGCACGTGACGGCATCGATCTGTTGCGGCTGTTGGGGACCCTGACCGACACCGTGGACGCCGCGGAGCGCTTCGCGGGCGACGCCGAGGCGGCCTACGCAGCTGCAACCGCACATGCCCCCGCCCCTCCGCCGCGCGTGCTGTACCTCATCTGGCGGAAGCCGTGGATGACCGTGAACGCGGATACCTACGTGCACGACATGCTGACCGTTTGCGGCGCACGTAACGTGGCCGCGGAGTTGCCGCAACGGTTTCCGAAAGTGACCGAGGCAGAGGTGGCCGCGCTACAGCCGGACGCGATTCTGCTGAGCACCGAACCGTACGCGTTTACACCGGAGCACGCCCAAACTTGGCTGGCCCAGGAAGCGCTGCCCGCCGCGCGTTTCGAGCAAGTGCCGATCGTGGACGGGGAACTCTGCTCGTGGTACGGCACGCGCTTGGGCGCGGGCCTCCGCTACCTGAGCACGCTCGTGCAGAATTTGCGGACCGCGGCCGCGGGCTAGCGGATCGCTACAGCAGTGCGCGCACGACGCCACCGTCGACTAGGATGCTCTGCCCCGTGATGTAGCTCGCGCGTTGCGGGGCCAGGAACGTCACGGTATTGCCGAACTCCTGCGCCCGGCAGCCAACCGCTCAGCCGGCGCCGTCGGATTCGGTGACGTCGTCAAGCGCGCGGCCCTTGACCGCGGCGCTGAGCACCGTATTCATGACCTGCTCGGCCAAGGGCATGGAAAGTTCGTTCAGGGCGGTGAGCTTGGCGTAGGTCGCATCCGCGTCATCCGTCCGCGCTACGCGGGCCAGGTGGGCGAGGTCCGCCTCGATCCTGGCCCGCAAGCCCGGATCTATGTCGTCGCCCAAGTCCGTCAGGGTCTTGTGCGTCGCCTGCGTCACGCGGTCCACCTCCTGCCGCAAGTCGATGAGCCGGTGGGCGAGCATGTCCTCGCGCGCGTGCGCGATGGAGGCTTCGACCATGGCGCGCACTTCCGCCTCGGTCAGGCCGTGCGCTGGCACCACCTCGATCCGGGCGGCCTGCCCGCTCGTCCGCTCCAGCGCGGACACGGTGAGGATGCCGTTGGCGTCCACGAGGAACGTCACTTGAATGCGTGGCATCCCGGCCGGCATCGGGGGAACGCCACGTAGGGTGAATTTGCCGAGTGCGCGGCAGTCCCGCACCAGCTCGCGCTCGCCCTGGTAGATGTTGATTTCGACGCCGGTCTGCTCATCGGCGTAGGTGGAGAATTCTTCCGTGGCGCGGGCCGGGATCGGTGCATTGCGCATGATGAGTTTCGCCATCGCGCCGCCCATCGTCTCGATCCCCAGCGACAGGGGGAGCACGTCCAAGAGCAGCGCCTCGCGCAATTCGCCCGCGAGGATGCCCGCCTGCACGGCGGCGCCGAGCGCCACGACCTCATCCGGGTTCAGGTCCGTGTGCAGGGGACTCTGGAAGAACTCGCTGACCGCCTTGCGCACGAGCGGAATGCGCGTCGAGCCCCCCACCATGACCACCTCATCGATCTGTTTGGCCACCAGGTCGGCGTCGGCCAACGCGTGACGGCAGGCGGTGAGGGTCTTCGCCACGAATGGCGCGATGAGCGCCTCGAACTCCACCCGCGTGACGTCCCGCGAGAACGTGGCACCGGTCGGGAGATCGAATTCGAACTTCGTTCCCTCCGCGGCGGACAACCGCACCTTGCACTGCTCGGCGGCGTGCCGGGCGGTTTGGAGCATGAGGGGATCGCCCAGGACATCGAGACCGTGTTGATCGCTGATGTCCCGCGCCGCCAGATCCACGAGCGCGCGATCGAAATCGTCGCCACCCAGGTGCGTATCGCCGCAGGTGGCCACCACCTGAAACACGCCCTCGCTCAGGCGGAGCAGGGACAGGTCGAACGTGCCGCCGCCGAGATCGTAGACGGCGATGAGCGCGTCGCTCTTCCGATCGAGACCGTACGCGAGCGCGGCGGCCGTCGGTTCGTTCACGATGCGGCGCACGTGAAGCCCGGCGACGCGGCCGGCGTCTCGCGTCGCCTGCCGCTGGGCGTCGTCGAAGTAGGCGGGGACGGTCACCACCGCTTCGGTCACACTCGCCCCGAAGTACGCGCTCGCGCGGTTCTTGACCTCGCGAAGAATCATGGCCGAAACTTCCTGCGGCGTGTAGGTGCCACCGGCCACCGCGACCTGGGCAATATCGCGATCAGCCGCCACCACCGCGTAGGCGAGGGCGTCTGCCTCGGCCTCAACCTCCGCGAGGCTTCTCCCCATCAGGCGTTTGACGGAGTAGACCGTGTCTGCCGGAGCGCGCAGGCTGCGGGCGAGGGCGGCGGCGCCGACGATGGGGGGCGCGTCTGCGGCGAACGAAACCACGGAGGGGACCAGCGCCTCGCCCGCCGCGTCGCGGATGACGACCGGCCGACCGCCCTGCAGGTGTGCGGCGAGGGAGTTGGTGGTGCCGAGATCGATCCCGATGATGGGCGCGTCGGGCATGGCGGTTACGTGCACACCTCGCGCAGGGAATTGAGCGATCCCATCACGTACCGTGCGGCGTTCAGCAGCCGGCGGATTTCCGTCGCGTCCGCGGTCACCTCGCCGCCGTGGGCGCGCGCGTCTTCCACCCGCTCGAAGGCCGCCACCAGGTTCGCGGTCAGGTCCTCGCGACGGGCGACCAGGTCCTCCCGCAGGCGGGCAAGCTGCGTCTCCCGTTTGGGCGAGGGCGCGGCCGCCTGCAACTCGTCTATTTCCTCCCGGAGCATGAGCATCGCTTCCAGAAACCCCGCGGGCATCTGTTGGTCGCGCTCTTCGGTCGCCTGGGGCGCCCAGCGTTGCAACAGATAGGCCGCCCGCTTGAATGGGTCGCGCACGACCCCGATGGCCTCGTTCAGTTGCGAGGTGTGTTCAAGGCTGAGGGCTTGGTCGTCGGACGGGCGGGTCGTGAAGAAGTCCGGGTGCAGCTTGCGGCTCAATTCGATGAAGCGGCGCTCCGCATCGGGCAGGTCGACGGCGAACTGCTCGGGAATGCCAAGGCGCACAAAGTGCGAGACTTCCTCCGGTACGGGAAAAATGGCGTGACACGCCGCGCAGGCAATGGGAGTCTCCAAGACGGCCGCGCAGGAATGGCACCGGGCCGGTGTGGGCTGGGCGTGCTCCGGGGCGCTGGAAGAGGTCGGGGATGACAAGCGGTGGCCTTACGACGAAAGCGGGCCGGCTGCCCGTTGCATTAGCAGCCGCCCGCCTTTCCCGGAGCGCGGCTCGTCTGCGGAGTCCGCGTTAGGCGGAGAAGGATTGCCCGCAGCCACACGTGCCCGTGGCGTTTGGATTCTGGAAGACGAAACCCTTCTGTTGGATCGTCTCCACGTAATCGAGCACGGTCCCCTCCAGGTACAAGGCGCTCTTCTTGTCAACGAACAGCTTCAGCCCGTCGATATCCTGAATGTCGTCGTCTTCGGTGGGCACCCCATCGAACCCCATGACGTATGAGAACCCGCTGCAGCCGCCCCCCTTTACACCGATGCGCAGGCCCGCGCCTTCGGGCAGGTCATGTTCGGCGAAGACGTTCTTCAGCTCCTCGCGGGCCTTTGGCGTGACCGCCAGCACGTGTTGCGAGGTGGAATTCGGCTCGGTGATCTGAATGGACATCGTGCGTACTCCTGTCGCCTACGTCGACTGGGCGACCGTCTCCGCGGGGGCGTCCTGCTTCTCGCGGTAATCCTGCAGGGCCGCCTTGATCGCATCCTCAGCCAGCACCGAGCAGTGAATTTTTACGGGCGGGAGGCTCAGTTCCCGGCAGATATCCGTGTTGCGGATGCCACCGGCTTCCTCCACCGTTCTGCCCTTGATCCACTCCGTCGCGAGGCTTGAGGACGCGATAGCGCTGCCGCAGCCAAAGGTCTTGAACTTGGCATCCGTAATGATACCGTCCTCGACCTGAATCTGCAGCTTCATGACGTCGCCGCACTCGGGCGCGCCGACGATGCCGGTGCCCACGTTCGGCTCCGCCTTGTTCAGGCTGCCCACGTTCCGCGGGTTGCTGTAGTGGTCAATGACCTTGTCTGCGTAGGCCATGCGTGATTCCTCCGGACTCTATTTCCAGGGCAGCGGCCGGCTAGTGCGCCGCACCGCCCTCCCAATTGATGGTACTCAGGTCGATGCCCTCTTGGGCCATTTCGTACAGGGGCGACATTTCGCGGAGCCGATTCACCTGCGCCACCACGTCTTCCAGCGCGAAATCCAGCTCCTCGTCCGTGGTGAAGCGGCCGATCCCGAAGCGGATCGAGGTGTGGGCCAGCTCCTCACCCACGTCGATGGCGCGGAGCACGTAGCTGGGCTCCAGGCTGGCGGAGGTGCAGGCGGAACCGCTGGATACCGCGATGTCCTTGATCCCCATCATGAGCGCTTCGCCCTCCACGTACGCGAAGGCCACGTTCAAATTGCTGTCCAGGCGCCACTCGTCAGCCGGATGCCCATTCAGGTAGACGTAATCCAGCCGCTCCATCAGCCCATCGCGTAGCCGGTTGCGCATGCGCCGGATGCGCGGCGCCTCCTGGGCCATCTCTTCGATGGCGATCTCCGCCGCCGTGCCCATGCCGACGATGCACGGCACGTTCAGCGTCCCCGAGCGGATCCCGCGTTCGTGGCCCCCGCCGAACATGACGGGCGACACGCGCACGCGGGGCGCCTTGCGCCGCACGTACAGGGCGCCGACGCCCTTGGGCGCGTAAAACTTGTGGGCCGAAATGCTCAGCAGATCGATGCCCATCGCGTCCACGTCAATCGACACCTTGCCGAAGGACTGGGCCGCGTCCGTGTGGAAGATCACCCCGTGCTCCTTGGCGACCGCCCCGATTTCCGCGATCGGGTGGAGCGTGCCGATTTCGTTGTTGCCGTGCATCAGGGTGATCAGGATCGTGCGATCCGTGATGGCGTCCGCCACCTGCCCCGCGCTCACCTGGCCGTACTGATCCGGCTTGAGCCAGGTGATGTCGCAACCGTGCTGTTCCAGGTGCTTGCACGGGTCGAGCACGGCCTTGTGCTCGGTCAGGCAGGTGATGATGTGATTCCCCTTATCCTTATACATCTCCGCGGTGCCGAGCACGGCGATGTTGTCGGACTCCGTCGCGCCGCTTGTGAAAATGATCTCCTTCGGTTTGGCGTTGAGACATCGGGCGAGCGTGGCGCGGGCGTGCTCCACCGCCTTTTCCGCCTCCCACCCGAAGGGATGGTTGCGACTGGCGGCGTTCCCGAAGCGCTCGCCGAAATACGGCAGCATGGCCTCGACCACGCGGGGGTCGCACGGCGTCGTGGCCTGGTAGTCCATGTAGATCGGCAATTTCATATCCGGAGTGTCCTCACGCGCAGTGGGCTACTCACTATTCACCTCAGCGAACTGCGGGGCAATCGTCCCGGGATCGCCGAGGGACGCATCGGCCAAATCGGCGCACGTGACTTGATCCAACACCTGGGCGATCTTCGCGTGCACCCGCTGCACCACGTCCATGGCCGGGCAGCGCCCCATGAGGTCGCAGAGCATTTCCGCCCCGTCGTGCCCCGCGCACTCCGCGAAGCTGAAGGGGCCATCCAGGGAACGCACCAGGCGACCCAGGGTGACGGCGTGCGGATCCGTCTCCAGCGTGTATCCGCCATGCAGGCCACGGACCGACTCGATGATTTGCGCTTTGGCGAGCACCTTCAGGACGTTCGCCATCAAGCGGGTGGACAGCCCGAAATGTTCCGACAATTCCCGGGCGCTGACAACGGTGCCCGGGCTGGCCGCCAACTGCGCCATAGCCAGGATGCCGTAGTCCACTTTTTTCGTTAGTCGCAGCATGCCCCGTCCTGTAAAACCGGACCGATTCGGTGCTCTTTGCTAGAACTATAGCACTGGATTGGTGCCCTATCAAGAGTCCCCCCGGTCTGCCGCACGGGTCCCGGGCCTGCGTCTTTGCGTAACATATTGATAATACATATGTTATGTACACAGTAGACCTTGGGCTGACGAGCAACATCCGCTGGCTGAAGGCCCATGAAAGAGGGCAGGGTGGCAAGCTACTGAACGCGGTTCATTCCTGGGCCCATGCTGCGCCGTGACAGGGCTACGCATACAATTCGGCCATGCGCACACTGGTCCTCGGCGCCACGGGAAGCATCGGCGGCAACATTGCACACGCGCTCGTCGCCGCGGGTCATGCGGTGCGCGCGACGGTGCGGCCGACGAGCAACACGTCCGGGATCGAGGACTTGCCGCAGTGCGAGCGGGTGACGGGTGATATCACCGACCAAGCGTTTCTCGAAGGGGTGCTCGACGGTATCGATGTCCTCTTCCACGCCGCGAGCCACAGCCCCGCGACCTCCATCCGTCCCGGGCCGGAGGTGGCTTACGCCGTCCGGGGCGCGCGTGCCGTGTTCGACGCGGCCGCGGCGGCCGGAGTGGGACGCGTCGTCTTTACCTCCAGCCTGAGCACCATCGGCGGCCCCGCGGAGCCGGGGACCCTGGCGGATGAAACGTGCGCGTATCAGTTGCAGCACGTCCGCAGCGCCTACTTCCAGTGCAAGTGGGCGGTGGAGCAGGAAGCGCTGGCGGCCGTGCGGCGCGGCGTGCCGGTGGTCGTCGTCAATCCGACGGGCTGCATCGGCGCCTACGACGTGGAACCGACCACGAGTCGGGTGATCCTCGACGTGGCGTTGCAGCGGTTGCCGGCCATTCTGGACGGGCCCACGAACATGGTGCCGACGGCTTCCGTCGCAGCGGGCCATCTCCTGGCCGCGGAGCAAGGGCGCGTGGGCGAGCGCTACATTCTGGGGGGCGAGAACCTGAGCATGCGCGAATTATTCGAGCGCATTGCGGCCGTGGTCGGTCAGCCGGCGCCGGCGCGCACCACCCCGCCGGCCGTGGCGCTCGCGGCGGGCTACGTGAGCGAGATCATTGCGGCGTACGTGACCCACGGCCGCCCGCGGTTTCCGCTGAAGAGCATCGACGCGATTCGGTATGGATCCCACTACAGTCACGCGAAGGCCGCGCGCGAGCTGGGCTATGAGCCCGCGCCGCTGGACGAGGGCATTCGCGCCGCGCTGGCGTGGTACGGGGCGCATGGCTATTTGGACGGGGCGCCGTAGGCCGCATCGGCGCGTCCGGCCGGCCGGGCGGAAAGGTCAGGCGGCTTCGGGGGGCTGGTAGGCCAGCACCTGATTGCGGCCGCCGTCCTTGGCGCGGTACAGCGCCTCGTCCGCGTACCGGAGCAATTCCCGCCCGCTCTGAATCTGCAGCATGGGGAAACTCGCGGCGCCGATGCTCGCCGTGACCGCAATCGTCCGGTTCTCGTAGGTGATCCGCAGGCCGGCGATGCTGCGCACAATGCGCTGCGCGAGCAAGAGCGCCGGCCCCAGGCCCGTTTCCGGCAGCACGAAAGCGAACTCCTCGCCGCCGTACCGGGCCACCACATCCTCTTGCCGCACGTGGCGGGACAGCAGACGACCGAGTTCACGCAGCACGTGGTCGCCCGCATCGTGGCCGTACGTGTCGTTGACCGCCTTGAAATGATCGAGGTCCAGCAAGAGCACCGTCAGTTCGTGCCCGTGGCGACCGGCGCGGGCGAATTCCTCGCCCAGGCGGTCGGTCGCCTGGCGGCGATTGGGCAGGTTGGTGAGTGGGTCAAGATAGGCTTGGCGCTCCAGTTGCGCCTGCTGCTGCTTGATACGCACCATGACTTGGACCCGCGCCAGCAGCTCATCGCGCAGGAAGGGCTTGCGCATGTAGTCGACCGCGCCCAGTTCGTACCCCTTAAGCATCTCCTTGTCGTCCAGCGCGTTGGCGGTGACGAACATGACAGGAACGTCGGCCGTGCGGGAATCGCGCTTGAGGGCACTGCACACTTCATACCCGTCCATGCCGGGCATCTGCACGTCCAGCAGCACTACGTCGGGCGGGTTCTGCTGCGCCATGGTTAGGGCATCCTGCCCGTTCGCGGCCGTCTCGATCTGATAGCCCGTCTGTGCGAGATACCCCTCCATGACTTGCAGGTTCACTTTGCTGTCGTCCACCACCAGGATGCGCACCTGCCGGATGGCGGACTGCGCGGGCAGGAAGGCATCGATGCAGTCGAAGAGGGCGTCCGTTGAGACCGGCTTCGTCAGGTATTCATCGGCCCCGGCACGCAGGCCCTGGATCGCCCCGTCGAGGGACATGGCGGCGCCCGTGAGCATAATGACGGGAATCGCCTTGGTGCGCGCGTTCTCGCGCAGTTGCTGGCACACGGCGTACCCGTCGATCTTCGGCATGCTCACGTCGAGCAAGATGAGATCGGGCTCTTCCAGGTACGCGCGTTCTAAGACCGCCTCGCCGTCCTCCGCATCCAGAACGGCAAACCCGCGACGTGTCAGCAGCCGGACGATGCCGGTGCGACACGTCTCGTCGTCATCGCCCACCAGGATTCGAATGGCGTCTGCCATGCAGCTTTCCCCCGCCGCCACTGCTGCACGGAGCGCAGGGGGCCTCAGTCTATCACGCGCTGTACGCGCACCTCAGGCTGGAGCGCCGTGATGCGTTCGCGATACGCGAAGTAGCCTTGCTTCCGCCAGCCGGCACTCGTGCTCAGGCCGAAGTGGCTGGCCACGTACCGTCGGGGTCCACGCAGGAGCCCCGCTGCGCTGTCCCGGTCCCGCGCTTCATACCAGCAACACCCGCGCAGGCCCACCGCATCCCGGGCGTCCCACACCGCATCAGCGAGGGTCTCGACCCACTGGCGCTGCGTGTCCGCCGAGACCTGTACCACCGTGGAGACGCCAAGCTGGGTGACCAGCAGCGGCGCACGGTGGAGCCCGGCCAGGGGCAACCACTCGAAGCGCGCTTGATGCAACACGTCGGTGAGGGCCTCGCCCGCGTTGCGTTGCCGACTGAGCAGCCCGGATCCCGGGTAACAGTCCAGGCCCACCCAGTCCACGAGTGCCGCCACCTCCGGCTCGCGCCCCAGCCACTCCATCAGGTCGGCGGGCGTGGTGCCCGTGCCCACGTACACGCTGAAGCCCAGGCGCAAGTCGGCCCCCGTGCGTTCGCGCGCGGCCGCCGCCGTGCGCAGCCCCATCAACAAGGCTTGCCGCGCAAAGGGGGCGCGGTCGCCGGCCAGGTCCGCGTACGCCGGGCTGTTGATGCCCTGCGTGATTTGCAGATACCGCACCGCCGGTTGGCGGGCGTAGTACTTCACCGCGCGCTCGACAAACGCGGTCCACTCATCCGGCCCCGCGCCGGTCTCCGGCCGGTACGGGAGCACGATCATGAACCGCACCCCAGGATGCGTGCGCAACTTGTGAATCACCCGGGCGGAGCGCAAGGTGGGCCGCCCGCCGGTGAACGGACTGTCCAGCCGCACGAGGAACGGGTGATCGCCGGCGAGTTCGGCCACTTCCGCCGCCTCCGCCGGGTTGCACAACCCCCAGAGAAACGCCGGTTCGGGACCGGGGGACGCGTCCTGAGGCAGGGGAAGCCGGTTGCAGCCCGCGCCCGCCAGCACCAAGAGGAGCATCACCCACGCGCACGCCACTTCGCAGGATCGCGCGACGGGTCGCGTGCGTGACGGGCGGCGGGTCGCGGGGCCGCTACGCTTTTGTCTGCTGAGGGGTGGGATGGAGGTCCAACTCCAGGAATTCGATGACTGCGGCGTTGAAGCGCTCCGGTTCCTGTACGAACGGCGCGTGCCCCACGCCTTCCATCACAAGCAGGCGCGCGTTCGGCAACGTGCGGGCCAGGCGCCGGCCGTGGCGCAACGGGAGGACACGGTCGCGGTCGCCCCAGATCAGCAGGGTGGGCGTCGTGACGCGGTGAGCGTGCAGGCGCAGGGGGGTCCGCAGAATGCCGGTCAGGGCCGCCGCGCTGGTCGGCACGGACCCGGGATCGCCACGAGTATCGAAGTTCGAGACCGCCGCCAGGAAGTCGGGCGTGATGGGTTCGGACCCGACCAGCAGGCGTTCCCAGTGGGCTGTTGCCGCCGCGGGGCGATCCGGCCGGCCGGCGCGCCACCGCAGGTAGCGCCCTACCCCCCACCGCGCCACGGGCAGCCGGTAGGCGGGCGGCCCGGGCACCATGGCGGCGCTCGCGACCCCCACGTAGCGGTCCACGCGCTCCGGATGCTCCAACAGGAACAGGGTGGTCCAGTGGCCGCCCATGCTATGCCCCACCAACGAGATCCGGTCCAGGCCGAGCGCATCGAGAAAACCGGTGAGCATGCGCACCTGGTACGCGGGATCGTACGGTGCGTCCGCCGGCTTGTCGCTGAGGCCGAAGCCGGGCCAGTCCAAGGCGTACACGTGCGCGCCCGCAGCCAGCACCTCGAGATTGCGGAACCACACGCGATGGTTGTCCATCCAGCCGTGGCACAACACGACCGGCGGACCGCTCCCTCCCTCTGCGTAGTGAATCCGGATGCCGTCGACTTCCACGTCGCGCTCCGTCAGCGCGACGGCGGCGACAGCGGGTGGCATGGTGCTTTGCATCACGAACGGCACGATCGGGTGGTGAGCCCGCGGCCGTTGCGCGTACCACGCACCCACTTCCCACACGGCGAGGAGGAACGCGCCCAAGGCCGCCACGGCGGCGACGCGTCGGAACCGCTGCCGGCGCGTGAGCACCGGGTGGGCCAACTGGACGATGTCCATGGGCGATTGCGAATCACAAACCAGGCGGGGAGCCGCACCCCGCCTAGCTTAGCAGGTCGCTGCGCCTACCGTGCCGCCTCGCGGAGCGCCGCGACGAAGAAGTCCTTGGAGCGTTCGCCGACAATGCGGCGATGCACCACGCCGTCGGGCCGGACGATGACCGTGGTCGGCAGCGCATAGGCGTTGTACGCGTCGAGCGTGGCCGTGTCGCCGAAGAGGACGGGATACTGGATGCCGTGTTCGGCCACGAAGGCATGCACGGCTTCGGTCTGCAGGCGCGCGGTTGCCGCGGCGGTGATCTCCTCGTTGCGCTTGCGTAGCTCCCGCTCTGCCGGTTCGGGGTTCTTATCTTCCGCCGCCACGCCGAGAATGACCGCCTCCCCGTCAAGCAAGGCCGCCGCCTCCACCAGGTCCGCCGTTTCGCGGATGCACGGCGTGCACCACGTGGCCCAGAAGTTGATCAGCACCGGCGTGCCCCGGAAGTCGCTCAGGCGCACGGTGCCCCCGTCCAGGGTCGCCAACGCAAAGTCCCTGGCGACCGGCGGTTCCGCCCCGCTGGGAAGCGGTTCAGCAGGCGTCGCGTGCGCCACTGCCAGGGCCAAGGTCTCCTCGGGATGCTGTTCGGCGTACCAGGCCTTCCAGGCCGCCACGGTGCCGGCGCGCGTGGCGCGCGCGTTATCCGTGTCGCCGGTCGGAAACGGCAGTGGCCGGCCGGTAGTCTGGCTGAGCGCGCGCGCCGCCGTGGCCGCCACCATGAGATCGCGGTCGTCGATGCGCGCGATCAAGACGGGCAGTATGTCGGGGTAGCTGGTGGCCAGCAATCCGCGCAGCGCTTCGAACCGGATGCGGGGATCGGCGTCCGTGGCGAGTCGCACGAACGTGGGCTGCGCCTCCCGTATCCCCGCGCGCCAGAGCAATTGCAAGGCGAGGCTTTGCAACTCCTGGTCCCAGTCCGCCGCGGCCACCTGGAGCGCCGCGGGGAGCACCCGCGGGTCCTCCACTTCGGTGAGCGCCTCGAACGCCAGGAGGCGTTTGTCCGAGCGCGCTTCGGTGCGCACCACCTGGAGCAGGCTGGGGACCACCCTCGGGCCCAGCGCCGCCAGGGCATCGCGCGCGTCGAACGCCTGTTCCGGATTCGGCGAGCCCAGCAGCCAGAGATAGTACTGGCGCTGGCCCCACGGATAGAGGAGCACCCCGCCCACCACGAGGACCGCCACGACGATGAGATCCAGCGTCAGCCGCTTGCCATGCATCCGGCTCCAACCTTAATAAGAATCGCCCGCCTCTGCCAGTCGGCCACTTCACAGTTGACGGTGCCGCGGCCGCTTCCTAGCATGGCGGCATGCGATTTCCCCAGCCGCTGCTCGCCGGCCGGCTCGTCAAACGATACAAGCGCTTCCTCGCCGATGTGGAACTGGACGGGACGGGCCGGGTGGTGACCGCCCACTGCCCGAACTCCGGCAGCATGCTCGGGTTGAACGCGCCGGGCAGCGCCGTGCGGTTGAGCGATTCGAAGAACCCCAAGCGAAAGCTCCAGCTCACTCTCGAAATGGTCAAGGTGGGCCGGATCTGGGTGGGCGTCAATACCATGCGGCCGAACGCCGTGGTGACCGACGCCATCCGCACGGGGAAGGTGCCCGGCCTGGAGGGCTACGACCGGATTCGCAACGAGGTGAAGTACGGCAAGAACAGCCGCATCGACGTGCTGCTCGAACGCGGCCCCGCGGAGGCGCCGGAGCGGTGTTACGTCGAGGTGAAGAACACCACCCTGTCCGGCGGCGCCAAGCATACCCTCGCGCGGTTCCCAGATGCGGTGACGGCGCGCGGGCGCAAGCACCTGGAGGAGCTGATCCTGATGAAGCGGCAGGGGCACCGCAGTGTCATGGTGTTCTTCGTGAACCGCGCCGATTGCAGGGTGTTCCAGCCGGCCGACGACATCGATCCGGACTACGGGAAGGCGCTGCGGAAGGCGCACCGGGCCGGGGTCGAGATCATCCCCCTCCAGGGGCGCGTCACCGCCCGCGCGATCACGGTCATCGGGACCCTGCCGTTCGAATTGTAGTACACCGACTTGCGGCGGGACTGCGGCACGCGCCGTGGGCCGCCCAAAGTGTTACCCATGTCCTGATAACGTCCTGTTACCCTTGTCCTGAGTACCAACACGCATGCGTCGCCCCTACCCGGGTAGGCGACTAGGTTTCCCCACCGGATCACTCGCAACGGCTAAGACTGATGCGCAAGCCCACGACAGGCATCCTCTTCCTGTGCGTGGCCAATTCCGCGCGGAGCCAGATGGCGGAAGGGCTTGCGCGCAGCATGGCTCCCGAGGGTACTGAGGTCTACAGTGCCGGGTCCGCGCCCACCCAACCGAATCCGTACGCGGTGCGCGTGATGGCGGAACTCGGTATCGACCTGTCCGCGCACCATGCGAAATCCGTGGATGACATTCCCCACGAACGCATCGGGACGGTGATTACGCTGTGCGCCGAGGAAGTGTGTCCCGTCTTTCCCGCCGACGTGGACCGGCTGCACTGGCCCCTGGACGACCCTGCGGCCGCGGGCGGATCGGACGAAGACATGCTGCAAACCTTTCGCACGGCGCGCGATATTATTCGCGCGCGGCTCACCACGTTCTTTCGCGTGGTATGACCCTGGACGTTCTCGCGGTCAGGCCGGCGGCGGTTGTCGAACGATGGTGACGTTCACCCTCGAACGGGACGTCTGGCTGCCGCGGCCGCTGGATGACGTCTTCGCTTTCTTTGCCGATGCGCGCAATCTGGAACGGCTGACGCCGCCGTCGCTGCGATTCGAACTTCTTGGCGGGAGCGCGGCGCCCATGCACGTGGGCATGCGCCTCGACTATCGGATTCGGTTATACGGCCTACCCATCCGGTGGCAGAGTGAGATCACGGTGTTTGAACCGCCGCTCCGCTTCGTCGACGAGCAGCGGCGCGGCCCCTACCGCCGCTGGGTGCACACGCACACGTTCGAGGCGCGGGATGACGGCACGGTGGTGCGCGACCACGTGGAATACGCCGTCCCCGGCGGGCGGTTGGTGCAGCGGCTGCTGGTCCAGCCCGACCTGGACCGGATATTCGCATACCGTCGCCGCGTGTTGCTCGATCTCTTCGGCGACGGGTCCCGATAGACATGGGATAAGCTGCTGGGCGCCCGGGCAAGAGTGCCGCCGAGGAGGCGGGCGCGGTCTGGTGCCGCGCAGAACGGGAGGGGTTTGGCCATGCAGATGGTGCACATGACCGCAGTCGGGGGACCAGAGGTGCTTGAGCTGGTGGACGTGCCGGAGCCGACACCGGAGTATGGCGAAATCCGCGTCAAGAACGAAGCCATCGCCATCAATTTCCATGAGATCAACGAGCGGCGCGGCCAAGGCGAAACCCCGTCCCTGCCGTCGCCGATGGGCTCCGATTTCGCCGGGTACATCGATGTAGTCGGCGAGGGGGTGACGCACCTGAAGGCGGGGGATCCGGTGGTTGGGATCACGAACCACGGTGCCTACGCCGAGAAGACGTGCACCATGTCCATGCTCGCCATGTCGGTGCCCGACGGGGTGACGTTCGAGCAGGCTGCGTCCTGTCCCGTGGCCGGGCTAACCGCCCATTTCCTCTTGGGCGATCATCACGTGGGCCCCGATTCGACGATTGTGATGCACGCCGCCGCCGGCAGCGTGGGCTGTTTCATGGGCGCGCTGGTGAAGCGGTTGGGGTGTACGAGCATTGGGCTCGTGAGCACGGCGGCGAAAGCCGACGTGGCGCGTGCGGCTGGCCACACGCACGTGGTGAACTATCGGGAAGAGGATCCGGTCGCGGCCGTGAAGAAGCTCACGGGCGGCGCCGGGGCGGACGTGGTGTACGACTCCGTCGCGGGGCCGAATTTTATCCGCAGCTTCGACATGCTCGACATCGGCGGCCGGGTGGTGCTGTTCGGCCATGCAGCGGGTGACCCACCGGCGGAGCAATTCAGCGCCTGGACGGCCGGGAATCGGAATCTCGGCCTGCACCAGTTCTTCCTCGGGACCGTGATCGCCAACCGGATGGCGGAGCTGGCCGGTGCGTACTCAGGTCTGTTCGACGCGTTCAAGGCAGAAGCGATCCACCTGCCCATGACCATGCTGCCGCTGAGCGAAGTGCGCGAGGCGCATCGGCGCATCGAGGCCCAAGAAACCACGGGGAAAGTGATCCTGGTGCCGTAGGGGCGGCTGCCCCCCGGCGCGACTACCGGCGCGCCGACGAGCGATTCGCGTGGACGCGCGCGTTGCGGTCCATGCGAAACTGCCGGTCCGCGTCCTCGGTCAGCATGAGTTCGATGGCGTGGATCGCGTCCGCGGGGTCGAAGGGTTTGGCCAGCAACACGTCCACCGCCAGGTGATTGTCGTTCATGAGCTGGGCGTGTTCCTCCACCGTGCTGGTCATGAGCGCGATGGGCAACGTCTGGTGGCGGTAGCTCTTTCGAATCCGCACGAGCACATCCATGCCGTACATTTCGATCAGCGCTTCGTCCAGCAGGGCGCAGTCGAACGCGCCGCCGCTCAGGGCCCGCCGCACGGCGACCCCGTCGCCGGCCAGGTCTACCGTATGGTTGCGCGCCTCCAGTTCGGCCAACACCGAATCCCGGCTTTCCGACGGAGCGCACATCACCAGTATTTGTGCCATCAGCCTGTACCCGTAGTGCTCAGGGGACCGCCCACCCGGCACCCAATCCAGTATAGCAGAATTCCCACAATCATGTTCGTTGTGTGTCTATGCAGCACACGCCACCGGAGGCAACAGCAGGCCACACCCCGCTCCTGCGTGCCGGCGCCGGTCTACGCGGGCCGGCGCGCGCGGCGCCCGACGCTGGTATGCGAGCGCCCCAGGACCAGCGGCATGGGCCCCCCGCTCCCCATGAGGTGGACGGCCTCCAGGACCTCGGACGTGCCGAAGGGTTTGACCAGGAGCGCGTCCACCGCGAGCCGCTCGTCAGCGAGCACCCGCTGGGCCAGCGCTTCATGGTCCACCATCAGGCTGACGGGCATGAGGCGCCGGCGGCGGCTGCGGCGAATGAGTTTCAGCAAGTGAAGACCGTTGAGCTTCGGCAGCCTCAGCTCGAGCAGGGCGCAGTCGAAGCGCGTCCCCTTCAACAGGCATCGCGCCTCCTCGCCGTCTGCTGCCGGCACGACGGTGTGGCCACAGGCCTCGACCATCGTCCGGAGCAGTTCGCGCAGTTGGGGATCCTGGTCCGCCACCAGGATGCGCATGGAAGCGCGATGCCGTTCCCGGCGGGACGGCACCCGCCCAAGACGCTCCGCAATGGCGCAGGTGAACGCACTCAAGGCTCGGCGGGGAGATGATGCACCGGGGATGCGCTGCGATGCAGCACGATGCGACATGACACGACCCCGGAGACTCAGGCGTGCGCGAGCGCGGTGGCCGCGAACCGCGACGGGGGATCGTTCGGGAGGTCCGTCAACACCGACGGGTCCAGGTTCAGCAACCGGCCCAGCGCGCGTACCATGGCCGGAGCGCTGAGCGGTCTTTCGACGACGAGATCGGCGCCCACGACACGCTCCGCGAGATCGGTGTCGGGTGTCTCTCCGGCGGAGACCATGATGCCGAGGCGGGGTTCCCCACGGCGGACCTGGTCCCGCAGGCGGCGTGCCAGGTCCACGTCGACGGCTGACGGCAGCTCGACATTCACGAGGGCACAGTCGAACGCACCCGAGGCGAGCAGGCGCGTTGCCGACTCCGCGTCGTTCGTGGTCGCTACCGTGTGGCCGGCCGTGGCGAGCGTGGTGCGCACCGTCCAGAGCACCTCGAGGTCGGTGTCGGCGATGAGGAAACTGGCCATGGTATAGACGTCCTTCCGTGGCGGCGCTGCGGTACAGCCCCGTCCGCTGTAGGCGCGCCGGGGGATGTGCCCGCGCGCGGGGGAACCATAGCGCGCTTTGGCGCCGCTTGCCGCCGCGGCTTCGGTAGAATGCGAGGCTATGGGTGCGGGGAAGTCCGAGCGCATGGTAGCGGCCCGCCCCGCGCGCCGGCTCTGGCGGTTGGCGGCGATGACGGCCGTCTACGTGGGCGCGTGCGAGTGGTTCCTGTTCGGACTGGGCGCGTTCTGGAGCCTCGAACCCGCGGTTTCGGATATGCCCGCCCGGTGGCACGAGTCCATGCGGGTCGGTGCTTACCTATCCGGAGTGCGCCGCTCGCCCTCCGCCACGCCGCGCCTGATCGCCATCGGGAGTTCCGTGCTGGCGGAGGGATTCGATGCGCACGCCTTTACCGCTGCGTGGGCGCGCCATTCGGACTTGCCCCCGCTACAGGTGCACGCCGCCCCCCTGTCGGGGTGCACGCTGTACGAAGCGCTCATGCTCAGCCAGGCGATGGCCGATCCCCCGCCGGCGTACGTGCTGCTCGGCATGTCCCGGCGCGACGTGATGCCGGTGATGCCGACCTCCCTCATGCTGTCGCAGCAGGCGTTCCACGTGCCGAACGTTCTGCCGTCCGGCACGCGCTTTCGAAACGCGGCGCCTGAATCGGCGGTCCAGAGGCTGTGGCGCCGCGCGTGGCCCACGTACCAGCATCGGATTCTGCTGCAGCAATTGGCCCTGCACTACCGGCCCAGTTTCCGGGGGGAAGAACGGGCCGAGACCGATGCGGCGCTGCGCGACGGCCCCTCGATCCCCACGACCGGTGCGGACATTCCCCTGCTGGCGCCGTGGGCCGCGTGGTGTCGCGCGCGCGGGATACAGCCCGTTCTCGTCATGATGCCCACCAACTCGACCGGACGCGCGGGGGCGCGGAAGGCCGATGGGGAGCTGGGCTACGTGGAGCGGTGTGCAGCGGTCGCGCGCCCGAGCGGTGTCTGGTTTTTCGACTTCACCACCGCCGTCCCCGACAACGAATTTCGTGATCCCATCCACACCACCGCGGCGGGTGCGCGGCGCTTGGCTCCCCTGCTGGCGGAGGCCATGGCGGCTGAGGAACGCGCCGCGCGCGCGGCTGCCGATCGCGGGGGCACGCGGCGATGAATTTCGCTACCCCGACCTATGCCGTGTTCATCGCGGTCGTGGCGGTGTTGTACTGGCTGCTGCCCCAGCGGCGGGCCCAGCACGTCCTGCTGCTGGTGGCGTCCTATGTGTTCTATGCCTGGTGGGACGCGCGGTTCGCGAGCCTGCTCCTGCTCAGCACGGCGGTGGATTTCGTCGCGGGCGCCCGCGTGGCCGCCACCCCGGATGCGCGCGAGCGGCAGCGCTGGCTGTGGCTCTCCCTGATTGCCAACCTGGGCATCCTCGGGTTTTTCAAGTATTGCAATTTCTTCGTCGACAGCGTGGTGAGTGGCACGGCGATGCTCGGCATGGCGCTGCCCCGTCCCACGCTGGAGATCGTGCTGCCTGTCGGTATTTCATTTTTCACATTCCAGAGTATGAGCTACACGTTCGACATCTATTACGGGCGCTTGCGGCCGACGCGGGACCTGGTGCAGTTTGGGCTGTACGTGGCGTTCTTCCCGCAACTGGTGGCGGGGCCCATCGTGCGGGCGCGCGAGTTCCTGCCGCAGTTGGAGACCCGTCGCGTGCCCGATGCGGCGCGGTGGCAGCAAGGGCTGGAACGGATCCTGGCCGGCCTCGTGAAGAAAGTCGTGATTGCCGACAGCTTGGCGGCGTTCTGCGATCCGGTGTTCGCCGCGCCCGGCCTGCACTCCTCTGTGGAGGCGTGGATCGTGCTGGTGGCGTTCTACGGACAGATCTACTGCGACTTTTCCGGCTATACCGACATCGCGATCGGCTCCGCGCGGCTCCTGGGGTTCCACTTCAACGAGAATTTCGACCGGCCGTACCTGGCACGCACGCCCCAGGAGTTCTGGCGGCGATGGCACATCAGTTTGAGCACGTGGCTGCGGGACTATCTGTACATCCCGTTGGGCGGCAACCGCGCGGGCGTGCGCCGGTTCCGACGTAACCTGATGGCCACCATGTTGCTCGGCGGCCTGTGGCATGGCGCGGCGTGGCACTTCGTGCTCTGGGGCGCGTGGCACGGTCTCTGGCTCGTGGTGTATCACGCGCGCCGCCGTGCCACCGATCCCGACGGTGCGCGCCGGCTGCTCGGGTGGGCTGGCACCCAGGCTATGGTGTGCGTCAGTTGGGCGTTCTTCCGCGCGCCGGATTCGGAACGCTTGTGGGAGTTGGGCAAGACGCTCTTGCGGCAGGACTTTGCGGTGAGTCCCGCCGCACTCGAAGCGGTGGGCCTGTGTGCGCTCGTGGTGGCAGCGGAATCGGCGCGGCCCCTGTGGGGGCGGCTCGCCCGCCGGCCGATGCTCGATTTGGTGCTGCGCCCGGCGGTGTACGTGACGTGTATCTACGCCATGCTGGCTTTCGGCCGGTTCGACGCGCAGGCGTTCATCTACTTCCAGTTCTAAGCGTGCAGGCGCAGCGCGTCCCACGTGCACTCGGCCAGCGTCTCACCCATGAGCGTAGGGCGGGCCTTGTACGCGCCCTCGAGCCAAAGCTGCCCGTACCTGAAGGGAATGCCCATGAGCGTGGCGATGGCCGCTTGCACCGGTATCTTGCGCAGGTACCCGTCCCGCATGCCCTGCCGGAGCAACGCGTGCATGTACTTGTTCAGCTCGTCCCGGGCCACCGGTCGCAGGTGCGTGTTGTCGGCGCTGATGAACTCGTCGTGCCGGGCGAAGAAAAGAAAGCGCGCCACCTCCGGATCGCGTTCGATAAAGATGAGCGTTTCGCGGACGGCGGTCTTGATGGCCGCTTCCAGGGAACCGGCCGCCTCTAGGGCGTGCAGCAGTTGGTCGCGGTACTCCCCGATGTGCCGTACGAAGAGCGCCGCGGCCACGTCCTCCTTGCTGCGGAAGTAGTGATAGATGGTGCCGACGCTGACCCCGGCCGCGCTGGCGAGGCGCGGGACGTTGGTGTTGAAGTAGCCCTCGGCCACGAACAGGTGCAGGGCCGTCTCCATGATGCGCGCCCGCTTATCCTGGGTCGGATGCTCTGTCACGGCGTCCTCCGGAGGGTGCCAAGGGCCCCGTGCTGAGCTAAATCAGCCACAATTTTCTCTGGGCACCCGGATATTCCGCCCCAGGCAGGCCGTTTTCTTCGGGAGTGGCAGGTGAGCACGGGCTGGTCTTCCGAAACACCAGGACCGAATGATCGTTCATTCTGTATGGCGGCGTCTGCCCCGCCACGGAATGTTCTGTGGTCAACGATCCGGCGATCATATTGAACGCCATTCAGTTTCCGCATTTGCGTCATGCGGCGAGAATTGCACACCGAACGATCATTCATTCACAGGGGGCCACTATATCGAACGATCGTTCATTCTACAAGGCCGGGAACGCCAGGCGAGCCCCCACAGGGACGACTGCCCGGTCGAATCCGCCGCCCACACCTGGTGTGATGATATTTGTAACACACTGCTATTCCAGCAGTTCTGTAAGTCGCGCCGGACCTCTGGCCGGGGGCAATCCCCAGGTTGCACGGGGGAGGGCCGTCTGGTACATCTCTATGTAGCGCGTTGCCGCGGTCGTGCCCGGCCTTTGCCAGAGGCGGTGCCGGCTGTGGCGTGGAGCTTGGTGCCCCCTTTGCCGCGCCGGCCCACTGGAGGATCCGTACATGGCGATCACGATCACCGAGGAATGCATCAACTGCGGTGCATGCGACCCGGAATGCCCCAATGAGGCCATTTCGGAGGGCCCGGAGATCTACGTCATTGATCCGGACAAGTGCACCGAATGTATGGGTTTCACGGGGGAGCCCGAGTGCGCGAACGTCTGTCCGGTGGATTGCTGCGTGCCGGATCCCGATCATGTGGAATCCGAAGAGGTACTGCTCGCCAAGAAGGAGCGCCTGCACCCCGAAGCGTAAGCCGGCCCGGTCGCGGTGCTCGCCCGGTTTCCCTACGGAGGCCGGGCGCGTTTGCGTTGGGCGTTCTTGCGCGCACCGCCTACTCGCCGATGATCTTCACGAGGACGCGTTTCGGCCGGCGGCCGTCGAACTCGCCATAGAAAATCTGTTCCCAGGGGCCGAAGTCGAGCGCGCCGTTCGTGATGGCCACGACCACCTCCCGACCCATGACCTGGCGTTTGTGATGGGCGTCCCCGTTGTCCTCGCCCGTCCGGTTGTGGTGGTAGCGTTCGGGCGACGGATCGAAGGGCGCGAGCCACTCCAGCCAGCGCTTGTAGTCCTCGTGCAGGCCGGGCTCATCGTCGTTGATGAATACGCTTGCGGTGATGTGCATGGCGTTCACCAGCACCAATCCCTCCTGCACCCCGCTCTTCCGGACCAGCGCCTCCACTGTCGGCGTGATGTTCTCGAAGCCCATGCGCTCGGGCATGGTGAACGTCAAGTGTTTCGTCAGCGATTTCATCCGCACCTCCCGCCGCGTCGGTCGCCTGCGCCCGCCAACAGTAGCACGGGCTGAAAGGCGCGGCGCCGGCATTTCCCGGGGCGTTCACCCCCCGCGGCCGCCTCGATATAATCAGTTTTCGTTGCGCGTGCCGGACCGCCGCCGCAACGAGGCAGCACCATGATGCGAGCGCACACTCTCCGATCCCGGCGCCGACTGCGGGTGGCATCCCTCTGGGTCGCGGCGTTGATGGCCCTCGGCTCCGCGGTGCCCCCCGCTCGCGCGCAGTCGGACACGGCGCCATCGGGCGGCCGCGTGGTGGGCGTCATCACCGCGGATCTCCCCCCGGGCCGGCCCATTCAGATCGCCCTCGCCCGGCGGCACAGCGATTTCCTGCAGGCGCGTCCGGTGCGCAGTCTGACGGTGCCGGGTCCGGGGCCGTTCCTGTTTCCCGACGTTCCGCCGGGCGCGTATGCGATCGTGGCGTTCATCGACTTCAACGGGAATGGCGTCTGGGACTGGGAGGTGGATGCCTACGCCGTGCGGCGCGAGCGCGTGGTGGTCGAGGCGGACGCGGACAGCGAGCCGGTCATCTTCGATGCCTTTGCCAATGGGGCGCCAACGTTCCCGTTACCCGAGCAGTCGCGCGCGCAATTGCTGGCGCAGGTGCGGTTCCTGGATCAGGCGGTGGTCGCGCTCGAATCCGCGCCTGAAACCCCGGCCGTCACGCGCCGGCGGGCGAGTACGCTGCGGTATCGCCTTCGCAACGTGATGCAGTGGGCGCCGCAGCCCGGTACGCGGGAGCAGCACCGGTTCCTGTTCGCCGAGGTGGCGGCGGTGGCCGGCGCGTACCAGACGCTCGCGCAGGGCGGCGACCCGGAAGCGGGGGAGCGGGGCGCTGTCCGCCGCGCCGTGTTGTCGCCGACCTATGGATCGCACTGGCCGTATGCCCTGTACGTGCCGCACCGGTACGACCCCGCGCGTACGTGGCCGCTGTTCGTGGTCCTGCACGGGGCCGGGGGCAACGCCGACACGATGCTGCGCACCGTATGCGGCGCCGGGCCGTGGGGGTGGCGCGTCCTGCCGGGCCGCGAGCCGTTCCCCCCCTTTCCCGAGCGCGCCGCCTTTGTCCTCTCCCCCTACGGGCTGACCACGCGGGATCCCTTCGATGGGTACAAGGCCAGCGCGGCCGAAGTGATGGCGGCGATCGATGCCGTGCAGGCCGACTACACCATCGACCCGCGCCAAACGTATCTGCTCGGGGTCAGCATGGGCGGGGGCGGCGCCTGGCGCTTGGGCCTGACGCACCCGGACCGGTTCGCCGCCATCGCACCCGTGTCCGGCACGCTGCCGCTGCCGCTCATCAACGCCGGGGACGCCCCCAACCTGCCGGTGCTCGTAGTGCATGGGGCCCTGGATCACGTGATCCCCATTGCAGACGTGCGGCGGTACGTGGCCCAGCGGCGGCGTGCGCACGGACGGGTCGAATTGCGGGAGCTCGCCGACAGCGGCCACCTGCTCGAAGACTTCGCTTTGGCGGACCTCTTCGCCGACCTGGAAGCCGCCGCGGCCACCCGCGCATGGTAAGGAAAGCGGTTGCGCCGCCGGATCGACACCCCGGAAAACGGAACCACAGATAAACACGGATGAACACGGATGGCCGAAGGCCTTGTAGGACGGGGTAGGCGGTTGCGCCGCAGGCGCAGAGGAGAGGGACGGCGGTTGGGCGAAGCCCAGAGCCGGGTCCGGGGTCGGGGCGGTCCAATATGCCGGGCCGGGCGGCGAGAAAGAGGCAGGCGGTTGCGCCGCAGGCGCAGAGCCGGATTCCGGGTGGGGCGGATACAAGAACGCGAATCCGTGCCGGGCTCTTCGCGTAACAGCGGCAACATGACGAGCGTCTGATACATTGTCCGCTGAGAGGTCCACGGTATGGCAGCGTTGAAAATCGAGGAAGGCAAGCGCGCCCCGGCGTTCAGTGGCAAGGCCAGCGGCGGGGGGAAGGTGGCGCTCAAAGATTACGAGGGGCAGACGCTCGTGTTCTTCTGGTATCCGAAGGCGATGACGCCCGGGTGAACGCAAGAGGCGCGCGAGTTTCGCGCGAAGCACACGCAGTTCCAGAAGGCCGGGGCCGAGGTGATTGGCGCGAGCCTGGATTCGGTCGAGCGCCAGGACAAGTTCGCCGCGAAGGAGAAGCTGCCGTTCCCCTTGCTGGCGGATGAGCAGGCGGCGGTGGCCAAGAAGTACGGCGTCTACCAAAGGAAGAAGCTGTACGGGCGCGAGTATTGGGGCATCATGCGCAGCACGTTCGTCATCGGGCCCGACGGGAAGATCGCGAAAATCTGGCCGAAGGTCAAGGTCAAAGGCCACGTCGCCGAGGTGTTGAAGGTCGTCAAGGAGCTGGCGAACGACGCATAGCGGCCCAGGGATGCATGCCGCGCTGACAGGAGTGATGCTGCGCAGCCGCCTGCTGCGGCGGCTCGGCCCGCGGCCACTGCCCCGCGCGCTCCGCCGGGCCCTGTTTGCGGGCGACGCGCGTTACTGTCCCGTGTGTCGCAGCAGCGTGGCCGTGTTCCTCCCGTTCGGCGTGCGTGCGCGGACCGATGCCATGTGCCCCCTCTGCCTCGCCCTGGAGCGGCATCGGCTGGATTGGGTGTTCTTCGAGCGGCACACGAATCTGTTCGATGCCACCCCGAAGCGGATGTTGCACGTGGCGCCCGAGGCGGCGTTTCGCGAACCGTTGCAGCGGCTGCCGGCGCTGGACTACTTCACCGCCGACCTGGCCGGTCGGGAGGCGATGGCCCGCATCGACGTCACCAACATTCCCTGCGCAGACGAGACGTTCGACGTGATCTACTGCAGCCACGTCCTCGAACATGTCCCGGACGATGCCCGGGCCATGCGCGAACTGCGGCGCGTGCTGAAACGCACGGGCTGGGCGCTGCTGCAAGTGCCGGTTGTCCAGGGGCGGACGGATGAGGACCCGACCGTGCGGGACCCGGCGGAGCGGCTGCGGCGGTTCGGGCAGGCGGATCATGTGCGCCGCTACGGGACGGACTACCCGGATCGCCTGGAGGCGGCGGGATTTCGCGTGCGCGTGTTCGACGCGGGGGAGATCGTGACGCCCGAGGAGGCGGTGCGGATGGCCGTCGGGGACGGCCGGGTGTACTACTGCGCGCGGGCGTGACGCGGCGGTTGGCTGGGGGCTTTCCCTCTGCCCGCCGTTGACGCACAATGAAGCGGTGCCGCTCCAGCGGCCCACCAAGGAGGGATAAGGATGCCCGTACTCGAAGCCGGGGGACCGGCGCCCGATTTCACCTGCGCGACGAACAGCGGCGACTCGGTGTCGCTGAGCGACTACGCGGACAAGACCCTGATCCTCTGGTGGTATCCGAAAGCCTCCACCCCCGGGTGAACGATCGAAGGTCGCGAGTTTCGCGACGCCATCGCCGAATTCGAAGCCGCGAACGCCGTCATCCTCGGCGCCAGCTTCGACACGGTGGACGAGAACCAGACGTTCCGCGCGGCGGAGAGTTTCCCCTACCCGCTCCTGTGCGACACGGACAAAACGGTGGGCGCGGCCTACGGCGTCGCCGACGGGCCGGTTCCCGCCCGCGCTACGTTCGTCATCAAGGGCGGGGAGGTCAAGAAGGTGTGGCCCAAGGTCAGCCCCCAAGGCCACGCCGCCGAAGTGCTCGCGTACGTGAAGAGTCTGTAACCGCCAAGTCGCCAAGATCGCCAAGGAAAGGCCAGAACACTTAACCACTAAGGCACCAAGAACACCAAGGGTCAGGGAAGAAGGCAGAACCGAACACCGCGCCACGCGGGACACGAAGCATATAAAGAAGTCGAAGATAATTGTTGCGAAGCCATGGCGGAACGCTTTCGCCTCGTAGAGGCCCTCTCCGTGTCCTTGGTGTCTTGGTGGTTCGTCCTTCTTCGCCCACGGTAGGGGCGGATCCGTGTGTCCGACCGGCTTGGGCAACCGCACCGGTTTCATGCGCGAGGTCGTTTCTGATGTCATTTCCGTTGACGGTTTCCGGCTCCCACGCGCGTAAGTGTGCGCCGCGCTTCGTCTTGCGTGCCGTGAGAGTTGTCATGGGTTCGTTTCGTAATTTCGGGTCAATTGGCCCCACCGCCTCTTTCGGCAGGGGCCACTGTGCGGCGGTGGGGTATCCGGCGGCCGGTTTGTAGCGACAATGCATCAGCATCAGTAAAGCACGCCGCCGCTCGCCACGCCACGACGAAGTGTTTAACGATTCCTTCGGTTCGCTGGGTGTCTAATAGACGCCGGCCCCTACCGAAGATCGATTTGGACCGGTGCGCAGCGGCACGCGGAACGCGATGTCGTCCTTGATGTCCGGGCTGCGGTCGGCGTTGTATTCCTCGAATACCCCGCCGTCGTCTTGGCCGTTCATCCCGACGGAGTAGACCACCAGCGCATCCTCGGTACGCGTCAACCGCAGATCCGTCTCCGTGAAAGGATCCGTCCGCAGCGGCGCCGGCACGCCCTCCAGCGTCTCGGGCACCGCCGCACCTTCAGCCATGTCCGCAGCCAAGCGGCAACCTATTGCAGCGGTGCGTAACTCGGCGACGGCGCGTTCCTCAACTTGCCCGCGAATGAGGACTGGATAAAGGTTCGCCACTTGAGAGATCAGCCAGTGTCTGGGGAACATGGGGACCCATGGCGCGGACTCCGGAGAAGCGGCCTCCATATTCTCCAGGGCTTGAGTTGCTTCCTCATGGGGCAATGTGGCCGCATCGAGTACGCGGGTCATGCCTTCTACGACATACCACTGACTCGCGGCCACATAGCGTTTCACGAAGTACGATCGTCGATTGCGCTGGATGGCAGATTCGAACTTGCGCCGGCCTTCGGGCATCTGCCACTTGTCCCACTCGGTCATCAAGGGTCCCAAGAAGGTAGCGTGGATCAGCCCAAACGCGAAGGCGCGTTCACCCTGCAGCGCATGCGTCAAACTTACATCCGCGGCTTCTTCTTCGAGGGTTTGCGCGAGCGCACGTAGCGCCTGCGGCGGGGGGTCGCCCTGAGCTACGACACGGTCTGCAGCACCGACGGCAAAGCCGTCGATGGTATGGCTCGCCAGGTATGAGGTGAGGAATGGCTCGGCTCCAAGCGCGCGTGCGGCGCCGATGATACGAGCACAATCCTCGAGTGCATGCTCTGACTTCCCATCCACCGTACGAATGAAGGCGCGCAATTCGAGTTGCCTAGCGAGTTCGCGAAAACCCTCGTAACGCCCGACGTCATAAGCCACCAGATCCATGGTGTTTTCGTACGGCAGATCGAAACGGCATACCGGCCTTCGCAGCGCTTCTTCCGCCAGTGCCAGCGCTGGCTCACGCCGCGCCGAGTACTCCCGGAGATAGGATTCGTGCTCCCGAAACGCGCGCATCGTTTCAATCGCACTATCCGTGTCTCTCCATGCCACATAGGCTCCAAAATATGGATCGTGTTCCTCCGTTGGCCCGTTCTCATTAGGGTCAATCGCGGCAGTCGACTCGTGAGCTGTCCGTTCTTCCGCTTCAGCGCGGTTCAATTCCGCGAAGGCTCGCTGCAGCAGCACGGCGGCGTTCTGGTCGTCGGGGATGGGGGGCGGTGCGAGGGCGGCGAGGTCCAGTGTTTCGCCCTTGGCTTCCAGCGCGGCGACGGTCGCGGGCAGGCGGCGGGCCGGGATCTCCACTATGACGATCCATGCCGCGGCGACGGCGACGAAGAGAATGCCCGCAACGCCGGCGAGGCCCAGACCAAGGCGCTTCAACCAGCGGCGGCGGGGCCGGGCCGGTTCGGCTGGGGCAGGTGGCTCGCTCATGGGGTCTCGCGATGTACGCGCGTGAGAGGCACGGTGATTGTACTGCTGGCGGCACCGGGATATTCACGCGGGCGCCGGTTCGCCCGTGGGCCGGTCTGGCGACCGGCCCCTACAAAGAATGGCCGCTGACGGTGCGCAGCGGCACGCGGAACGCGATGTCGTCCTTGATGTCCGGGCTGCGGTTGGGGTTGTGCTTCTCGAAGACGCCGCCGTCGTCCTGGCCGTTCATCCCGACGGAGTAGACCACGAGCGCATCCTCCGTGCGCGTCACTCGGAGATCGGTTCCCGTGAAGGGATCCGTCCGCAGCGGCACCGGCACGCCCTCCAGCGTCTCAGGCGGGGCCGCGCCGTCGGCCATGTCTGCGGCGAGTGAACAGCCGACAGCAGCAGACCTCAGGCGCGCCTGCGTTTTAGCCCCAGCGGCAAGGTAGGAAGGCAGATGATGCCGAGCAGTTTCCGCCCAGCTCGCACTGTCACGTAATCCCGGGACGGACGCATCCATCTCGCGGCACGTCTGCAAAGATGCGAAATACGACAAGTCCGCACTGGCGATAATATCTTCCATCGCATCCAAGTAGACGATGAGCGATTGCCGCAACAGTGCCCTCGGTAGAGGCGACATTAGCTTCTCCTCCAGTCCACCGTGGAAGTACGTATAGGCGCTCGCACGTTCGCCCTTTAGTGTGTGGACGGCTGTCAGTTGGTTGGTCTCATCTGCCAGCAAGGGCACCAGTTGTGCCAGGGCCGCCGAAGAGAGGGCATGGTGGTCTACCAACTCCTGAAGGGTGCGGGTCGCGATGCGGTCAATGCGCAGACGCACGATTTCACTGACAAAAATTGGCTCCCCTTCCAGGGTGCGGGCTAGCCTGAGAATCTGAACGACGTTGGTTTCCGGATCCGCGACCTGTCCGTCCGCGCTCTGGGCAATGGCGCGAAGCGCGAACAGCCCCGCGAGTGTGGATAGCCGCGCCAAGTGGGGCAGGTCGGCATCCATTCCCGCTTCGTACTCCACCTCGAATCGACAAGCCGGCCGTGTCAAGGCCGCCTCCGCTAACCGCAGCGCTTCTTGATGATCCGTAAGTCGGGCTCGGAGATGCGCTTCGTGCTCGCGAAAGCATGCAAAAGTCAGTGATTTTCTAAATGCAACATGTGCATCGTACTGAGGGTCCACTGGTTTGCCGGTGCGCTTGGCTTGTTCGGTGGCGACCCCCCGCGCTCGGCGGTCGACCTCGTCCAGTTCGGCGAACGCGAAGGCGAGTAGTATGGCCGCGTTGTCCTCAGGCGGGATATGTGCGGGAGCCAGCTCGGCGAGGACGAGGGTTTCGCCGTTCCGTTCAAGGGCGGCGACGCGCGATCGAAGACGGTGTCCTTGAATCGCGGGGAAGACGAGCATGCCCACGCAAGGTACGGCGAGACAGTAGGAGAGGACCCGGATCCACAAGGGACGAGGCTTCCTTCTGAAGGTAAACCAGCGGCGGCGCGGGTGGGCCGGCTCGGCGGCGGAAGGCGGATCGCTCATGGGGTCTCGCGATGTACGCGCGTGAGAGGCACGGTGATTGTACCGCTGCGGGCACCGGGATATTCACGGCGTTGGCCAGAATCGGCGCAGGTACGCGGCAGGCCGAGTCGTGTTTGACGGCTGGGGGTGGGTGGCCTACGCTAGACGCCGTATCGCGGCGCTGGTGCCGCGGCTGGGGAACCGAGGAGACAGGCACTTCTATGGCCGCACGCGAAGCAAAACACTGGCAGTACACGCCGGTCGACACGGATTTCGAACCGCTGGACGAGAAAAGTTCCTGGGGCGCGCTCACGTGGCTGAAGCCTGACGCGATCCACACGGAGTGGGGCGTGCACGCGCGGCCGAGCAAGAAGGGGCTGACGCTGAAGGACATCAACATCGGCCCGTACGGCGAGGTGCCGGACAAGGCGGACCCGCGGCACTGCATGGCCCCGCGCGGGTCGGACATCCAGGGGGAGATGCCGGACCTGGGCTACACGCTGGACGAGAAGTGGATGGTGTGGTCGGACAACGTGTGCGAGCTGTACGAGGAGGCGGTGGCGCGGCAGTGGTCGGCCACCCGCGACATCCCGTGGGAGACGCTGGAGCCGCTGCCGGAGGAGATCGAGCGCGCGGTCTGCGTCATGTGCACCCTGCTGACGGAAGTGGAGATGGTGGCGGCGGACTTCCCGTCGCTCTGGGTGAACAAGATCAGCCAGGACTACCACGAGGTGAAGATGTTCCTGTGCACGCAGGCGATGGACGAGGCGCGGCACCTGGAAGTGTTCCGCAAGCGGGCGCTGGCGAACGGCGGCGGGCTCACGCGGTGCCTGCCGGGGAACGAGTGGGCGCTGAAAAATATTCTCGACAGCGAGACGTATACCATCGGCAGCACGGTCATGCACCTCTTCGCCGAGGGCGTGGTGCTCGACATCTTCCGCACTGGGGAGGCGCTGGCGCAGAACCAGGCGGAGAAGGCAATTTACCGCCGCTGCATGCAGGACGAGGCGCGGCACGTGGCGTACGGCGTCGGCCACCTGAAGTACGTCATGAAACACCGTCCCGAAGTCGCGGACGTGATCCACAAGGGGCTGGATACGGCCGAGGAAATTCAGCTCGAAACGTTCAAAGAGCCGGACTTCAATGAGGCGCAAGCGGTGTTGCTCGTCGGCGGTGCCGACCGGGCGAAGTTGCGCGAGGGGTTGGCGCGCATGCGTGAGGGCTGGAAGCTGACGCGCGAGAGCTACCTCCGCCGCTGTGACGTGGGCGGGCTCGACCGCCGGTCCAAGACGAAGCTGCCCGAAGCCGCACCGTTCTAGCCGGCGCGATCCCCATGCCCGCCTTCCCGTCCCTGGAGTGGTATCAGGCGCTCGCCGCGCGCATGAACACCGACGACCGCGAAATCTACCAGCGCATCGGCGCGGCGGACGTCCGCTGGTGCCTGCGCATCAAGCCGGACCTCCTGCTGCGCAAGCGGTTCCTGTTCGGGTTCGTGTTTGAGGAATTCGGCTGCACGGAGGTCGTGGAGTTGGACGCAAAGGGGGACGCCGCCGACTTCGATCCCGACTTCACGCTCGAAGCGCGGTACGTGCTCTGGGCCGACATCCTCCACGGCAGTCAGCGCAATGACGGCGCGGACCTGGGGCATACTTTGAACGTGCTGTCGATTAACGACGACCCCATTCACGTGGAGGCGCAGGACCAGATGCGCGCCGACAAGTTCTTCCGGTTCGGGCAGACGTTTCAGGAGTTCATGGACGGCGGCCGGCACATCGAGACGGAATGGATCAAACCCCTTCCAGAGGGCGGGCTGGCCGAACTCATGCGCAGTGCGGGGCAGAAGCAGGCGGAGGCCACGGAAGGCTGACGCGGGGCCGGCGGGCGCCGCCCCTAATGCAAATCCGTTTGGGTGATCCCGTCGAGTTCGAGCAGGCCTTCGATGATCGGCCCGGGCTCCAGGTCACGGGGCAGTTTCACGATCCCCTCGATCTCGATGGTCCCGGGTTGCGCGGCGGCGTGGGCGCGGAGGCTGCGCACCTTGGCCCCCATGTCGACGAGCAGGTCCTCCACCGCGGCCACCCGGCCGTGATGCATGTCCGCGACCACGCTGAGATGCATGTTGCGGCTGCCCTCGGTGCGCACCGGCAGGTTCTCCAAGTAGTGCAGTACAACGTACATGGTCGCGACCGCGATGAGGGCCGGGAGGTAATAGCCCGCGCCGATGGCCATGCCGACGCCCGCAATCGACCACAGCGTGGTGGCGGTGGTCAGCCCGCGCACCGTCATGCCGAGCCGGATAATAGCGCCGGCGCCGAGGAACCCGATGCCGCTGACGATCTGCGCCATGATGCGCGTGGGCTCCACCCCGCCCAGGTCCGCCACGCTGCGGATGGAGACGATGGTCATCATGGTCGCGCCGACGCACAGTATGATGTGCGTCCGCAGCCCCGCCGGCTGATCCTTGCTCTCCCGCTCCCAGCCGATGAGCCCGCTGAGCAGGACCGCAATGCACATCTTCACCACCACGTCCAGCGCCGCGATCCAGTCGGCCTGCGACTCGTAGGGGATCAGGAGCTGCCGCAGGATATCCACGTACTCACCTCGACCGCGCGCGTGCAACTCATAAAACCATAGTAGGTGGCGGTGGGAGGGAAGTCAAAAGTCCCCGGGCCGATGAGCGTGCGGCGCCTGACCCGCGTCCTCGCCATTCTGGAAGAGCACGCCCCCACGTGGCAGGCGCCGGTCATTTCGTTCATGGCGGCCGGCGGTGCGTCGCCGTTTCGCCAGTTGGTCGCCACGCTGATGAGCGCGCGCACGAAAGATGAAACCACCGCCGCCGCCGCGCCGCGCCTCTTCGCCCTGGCGGACACGCCGGCGACTATGGCGCGGTTGCCCGTGCGTACCATCGAGCGGGCCATCCACCCCGTCGGGTTCTACAAAACGAAAGCGCGGCACATCAAGCAACTGTGCATCCAGTTGATCGAGGAGTTCGACGGCCGGGTGCCCGACGAGATCGAAACGCTCTGCACGCTGCCCGGCGTGGGCCGCAAGACGGCGAACCTGGTTGTCACGCTTGCGTTCGACAAGCCGGCGATTTGCGTGGACACGCACGTGCACCGCATCTCGAACCTGTGGGGCTTCGTGCAGACGAAGACGCCCGAGCAGACCGAACGGGCGCTGCGCGAGCGGCTGCCGGCACGCCACTGGAAGCGGTACAACCCGCTGCTGGTAGCCTTCGGGCAGCACACGTGCACACCCACGTCGCCCTGGTGCAGCCGCTGCCCGGTAGAGCGCTTCTGCCCCAAACTCGGGGTGACCCGCACGCGCTGACCCCCGGGGCCGGGGCCCGCGGGGCGTGCTATACTCTCCAACTCGCCCACCTCGGTTGGGGTGGGTTTTGCTTTGGAGTTGCCATGACGCCGCCGGAAATGACTACGAGTGCGCCGCTGGACCTGGCGCAGAAGAACCAGAACAAACACGCGGTCATCGAGTTCGCCATCGATGGGGAACCGGGCGGATACTGCATGATCCGGCTGTTCCCGGCAGAGGCGCCGAACACGGTCGAGAACTTCATCACCCTGGCGCAACAGGGGTTCTACAACGGCCTGGCGTTCCACCGGGTGATCCCGAATTTCATGATCCAGGGCGGCGACCCGACCGGCACCGGTAACGGCGGCCCGGGCTACCAGATTCCGGCGGAGTTCAACGAGCGCCGGCACGTGACGGGAACGGTGGCCATGGCGCGGTCGGCGGAGCCGGATAGCGCCGGCAGCCAGTTCTATATCTGCCTCGCGCCCGCGCAGCACCTCAACCGCAACTACACGGTGTTCGGACAGGTCTGCGAGGGCATGGAGCACGTGCTCGAGCTGGGCCAGGTGGAAACCGGTGAAGAGGATCGGCCGCAGCGGGCGTTGAGCATGACGCGCGTGGAAATCATCGACGGGCCGGCGGCATAGGCGGAGGCAGGGGGACGCCAGTGCGGCAGCGGATTATCAGTATCGTCGTGCTGCTCGCCGCCATTGCCGGTTTTACGGTTGTGAACATGCGGGCCCGCGACGGGGCCAAAGAGGGTCCCACCATGGCCGACCAGTCCGATGATCTGAAACGCTGGGGCGACCCGGCCGAACTCGCGGCCAAGAACGCCGGCAAGACCGCCACGCTCACCTTCGCCATCGAGGGCGAACCCATTGGCGACGTGGTGGTCGAGTTCTTCCCGGAGGACGCGCCGAACACGGTCGAAAATTTCATCCAGTTGGCGCAGGACGGCTACTACGACGGCTTGGTGTTTCACCGCGTGATTCCGGGCTTCATGATCCAGGGCGGCGACCCCAAGGGCAGCGGCCAAGGCGGCCCCGGCTGGCGCCTGCCGGCGGAATTCAACAGCCGCCACCATGCCCCCGGGGTGCTCGCCATGGCGCGCACGGCGGACCCGGACAGTGCCGGCTCGCAGTTTTACATCTGTCTCGGCTCCCCCACATGGTTGGATGGCGAATACACGATCTTCGGCCAGGTCATCAGTGGCGAGGAGCACGTGAACGCGTTCGGGGAGCAGGCCACGGGCAGGAACGACCGGCCACAGCAGCAATTGTCGATGACCAGGGTGACGATCAGCGACTGACGCGGGCGCGCACGATTCGCGGCCGCGGGCCGTGACCTGGGGCCGGGGGGATGCACGAAGTGGATGGACGCGCGCTGATCCTGTGTGAAGGCAACTTCGCGCATCCGCGCGGGAAGACCGCGCACGGTCTTGCGCGGCATTGCACGCGCTACGACGTGGTCGGCATTCTGGATTCCACCCTCGCGGGCCGCACCGCGGATGCCGTCTGCCCCGGCGCGAAGCCCGGCTTGCCCATCGTCGCCGCGCTCGACGACGTGGCGGCCGATTGGCTGATTGTCGGCGTGGCCCCGGACGGCGGCGTGCTGCCGCCCGAGTTCCGCACCATCGTGGCGGATGCGCTGCGTTGCGGCATGTCCGTCGCCAGCGGCATGCACGAGTTCCTGGCAGACGACCCGGAGTTTGCCGCGCTCGCGGCCGAGCACGGGGGCCGCTTGGTGGATGTGCGGCGCCCGGCAGAGCACCCGCATTTCTTCTCCAACAAGATCCAAGAAGTCGACAGCTTTGTGGTCGCCCTCCTGGGTACGGACGCCTGCGTCGGCAAACGCACCACGACCATTTTGCTGGCCGAGGCGTTGAACGCAGCCGGCATCTCGGCCGAGTGGGTGGGCACGGGGCAAACAGCCTGGCTGCAGGGGGCGAAGTACAGTCTGCGCTTGGACGCGCTGGTCAATGATTTTGTCGCTGGCGAGATCGAGCACGCGGTGCACAGCGCCTGGGCGGCCGAGCACCCGCAAGTCATTCTCGTGGAAGGCCAGGGCAGTCTGACGCACCCGGCGTATCCCGGCGGGTTCGAGATCCTCGGGGCGGCGCGGCCCGCGGCCGTCATACTCCAGCACGCGCCTGGCCGCACCGCGTACGAAGGATTTCCCGAGCATCCCCTCGCGCCCCCCGCGAATCACGTGGAGATCATCCGCCTGGTGAGTGGAGCGCCGGTGCTGGCCCTGTCCCTGAGCAGTGCGGGTCTGGACGCGGAGGCCGTGGCTGCCGCGCGGCGCGCCCTCGAAGCGGAACTCGGGCTCCCCACCTGCGATCCCGTGATCGAGGGCTGCGACGTGCTCGTGGAGTGCGTGCGGTCGCACCTGGCCCGGCCCCGTGCGCCCTGACGCGCTCAGGGTGGTGCGGCGCCAACTGCCGCTCGCGCTGCCGTACGCCATTGCGGGCGAACACATCACGGCCGCCGATATCGTCGTGCTCCAGTTGCAGGCCGGTGGGCTCCATGCATACGGCGCGGCCGCGCCTTCCGTGCGCCTGACGGGGGAAGACGGTGCGAGCGTGCTTCACGCGTTGGAGCACGTGGCCATTCCGTGGTTCCAGGACGCGTCGCTGGAGCAACCCATCGAGCTGCTCGACCACCTGCCGGACGCACTCCGGACGCAACCGGCCGCCCGCGCCGCCGTCGACGTGGCGTTGCACGACCTGCGCGCGAAGCAGGTGGGTGCGCCGCTGCGCCGGTGGCTCGGCTCGCGCCCGGACGACATGATTACCAGTGTCACCATCGGCATCTGCGATGTGGCCGAAACCGTCCGCCAAGGGGAAGCGCGCGTCCAGGAGGGGTTCGCGTGTCTCAAGCTGAAGGTGGGGGACGCCCTCGACGAGGACGTGGCGCGCGTGATCGCTTTGCGCGCCGCCGTCGGGCGTGGCACGCACATTCGCGTGGATGGGAACGAAGGCTACGACGCGGAGGAGGCGTGCCGGTTTCTGGACGCCGTCAAGGCGGCGAAGATCGAACTGCTCGAGCAGCCCGTGCCGCGCGATGATTTGGACGGGCTCAAGCACGTGACCGCCCACGCGGGGCGGCTGCCGGTCATGGCGGACGAAGCGGCGGGATCAGTGGAGGAAGCGCACCGGGTGCTGGAGTGCGGCGCGGCGACCGCCCTCAACGTCAAGCTGATGAAGTGCGGGGGGCTCGCCCCCGCCCGGGAGATCCTGCGTGCGGCGCGCGCTCATGGGGTGCGGTGCATGATGGGCTGCTTCGATGAGTCGCGCATCAGCATCGCGGCGGCCGCGCACCTCGCCCTCAGCGATGACCAGGTGTGGTGGGCGGACTTGGATGGGCACCTGGACTTGGCCGAAGACGTGGCCAGCGGGGGGGTGAACGTGGCCGCGGGCTACCTCTCGGTTTCCGAGCAGCCGGGGCTCGGCGTCAGCGTTTCGCTGGAGTAGCCGCCGCGCGTCGCCAGCGGTCTGCGCTGCCAGTGCCGGCCCGGTACAGGTTCGGCATGCTTCGCACCTGTACCCCGCAAGCACCGCGGGCCCCCGGAACGCGTTCCGGAACCGCGGGCGCTACACCGCCGGCGCGGCTTCGGCCAAGCTGGGAGTGGGTTCCCCCAAGCCGAGGCCTTCGAGAATGAGCACCGCGTCGACGACTTTCGCCAGCCCGGACGCTGGATACGAGACCAGCACCGCGTCCAGAATTTCGTCGACGGAGCAGCCGTTCTTGTGCGCCTTCTGCATGTAGTGTTTCAGGCCCCGCGGGGAAAACTTGATGGTCTCGAGCATGACGTACATCAGGAACTTGGTCTTGGGTTCGAGACTCTTCGCGGACCCGCCGAGGAACTTCAGGTAATGCTGCATCGCCGGCTGGCGGTACTTCATGAGGTAGTACAGGCCGGGATTTTCGCCGGACGGCATACGTAACCCTTTCCTATGGTATGAGTTGGGCGGTGAGGTTGCGCGATGAAATCGCGCCGTGACTATAACACCCCGAGTGCCATCCGCCAACGCCCTTTACAGGGACCCGAGCCGTTCACTAGTTTGTACTGGTGCCCGATCACCCAACGATGCGGAGGGGCCCCCCGGTGGCCGAGACCAAGCAACTCCTGAAGATCGCCGAGCTGTCGGAGCTGACCGGCGTGCCCAAGGACTCGATCCGGTACTACGTCAAGGAGGGGCTGCTGCCCCCGCCGCGGAAAACCAGCCGCAACATGGCGTACTACAACTTCCAGACCTACGTGCCGCGCATCCGGCTGATCAAGGAGTTGCAAGAGCGGCGCTACCTGCCCCTGCGGATCATCAAGGAAATTCTTTCGGCCGAAGGCGGACCCACGACCATCGCCGAGCTGGATACGCTGACCGCACTGGACGGCAAGCTGTTCCAGGGCGGCTTGCCGGACGCGCCGGACGCGCCCATGCCGCGCAGCGCCGTGGCGGCTCGGGTGGGCATTCCCGAGGAAGAACTGCAAGAGTTGGAACGCGTCGGGATACTCACCCCCGCGGACCGGAACGGCGAACCCTACTACGAGCCGGCGGACATCCGGCTGGCCGAGACCTGGGCCGAGTTCTGGGCGGCGGGATTCACGCCCGCAGCAGGCTTCCCGGCCGAGAACCTGCGCGTGTACGTGGACGCGATCGAGGGCTTGGCCCGGCGCGAACTCGGCATGTTCGCCCACGGCGTTACGGGCCGCGTGCCCGATGCCGAGCGCGCGCAGATGGCCGAGGAAGGCGTGCTCGCGGCCAATCGGCTGCTCGCGACGTTGCACGAGAAAATCCTCTTGCGCCTGCTGCACGAGTACCGGTTGGACATGGAAGGCGGCCAGCGCACCTCGCGGTCCGGCCCGGCCGCGGAGCGCGGCGCCTAGCCGCCGATCGGGAGCGTCAGGACCGGAACGGCGGCGTCCCCGCCGCCCGCTTGCAGGCTGATGAGGTGGCCGAGTAGCGCGAACGTAGACTTGGAGCCCAAGTCATTCTGGGCCACGTAAAACCAGGCGCCACGGTACGGCACGGCCACCGCGGCGTTGCCCGGACGCCGCTCGGCGACGCGAATGCGCAATAAATCGCCGGTCACCGCATTCCAGTCGAACCGTTCGCCCGCACTATCGTACGTCGTCGTGACGTAGCCCCGGTCCTCATGGTGGCGCGGGACCTCGATGCCGTGTGAGAGGTAAAAAAGGACGCCCAGGAGGGATCGCGTGCTCAGGACGAGGCGCTCCTGGAGCCCGTTCCCGTCGCCGGGCAGGCGGCCGGGCCCGGCCACCAATTCGTACCGCGTCCGGTCCGGTGCCAGACTGAAGGTGTCCCGCACCAGCTCGGCTTCGGGGCGCGTGACGCCGGCGGGGGCAATGAGCAGCACCACGCGCCGGCCCAGCTTGGTCAGACGGAGGGTGCCCGGTTCGTCCGCCGGCGTGAAGTGCATGCTCTGCTGCGCCGCTTGCATGACATAATTCGGGGTCACCTGCTTTGCCGGTAGTGCCTGGGACAGCGCAGTGGGATAGCTCTCGTACCCCAGGTCGAGTTGCCCCGCTTGTTGGAGCGCCCGCAGCGCCTGCGTGGCGGCGGCGAACGTTTGGAACTGCGGCGCGGCGACGGGGGTGGGGCCGGATCCGCTCATCGCATTCTCCGCCCCGTTCATGCGCTGCACCGTGAGGCGGAGCACCCGGTCCACGCTCCAGCCCGAGTTGTACAGGAGGACGAGGGTGTCCAGGCTCAAGGGGGACATGTACCGGTTTACGTATTCTTCGCCACGCAGCGGGGTGTAGGTAATCGTCGGCCGCTCTTCGTACACCACCTCCGCGCCGGCATCGAGGAAGTTCGTGCTGTTCGGGATGATCGTCTCGAGCACGCGCCCGCCGATCCGGGCCGACCGCCGCACGCTGAACTGGGCCGCCAGGGTCCGCACCTCCAGAAACATTGGGGAGTCGCGATACTTCAACCGGACCAGGTTGAGCAGGAGCTGCTCGTCCGTGGTGCGCTGGAGCGCCTGGTTGTACCCCGCCGCCGATGCCTGCACGACCCGCGGCCCGAGCGCGCAGCCCGTCCCGGCACACGCCAACACCGCCAAGGCGGCTACGGTGCGCATCGTCATCAGTCCTCCCCCCGCGCCGCGTTCCGGCGCTCGACCGGCGGGATCTCCCGCGATCCCGAATCCGTTGGCCCGCCAGCCTATCAGACGGGCGGCACCACGGCGGGCGGTTCGTTCTCTGGCCGGGCCACGACCGCGCCCGCCTCGTCCAGCTCCACTGGGTCCGCGTGCACCGTAACGGACGCGGGCGCGAGCAAGCGTTCGATTTGCAACGTCAGTTCTTCGGCCACGTTGTGCGCCGCTTCGAACGTCATCCGCCCGTCCATCTCCACGTGCACCTGCACGAACTTATCCGCGCCGGCCCGCCGCGCCCGGAGATCGTGAATCCCATACACGGCCGGGTGCTCGAGAATCGCGGCACGCACCCGCTGGATGGTGGCGTCGGGCAACTGGTAGTCCATGAGCCCGTTGATCGACCGGGCGGTGACGGTGAACGCGGACCACAAGACCAGCGCCGCGATGGAAAACCCCGCCAGCGTATCGAAGAAGGAATTGCCCGTCAGTGCGACCACCACCAGCGCCAAGAGTGCGCCGCCGTTCGTGTACACGTCCGTCAGGTAGTGGATGCTGTCGGCCAGGAGCGCCGGAGAATCCGTGTCCCGCGCCGCCCTGCGCAACCGCAGCACGACCCACCCGCTCGCCACCAGGCCCAGGACCATGACCCCGATGCCCGCCCCCGTGTGGCGCACCTGCACCGGAGTCCAGAACCGGCGGACCGCCTCGCCCAGGACGAACAGCCCGCTCAGGCCGATGACCACCCCCTGCACCAGCCCGCCCAGGTACTCCGCCTTGCCGTGGCCGTAGGGGTGTTCCTTGTCCGGCGGCGCCTCCGCCGTGCGGATCAGAAACCAATTCACCAGGGACGCGAACAGGTCGAGGATCGAATCCAGACACGACGCCACGATCGTCAGCGACCCGGTCCACACGGCGACGAGCAATTTGACGAAGATGAGCGCCGCGGCCACGGAGATGCTCACGCGGGCCGCGGTGGAACGGGTGCGGTCCGGCGCAGGCGCGGCCGAGGAATAGGTGGCGACCGGGGACATGGGAGGCCTCTATGGTATACCGCCGATTTCGGACCCGGTAGGGGCCCGGGCGGCTGGTCAGGCCCCCCGCCCCGTGCTAGAGTGCCGTCCCATCGGCCCCCGGTGTCTAGCCCGGCCCGGCCGGTGCTCAAGTGAACGACATGAGTTTTCGCGGCATGTTCCGGACATTATGTATGCGCGCGGCCTGCGTCACCGGCGCGCGCGAGCGTGGCGTCCGTTCGTCGAAGCGGACGAATTTCGCGCGCATGACAGGTGACTGGATCGCGTAACCGGGGCTGACATTTCGGATCAACGAAGAAAGCCCCGGCCGTCGCGCCGGGGCTTTGGCGTTTCAGGGAAGGAAAGGCGGGGACGCATCATGCGGGTACCGGGACCAATCTTGCACACCGAGCGGTTGTATCTCCAGACTCCGCGCACGCGCGACGTGCGCGAGGTGTATCGGTGGTGCCGCGATCCCGCGATCACCCGGTATATGACCTGGGACCGGCCCACCGGGCCCAAGCCCACCGCCCAGTTTGTACGGGAAGCCTGCCGCGATCAGCGCGCCGGGCGCGGATTGGAGTATGTCATGCACGACCGCGCGTCCGGCGGCCCCATCGGCTGTTGCGGCATCCACCACATCGATCGCACGGTACACCTCAAGGCGGAGATGGGCTACTGGATCGCCCGGCCCTATTGGGGGCGGGGGTTGGTCACGGAAGCCATGCGGACGCTCATCAGCCATGCCCTGACGGAGCTGGATCTACAGCGGGTGTATGCCTACGTCTTCGCGGGCAACGCGCGGTCCGTCCAGGTGCTCGAAGCGCTCGGCTTTCAGCGGGAAGGCACGCTGCGGAAACACTATCGAAAGAACGGGCGCACGCGGGACGCCCACTTGTACGGCCTCCTGCATTCCGACCCCGCCGCGCGGCGCATAGTGCGCGACGCAAGGCAGGCGCGGTGATGTCCCGCGTACCGGGCCCGATCCTGCGGACAGAGCGGCTCGTGCTCCAAACGCCCAAGCCGCGCGATGTCTCGGCCTACTACAGGATCGTGCGCCATCCGGCGGTCATTCGAAGGATCGCCTGGGAAGGCCCCCGCAACCGGCGCGAGATTGCCGAGTCCATCCCGCGCATGGTGGCACGGCAGCGCCGGGGCGAGTCGGTGAACTACATTCTGCATGACGCCGAGTCGTACGAACTGCTTGGCGGGTGCGGGGTGCGGAATCTGCGTGAGGGACGCGACAGCGGGGAGCTGGCGTACTGGTTGGGACGCCCGTATTGGGGGAAGGGATTCATGCCCGAGGCGTTGACCGCCCTCATCGGCCACTGCTTCGGGCCGTTGGGGTTACACCGCCTATACGCGACCGTGTTCACCAACAACGCCCGGTCCGCGGCGGTGTTGCGCAATCTCGGCTTTCAGCACGAGGGCCGGCTCCGCCAGCTGATCAAGAAGCGCGCCCGCTATCGCGACGCGGACCAATACAGCCTGTTGCGCACGGATCCCGCCGCGCGACGCCTCATGCGCGCGGTGCGATAAGCGAGGCCGCGCGCCGGCGGATGTGGCCTGCGGAGCGGGATACAATGCGCTCGGGAAAGGGAGGTGGATGCCATGAGCGAATTCGACGGTCGTGTGGGGATCGTGACCGGCGGCGCGTCCGGCATCGGGCGCGCGCTGTGTGAGGCACTCGGCAGCCGCGGGGCTCGGGTGGTGGTGGCCGACATCAACGAGGACGGCGCACAGGCGGTCGCTGCGGGCATTACCGCGGCCGGCGGCCGGGTGGAAGCCGTTCGCGTGGACACCGCAAACGCCGACGACGTGCAGGCGCTGGTGGATAACACGGTTTCGGCGCATGCGCGCCTGGACTACATGTTCAATAACGCGGGGATCGGCATTGCCGGTGACTACCGTGATATGACGCTCGACGATTGGCGGCGCGTCATCGACGTGAACCTGTGGGGCGTGATTTACGGCACCCATGCCGCGTATCGCGTTATGGCCGAACAGGGAAGCGGCCACATCGTGAACACGGCGTCGATGGCGGGATTGGTTGCGCCGCCCATGCTGGCGCTCTACACCACCGCCAAGTTCGGGGTGGTGGGGCTCTCCGCGAGCCTCCGCGCCGAAGGGGCGGCGCTCGGGGTGAAGGTGAGCGTCGTCTGCCCCGGGGTGGTGCGCACCCCTCTGGTCGAAGAGATGCCAGTGGTTCGGGTCGACCGGGCAAAAATTATGGAGCAACTGCCCACGCGCCTTGTGGAGCCGCCAAGTGCGGCGGCAACGATCTTGCGCGGGGTAGAGCGCAATCGCGCGTACATCGTCTTTCCGCTCACCTGGCGCATCGCCTGGTGGTTCTTTCGCCTGCATCCCGTCTTCATCGTGCCGCTCGCGCGAAAAATGGCAGCCGACTTCCGGGCATTGCGTACGGCGCCGTGACGCGCCGGTGAAAGACTGGGCCTCTTACGCGGCGCACTTCAAGCTGACGCGCGCGCACGACCCCGCCTTTCTGCATCGGTGGATGGAGCGCGTGGCCGCCGTGGCGGAGCGCACGCCGGCGGATCTGCCCGCCGCGCCCTGGCTGGATGCCGGTGCCGGCACCGGCCGGTTCTGCGCTGCGCTCGGCGACTATTGGGATCGCGACGTGATCGCGCTGGAACCGCAACCCGTCATGATCGCGGCGCGGGAGCCCCACCCGCGCGTGCGGTGGGTGTGTGGCAGCGCGCTTGCGCCGCCGGTCTCCAACCGCTCGTTTGCCGGCGTGTGGGTCCATCTGGTCCTGCACCAAATCGCCCCCTGGCAGGATGCCGTCCGCCGGTTGGCGGCCCGGGTGGCGGAGGGGGGCATCTTCGCGGTGCGTACCTTCAACCTCGATGCGTCGCGGGACTCGGGCGCGCTCAGCGGCCTCTTTCCCGAAGCGGTAGAGATCAGCCGGGGCCGGTGGATGGTGCCGGCCGCCGTTGCCGCCACGATGGAGTCAGCCGGATTGCGCGCGGCGGTGCGCGACTATGCGGACGAACGGGAGACGCCCCGCGACGCGTTCATCCAGAAGCTGGAAAGCAAGTCCCTGAGTTCGCTGCAGATGATCGACGCCGCCGCGTTCGCCGCCGGGATGGCGCGCGCGCGGGAGCGGTTCCCACCCGGCAGCCCGCCCATCCGCGAGACGTCGCACACCACGCTGATCGTCGGCGTGCGGTAGCGCGCGCGCGCCCCGGCGGCGCTGCTGAACGAGACAGACGAACCGCCAAGACGCCAAGACCGCCAAGGAAAGAAAGAGAACAGGAAGAACGAACCACCAAGTCACAGAGAACACCAAGGTAAAACAGAAGAAGAGCAGAGGCTTTCCACGAAGGACACGAAGGCCAAGGAGACCCTTGCCGGAGTGTTCCGGTTCCTCTTCGTGGTCCTTGGTGATCTTCGTGGAAGGTCTATCTTCTTCTTTTTCTGTCTTTCCTTGGTGTCCTTGGCGTCTTGGTGGTTGGTCTCTCCTG
>CBDUXP010000023.1:0-55827 GCA_965371225.1 uncultured bacterium | reverse complement strand
CGACATGCGTGCGGAGACACCGCTGCGTCAGATCGCGCACCTCGTAACCGTCCAGGCGGATGCTCCCGCCCTGGGGCTCATACAGTCGCAACAGCAGCCGCACCAACGTGGTTTTGCCGGCACCGCTGGGCCCCACGAGGGCCACACGCTCACCGGGCTCCACCCGGAAACTGACATCGCGGAGTACGGGTTGACCGGGCAGATAGGCGAAAGACACATGGCGAAACTCGATCGCGCCGTCGATGTCGTCGACCGTGACGGCGCCATCGGGAATCTCCGGCGTGCGGCTCAGCATATCGAACACGCGGCGCAGGCTCATGAAGTTCAGGTAGATTTCCGCATAGCCCTTGCCCAGCTTGCGAATCGGATCGATTAACGAGGCGAGACACGCATACAACAACATGAAACTGGGCAGGTCGATTCCGCCGGCCATCAGCGCGCGCCCATTCGCGTACACGAATACCGCGATCGCTGCTCCGGCGCTGAGATCCATGATCGGCCCCATCCATTCCTTACTCTTGCGCAGGGACATCAACGCGCGAAACAGCTTTCGCGAGAGCCGGCCGTACCGGTTTTCGAAGTACGGCTCCATCTGGTACGCCTTGACCACCTCCGGTGCGGCGAGCACTTCCTGCAACACGTTCGACCCGGCCCCGAGCAATTGCATCATGTTCGCGTCCTGATGCTGAAGCCGGCGACGGAATAGCGTGACCGTCCCTAGCACGATCGGCAGCAGCGCACCGGCAAAGAGCGTGAGCTTCCAGTCGATGGTCAGGGCAATCGCCAAGACGGTTACGGCTTCCACGGGGCCGCGCACGAGGCGGTTGAACACGACATAGAGCGTGCGGAACGCGGCCGCGGAATCCTGGTCAATGATCTGATGGATGACGCCTTTGCCCATCTGCTGGTAATAGTCCAACGGCTGCACGAGCAAACGCGACAGCATCTTCTGCTTCAGATCCACGCTGATACAGCCCCCGATGTGGCTCTGCAAATACACGGCGCCCAGGTGCGAGAAGGTCTGCACCACCACGAGGAGGAACAGCAGCTGCACCAAGAGGACGAGGGCCGCATAGGGGGACTGCTGGAGCGTGTCGGCAAACCCCTGAAGCACATAGCGCCCCACGGTGGTGTCGAGACCTGGGACGCTGGCATAGGCATCCGGATCGAACGTCCCGAGAATGAGATCGCCAAAGGGCTTGATCAGGACCAAGCCGCCGATCTTCGTGGCGGTGGCCAGGAAGATGCAGCACATCATGAGGCCGAAGCGCAAGCGGTAGGGCCGCACGTAGGTCAATAAATGGAGTAGGATGCGGCCGTGTTCGAGAGTTTCTTGCACACCACTCTCGGCCCGCGCATACACCTCGGCAGTGCCCGTGGGCTTCGCGACAGTCGTCATGACGAGACGGCCCCGGCCAGACCGCTCATGTTCCTCCCGGGCGGTACGCGGTCCCGGTAATGCCGCCGGAAGTTTCTCGACCCACGTCCGGCACCTCCGCCCAGTCGTACACGGCGTTCGTCTTCGCGACGCTGCGGTTCGACGGCGTGCATTCCCGCATGCACGCGATGACGCGCGCGCTGGCCCGGCTTGGAATGGACGCGGTCTACGTTGAACCCCCCAACTCGGTCAGCCGGTACCATCAGAATGCCGGCGCGCCCACGCTGAACGCCGGCGGCTTTGGCTTCCGCGTCCCCGCGGAGCCCGGCCGGGCCGCGGACGGCACGCGCGTCCTGTGCGTACCGAAAAAGCTTGCACTTGGGCCCATGCGCTTGCCGCTCGGACGCCGGCTGCAGGAGGCGCTCCAAGGCCGCTGGCTGCAGCAATGTTTGGCCGGCCACGCCGCGCGCGCCGCGCATCCCACGCTGGCCATCGTCACGACGGCGCGCTGGGAACCGCTCCTGCGGCGTTTTCCGTTCGACGCGGTCATTTATGACAAGGTGGACGCGCCCGAGATCCTGAAAGGGTGGTTGGATCCCGCGGAATACCAACGCCGGGAGGACGCCGTGCTGGCGCGCAGCACGCTTGCTTTGGCGGTCAGCAGCCCACTTGAGGCCGCGCTGCACGCGCGACGCCCGGACCTCCCTACGCTGCTGGTGCCCAATGGAGTCGAGGCGCCACGCTTCCGCGGCTGTGCTGCCGGACGGCCGCCGGCCTTCCCGCGCCCACTGCGAAGGCCCGTGCTGGGATTTCTCGGCACGCTCGCGCACTGGGTGGACGTGGAACTGCTGGCCGCGTGTGCGCAGGCTTACCCGGACAGCACGCTGGTCGTCGCGGGACCCCTGCGGAAACGCGCGGACCTCACCCCGTTGCACGCCCTGCCGAATGTGCAGCTGCTCGGGGAAGTCGCGTATGCCGACGTGCCGGCACTGATGCACCACTTCGATGTCGGGCTGCTGCCGTTCCGCCGCGGCGCGTTCAGCGGATTTGCCAATCCCATCACGTTGTTCGAGTACCTGGCGCTTGGTAAGCCCGTTGTCACGACACCGCTGCCCGACCTGGACGCCCTCAACGACTTGATCTACGTCGCCCAGGAGGACTTCATCGCGTCCATACAGCGCGCCCTGGCAGAAGACACGCCCACTCTGCAGGATCGTCGCCGGGCCATCGCTGCCGCCTACGATTGGGATGTGCTCATGCGCCATATCGTGGACAGGTTGCCACCACCAGGGTCACATCCCCTTCCGCCCGGTGGCGGTTAAGCGGGCACCAGCTCCCGCACGCGCCACGGCCGGGCGCCGACAATCTGATCGTAGATCCAGCGATACGTCCGTTCCATCCCGACTGCAAGCGGGATGGCGGGCGCCCAACGGAGACGCTCCTGTATCCGCGTGTTATCGCTGTTGCGGCCGCGGACGCCTTTCGGCGCGTCCAGCCGATAGCGTCGGCGCAGCCGGATACCGGCGATGGCTTCCACCACGTCCACCAACTGGTTGATGGTGACGAGCTGGTCGCTTCCAACATTCAGCGGTTCCGATGTCTCACTGGCCATCAACCGGCGAATCCCCTCGATGCAATCGTCGACATACATAAAGCTGCGCGTCTGTTGACCGTCGCCCCAGATCTCGATCTCGTGGCGGTGGGAAAGCTTGGCAAGGATCACCTTGCGACAGATGGCGGCCGGCGCCTTTTCCCGGCCTCCGTGGTACGTCCCGTGGGGACCGTAGACGTTGTGAAAGCGTGCGACGCGCGTCTCCACGCCAAAGTCCTCCGTAAAATGCCGGCACATCCGTTCGCTGAAGAGCTTTTCCCACCCGTAACCGTCCTCCGGCATGGCGGGATACGCATCGGATTCGCGCAGGGGCTGCACGGCCGCCGTCTGCTGCTTGTCTCCGTTGTAGACACAGGCGGATGACGCATAAAACAGGCGGCCCACACCCTGGTCACGGGCGGCCATCAGCAGGTGGGTGTTGATAAGGACGGACAGCATGCAGTCGGCTTTGTGGGCTTCGATGAAACCCATACCGCCCATATCCGCGGCCAGGTTATAGATCGCGCTTGCGCCGCGCACTGCGGTGGCGCACGCCTCCTTGTCGCGCAGGTCCAGTTGCAGGTTCTCGACGTCGTCTATTCGCTGGTACCAGTTTGCTACCGGTTTGATGTCCACCGCGCGAACGTGCGCATGGCCCCGGCGGCGGAGGTCCGCCACGAGATGTCCCCCAATGAAACCACCTCCACCGGCTACCACAATCACGTTGGTCATGCGCGTGCGTTCCTCTCCACCGGGAGCGTTCCCGGGTGTTCAGGGTCCCGGCGTTAGGCGATCTGCGCCGCGGCCGCGTAGCGACCAATCGGCAGGTACTCCACCGTCCCATCGAGTTCGTGCTCATCGAACAGGCGCCAACAATCCACCACCACCAGCGGCCTCTGGAGTCTCGGCGTTGGCGGGGGTAGGACCGCACGGAAATCCGCCCATGGCGTCATGACGACCGCGACATCGGCAGCCGCGACGCACGCGTCGGCTGAGGCGGCATAGTCCACCGTGTCACGGAGCACCGCCTGCGCGTTCGGCAGTGCGGCGGGATCGTAGACGCTGATGGGGATGTCACGCCGAAGCAATTCCTTCGCCAGGGCCATGCCGGCAGAGGCCTCGATGACCGGCGTGTCGGGCTTGTAGGCCAGACCAAGGATGCCCACGCGCCCCCCCAGCGGAAGCAGACCCGCGACCGTCTCGGCCAGGCGCATGTGTTGCGTTTGGTTCACGAGATCGGTAGCTTCCGCCAGCGGCGCGGTGGCACCGACGCGCCGTGCCGTGGTAGCCAGGGCCACGTTGTCCCGCGGGAAGCACGGCCCCCCGTACGCCGTGGCGCCGCGGAGAAATTTCGTCCCGATGCGGCTGTCCCGGCCGACCGCGCCGGTCACCACATCCACGTCCGCGCCGGGCAGCCGCTCGCAGAGGTCGGCCAGCATGTTGGCAAACGAAATCTTGGTCGTCACGAACGAGTTCACCGCCAGCTTGGTGAGTTCCGCATTGACGAAGCTCATCCGGCAGAGCGCGGGTGCGCTCTCATGCACCGTGCCGTAGAGTTCCGCCAATGCGTCACCGGCCCGCGAGTCGGATTCGCCGATCAGGACCAGGTCGGGCTGCAAGAGATCCCGAATCACGCTGCCAAGGGCGATGAACTCGGGGCTGTAGCACAAGCCGAACTCCACGCCGCACTGCTTGCCGGAGCAGGCTTCCAGGGTCGGCAGGAACTCCTGTTCGGTCGCGCCGGGCATGACCGTGCTGACGAGGACGACAAGGTGGTAGGCCTGCTTGCCCCGCAGCGCGGTGCCGACCGCCTCTGCTGCCGCCACCGCGGCGCCCATGGAAAATGCGCCGTCGGTGTCGCTTGGGGTCGGTACGATCACGAAGGTGGCGTCCGTGAGGGCCACGGCGGCTGTGCAGTCGCCGGTGGCCGATAGCTGTGGATGCACCTGCCGGAACAGCTCGGCCAGCCCGGGCTCGGTGACGGGCGCTTCCCCGGCATTGACGGCGGCGACGGATGCCGCGTTCACATCGTGGCCGATGACGGAATGGCCCTTGTGTGCGAGCACTGCCGCCAGGGGCGCGCCGAGTTTACCGAGCCCTATGACCGAGATGTTCACGAAGTGGAATTCCTTTCCCAGGCGTCTGCGGCGGGTCTGTTCACCCGTCAGGCCGCCGGCAGCGCCCAGCGACGCAATCCGGGCCATCGGTTGAACGCTATTCGTACGGCAACAACTCGAGCGTTCCGGCGACGAACGTGTCGCCATCGGCGACGCAGGTGCGCCGGCGTTAGAGCCGGCCACAGTCGGCCGCCCCGCAAGATGTCCGTGGCATCGTGCACGGTGTAGAGCTGTGCCCCTCCGCCCGCTAGTTCGAGATTCTTTTGTGCCTCGGGTCCGCGCCAGACCTCAGTCCACCCACCGGGGACGTGACTGTAGTCGTGCGTTTGATGGACGCAGGTGACGGACGCCGTGGCATCCACCACGCGCGCTCCGCGGCGGCGGGCGGCGAATACGAGCCAGTTGTCCCAGGCCGTGCGCCCCAGGGCGAACGGTGGCACCTCCGGCCACAGTCCGCGCGAAAAGACAAAGTAGTCCACCGCGGCGGGGTCATGGAGCTGCCCAACCCGGGTCAGCCGCCTTCGTAACTCCGCATCCCAACCGCGGGCAAAATCCAGGCGTTCCTCGACCGTCAGGTCCCACCGTCGGCCGATGACCAGGAGCGGCTCGCGCACCACCCCCAGCGACTTCACCGCATCCCCGAAATCCGGGAGGAGCATCGTGTCAGCGTTGACGTAGCACAGGAGGGGCCTCGGTGCCAGGCGCTCGGCAATCCGGAAGACGTCGTCGACTAACGGGGTGCCACGCGCATTGCGCCGCACCACCGGCACATGCCGGCAGCCATACTCCGCCGCGACGTCTGCGGTGCCCACCTCGTCCCCGAAGAGCAGGATCTGACTCGCCACCCCCAGGCGGCGCCAGCTTTCGATGGCGTTCCGTTGGATGGTGCCAACATGGCCGCGGAAGGCCTTGGGCAGGCCAAAAAGGACTAGGGAGCTGGGGGCGGGCATCGAGCGAGTGCGGGCACATTATAGAGGGGACCGGATAAGGACACAACACCATATATTGCGATATGAGGCCTCCTTCGCTGCGTCCTGCCTACGGCCCTCAACGTCCGCCAGGTGGGCCTTGTATCCGCATACTCCATTTGTCCACCCCGGGTCGCCTGGTTCCGGCCACCGACGCAAGTCGCAGAAGTCGGGTAGAGTGGGGCCCAAACAGCTCAAAAACGCCCCTCCGCCGGCGGACAACCCCAGACCCCCGCAGGTGAAGAATGAGTCGATAGTCCGCGAACCCGCTCGCGCGTCGCAGCCCATTCCTGTGTCTCACGCTTATTTCATCATCGGTTGCGCGCGGTCCGGGACGACCTCGCTCTGTCGTATTCTCGATCAAGCCGATAATGGCGTCTGTCTGTCCGAGCCGAATCCCACGCTGGACCGCGAATCCCGGGATCTGATGGAGGGCCGCCTGGCTGATCCGGCGCGGGCGGTGACCGAGGGGATTCTTCCGCGGGTGCAGCCGGTGCTGCAGCGCGGGGAGATATACGGAGAGAAGAATGTCACGCTGGGCCCCTTCATCCCGTACCTGTGTGCCCAGCTTCCCTGCCGATTCGTCTACGTCAAGCGGGACGGGCGCGACGTCGTCCGGTCGTTGATCAATTGGCATAACCAGATGTTCGGCTCCATCTACCGGGAGTGCGCGGACACCACGGGTCTGAGCAAGCGGGCCAAGGCCGCGGTGTCCAAGCTGCCATTGGAACTCGACGGGTCGGACTACGCCCGCCCTCGCCCCGGGCCGGAAGATATGTGGTTCGAACAGTGGGAGCAGTTCTCGCGCCTGGAAATGACCGCGTGGTATTGGTCACGGGCCAATGAGGCGATTTTGGATGCACTGGAAGCTGTACCGCACGAGCAGTGGATCGCGATCGACTACACCGCTCCGACCGTCGAGGACTTGGTGGGCGTGCGCGAATTTCTGGGGTTGACCGGCATTTCAGAGCGGGCCGTCCAGGAGACACTTGCCGCGAAACTCAATTCGCTCGATCAACGGGTGGGAGAATCCGGCACGTGGCCGGCGTGGCTGGATTGGGCGCCGGCCGATCGGGTTCGATTCGATGCGATCGCGTCACGGACCATGCGGCGACTGGGCTACTACCCGGCGCAGAACTGGGAACGCTACAAGCCTCCGGCGTACGGCTCGTGGTGGGAACAGAATCCCGGTGGGCTCGACTGGTACATCTGGATGTACGAGAGCCGCCAGCCGGCCCACGATAGCCTGCTGGCATTCGTCGCGGAACGGGAATCGGCGGGGGACCGGGTCCACAACATCCTGGACGTCGGTTGCGGGTGCGCAGTGGGATACGCTGACGCGTTTCGCGACCGCCGCTACGTGGGCATGGATTTAAGCGAGAAGGAAGTGGCGTGGTGCCGGGAGCACCGCGCGCATACGGATCATGATTACATCTGTGCCGATGTGGTCGCGGATGCACCGACCGAGCAGTTTGACCTGGTGTTTTCGCAGGGGACCATCGACAATACGTGGGACATCAACGCCTATCTCCGCGGGTTGGTGCGGTACTCGCGTAAGTGGATCGTGTTGACCGCGTACCGTGGGTGGTTTCCTGATCTGCCCGAGCATCGGTACACCATGGACCCGAACACGTCGATCTTCTATAACGACATTTCCCCCGCCGAAACTCGTGTGGTACTCGAAGCGCTGGGCTGTACGGATATCCGGATCGAACCCCTAGCGATGAACAGCACGGAGATCCCGTTCGAAACACGGATCATCGCTCGCGTGTCCGGCTAGCGCGGCGTGTTCTTCGGTCGCCACGGCTTTCGCCGGTATCGCGTTAAAACCGGAAAGCATAGTCTGCGTAGGGCGTTCACGCGATGTGACGTACTGAATGCGGAGCAGGCCGAGCGGGGCTTGACGAACCCCTTTCAGCTTTACCGGACCGTAGTCGGGGCGCTGCAAGCAGAGCGCCGGATCGAGGTGCTGCCGTTGGCGCAATTGATGGAGCCGCTTGCGGCGGGGCGGATCCGGGTGGCATTGCGCCATGACGTGGACGGCGATTGCCGTACGGCATTGCGCGCGGCGCGACATCTGGCCCGGGTCGGAATCCCTGGGTCGTTCTATTTGTTACACACGAGCCCGTACTACGGGCGCGTTTCTCGGCGTGGCACGTTTCGGCGCCATCCGGGCGCCGCCGAACTCGTGCACGCCTTGCTTCTCACGGGAGTGGAGATTGGATTGCACTGTGATCCCCTGAGTCTCTACCTCGATCATGGGATTGACGGAGCGGGCGCCGTACGCACCGAGCTCAATTGGCTACGGAAACAAGGTGTGCGCGTCCGCGGCGTCGTGGCGCATAACTCTGCCGCCGCGTACGGCGCAGAGAATTTCGAGGTGTTTCGGCAATACCGCCTGGAGGGCCGTGACGCCATCCAGGCCAATGGCCGTCGCATTCCGCTTGGGGTGGTCGACGCGGCCGAGCTGGGAATCCGGTACGAAGGCAATTATCCGGTCCCAGTGGCCCCGCGGGATTCCGACGCGGTGGCCCGGTATCTGCAACCGCCGGCGGATGCAGTGCGTTCTGCGGATTGGCTCCGGTTGTACCTGGTAGATAATCCCCTCTTCGACCGGGCGTATGACGTCAGCATCTGGCTTCTAGGGCGCGACACGTGGGCCATCGGTGAGCATCATCCCCAACGGGCGTTCCGGTATCCCGTGACCACCACCGACGTGCTGGAATTTCTGCGGGCGGCCGAGGCTGGAAGCCGAATTGTTGTGACGATCCATCCGGCCTACGTCTGCGACGCGTAGCCCGCCACGCGCCCGCACCGCCCACGTTGACTCCGTTTGGGCCCAGCGGTATAGTCCGATACCTCGCTTTCCATGCTCACGTCCCCGCGCGCTTCCGTCGCCAGGTGCATGACGCCTTCCTCCCTCGACGTGCTTCATCAGGGGGCCCCCCTGCCATGAGTTCGCCAGGATGGCGCTGGATGGAAAAAACGCTGGAGAAAGCGTTGAAGTGGGTGCGCGGCCGGCAAGGAAAGCGGCACATCAGCGGCCGGGAAATGCGGGCGGTCGAGGCGGAAACCGGGACGATCCGGACCAAGTTGGCGTGGGCGGACCGCGCGCTCGCCCGAGCGGTTCTAAGCCCGTGGTGCGGCACGTGCGGACAGCGGGTTACCGCTCCGGAGGTGTCAGCCTTCGAGCAGAGTCTCGCGCGGCTCGAGCAGTTGGCGCCCCGCGCCTATCCGCCCTGGTTTGTACTATTGGAAATCAATCGCCGCGAGTATGCAGAGATTCCCGAGCGAAGCTGCAGCATGGGAGACCACCAGGGCGCACAGTCTTTCCGCCGGTTTCTGTTCAGCCACCTCCAAGGACGCGTGTTGGATATCGGCTGCGGGCCGCAGCCCGTTCCCAGCTATTTGGCTGACTATCCGCTCGAACTGCTGGCGGGGATCGATCCGCTGTCCCCACCTGACACGCATCCTTTTGCTTTTGTCCATGGGGTGGCCGAGTTCCTGCCGTGGCCGGACGCGAGTTTCGAGACCGTGGTGATCGCCACATCTTTGGATCACGTCCTCGTGCCCGATCGCGTGTTTGGTGAAATCGTGCGTGTTCTCACCCCGGCCGGGCGGCTGGTGGTGTGGACCTCCTGCCTCCCGAAGGCCGCGCCGTATGATCCGCTATCGGGTGACGTGGCACCGGTTGATGAATTCCATTTGTTTCATGTGACTGAGGCCGGTTTCGGGGAGATGATTGCGCCGTGGTTTAAATTGGTCGAGGAATACCAGGCCACCGCGATCGAGTTCTACTACTGCCTCGTGCCGCGCGGCAACGCTGACCAGATACCGGAGGAACGGCGTGAAGCCTGAGTTGGTGGCCTGGCTTGTCGATCCGGCGACGGGTGCCCCCTTGGAGTTGGAGGCGTTGGAAACCGCGGGAGACGAAATCGTGCGCGGGATCCTTCGCGGAGAAGCGGACTACTGGTATCCGGTGGTGGATGGGGTGCCTCGCTTACTGGTCGGCACATTGCGCAAGCACGACGAAGAATTCCGGCAGGTCTACGGGCTCCCCGCGTGCCCCGACCCCGACCCCGTGCCTGGCGCAACAGGAGGCGATGATGCGGGCAAGGTGAAAACCCGTGAAACATTCGACCCGAAGTGGGAGCAGTTTGCGGGCTTCGCGGTGGGTAAACCCGATCAGGAGGCGATGTACGACGCATGGTACGCCGCAAAGCTCGGCGTGGCCTCTGTCGATGAGTTGCGCGCGTTTCTGGCCACGCAGGACCACATACTCGAAGTCGGGCCCGGCGCCGGGCAGAAGCTGCGCATGACCGCGCAAGCGTGCCCGGGAATGGTGGTGGGTGCGGACATCTCGGCCGGTGCCGACGCGTCGTATGCGGCGGTGCGGGATCTCCCCAATGCCCATGTGGTGCAGGCGGATGTCTTCCGTCTGCCGTTCGCGGAGGGGGTGTTTGACTACGCGGTTAGCGATGGCGTGCTCCATCACACGCCGGATACGCGCGCCGCCTTCCAGGCCATGCTGCGCCACGTGGCGCCCGGCGGTGAGGTGCTCATCCATGTCTATAAGAGGATGGGCCCAGTGCGCGAGTTTTGTGACGATCACGTGCGCGAGGCGCTCATGCAGTTGACTCCCGAGGAATGTCTGCGTGCCTGCGAAGGCATCACCAAAGTCGGGCAGGCGCTCAGCGGCGTGTCAGGAGACCTCGTTATTCCGGAGGATGTCCCGGTGTTGGGCATTACCGCTGGTACGTATTCCGTGCAGCGGTTCATCTACTACGCCATGTTCAAGTGTTTCTGGAACGACCTCTTTACTTTCGAAGAGAACAATATGGTGAATTTCGATTGGTACCATCCCCATCACGCGTGGCGGCATACGGAGGACGAAGTGGTGGGCTGGTACACGGACGCGGGCCTCCTCAACGTGCGCGGAACGAACCCCAATCCGAATGGCGTGGCCGTTCGCGGGAGCGTTCCCCCCGCGTAGGTGGTCAGGACGCCGGAGGCCGCGGCACGGGAATGCCGTGGTCCTGATACATCGTGGCGAGCCGGGCGGCGACGGCTTTCACCGTGAGATATTTCTCGACGTAGCGCCGTCCTTGACGCCCGAGTTCCGCCCGCCGGTCGGCGTCAGTAAGGAGCGCTACCAGGTCTGATTCCAGGGTTGCGATCTGCGTCCGTACGACCGGACACTCCTCGGGGGCGATTAACCAATCTTCCCTCCGAACGTAGCAGAGCACCGGCTTCCCCATGGCCATCCCTTCGAGCGCAAAGTAGCCAACCCCGCCAATGAGAAACTGGTCGGCGACAATATCCGCCGCCGCGTAACGTTGCAGCGCGGCCTCATTGGAGAGCCCTTCCACGAGATCCACCCGCACGCGGATGCCGCGATTTCGTAAGCGGGCGACCGTATCCAGTAGGTAGTCGGTGCCCTTGAAGAACCGATGATTGGGCGCGTGGACGATGACCACTTCGTCTTGTGGTGCGCGTTGGGGCGCTCCCACAAACGGCACGCGCTCCGTGTCTACCGGCCAAAACCAGATGTCCGTCCGCGGGTTGGGAACGTAGAGTGCCATGTCCCCCAAGGCGACCACGGCATCGGCATACTGGGCGGCCAGCGCCACGTTGGCGTGTCCACGCGTGGAATCGCAGACGCAGAATTCGCCGACCGCCGGGCAGTACGTGCAACAGTTCAGCGGTCCCAGCGCCAACGTCTCGTCGCGTGTCCGCACGTCGGCGCCGTAGGTGTAAAAGAAGAGCCGCTTACCGGCGGCGTTCAACAGCCGCAGCTCCTCCGCGTTGAGGGTACCCACCGGGCGACCCAGCATGATCCCCCGGTCCAGAAAGTAGTGAAAGATATCGAAACGCCAGAGCGCCCACAGCAGCGTGCGCCAACCTCGTTCGCGTAGTAAGCGACCCTTCCAATGATCCTCATCCATGTTGTAGTCGTAAGGAATACCGTGTCGGTTTTGGCGCGCGACCAACGTGTTCGATTCGAAACCCAATAGCTCATCTGCCAATGCGTTTTGTCGGATCGTCAGCACTGCACCTACGCCCCACAGCGTTCGGTGCGGTGAGCGCGCGCGCCACCGCAGTAATGGAACGGACAGGTAACACAGGCCACGGAAGAGCCACGTAAGTCTGGGGCGCCACCATGGGCGATGCGCCACGTTCCTGGCGATCCCGCCTGGGGGTGGGATCGGATACACGTTGAACCGATTGCCCTCCTCCAGCGCGTCGATCCACTGCGCCGGCTCGGAACTTCCAGCGAGGCGCCACGCGGCGCGGGCGAACCAGCCGTCTTTGCGCCACAGGTAGAGGCCGAACAGCCACGGGGCGGCGGCGCGGGCGTCGGCCGCTGGGTCGCGCGCGGGATGCGGGCCGCGGCGCAGCGTCCACTCCGGGCCGAGCCACAGGCTGAGCTGATCGCGCAGGGCCACCACACCTGCCTCCGCGGCCGCGGTGCGTCCCGCCTCGTGCAACGCAAGGCAGAGCGCCGCCTGCCCCGCCAGCGACGGGACCCTGCCATCGGGATCCACCGCAAAGAGCCCGTCCTGGGGTAAAGTGTCCACCGCGTCGGGGAGTGAGTCACCTGCGCGGTGGGCACGCCACAGTTGTTGCGCCAGGTCCAGCGCGGCGCAGGATACGGAAGGCGCGGCCGCGGGATCCTCGGGGCGCCATCCTTCCGGTTTGCGCGTCCACGTCATGCCCGCGAATGCGCTCGGCGTCGGCACCTCACACGGATCGAACGCGGACAGGAAAGTTTCCCACTGCACGTACACGTCTGGGTACGGCGTAAGGCGCGCCAGGCGGGCGAATCGCGTGGCGGGCGGCCCGGGCGGCGCTACCACCCCGTCCCAGTACAGGAGCGATTGCGGCGGCGGGGGATCTGGGCAGGGCTCCACGGCGAGCGTGCCGTCGTACCGCGTCTGTCCGAGCCAGAACAGGTTGGTGACGTCATCCGTCCGCGCGAACACGGGCGTGCGGACGGGGGCGGTAAACATCCGCTTGGTGGCCGTCCGCACCGGATTCGTCGGCGCCACCGCGGGTGCGGCCGGTTCCGCCGGCGCCGCCGCTCGGTTTTTGAGATTGCGCAGTTTGCGGCGGTGGTCGGACAGCGTCAGGCCGAAGGCGGCGAACCCGGCGGCCACGAGGACCACAGTGATGTAAACAAGGACGGTCACGGCAGTGCGCGGTTTGGTTCTCTATGCGGAAAAGGTGATGGGCGCCAGGGTGCGATCCGCATCCGGATGCGCTGGTCCGCGCGCGGGCGGCCCTTCGCTGTCCAAGTACAGGGGTGCGTCGGTGTCCTCATAGACGCGCGCGGTGCGTTCGGCGACGGACGCCGGGGCGTGCCATCTCGCGGCGAACGCCCGGCTCTGCGCGCCGCGCGCGGCCAAGGCGTCTGGGCGGCGCAACCAATCCCGCAGCACCTGGACCAGTTGATCCGGCGGCGTGTTGATGATGGGTAGCTCCGCGCGCATTGCGCCGGGCACGTACATCAGATCGTCCGGGCGGATGAACGCGGCCACCGGAATGCCCAAGTGCATGGCTTCGACGGCGAAGCCGCCGTACCAGCCGACTAAAACTTGGTCGATGGCCAGGTCGGCCTCCGCGTACAGGCGCAGGGCTTCATGATGGGGCAGCCCCTCGACCAGCCGAAACTCAATATCCAATTCCGTCTGGAGCACCTCCATGGCGGCGCAGATGTGGTCGCTCCCCTTCGTGGCCCGTTGCGTAGGCGCATGCACCACGCGGAGCCGGCGGTGCGCGTCCACGCGCGGTCGGCCTCCGGAAGGCGGGGCGACGGCGTACGGCAAAAACTCGCTTCCCGGCACCATCCGCACGAGATCGGGGTTCAGACAGAACTGCCGGGCGGCGTAGCGCGTCCACAGCGCCACGTCCTCCGCCCGGCTGCGGTCGCGGCCGGGGTTGCAGATTCCGTTCCAGCATCGGGCGTCGTGACACGCGGCGACGGCGAACCGGCTCTGCACGTACGCCTGTTGCCGCGCGTCGCAGCCCTGCCAGGTCATGAACATGCGCTTGCCGGCTTCGGCAATCTGCGCTGCATCACTCCCGCTGTCCGCCCGGCGGCGATCGTCGTACGCGTGGTAGAAGAAGCTTTGCCCGAAGTTGAAATGGAAGACATCCGTCTCGCGCAGCGCCTGCGCCAACCGGCGTTCCAGCGCGGCCCGCCGCCGCCGCCGGCTGTATGTGTCCAGGGCCAGGTTCTCATCTTCGCGATAGGCCAGGGGGGAGCGAAAGATGGACAGGCAGCGGCTGTCCAGGCCCAACGCGCGTTCGGCTGCCGCGAGCGTGGCCGGATGATTGCCCACGTTGTGCGGCGCGTGCAGCACGCGCCCGGGGCCTACGCGCATCCGCGCACCCACCAGGGGAGGTCCAGTGCCGGCATGGGCGCCAGGCGATCCGCGTCCGGGGTGGCGGGGGCGGCCGCAGGCAACCCCTCCTCCTCGGTATACAGCGACCGGCTGGGGTCGGCGTACACGGCCGCCATGCGCTCCGCGACGGCCTTGGCCGCGTGCCACCGCTGGGCGAACGCCCGCGCGCGTTCTCCCAACTCTTGCAGCAGGCCCGGCCGGCTGAGCACCTCCGCCAGCACCCCGGCCAACCGGTCAGGCGTGACGTTGATGACGGGCAAGGCCTCGGCGAATGCGCGCGGCACGTAGCGCAGCTCTTCCAGGCGCAGGTACGCGGCGACCGGGATGCCGCGGGCCATGACCTCCGACGCGAAGCCCCCGTACCAGCCGATGAGCACCTGATCGATCACCAGGTCCGCCTCCATGTACAGCCGCAGGGCTTCCTGGTGTGGTTTGCCCTCGACCAGGATCAGCTCCACGTCGGCATGCGCACGCAGGGCCTCCACGCCGCGAATGACGTACGCGGTGCCTTTGGCCTCCCGCTGCGTAGGCGCATGCACGATGCGAATGGGACCGGGCCGGCGCGGCTCCCGACGCGGCTCGGCAGCCAGCACACAGTTCGGCACGAATTCGCTGCCCGGGACATGGCGGACGAGGTCGGGACTGATGCAATATTGCCGATCCGCGTGGGTGGTCCAGAACGCCGCGCTCCGCGCCCGCGCCGCATCGAGCTGGGGATTGCACATGCCGTTGTAGCACCGGGGATTCTGGCACGCGCTGAGGGGAAATCGCTGGCGGACGTAGGCCTGCTGGCGCACGTCGCATCCTTGCCACGTCATGAAGATGCGTTTCCCGGCGTCGCGGAGGCGTGGCACGTCCTTCCCGCTTTCGGCCGCGCGCGGATGGGTGTACGGAAAATGGTAGAAGCTCTGGCCGAAGTTGAAGTGGAAGACGTCGACTTCCTTCAAGGCGCGCGCCAGCCGCCGGTCGACCACGCGGTCGCGCCACGGGCGGGGAACGCGTTCCAAGTGCAGACATTCGTGCGCGGGATATCCCAGCGGCGGCGGGCGGAGCACCAGACACGTGCTGTCCAGGCCCCGCGCGCGCTCCCCCTCGGCCAGACAGTAGGGGTTATTCCCGACGTTGGCGGGGGCGTGGAGAACGCGCACGGGCTTCAGGCTTCAGGAACGGCAACGGACGCTGCTTGGACGGCGATGTGGTCCCGGCGCCAGGCGATGAGGCGGCGCAGCCCGTCATCCAGGTCCACCTGCGTGCGGAAACCCAGGTCCCGCGCGGCGGCTTCCGGGCACCCGATGCGCTGCGTGACGAACGTGGGCCCCGCGGGTTCGTATTGCAGCTGGAGTGAGGTCCCCGTGAGCTCCAGCAGGCGTTCGCACAGTGCCTGGATGCTGGTGCCCGTTCCGGAGCCGACGTTGTAGCACCGGTCGGTCACGTCGCTCCGCAGCGCGCACACGTTGGCTTCCGCCACGTCGCTCACGGCGATGAAGTCGTAAGTTTGCGAGCCGTCGCCGTACACGATGGGGGGCAGACCGGCGTCAATCCGGTCGAGCACCTTCATAATGACCGCGATATAGGCGCCGCGATAGTCCTGCCGCGGGCCGTAGACGTTCATGTAGCGGAGCCCCACCCAATCCAGCCCGTACCGGTGATGGTACGCGTGGAACATGGCCTCGCCGGCAATCTTCGTCGCCCCGTAGAAGGTCGTGTTGTTGAACGGATGGTCCTCCGTCATAGGGGTGATTACCGCATCTCCGTACACCGACGCGCTGGAGGAATACACCACCTTTTTGACGCCGGCCTGCCGGGCGGCTTCGAGCACGTTGAACGTTCCGGCAATGTTCACCTCGAACGCGGACCGAGGAAACTCGTGACAGTGCAAGAGCCAGAGCGCGGCCAGATGCACCACCCCGTCTACGCCGTCCATGGCGGTGGCCAACAGATCCGGGTGCAGAATGTCGCCGCCGAGATCGAACACCGTGCAGCGGGGATCCTCCAGCGCCTGCGCCAGGTTCTCCTGCGTGCCGCGGCAGAAATTGTCGTACACGATCACGTCGCGCACGTCGGTCGCCAGCAAGGCTTCCACCACGTGGCTGCCGATGAGGCCGGCGCCCCCGATCAGGAGTATGCGGGCGTCGTGTAGGTCCATGAACCGGGTCCTCTTTCCTCTCTACCTGGGGAGCGTAGCGCCCGTGCATTCCGCCCCCTGTGGTTCGCGCCTGCGGGGCCCGCGTCTCTCACCGCGGCGATCCGGGCAGCAACCATTATATATACCCGGCTATATAGACCCAGCCGCTTTCGGCCGTACGGCGGGTGCTTAGATCGCGTCGGGATACGTGGCGGCGATATACCGCCGGAGGCCGGCTTCCACCCCCACCTGGGGCGGGGCCAGCAGGCGGGCCATGTCGCTCGTATCAGCCGCCAAGTGGGTGGGAGCGGCCTCATCCGTCTGGGTAAACACGGGCTCCCGCCGGACGCTGCGGCCGATGTGGGTGCCCAGGGCGCGCAGGCTGATCGCTTCCGGGCCCGCGATGTCGAGCGTGACGCTGCACTCGAGCGCCATGGCGAGGCGGACCGCGCGCGCGGCATCGGTCACGTCGGTCGGATTCAGCCGCACGCCGTCGGGACCCTGCAACGTGATCGGCCGCCCGTCGCGGACCGCCGCCACCAGCCGGGGGATCAGCATGTCGGCGCGCTGGCCGGGGCCGTACACGAAGAAGAAGCGGAGGATCACCAGGTGCAGGTGGGGACGGTAGGCCTCGGCCAGAATCTCCGAGCAGAGCTTCGTGCCCAGGTAGAAGCCCAGGTCTCTGGACGCGGGGCTCGCTCCCGTGCGCGTGTGGTTGCCGGCCGGGGGTGCCGGCGGCCGGACGCCGCCGGCGGACGCGAGGACGAACGTGTGGGCGCCCGCGCGCCACGCGTAGTCCAATAGCTGAACCGTACTGTGCGTGTTGACGGCGAACACGTCGGGCGCGCGGTCCGGAAACGCCCGGAAGTCTTCCGACTGCGCCAGGTGCACGACCACATCCGTCCGCTCCGGTAGAGCGTCCGTGGGCCATCGGTCGGCGAGATCCACCGGTACATGGATCAACTCCGCCCCCCCGTCCGCCGGGGGTGGCGGTCGGCGCGCGGCGGCGGTCACCTCCCACTCGCCCGGCAGCGTGCGGCAGACCTCCGAACCGATGAGACCGCTCGCACCGGTGATCACGCAGCGCTTCATGCGGTCGGCGCTGCGCCCGCCGTGCGGCACTCTAGGTGGGCAGGAACGTCTTCAGCCATTGTTCCACACTCAAGAGGGACCAAATGAACAGGCGCCGATTCGCCTGCCCGTCCAGATGTTCGTTGACCAGCGCATGCACGGCATCACGATCCAGATACTCGAAGAGGCGCGCCTGGCCCTCGAACAAGGTACGCCGCAGGTACTGAATACTTTCGCCTTTGAACCAGCTCGCGTCGGGTGCGGAAAACCCCTGTTTCGTGGCCTCGGTCACGGCGGTGGGAATGTAGCGCCGCATGGCCCGCCGCAGGAGGAGTTTGCCGTCCTGCGTTCTGTCGAAGTACTTGGTCGTCTTGTGCCCGGGTTCGTTTTCGTCCAGCTTCACCACGTCCCCCAGGTTGCCCAGTTTCAGACGGACCGGCACGCGCATGGCAAAGTCGACGAGATCGTTATCCAGGAATGGCACGCGGGTTTCCAGGCTGTGCGCCATGCTGAGCTTGTCCTCCACGGTCAGGAGTCCGTGAAGAAACGTCTTCGCCTCGAAGTACAGCGAGTGGTTCACGTAGTCCTCGGGTCGGGTAAAGCGGGCCGCGTGATCGGCAAACACATCGCGGAAGATATCCCGCGTCCAGACGCCGTCGACCTCCCCCCAGATGGGTTGAAAGAGCTTGCGCAGTGTCGAGTTGCTGACGAGACGCTGCCAGAAGGCGTAGTACTTGTCGATGTAATGCTCGAAGTCATCATTGACCACCGCGCGGTAGTACCGCCACGGATACCCGCCCCAGAGTTCGTCGCCGCCGGCCCCGGAGAGCACCACCTTGTTGAACTTGCTGCACAGTTGGGCCGCGTAAAAGTTGGGGTAGCTCTGGCCTACCCGTGGCTCTTCCAGGTGCCGCGTCATGGTGGGCAGCGCCCGCTCCATATCGCCGGCCTTCAGGACCATCTCGTAGTGCTCGGTCTTGAACAAGTACGACATGTACTCCGCGCGCTCCCGTTCGTCGAAACCCAGTTCGATCCCGGAGGCGGAATGCAAATCGAACCCTACGGTGAAGGTGCGCATCTCCGGCAGCTGTTCCGCTGCCAGCGCGGTGATGGAGCCGGAGTCCATCCCCCCACTCAAGTAGGCGCCGACCGGTACGTCGCTCACCAACTGGCGGCTCACCGCCTGGCGGAACAGGCGGTCGAGTTCTTCCAAGTATGCCTCTTCGTCCTCCGCTTCCTCGGGTTCCGCGAACGCGTAATCCCAGTACCGGTGGGGGGACAGGGAGTCGTCGCCGGCCAGGCGGATGCGCAGGAACGTACCAGCCGGCAGGGGTTTCACCCCACGAAAGAGCGTGCGATCCGTGAAGAAATTCTGGAACGTGAAATATTCTAGTAAGGCAGGCGTATCGAGCGCCGCCCGGCACTCCGGATGCGCCAGGAGGGCCTTAATCTCGGAGCCGAAGAGGAACCGGTGACCCAGCATGGTGTAGTACAGGGGCTTAATGCCGTAACGGTCCCGCGCCAGGAACAGCTCTTGGCGCTTTCGATCCCAAATCGCGAACGCAAACATGCCGTTGAGCCGGTCCAGAACGCCCTCACCCCATTCGGCATATCCGTGTAGGACCACTTCCGAATCCGTACGCGAGTGGAATTGATGGCCCAGCGCTTCCAATTCCAACCGCAATTCCTGAAAGTTGTACACCTCGCCGTTGTACGTGAGCGCGTACGTGCCGTCCGGGGTGAGCATGGGCTGGTGCCCGGCCGGGGAGAGGTCGATGATCGCCAGGCGCCGGTGCCCCAGCCCGACGAAGCTGTCCGTGTAGAACCCTTCGCCGTCCGGGCCCCGGTGTGCGATGGCATCCGTCATCCGGCGCAGCACGACCGGGGACACGGGTTCGCCGTTCCGATGAAATACTCCAGTGATGCCGCACATGGATCGCGCTCTCGTCCCTCTCCTCATGTCCGCCGCGGGGGAGGTGGGTTCCGGCTCTTCCGTGCCGGTACGCAGCGTCTCGGCCGCGAATGGGCAGGCCCGGCCCGTCCCCCCCCCCATGCGGTGCGCACGCGCAAGAAGGCGCGCAAATTCTACTATAGCGACGGGACACAATGCGCGGTGAAACCCCGACGCGTCGCGAATCGCCTACCTCACCCCACCGCGGCCCGGCGCACAGGTGGCTGCGCGCGGCCCCGCGGCGCGTGGCTTTATACTACGTGCCTGTTCTTGCGCCCAATCATGACTTCACCCGCGCACCCGCTCTTGCCCCCACCTCCGTTCCGTCTCCTCGGGGCGGTGCATCGGTTGCTGCGTGCGCGCGCCTATAACGAAACCCGGCCGGCACGCGTGAAGCGCAGCTCCCTGTACGCGCGCGCGAACCTGGTCGCGCCTCCGCCGGCCGGGGCCGCCTAAGGCCCGCCTTATGGCTTCGATCGTCTGTCCGATCTGCGAAGGCGCGGGTGCGCGCCGCCTCGAGAGGCAGCCGCAGGATTACGAGTACTGGGTGGAGACGGAGCGGGAGTTCGCCGAGTACGGCTGCCCGGACTGCGCGTCGGAGTTCCTCTATCCGCGGCCAACAGCGGCCGAAGTGGTGGCCATGTATCCGGCGCACTACCACGCCTACCATGATGACCACGGGCTGGTAGCCCGGGCGTTGGTGGGGCTCCGCGCTCGCACGCGGGCGCGCTCGTACGCCCGCTTCGCAGGGGAGGGCGGGCGCCTGTTCGACGTGGGGGCAGGCGATTGCCGCCATTTCGAGGAGCTGCGGAAATTCTGTCGCTTGGAATGCGCTGGAGTGGAGATTCAACCTGAGATGGCCGCCCGCGCCCGCGAGCGCGGGTATGACGTGGCCACCGGCACCCTCGAAGAAATGGACGTCACCGCGCACGTCGGCGGGTACGACATCGTGTCCATGAATCACCTGATCGAGCATGTGGTCGATCCCCGGCTCGTGTTCGAGAAGGCCTGGCAACTGCTCAAACCCGGCGGAACGGTGCTGGGACAACTACCCTGCAAGGACAGTTGGGAAGCGAGACTATTCGGTGCCTACTGGGCGGGCTACCATTACCCGCGCCACCTGCAGGTGTTCACGCGCGCCGGGTTGCGCCGCGCGCTGGAGGCCGCCGGGTTCGGCGAGCAGGTCATCGCCACCGCGCCCCACCTCCAAACCGCCCTCTCGGTGCAGAATCTGCTCGTGGCGCGTGGCTGGCGGCCGCGAATGCAACACGGCAAGACGCCCGTCTACAGTGTGCTCCTGTTGGGGGTGCTTCCGTTCGAGGGTCTCGCGTACCTGAGTAATCGCGGTGGCATCATCGATTTCCGCGCGCGGAAACCGGTACGGTGACGCCGAGGCGAGCGGGCTGACAGCCCCGGCTGGCGCCTCCTATTCCGCCGGACTGTCGATCGAGGTGTCCACGTCCAGGCCCAGGGCCTTCGCGCGTTTGGCCCACTGTTGCCGGGCCATCGCTTGCATGTCTTCCACCGTGTCCAGTTCGTCCACGATTTCCTTCCCCAACAGCGTCTCCACCACGTCTTCGAGAGTCACGAGCCCTTGCGTCCCGCCGTATTCATTCACCACCAGGGCAATATGCTGCCGCTGATTGAGAAAGGTCTCCAGCAGGCCTGGCAGCGGCATCTGTCCCGGCACGGTGAGGATGTCCCGCCGTACCGTCTCGAGCTTGACCGCGTCCTGCCCCTGCGCCTTCAGAACCAGCACGTCCTCTTTCAGGGCGAAGCCGGTCACTTGGTCAAGATTCGTCCCATAGAGCAGCAGTCGCGAACATTGCGGGTTGGCCGTCACCGCTTCCGCCACCGTCGCGTCTTGCCGGAACCCCACGATCACGGTGCGCGGCGTCATGATGTCCTGTGCCACCAACATCTTCAACCGGAAGAGGTTGCGGATGATCCCGGACTCCTGCTCGTCGATTTTTCCGGCCGCTTCTCCGATGCCCGCCATGGCGATGAACTCATCACGGCTAAAGGCGTGGACGTTCTTGCGCCCCGCTATGAGTTTGGTCAATCGTTCGGAGATCCAGATCAGCGGATACAACGCCACGATGAGCGCGCGCACCACCACCGCCGTGGGCCCGGCGAGTTCCCGCCAGAAGACCGCCCCGAGCGTTTTGGGAATGATCTCGGATAGAAACAGGATCGTCAGCGTCAAGGCTGCCGAAAACAGGCCAAACCAGGCGCTGCCAAAGACGACCGTGGCCTTCGCCCCGGAGCCGATCGCCCCAACGGTATGCGCAATGGTGTTCAGCGTCAGAATCGCCGCAAGCGATTGATCGACTTTATCCTGCTTCAACCGTTTGAGTAGCGCCGCCAGATCGGGGCGCAACTCTCGCAGTCCTGCAATGTACGCCGGGGTAATGCTCAACAGCACCGCTTCGGCTATCGAACAGAGGAAGGAGAAAATCAGCGCGAGCAGAATGTACGTCACCAACATGACGACGTCCGCGCTCGTGTAGGCCGTCTCGGGGACCGTGGTGCCCCCGGCGCCAACCGCGAACGCGGGGCTGCCCGGCACCAACAGGATGGAGAGAACGCTTGACAGACGCATCCGGTGCCGTGCCTACGGGGTGGGCGAAAACGCCAAGACGACGCGGGTGTAGGTGCCGGCGCGCATGTCGGCGATGCCGGCGTTGACCTCGTCAGTCGTGAACGGTCGCACGTGCTCCACCATGCTCGCCAAGTCCAAGTCCCCGTCCTGAACCAAGCGCACCAACTTCGGGAAATCCAGGCGGGGCGTGGCGGAGCCGTACATGGATCCGCCGATGGAGCGTTCGGTCAGGAGCGCCAGCGCGGCGAACTCCACGGTCGCGCTTAAGTCCGGCAACCCGACCACGATGGCGCGTCCGCCGGGGCGCAGGTAGCTGAACGCCGCCACCATCACTTCCGGGTTCCCCACGCATTCAATCGCCACGTCGACCCCGTCCTCGGTCCGCGACCGGATCGTCTCTCCCGCGGCCTGCGCGTCTGCGACGAGTGTTGCCCCCAGTCGTTCGGCCAGCGCGCGCCGTTGCGGCAATGGATCGAACGCGAGAATCTCCGCGGCGCCAGCTATGCGCGCGCCTTGGATCGCGGCGAGCCCCACGCCGCCACACCCGAACACCGCCACCCGCTCGCCCGGCTGCACGGCGGCGCTGTTCGTCGCGGCGCCGAACCCGGTCATGACGCCGCACCCGATGAGGCACGCTTCCGTGGCGGGAATCACCGGCGGTACCGGGACGGCCATGCGTTCGGGAACCACTACGTGTTCGCAGAACGCGCCGAGCCCCATAAAACGGTCCAGTCCCTGCTTCCCCCAGCGGAGCGGCCCCTCCGCGCCCACGCTCATGCGCACGCCCTGGCAGAGATGCACCTCCCCGCGGCCGCACGGCGGACACGTTCCGCACGCGGGCGTCCACGACAGGATTACGTTCGCGCCCGGCTGCACGAGCGTGACGTCCGGCCCGACCGCGTCCACGATTCCCGCCCCCTCGTGGCCGAGCACGGCAGGCACTTGCACGTCCTCCCCACCGTCGATCGCGTGCAAATCGCTGCGGCAGATGCCGCACGCCTGCATGCGCACGCGGACCTCGCCGCGCGCCGGGTCGGCCACCTCCACCGTCTCCACGCGCAGCGGCTCGCCCTGCCGTTCGAGAATCGCCGCCTGCGTCTGCATGGCCAACACCCTCTGCCCGTGTCCGGGTCCGCAAGTCCCCGCCCCGTCTGGACGCGCCTCGCGCAGACGCTAGCAGTGGGTTCGCGCACTGTCAAGGATCGCTTGATGCCGCAGGTCTGCTGAAGTAGAGTGCGCGCGCATTAGCAGCGCGGGCACGTGCGGGGGAGGGGTGTGGATGTCGAGTTTCACGGAATACGAGCAGTACGACGCCCTGGGATTGGCGGAGTTGGTGCGCCGCAAGGAGATGCACCCCACGGAGTTGGTCGAAGCGGCTATCGAGCGCATCACCGAGCGGAACCCGCCCCTCAATGCCGTCGTGCACACCTTGTACGACGAGGCGCGCGCCGCGGCGGCGGCCCCTCTGCCCGATGGGCCGCTGGCCGGAGTGCCCTTCCTGCTCAAAGACCTCCTCGCGGCCTACGCCGGCACGCCCACCACCTCTTCGTGCGCGTTCGAACGGAACTACGTGCCGGACCACGACACCGAACTGGTCGCACGATATAAGCGCGCGGGGTTGATTGTGGTCGGTCGGACGAATACGCCAGAGTATGGGTTGAAGGCCGTCACGGAATCGGAGGTCCGCGGTCCTGCACGGAATCCCTGGAACCCAGAGTACACGCCGGGCGGATCGAGCGGCGGGTCGGGTGCGGCCATCGCAGCGGGCATGGTCCCGGTCGCGCACGGCGGCGACGGCGGCGGGTCCATTCGCGTTCCCGCATCCTGTTGCGGTCTCTTTGGCCTGAAGCCGACGCGCGGGCGCAACCCGATGGGACCGGACATGGCCGAGAGTTGGAACGGGTTCGTGCTGGAACATGTCCTCACGCGCAGCGTGCGCGATAGTGCGGCGGTTCTCGATGCGACCCACGGTCCGGACCTCGGCGCGCCCTACTGCGCGCCTCCGCCCGCGCGGCCGTTCCTCCAGGAGGTGGGGCAGGATCCCGGCCGCCTCCGTATCGGGGTGACCGCGCAGAATCTGTTTGGCAAGACGACGCATCCCGATTGTCGCGCGGCGCTGGACGATGCCGCGGCGCTCCTGCAGAGCCTGGGGCATGAGGTCGAGGAAGTCACCCTGCCCATCGAGCGCGAGACGTGGGTGCCCGCGTTTCTGAAGGTGCTCGCCGCCAGCACCGCGGCGGACATCGCCGCGGCCGGCCGCAAGCTCGGGCGCGAGCCCACGGTATCGGAGTTCGAAATTACGACGTGGCTGTTTAATGTGATCGGCCGCAAGATGAGCGGCCGAGACCTGGAGGAGAGCATCGCCTTCGCTCATGCCGGCGGTCGGGCGATGGCGAGATTCATGGAGCGTTATGACGTGGTCGTGACGCTGACCCAGGCGCACCCCCCCACTCGAATCGGGGAACAGAACCCGAAGCCCATCGAAACATTCATGATGAAGTTGGTGTGTACCGTCCCCGTGCGCGCTGCCTTGGACGGGCTGGTGTCTCTGATGGCGGAGCAGGTCTTTGAAGCGACGGGCAATACCATGCCCTTCAACATGACCGGCCAGCCGGCCATGTCCGTGCCGCTCTACTGGAACGAGGCCGGGCTCCCGATCGGGTTGCAGTTCGTAGGCAGGTTCGGAGATGAGGCGACCCTCTTCCGCCTGGCGGGGCAGTTGGAGCAGGCGCGTCCGTGGCGCGATCGGCGCCCGCGGCCCCTGACGTAGCCCCGTTTCGGCCCGGGTGCATCGGGTACACTTTGCGCCATGGCCTCCGGGTTGTCCCTCTCCGCGGAACCCCGCCGGCTCGGGGCTTCCGGCCTCCAGGTGGGGCCGATCGCGTATGGCTGCTGGCGGTTCGCCGGCACCGATGTGGCCGCGGCCCGCCGCAAGGTCGAAGCGGCGCTCGACGTGGGCATCACCCTGTTTGACCATGCCGATATCTACGGGGGTGAAGGCGCCGCGGAGAGTCTCTTCGGCGCCGTCTTGCGCGAAGCCCCCGCGTTGCGGGACCGCATGGTCATTGCGACGAAATGCGGCATCGTTCCCGGCATGCCCTACGATTCGACGCCCGCCCACATTCGGCAGGCGTGTGAGGAGTCGCTGCGTCGCCTGGGTGTGGAGGTCATCGATCTCTACCAGCTCCACCGGCCCGACTGGCTTGAGCATCCGCGGGCCGTCGCTGAAGCGCTGACCGGGCTTCGGGAGTCCGGACTCGTTCGTGAGGTGGGAGTCTCCAACTTCACCGCCGCGCAGTTTGCCGCGTTGCAAGCGCACCTGCCGTTTCCCATCGTCACGCATCAGCCGGAGTTCAGCGCCTGGTGCCTCGATCCCCTTCGTGATGGCGTATTGGACCAGTGCCTGCAGCACGGGATCACCCCTTTAGCCTGGAGTCCGTTCGCCGGTGGGCTGTTGGGGTTGTCTCTTGGCGAGGCGCGGCAGGACCCGAACGGCGACCGCTTGGTAGCCTTGCTGACCCGGTTGGATACCCTGGCCCAGCACGCGGGGTCGTCACGCCCTGCGGTGGCGCTGGCCTTTCTGCTCGCGCACCCGGCCGGAGTGGTCCCCATCATCGGTACGCAGCAAGTGGACCGCATCCGCGCGGCAGCACACGCGTACCGCGTCTCCCTGACCCGCGCCGATTGGTACGCCATCGTGGAGGCATCCGAAGGACAGGCGCTCCCGTGACGGTCGAGGTGTCGTGGTTCGCCGCCCTGTGTGATGACGACTACGAGTATCTGGGCGTCCCCGAGCCGCGCTTCTGCAGCTCCTGGGAGCATTGCCGCGACATCGTCCCGCCGCGCCTGGATCACGGCCCGTTGCACCTGTCCTAAGCCGCGGTCTCACGGACCTATGCCCCCCAGCGCATCGGTAGTCCTGACAGGCCTATGGCCGTACGCAGACCGGCAGCGCGCGCCCTACCTCTATATACCGTTCGACGTGCCGCCCGGGGTGGGCACTCTCCGCGCCGCATACCGCACCACCCTCAAGTCTGGCGCCGGGTCGGAACATGTGGACATCGGCATCTTCGACCCGCGCGGCCACGCGTTTGGAAGCGCGGCCGGCTTCCGCGGCTGGTCGGGCGCGGCTCGAGACCACTTTTACCTCTCCGAAGCGGCGGCCACTCCCGGTTACATCGCCGGTCCGCTGGAACCGGGTACGTGGCACATTGTCCTGGGCACCGAGAGTCGCAAGCAGGCCGATGTCACGTACACCGTCGAGGTGCAGTTCGATGCCGAAGCCGCGCCGGGCTCACCCGCGCCGCAGCGCGCGCCTTTTTCCGACAGCTGCCTTCGCGGCGGGCCCGCCTACTTCCGTGGCGACCTGCACTGCCACACGGTGCATAGCGATGGGATGCACCCGCTGGAAACGGTGGCGCAACGCGCCTGCGACCGCGGGCTGGACTTTCTCTGCATCACGAACCACAACGTGCTCGCGACGCAGGCGGACCTAGCGGCGGAATGGCTCGACGCATTTCTACTGATGGGCGGCCAGGAAGTTACCACCTACCGTGGGCACCTGAACGTGTGGGGGATTCGCGACTGGGTCGAATTCCGCGCGCACACGGACGATCAGATGCAGGCCATCGTGGCCGCCGCCCACGCCCGCGGCGCGGTCACGTCCATCAATCATCCGCGCGACGGCGGCCCGGCATGGGAATACGAGCACCTGCCCAGTATCGATTGCCTCGAAGTGTGGAACGGACCCTGGGTGGTGAACAACTATCAATCGCTGACCCTGTACGACCGGCTCCTGTGTCAGGGCCGCCGCATGACCGCCGTGGGCGGCAGTGATATTCACGTGGTCAGCATGCCCGATGCGCCGTACCCCTACGAACTGGGCAATCCCACGACGCATGTCTACGCGGGCGAGCTGTCCGAACGGGGCATCCTTGATGGCTTGCGGATGGGCCGCATCTGCATCACCGCCGACCCGACCGAACAGTGGGCTGAGCTGCGCGCGGAGGCGGGGGGGCAATCCGCTGTCATGGGGGAAGCACTCACCAGCGGCGACCAGTGGCGCGTGACTGTTGAGGCGCGGGGCCTGGACGACGCAGTGGTGGCCCTCATTAGCGACGGCAACGAAATCGCCTGCCTGCCCGTGTCCGCCGCCCGCGGCGTGGAGGTCCCCGCACCCGTCCACTACCTCCGCGCGCAGATTCTCCGCGAACCCGCCCCCGTGCCCGATGACTGGTTCGTCCTCGCGCTGACGAATCCCATCTACCGGACCGCCCGGCCGGTGTAGTCGATCCCACGCCCCGAAGGCTGGCGGGGCGGTATGGGGCGATTCGGCACTTGCATTAGGGTTAGTATATGATATCCTTATCTTATATTCTTGTTATGCGCGACTCACCACGGTGCCTCGACGACTGGGACAGTGGTGGGCAAAGAGAGAGGTCCGGTATGGGTGTAGAGGCAAGCCGGTAGTGTCGGCCAGGGCAGCCGGCATCTCACTCGCTATTGATCCCGCCCTCGCAGAGGCAGCGGTCGAGGATCGGCTGCAGGGGCCGTCGGATCTCCTCCAGAAGCGGATGTTGTTGGAGTTTCGGCGCGCGGCCGACCGCATTTATCAGGGTACCCCGGCCCGCGACCGGGAAGCGGCGTTCCGGGATCTCTACGGTTCGCTGTTTTCGCGGCTTGGTTACGAACGGAGCCTTACGCAGTCGCTGCGCGAATTCCCCGCGCTGCACGATGCCGTGTGCGCGCTGGTGGTGGTTCGTGCCGGGCGTGCGGCGGAGGAGGGGACGGATCTTTCCGGGCGCCCCCGCTCCGAGCTTGGCCCTCGCCGAGCCATCCTCCGCATTCGGCCCGAACGGTTCCTGGACGAGGCCGGCCTTCGCGCCTTCTTGCGGTTCAACTGGATCCAACTGGGGGACTTGACGGATCCCCGGTTCGGGTACGAGGGCGGCGACCTGCCGGGAGAGCTGTCGCCGGCGGAGGCGCGCCTGATGCTCGAGGCCTATGGGCTGGTCTGGGCGTTGTACACGGACGCGCGGATGCGGCGGCGGTGGGCGGGCCCCTCTGCGAGTGTGGACATGGCTTCAGCCGTGGCACGCCTGGTGGGCCGGGCCGGTCCAGAGACGGCCCAGGCGATTCTGGACCGGGTAACAGGCCCCGAGGTCTTGACGCACCAGGAGTTGTTGGCCAACGCCGCGCACCTGCGCGCGGCGGCGCGCCGCGGCCAGTCGCGAGCGATCGAGACGTGCGCGTTGTGTCGGTTCGCTTCGGCTGACGTCCAGCCGCTGGACGAGGTGCCGGAGCCGGCTCGCACGGCGGTGGCGCAGGAATACCCCGCGGCCGAGGGCGGCGTGTGCGGGCATTGTCTCGAACGGCTGGTCATCTTGAGTCGGTGCGAATTGGCACGGTAGTCGTAGTGCACGTGAACATCACGGGAGACGCATCATGTCGGACCTGACGAGAAGAACGTTCCTGAAGAGTGCCGCGGCCACCGGAGCCGCAGGGATACTGGCCCGCCCGCGCTTCGCATTCGCTGCCCTCCAACCGACCGTCGATGTCCCCAATCCGCTGGCCAGTTACCCGTCGCGCGATTGGGAGCAGGTGTACCTGGACCAATACCGCTACGACAGTTCCTTCGCGTGGGTCTGTTCGCCGAACTGCACGCATGAGTGTCGGATGCGCGCGTACGTGCGCAACGGCGTGGTGGTGCGAACCGAGCAGAACTATGACTCCCATCGTGTCGGGGACCTGTACGGCAATCGCGCCACGCCCGCGTGGAACCCGCGCGGGTGCTCGAACGGGTTCACCATGCACCGGCGGCAGTACGGCCCCTACCGTCTCAAACACCCGATCATCCGCCGCGGCTGGAAACAGTGGGCGGACGACGGCTTCCCCGAGCTGACGCCGGAGAACAAGGCGAAATACAAGTTTGATTCTCGGGGGTCGGATGAGTTCCTGCGGGCCTCGTGGGACGAGGCATACACGTACGCGGCTAAAGGGATGATTCACATCGCCAAGAAATACAGCGGGCCGGTCGGCAAGAAGCGGCTCCTGGCCCAGGGCTATGTACCGGAAATGCTGGAACATTGGGAAGGCGCAGGCACGCGCACGTTCAAGTTCCGCGGCGGTATGGGTTTGCTGGGGGTCATCGGCAAGTACGGCATGTACCGCAACGCCAACGGAATGGCGCTGTTGGACGCGCATATCCGCGGCGTTGGGCCGGACGAGGCGAAAGGGGCGCGCTCCTGGTCGAACTACACGTGGCACGGCGACCAGGCGCCGGGCCACCCGTTCGTTCACGGTCTCCAGGCTTCGGACTGCGACCTCAACGACATGCGCTCGACGAAGCTGCACATTCAGATGGGGAAAAACCTGGTCGAGAACAAGCGGCCGGACAACCACTTCTTCATCGAATGTATGGAACGCGGCGCCACCATCGTCACCGTCGCGCCCGAGTACTCCCCGCCGGCCACCAAGTCGGACTATTGGCTGCCCATCCGTCCAGCGACAGACACGGCGCTGCTGCTGGGCATCGCGCGATTGCTGATCGACGAAGGGACGTACGACGCGGCATTCGTTAAACGGTTCACGGACTTCCCGCTGCTGGTGCGGACGGACACGCTGAAGCGCTTGCACCCGGAGGACGTGATCCCGGGCTACGAACAGCCGGACATCACCGGCGGGGCGTCCATGCACCTGCACGGGCTCACCCCGGACCAGCGCGAACAGGTGGGCGACTTCGTGGTGTGGGACGCGCGCACGGGTGGCTTGAAGGCCATCACGCGGGACGACGTCGGGGACAAGCTCGACGCGTTGGGTATCGATCCGGCGCTCGAAGGCCGGCACACGGTCACCACTGTGGACGGAGAGCAGATCGAGGTGGCGCCGCTGTTCGAGCTGTACCGGGTGCATCTGCAGGACTACGACCTGGACACGGTGCACGAGATCACCGGCGTACCCAAGGCCCTGATCCGGCGGCTGACCAACGACATCGCCACCATCAAGCCCGTCGCCATCCACCAGGGCGAGGGGATCAACCACTGGTTCCATGCGACGGAAATGAACCGGGCGAGCTATCTGCCGCTCATCTTGACCGGCAACATCGGCGCGCGCGGGGCGGGGTCGCACACGTGGGCCGGCAATTACAAAGCGGCGTTGTTCCAGGCGTCGGCGTGGACCGGGCCTGGATTTAAAGGGTGGGTCGCCGAAGACCCCTGGCACCTGAACCTGAACCCGCGGACGGACGGGAAGGACATTACGGCGCACGCGTACATGAAGGACGAAGAGCCGGCGTACTGGAATTACAGCGAGCGGCCGCTGGTGGTCGACACGCCGAAGTACGGACGCAAATCGTTCACCGGCCACACGCACATGCCGACGCCCACGAAGGTGATGTGGTTCAACAACGTGAACATCATCAACAATGCCAAGTGGGTCTACGAGATGCTCCACAACGTGAATCCCAATATCGAGCTCATCATGGGCACCGATATCGAGATGAACGGGACCATCGAGTACTGCGACATCGCGATGGCGGCCAAGTCTTGGATGGAGTTCGGCGTGCACGAGATCACGGCGTCGTGCTCCAATCCGTTCCTGCAGATTTGGCAGGGGGGCATCGACTCCCCTTACGACACGAAGGACGATGTGGTCATCCTGGCCGAGATGGCGCAAAAGATCGGCGAGCTGATCGGCGAGCCGCGGCTGACCGACCTCTGGCACTTCGTGCTCAAGGGCAAGAAGAATCCGGACGTCTACATCCAGCGCCTGCTGGACGCATCGACCACGACCCGCGGCTACAAGCTGGCGGACATCATGGCGGGCAAGTACGGCGAACCGGGCGCGGCGCTCATGCTCTTCCGCACGTACCCGCGCGTCCCCTTCTACGAGCAGATTCAGGACTCCGTGCCGTTCTACTCGCCAACGGGCCGGCTGCAGGCGTACAACGACGAGCCGGAGGTGATCGAGTACGGCGAGAACTTCATCGTCCACCGGGAAGGCCCCGAGGGGACGCCGTACCTGCCGAACGTGATCGTCAGCGCGAATCCGCTCATCCGGCCGGAGGACTACGGGATCCCGCCCGAACACATGGGCTGGGACGAGCGGCAGGTGCGCAACATCAAGCTGCCGTGGTCGAAGGTGAAGGTGACCACCAACCCGCTGTGGGCCAAGGGCTACAACTTCTATTGCCTGACGCCGAAGACCCGCCACGCGACGCACTCGCAGTGGCAGACGACGGACTGGCAGTTCATCTGGGGCAGTGACTTCGGGGATCCTTACCGCCTGGACCGCCGCACGCCGGGCGTCGGGGAGCACCAGCTGCACATGAACCCCCAGGCGGCGCGCGACCAGGGCATCGCGGACGGCGACTACGTATACGTCGACGCCAACCCGGCGGACCGGCCGTACGTGGGCTGGCGTCCGGACGATCCCTTCTACCGCGTGTCGCGGCTCATGCTGCGCGTCAAGTACAACCCGGCGTACCCGTACAACATCACGATGATGAAGCACGGGGCGTGGATCGCCACCGAGCGCTCGGTGAAGGCGCACGAGACGCGGCCGGACGGCCGGGCGCAGTCCCTGGATACGGGCTATCAGTCCAGCTTCCGGTACGGGTCCCAACAGTCCATCACGCGGGGTTGGCTGATGCCGATGCACCAGTTGGACAGCCTGTTCCACAAGAAGAAGGTCGGGACGGCCTTCATGTTCGGTGGGGAGGCGGACAACCACGCCGTGAATACCGTGCCGAAGGAAACGCTCGTGAAGATCACGAAGGCGGAAGACGGTGGCCTGGGCGGCCGGGGTGTCTGGGCGCCCGCACAGTCCGGCGGCTCGGTGGATAACGAAGCGGACTGGATGCGCCGGTATCTCAACGGCGGCTTGACGACCTAAAGGAGACTGCGCGATGCCGAAGTACGACCCCGATCCCCAAGACCCGCTTGCGCCCATGGCGGTTCGCGCCCCGGGCGACGCGCGGCATATGGCGGAGTGCCTGGTGGAAGAGTATCTGCTGATGGGCTACAGCGATGAGCAGGTACTGGCGCTATTCAAGGATCCGTTCTACCAGGGGGTCCACCACCTGTACCGGCAATTCGGCGAGGCGAGTATCCGCAGCCTGATCGCAGAAGTACGCGGGCCGGTGCAGACCGAGGAGACGCTGTCATGACGCACGTCAGAAACTGGCAACTGGGACGCGAGATGAGTTACCCCTACGCGGAGGCGCATCCGCAGACCCAGTTCGCGTTCGTGTTCAACACTAATCGCTGCATCGCTTGCCAGACGTGCACCATGGCGTGCCGCGCCACATGGACCTTCTCGCGCGGGCAGGAGTACATGTGGTGGAACAACGTGGAGACCAAACCCTACGGGGGATATCCGCAGAACTGGGACGTGAAGCTGTTGCGGCTGCTCGAGGAGGCGAACCCCGGCCGGCAGAAGTGGAGGGACGGCGTCTTTCGCGGCCAGACCATCTTCGAGGCCGCCGAGGAGCAGGGCGGCAACCGTGGGAACGCGGCGCGGGCGCTGGGCTACCTGCCGACCGACGCCGAGTGGCGGCATCCGAACATCGGGGAGGACGTTTCCGGGGCGTGGAAGCGCGGGCCGTTCGGCTTGGCCAAGGACGGCGCGGCGCTGCCCGAGCACGAGAGCTGGTTCTTCTACCTCCAGCGCATCTGCAACCACTGCAGTTACCCCGCGTGCCTGGCGGCGTGTCCGCGCAAGGCCATCTACAAGCGCCCGGAAGACGGCATCGTGCTGATCGACCAGCAACGCTGCCGCGGGTATCGGAAGTGCGTCGAAGCGTGTCCGTACAAGAAGGCCATGTACCGGTCGACCACGCGCGTCACCGAGAAGTGCGTGGGGTGTTACCCGCGGATTGAAGGGAAGGATCCGGAATCGGACGGGGTGCCCATGGAGACGCGGTGCATGACCTCGTGCGTCGGGCGCATCCGGATGCAGGGGCTGGTGAAGATCGATGCCGCCACCGGCGACTGGGCGGTAGACCCGCAGAACCCGTTGTACTTTCTGGTGAAGACGGCGAAGGTCGCCCTGCCGCTGTATCCCCAGTTCGGGACGCAACCCAACGGTTATTACATTCCGCCGCGGTGGGTCTCCCGGGCGTATTTGCGGCAGATGTTCGGTCCCGGTGTGGATCACGCCATTGAAGCCTACGAGCGTCCGTCCCGGGAGCTGCTCGCGGTGCTGCAGTTGTTCCGGTGCACGCAGAAGGTCTTGTACCGCTATGAGATCCAGGAAGGCCCGAAGATCGACGAGCGGCAGGTCCGCGGGAAACCCTTGACCGTCTACAACGACACCGTCATCGGGTATGACCGCGATGACAACGAGGTGGTACGAACGACGGTGGAGGAACCCTTCCACCAGCGCCCGCCGGAACGCCAGAATTCCATCTAGGAGCACCCCAATGAAACCTGAGGTTCAGCCGGAGATACTCGAGCGCGCCTGCACGCGGTTCACGCTGCTGGCATACCTGCTGCGCGAGCAGCACCCGGTGGCGCAATGGGCGGAGGTGCGCGACAGGTGCGCGGCGGCGGAACGCGCCGTCCCCGCCGACGCGCAGACGCCGCTGTGCCACGACCTGGTGCAGGCCGTCGCGGCGTGTACGCGGGAGGATGGGTTGGAAACGGCGTACCGTTGGACGTTCGGCCATATTCCGGCCGGACACTTCTCTCCGTACGAAACGTCCTACGGCGCGTCAAACGCGTTTACCCAATCGCAGACGTTGGCCGACCTGAACGGGTTCTATCGCGCATTCGGGGTGGAACCGGCCCCCGGGTACCGCGAGCGCCACGATCACCTGAGCCTCCAGTGCGAATTCATTGCGCTGCTCCTGTACAAAGAGGCGCTGGCGCTCACCGACCAGGATGTCGACGGAGCGGAGATCTGCCGGGCCGCCCGCCGCCGCTTCATCGAGGAACACCTGGGCCGGTGGGCCGGCGTGCTGTTTGAGCGGCTCGAACGGGAGGCGCCCGTCGAGCTGTACCGGCGTTGTGGGCGATTCGGCGCCCAAGTGTTAGCCGCGGAGAGCGCAGCGCTCGGCGTGCGTTCTGCGGCGGCCGAATGCGGCACGCCGCCGCCGGCGGGCATCGCCGAAGAGTACTGTCCCGAACTGTTCGCCTGTCCGGGCACGTCCGATGACCGGGAATTCGACTGCTAGAGGAGATGTCGCGATGAAGCACCGCATCTTGACCGTTGGCGTTGTGGCTCTGACCGCGTGGTGGATCGCGCCGGCATCGGCAGTGGACGGGCAACTGGCACGGGGCCGAGCCCTCTTCGATGCCAAGTGCGCCGTGTGCCACGGCGCGACGGGCGACGGCCGCGGGCCCGCCACCTATCTGCTCTCGCCGAAGCCGCGCGATTTGACCAGCGGGATTTTCAAGTTGAAGTCCTCCGAAGTGGGATCGATCCCCACGGACAACGATCTCTTTCGGACCTTGACGCATGGTATCCCGGGCACCGCCATGCCCAGTTGGGCGTCCCTCCCGGACACGGATCGCTGGGCGCTGGTGGCCTTCGTGAAGTCGCTCTCCCCGCGATTCACCGAAGAAGTGCCCGAAGAGGTGATGACGGTCGGCCCGGAACCGCTGGCGGACGCCGCGAGCGTTGCCAGGGGGAAGGTCATGTATGGGCGGCTCCAGTGCGCCGAATGTCATGGGAACCAGGGGTTCGGCGATGGGCCCTCGGCGACGCGCCTGAAGGACGACTGGGGATATCCTGTTCGGCCGTTCAATTTCGCGGCCGGGTACAAGATGCGCGGGGGCGGCGGCGCGATCGACATCTATCGCACGTTCGTCATGGGCTTGGAGACCTCGCCGATGCCCGCGTACGGTACGCTCGTGTCCGAGGGGGAGGCCTGGGACCTGGTGCACTACGTGCAGACGCTCGGCGTGCGGCCTGCGCCCTTCACCCCGAAGGACGGCGCGGAGATCGTCGTTGATGTGGTGGACGCAGAGTTGCCGCTCGATCCGACCGACAATCTCTGGGCGGATGCGACGGTCGTCGCCATTCCCGTGCGCACCCTGTGGACCCGGGACCAGGCGCCCGACTGGGTGCTCGTGCGTGCGCTGACGAACGGGCGCGATATCGCCATTGGGATCGAATGGGAGGATGCGCTTGTCAACGACAGCGTCCTGCGAGCGCAGGATTTCCGCGATGGTGTCGCCATCCAGTTCCCCCTGGCGCCGGTGACCACGCCGGACGCCGAGCCCTTCTACGGTATGGGCGAAGGGGAGCGCGCGGTCAACATCTGGCATTGGAAGGCGGACTGGCAAGCGGACCTGAGCGGCTTCACGGACGTTGGGGCGCAGTATCCGGGTCTGGTCAACGACTACTATCCCCTGGACACGACAGAGCGGCAGACGTATTCGACCGGGTGGGCGAGCGGCAATCTCATGTCGTCCCGCAACCGCACCACCGCCGTCGAAGACCTCAACGCTACCGGCCAAGGATCGCTCACCTCACAGCCGGCTGACGATCAGAACGTCGAAGGCCGCGGCGTGTGGGCTTATGGGACTTGGCGGGTCGTATTCCGCCGTTCGCGTACGAGCAAGAGCAAGCTCGACGTCCAGTTCCCGAAGAAGGGTTCCGGCGACGGGCTGCGCATGGCGGTCGCGGTGTGGGACGGTGAAGCCGGCGACCGGGACGGCCAGAAGATCGTTTCCGAGTGGCACCCGATCAGCGAGACCGGCGTGCTTCACGCGCGCCGCTAGGTCCGGCCTGGCCCCACCGGTGTCTGCGGGACGAGTGGGCGCGGACCGGCAATCGAAGTGCACCTCCCGTACGCCCCCTCGTCGCAATGATACAGTTGGGCGCGTCAGGAGGGACCATGCCGGTACTACAAACCCTCGCTCCCAGCGCCGAGCCCGACGCCATCGTGGCCGCGGTCCAGCAAGACGGCGCCGCGATCGTGCGTGATGCGCTTGCCCCCGCGCTCATGGGGCGTTTCTGCGACGAGGTCGAGCGGTACGTCGAGCGCACCGCAACGGGGCGCGATGACTTTTCCGGCCGCCAGACGCAGCGCACCGGTGCCTTGGTGGCGCGCTCCCCCGCGTGCCGCGAAATCGTCATGGACGAACGCATCCTGGGCGCCGCGCAGCGATTTCTGGAGCCCTACACGGAGCGCATCGTGCTGCACCTGACGCAGACGATTCGGCTCCTGGCGGGGCAAGGGAAGCAGATGTTGCATCGCGACCGCCTCGCGTGGGGCCCGCACCTGCCGCGGAACATCGAACCACAGTTCAACACCATTTGGGCGCTGACGGACTTTACGGCCGACAACGGCGCGACCCGTGTGGTGCCCGGCAGTCAGACCTGGGATTGGGAGCAACGGGCCACCCCCGAGGAGGTCTGTCAAGCAGAGATGCCGCGGGGCTCGGTGCTGGTGTATACGGGGAGTGTCATTCACGGCGGCGGCGAAAACCGGTCCGACACGCCGCGCATGGGGCTGAACATTACCTACTGCCTCGGGTGGTTGCGCCAGGAAGAGAACCAGTACTTGTCCTGCCCCCCACATGTGGCGCGCACGTTGCCCCAACCGCTGCAGGAACTGCTCGGGTACACCATGGGCAGTTACGCCCTGGGGTACTACTCCGCGCCCGAACCGCGCGCCGGCACCGGCTCGGACATCTTGCCGCCCGAGGCCGCCCTCGGACAGCGCCCCCGCCAAGGGACGTCGTTCCAGGGTCTCTAGACCACGCACGGCCCGCGGGCCGTTGGGTCGGCTAGGGAGTGGCGTTCCGGTCGTACGTGATCTTCTGGTGGCAGCCGGGCCAGCAGCCCCCGCCCGTTGGCAGGTCCGTGAATCGAAGAGAAAACTGCCACGCACCGAATGGCACGGAACCCCGCAGCAGATGCGGCAGATTGGTGGCGTGCGGATCGTGGCAGGCTTGGCAACTGCGGCCCTTCGCTTCCTTGTTCACGTGCACGAAGTGCAGGTTGCGGGTGCCGTCGCGAAAGCCGGTTTCGGTCGTGTGCTCGTCCATCGCCAACGCCTCGTCGTGACACTGGAAGCAGAGCAGGTACGCCCCGGCGGAGAAACGCGCGTAAAGGCCGGGCGGGAATTGCTGGCTGAGTGCTGGGGAGCTGGCACCCCCATGCGCGCCATGACAGACGAGGCATTCGTCCAGGCTTGCGGGTGCATGGACATGGGCTGAGCGTTTAATGACGCTGCCGATATTGCGCACGGTGGACCCATCCGGGCGGCGGACCACTCTGTCGTGGCAGCTGAGGCAGAGGTCGCCGTCGAGGCGGTCGACCAGTTTCGCGTGCTTCGCGTGGTGCGGCCGGTGGCAGACCAGACAGTCCCCATCCCGCGCAGGCCCGTGTGGCGACGCGAGGCCGGCGGCCGGGTCGTCGTGACACCCGGCGCAGGTCGCCGCCACCGAGTCCTCCACGAGCAATTCGGGCACGGCCGAACCGTGCGGATCGTGGCAGGCGAGGCATTCGCCCATCTCGACGATGTCATGCACGTAACGGCCATCGGTCATGCTCTCGTGGCATTCGAGGCACAGGCCCGGCGGGTCGGGGACTGGCTCGAAGGAATGCGCGTCGGCCACCGGCGCGTGGCAGGCTTCGCACTGCTCCAACTGCACCGCGGTATGCACCGTGGGCCGGTCGAGCATCCCCCCGTGGCACTCCCGGCTTGAACACCCGCCGCTGATGTCGATGGGGCCGGTCTCGGCGCCCGGAACGCCCCCGGCCGGCCACAGGATTGCTGCGGCCAAGGCGAGGCCGAGGACAAACACGGACCCAGAGGGAAAGATGGCAAATGGCCGAGATCTGCTCCTCATAGGGTAATTGGCCCGTGGGCCAAACCGGGGGTGATCAAGTGTGTGCTTTGTAACACTGGCGGTCCAAGTTCAGGTGAGCATTAGGCAAACGTAGTTCCCATTTATCCCTTTTCTTCGCCCTAATGAAACAAAAACCTGCTCGTTTTCTCAGTTTATGCTAATAACGGTATTTACAAAGGGATAAGAATATGGTTTAATCTTATTAGGAGAAGGCTCCATGAGTGGACCATTACAGGCGCGGTTGCCCGCACAAACCTCCGCTCGGCGAGGCCCCCGGATTCTCATGAACCCGGGCGCGACGGCGGCGAGAGGGGGTGCGAACACGCGGCGCCCAGTCAATGGCCGTAGCCCGCATACCGGGCTGAACCAATTCCACCGCAACACGACGAGAGCATACACCCAGCTCTCGATGCGGAGGCCCAAGGCCATGCAACGCACACACACATATACCGTCGTTCTGTTAGCGCTCTTCCTCGTGCTGGTGATAAGCGCGTGGCCGGCGACAGCACAGACCGGTCTCGCGGGATCGGCCCACGACTTCACCGACGACCTGGTAGGCGGCGTCGCCGGAGATGAATCGTGGAACGCCACCGGCGAGATCTGCAAAGTCTGCCACGTCCCGCACGAGGTGGATCCGGCGTTCTCGGCTGGGTCCGCCGATGCCCCCCTGTGGAATCGCGAGCTGACGCTCGAATCCTTCACGGAGTACGCGGACCCGGCTGGGTCGATGGACGCCGTAGTGGGCGCCCCGACTGGCATTTCGCTGCTCTGCCTCGGCTGCCATGATGGCAGCATCGCGCTGGAGAGCTTCGGCGGCAACACAGCGGTAACGACCACCTTCGCCACCGGTTCGGATGTCGTGGGTCCTGATCTGTCGGACGACCATCCGGTCTCGTTCACGTATGACACCGCGCTCTCCCTCGCCGACGTGGAGCTGGAAGACCCGACCACCGGCATCCTGGCAAACGGGAACACCATTGATACGTATCTGCAAGGGGGTACGATCATGCAGTGCTCCACCTGCCACGACGTGCACAATGCCGAGACGGATACGGTCCAGGTGAAGCTGCTGCGGAAGAGCAATGCGGCGAGTGATCTCTGCACGAGCTGCCACCTGAAGTAGCGCGGCACGCGGCCATCCGGCCAGCGAGGTATGGGGTAGACTCTGCCGGTGCGTATGCACCGGCGGAGTCGTGTCCCGGGCTGGCCATTCCCCCCCGTCGCGACCCACGCCGGTCAAGGAGGCTCGCTTATGTGTCTGCTGACTGGAACCGGCGCCGTGCGCGATCGACGGTGGAGGATCGGGCTGCTGCTGCCGTTACTCATGGTGGTGAGCGCCTGCGCCACCGCGCCGTCCGCGGGGCCGGATGTGCCGCCCGAGGCCGTCTTTTACCCGGAGCCCCCGGCGCCGCCCCGCATCCAGTTTCTGACCAGCTTCAACGATTCGACGGCGTTCCGCCCCGTTCAGGATCGTCTGCAGCGGTTCGTGCTCGGCAAGGATGCGCGCGAGGTGCATCACATCGTCAAGCCGTACGGGGTGGCCATGCACGACGGCACGATCTTCGTGTGCGACACGATCCTCGGGGTGGTGCACGCCTTCGATACGGTGGGGGAGACCTACACCCGGGTCGGCACGGGGGGCGCGGGCAAGGTGCGTAAGCCGGTCAATATCACGATCGCGCCGGACGGGACGCGCTACGTGGCCGATGTGGAGCGCGGGCAAGTGGTGGTGTTCGATGCGGGCAACCGGTACCTGCGCGCCATCGGGAATCCCGAGGAGTGCCGCCCATCGGATTGCGTGGTGCTGGACGACGAGGTGTTTCTCGTCGATGTCCGGGACCATGAGGTCGAACGCCGCGACGCCCTCAGCGGCCGGCTGCTCGGCACCTTCGGGGGTGCGGGGACCGGGTTGGGGGAGTTCTTCAAACCGACGAATATCGACGCGGATGGGGAAGGCCGGCTCTACGTGACGGACACCATCAACGGCCGCGTCCAGATCTTTGACCGGACGGGACAGGTGCTGGACAGCTTCGGCAGCCTGGGGGACCTGCCCGGACAGTTTGCGCGGCCCAAGGGGATCGCCGTGGATCCCGAGGGGCTCATTTACGTTGTGGATGCGGCGTTCGCGAACGTGCAGATCTTCGATCGGGAATCGCGCTTGCTGTTGTTCTTCGGCGGGCAGGGTGGGGCCGCGGGAAAGATGTGGCTGCCGGCCGGCATCACCCTCTCCACGGAGGGGCTCGAGCACTTCCGCCAGTACGTGGATCCCAGCTTTGAGGCCGAGTACCTGATCATCGTGGCGAACCAGTACGGCCCTCGGCGGGTGAGCATTTTTGCCAAAGGGCACGCCCGCTCGACGGAGGAGTAGGGGGGTCGGTGTACCCGCGCCGTCCACCCTCGGCCCTCGCCGCCTCGTGGCGCCAGACGGCCGTCCTGCTGCTGGTCCTGACCGGCATCCTGGGCTGTTCCACGGAGCGACGGTACCGGGCGCTGAGTTTCTGGTTCGACGGCGTGCCGGACCCGAACGCGCCCCCGATCGATGAGGAGGAGACGCCCGCGGAAGGGGACCGGGCCGCGCGCGTGGCTGCAATACGGGCGGACCGGCGGCGGGCCGCCCGGGCGCCGCCCCCCCCGCCCGTTTCCGTGCATGCGCCGTACGCGGATAAGGCGTGTATGACCTGCCACCCCTTCACGGACAATTCGCGCCGGCGGGGTCTCCCGCAGTTCTCGTTGCAACAGGGCGTCAGCGGCGGGCAAGGACTGCTCGTGAAGCCGGTCGGGGAGCTGTGCGTAACGTGCCACGAGGAGTACGGCCGGGAGGCCGCGGCGGCGGCGGGCCTATGGCTGCACGGGCCAGTGGCCGCGGGGGCGTGCACGTTCTGCCACGATCAACATAGCTCCAAGTACCCGCGGCTCTTGCGGACCGCCCAGGCGCGCGTGTTGTGCCTCCGCTGCCACGATGCGCTGCGCTTGGACGCTAATGCGGACCATCCGTCCATGGAGGAACTGGAAGACGAAGACTGTACGACGTGCCATGACCCGCACCAGGGCACGTCCCGATTCCTGATGTAGCGCGGGAGAGGTCGGAGGTATGCACTTTGTCGCGCGCGGTGCAGCGATTGGTCGTCGCAGTCCTGGCCGGTCTCGTGTGGGGCTGGCGGCCCCTGCCGGCGGGGGCCCAGGGCCGCGAGGTGGACCTGCCCGTGCAGCCCTTTGCCCTGCGCGACGTGGGGGGGTGGATCGAATTCGAGTACGAGGATGAGGAAGAAGAACGCATCGCCGGCACCGGGTCGCTCGATCGGTCCGAGGACCGCATGGAGTTTTCCGAAACCGTGCGGATCGACACCCGCTCGTACATCTATCATCCGTACCTGGCGGATATCCACTTCAGCATCGAGGCGCGCGCAAAGCAGGGGAATCGGGACTTCAGCCCCTCCAGCGTGGCGGTCAGCGAGGACCGCGATTTCTTCGCGGACACCATCTTGGCGGACGTAACCCTGCTCAAGCAGAAACCCGTCGTGACGCACGCGTTTTTCCGGCGGCAGGTGCAGGAGGTGGATCTGGATACCCTCGGCGGGTTTGAGGTGGATCGAAATGCGTACGGCCTGGACGCCCTGTTCCGCATTCCCGATTGGCCCACCAGCATCGTCGCGTCGCGCACCACCATCGAGGGCCGTGGGGCGGCGCCGGACGATGAGGAAGACCTCGACCTGCGGCTGACCACGTCCAATCGCGGCGAGCGACTGACTACCAATCTGCTGGTGGGATACGAGGACCGGCAGGATCACTTCCGCGACCGCGACACGGACCTGCTGCGCGCCGAGTTGCGCAACCAGGCGACGTTCGGCGACGCCAACCAGCACGCGTGGTCCAACTACGTCCGCTACGGCGACCAGGGCGGGAGCTTCACGCGCGAGGAGATCCTGGTGCGCGAAGAAGCCACGATCGCGCTGACGGACCGATGGAGCGTCCAGGGGGGCGTCAACTACGGTTCCGTTGATTTCGAGGCGGACACCCTGGAGACCTGGAGCGGACGCGGCGCCCTACAGCATCGGCTGTACGACAGCTTGACTTCGGTCGCGCAGGTGGAGGTCGTGGATGCGGCGTCGGATCTGACCGAGCACCGGACCTACCGCGAAGGGCTCACCTTCAATTATCGAAAGCAGATCCCAGGGGGCGTGCTCCAGGTGGGGCTGCATGGAACCCTCGCGCAGACGGAGGAGGAATCGACTGGCACGACCCAGCTCGTGGCCGACGAGTCGCACACCTTCGGCGGCGGGCCCATCCTCCTGAACAATCCGAACGTGGTGGCCGGCAGTGTGGTCGTCACGGATACCACCGGCGTGATCACGTATGTGGAAGGGCTGGACTACTTGCTGCTTCCGCGCGGGCTGCTGCTCGAAGTGGTGCGGCTGGGCGCGGGGGGAATTCCCTCCACCGGGACCATCCTGATGGATTACCAGTTTCTCGTGTCGCGCGAGCTGGCATACGAGGCGCTGTCGCTGGGGGTGAACGCACGCGTCTCGCTGTGGAACTGGTTGACGCTGTACGGCGCCCATGACATGACCGACACGGAGGTCACGCGGGGGGAGGCGCTCTCGCGCATTCAGGATCGGGAGGACTCGGTGGTGGGCGCGGAGATCAGCGCGCGGGACCTGACCCTCACGGGGGAACTCGAACGCTTTGACAGCGGCCTCACGGCGTACGATCGCCAGCATGCGCGACTGGCCTATACCGCCGCACTGAATCAGGCTTGGCAGGCCTTCGGCAATGCCGCCTGGACGCGCACCGAACACGAGGTGGGCGACGAGGACATCACCGCCATCCAACTCCGCGGCGGCGTCCGGGGCCGCCTCTACGGGAGGCTGCAGGGGGAAGTGGATGCGTGGCTCCGGACGGAGGACGGGCGCAAGTTCTCGCCGGATACGGATGAACGGGGGGTCCGGCTCAAGTTCGTGTGGAGTTATCGCCAGGTGCAGGCCCGGCTGTCCTTCGTGCATGCGCTGCGGGAGGACACCGCGGGACAGAAGCAGGAACGGCAGGCCGTGTCCGTGAGCGTGCGCCGATGGTTCTGAACCGCCGGGCCCCACTGAGGGTCGGGGCCTCCCTGCTGGCCGCCGCACTGGTGGCCGGAGTCGGCGGTTGTGCGGGCGCGCCGCACACCCCGCTCCCGAACCCGGAAGAACGCGCCGCGTTGGCTTGGCCTCCGCCGCCGGCCGCCGCGCGCATCACATGGGAGACGGCGTTCACCGTCCCGCGCGACCTGCGCCTGCGGACCGGGTTCTGGCGGCGTGCGCGCCGGCTGGTCTTTGGGGGCGCCGACGATGCGCTGAACCGGCCGCAGGGGATCACCGTCGTAGGCGACGTGGTGTACCTCACTGATGCCGGCCGGCCGCGGGTCCTGGTGTACGACCGTGGGCGGAGACGGTTCACCGCGCTGGCGGCGAACGCGCAACGGCCCTGGCGCGCGCCCATTGGCGTCGCGGCCACGCGGGACGGGGTGCTGTTCGTGGCGGACGCGCTCGGGATCCTCTACCGCGTGGCGCCCCCCTGGCGTTCGGCGGTGGCGCTGGACTGGCCCGGCCTGGAGCGGCCCGTGGCCGTGGCCGTGGACGAAGCGCGGGACCGGCTGTACGTGCTCGATGCCCCGCGGCATCGCGTGCTGCACGGCACCCTGGACGGGCGGTACCAGGGAGAGTTCGGCCAGCGGGGCGCGGCTCCCGGCGAGTTCAACTTTCCGACGCACCTGACGGTGATGCCCGACGGCAATCTGCTCGTTACTGATGCGATGAACTTCCGTATCCAGCGCCTGACGCCTGACGGCCGTCCCCTGCACAGTTTCGGCCAACCGGGTGATGGCACGGGCGATCTCGCCAAGCCCAAAGGGGTGGCGGTGGACGCCGATGGGGCGGTCTACGTAGTCGACGGACTCTTCGGCGTGGTGCAACTCTTCGATGCGCAGGGGCAGTTGCTCATGTGGTTCGGCGAGAGCGGCCGGCGCGCGGGCCAGTTCTGGTTGCCCACGGGCATCGCCATCGACGACGACGGGCGCATTTATGTCGCAGACTCATACAACCGACGGGTGCAAGTGTTCACGCGCCTCCCGAACCCCGCGTCATGAGGCACCCCTGGAACGCCGCGCTCTCGGCCGCAATGCTGGGGCTGCTGGCGCTGGGCCTGGTCCCGAAGCCCGGCGTGGCCGCGTCGGTGGTGGACAGCAAGCACAACCTCTCGGCCGGTTCCGGGAACGTGGTCCGCGCGGAGTCGGAGCAGGCGACGTGCATCTTCTGCCACACGCCGCACCGCGCGTCGTCCGCGGCACCCCTGTGGAACCGGGCCAGCTCGGGGCAAACGTATCTGCCCTACGACAGTCTGACGCTGGACGCGGCCGTGGGCCAGCCCACGGGCTCGTCGAAACTCTGCCTCAGTTGCCACGACGGAACCATTGCGCTGGGGGCGGTGCTCAGCCGCGGCACCGACATCGTCATGCAACCGGGACAGGAGTTCATGCCCGCGGGGCCCGGCCTCATCGGCACGGACCTGCGGGACGACCATCCGATCTCGTTCGCGTTCGACGGGATTCTCTATATGGATGACGGGCAGCTCAAGCATCCGAGCACCCTCGCCGGCGACGTAAAACTGGACGCGACGGGTCAGGTGCAATGCCGCTCTTGCCACGATCCGCACGATAACCGGTTTGGCAAGTTCCTCGTCATGGCGAATACGCAGTCGGCCCTCTGCCTGGAATGCCACAATCGCGCGGGCTGGGACTTTTCTTCGCACAAGCTATCCACGGCCACATGGAATGACCAGGGGACGGATCCGTGGCCCACGACCGATGAGCTGAACGTGCAGGACAACGCGTGCGAGAGCTGCCACCAACCCCATTCGGCCCCCAGCCAAGCGGTGCTGCTGCACGCCGCGGCGGAGGAGGATAACTGCCTCCCCTGCCACAACGGCAACGTGGCTGTGGCGAATGTGGCCGCCGACTTCTTGAAAGCGGAACGCCATCCGGTGGTGGACACCACTGGCGTGCACCAACCGCTGGAATCCCTGTCCACCATGCCGCGGCACGCGGAATGCGTCGATTGCCACAACCCGCACGCCGCACGCACCGCGCCGAGCACACCGCCGAATGCCCCGGGCGCTCTCGACGGGGTGAACGGGGTGAACAGTGGGGGGGCTCTGGTAGCCCAAGTGGCTTTCACCTACGAGGTGTGTTTCAAGTGTCATGCGGATAGCACGAACAAACCCGGTCCCCATTCGCCGCGCGTGATCGTGCAGGACAACGTGCGGCTGGAGTTCAGTACGGGCAGCATCTCGTTCCACCCGGTGCTCGGGCCCGGCGTGAGCGCGAACGTGCCGAGCCTGCTGCCGCCCTACACCACGAGCAGCGTCATCGGCTGCACCGACTGCCACGGGAGCGATACGAGCCAGAGCGCGGGGGGGGCGGGTCCGGACGGCACGCACGGATCCGTCTACGACCCGCTGCTGGAACGGCGGCTGGACCGGCCGCTGGGGAATGTCGGCGAGACGGCCGCGGCCTACGCCCTCTGTTATAAGTGCCACGACCGCAATAGCATCCTGGCGGATGAAAGTTTCGGGGCGCACAGCCGCCATCTGGGCCGCACGGGGTGCCTCACCTGCCACGATCCGCATGGGATCACCGCCGCCCAAGGAACCCCCACCAACAACGCGCGCCTGATCAACTTCGCCGCGGACATTGTGGAACCGGATCGGGATGGGGTGCGCGAGTGGGTAAGCACCGGCCTCTACACGGGCAATTGCTCGCTCCGGTGCCACAACCGCAACCACACCGCCTCGGACTACGTCGGAACATTGGCTGGTGGGTAGCCGTCGCATGGCTGTTTCTGCGAGAGCACAGGTGACAGGAGCCTTCCCCCAGACAGGAGTCGGGCTCTGGCGGACCAGGCCTTGCCTGAGGTATAATTAAGATAAGAGGACCAGAATAACTGAATCTGCGCTGTGGGCGGATTCTCCCGACCGCGCTCCGCTCCAGCAGCCCAAGGAGCTGGGACCATGCGCAGAGCTAGCCCAGACGTGGGCACGCGCCTCGGCCTGAGGCCGTCGAGGCCTAGCCCCCACGAATCGGCCATGCCGTTTACGCGGGGGACGGTGCGCACCTGTTGTTGGATCCCGCGGCGCTTGGTGTGCGGGGCCGCCGTGCTCGGCGCGCTTGTCGGCTGCATCGGGGGCGCCTCGGCTGCCCCGGCGAAGAAGTCGCAGCCCCCGCCCCCTGAGGTGCAGGCCCCGGTCCGCCTGACGCAGACGCACACGGGTGATCTGCTCGTGTCCGACAGCGAGCTGCAGATGATTCTGACCGTGGATGCCCGAAAGCTGACGGTCCTCGGGGCATTCGCTATTCCGGGCCAGCCCGCGGGGGTCGCGTACCTGAAGGGCGGGGGCGGCCGGATCTTCGTGGGGAACCAGACCACGAAGCGCGTCGAGGTCTACGACAAGTTCGGCCGGTGGCAGCACAACCTGGGCGCGGCTGATGACTTCACCTGGCAGCCGACGGACATCGCGGTGGACCCGCGGCGCGAGTTCGTCTTCGTCGTGGACGCGCGCCGGCGGGCGGTGAAGGTCTACTCGAGTGCAGGACTATTGCTGCGCACGATTCCCGCGGTAGGGCCCGATCCCGCGCAGCTCGCCGCACCGACGGGCATTGCGGTGGATGCACTGCACCAGGAGGTGTACGTCAGCGACTACGGCGACGACGACTTGTCCATTGCGCCGCGCATCCAGGTCTTCGCCTATACCGGAGAACTCCAGCGCACGATCACCGGCAGAGCGGGGATGCTCGGACGTCGCTTCGCCCGGCCCCAGGGGCTTGCGGTCGACGCCGCCAGGCATCTGTTCGTCGTGGAATGTGTCTCCGGCGAGGTGCTGGTCTACGACGGCGTGACCGGGAACGGTCTCGCGACCTTGGGCACCTATGGGGCCGGCCCGGGGCAACTCGATTTCCCGCTCGACGTGGTTCTGGACAGCGGGTCGGGAGACGTCTTCGTCACGAACAACCGCGCCGGCCGCATCGAGCTGTTCGCGGAAGGGGGCGTCTTGCCATGACTCGGCGTCTCTTCCGCGTGCTTGCCCTCGCGGCGGCGCTCGCGTGGTGCTGGGCCTCGGCGCCGGCGGCGGCGCTGAACCCGAACCACAACTGCGACTATTGCCACAAGTTGCACGGGTCCGGTGGGCAGCAGTTGCTCACCGATCCGGTCATCGAGAACGTCTGCCAGGCGTGCCACGACCCGCTGGTGGGCACCGCGCCGCGCAAGGCCGCCGTGCACACGAACAAGGCGGGCAGCACGAAAGCCGCGTTTCGGATGAGCTGTACGGTCTGCCACGAAACGCACGATAGTTTGGACAACCCGCTCACGGGCACGCCGAACCTCATGATGATCGGTACACAGCAGGACGGCACGAACGACGCCACGATCTCAACGCCCAACAGCGGCGTGCAGGTCGTGGCCTTCCTGAGCCGGGGCACGGACGCCGGGGGGGCGTCCCTGTATTCGTTCGCCGATGATGACGAAGACCTGGACACCGTGTACAGCGGGGCCTGCGAGGTCTGCCACACCGACACGGACAACCATCAGAACAATCCGGCGGGAAACCACGGGCACAACACGGGCCTGAACTGCACGCTGTGCCACCCGCACGTGGAGAGCTTCTGGGGCTCGGGCGGCGCGTGCAGCGACTGTCACAACACGCCCCAGGACAACAGCGATGGGCTGCCGGCGTGGCAGGCCGGCCGCCGGGAAATCCTCTCGGAATTCTCCCGCACCAGTCACCACCTGGTGGGGCCGCTCGACGTGGCCGACTGCGAGACCTGTCACCTGCAGGACCAGCATCAGCAGGGGATCGTGCGCTTGAGGGATCCCGACAACCCCGCCAGCGGCACGCCGCTCGTGGTGCTGAACGGCGGCGATCCGCTCACCGATCCCGTCGAAGCCGCCACGCTGACGGCGTTCTGTCTCGCGTGCCACGACGCGGACGGGTACGACGGGGCGAATCCCACCCTGCCGTTCACCGACGCTGAAGTGCCGCGCGACGTGGCGACCACGTGGGCCTCTGCGTCGCACAACACGGTCGGTGCGCTCTCCTGCTTCGGCGAGGGCACCACCGGTTGTCATGGGAGCGGTCACGGGTCGGAGAAGCGCAAGCTCCTGGCGCTGGCCGACGTGGCGCCGACCCCGCCGGCCAATGTGGAGGAGGAAGAGGGTTTCTGCTTCGCTTGCCATCAGAGCGGCGGCATCTCCTCTGTCGATGTCCAGAGCGGATTTGCGACGGCCATTCTCACGGCTGACGACACCACGCAGTACGGGCTCACTCTCAACGATCGGCACGACGTGCAGTACACGGCTCAGACGCAGAGCGGCGCCAAGATCGAATGCACCGACTGCCACGATCCCCACGAAGCGAACAGCCTGCAACCGTGGAAGTCCGACCCCGACCCGAGCGACGGCCGCGTGCCGGGAACAAACTGGTTCGAGGGCCTCGCCGGTGCCGGCCTCGGCGTGGATGCGTACACCGAGTTCTGCCTCGACTGCCACGACGGCAGCTTCCCGGCCGGCGTCACTGATCACGCCGCGGGGCCGCTCGTGGACATCCTCAATGCCTCGTGGCTCACCAACAGCCACGGCGCCGGGGCATCGGCAGCGAGCCTCAAGACAGGCTACGCGGGTGGCGTGTGGGCACTCGACGACGTGCTGCCCTGTTGGGCCTGCCACCAGGCGCACCCGGACGATACGCCGCAGCCGGTGACCGCTACGGTCTACAACAACCTGTTCCAGATGAAACAGACCATCACCGCCGCGGATGGCGCCACGCCCATTGACGCCGATGACGGACAGTTGCAGTTTTACGAGATCAGCACGCTGCTCTCAAAGAAGCAGACGCCCAATCAGGACAACGTGAACTCGTACTACCTGTGCAACACCTGCCATGTTTCGAGTATGGGCAGCGGCAAACCCAACTGCTCGAATTGCCACACGCATAGCGACGGCCGCTTCTAGGCCGTGCCCCGCCGGCTTACGGCCAGGCTACCGGAAGAGCACGTCCAGCGAACCCAGGTCGGGGTGGTCCGCCTTCAGCGCTGCGTGCACGTGCGCTCCTTCATCATCCTGCACCCGTTCCGCGAAGTCGAAAGCGTATTTGGGATCGACAGACGCGTTGAACGAACTCTCGTCGTTGTGGCACCCGACGCACTGCTCGGCCTTCGGGGGATAGATCATGCCCAGGTCCGTCATTTCCTTGATGGGGTGGTTCTTATAGTCCGTCGTCATGATCTCCAGATACGCCTCGCTGGGCCCGTGGCAACTGTCGCACCCAACGCCGGCGAGTAGAGGGGTCTCCTCGATGCTGACAAAGCCGCCCGGGGCGCCATAGCCGGTGGTATGGCAGGGTAGGCAGGTCGCGTCCTCGGTGTAGTCCTTGTTCGGGTCGAGCCCGGCCGCCACCTTGGCCTCGGGCTTTACGCCTGGCCTGAGGCTTTCGAACGCCTGCGCCATGCTCGTCTTCTGCCAGCTCTTGAACTGCTTGAAGTGGCATTTCTTACAGGATTTTGACGGTTGGTATTGGGGTCCATCAGCCGCCTCGCCCACGGGGGAGTGTGCTGCAAGACCAACTGACAGTGCCAGAATGGCTGCGGTAAGGCCTGGATTCCAGCGCATGGAACACCTCCTCACCGGCCGCGGGGGCGGTCGGATCCTTATATCGGATGTCTCTATCCTTTATGTTACTTCGCTCCACTATGCCGGTCAAGCCAGGAAGCGGCTACTCTGCGGGCCCGAAACATGGCCCTTGGGCGGCCCCTGAGCCCAGGTCCCTCCGCGCACGCCCGCTCCAGGGGCCTCGGCTGTGTGGTGCCACCTTCGGTCCATATAGAAGTCCATCTATAAGAGGAGCACCTCACGATGGGGAACCGCTTTTTACTGGAATATCAGATGTAAATATCTTATAATGAGCAGTAGAGAGACTTCCACCCGGGCCGATTCCGTGGCCGCACGTGGGGGCCGTATTGGGAGGATCGGCCCGGGAGGAGGGCAGCGAGGACCCGATGTCCTCCTTGCCCGCCCGCGATGTGAGGTGGCTGATATGCGACGTATCCTGGGCCGCCCGAGAGTGACCGCCGCGGTGCCCCGGCCCCGTGCGATGGCTGGCGGAAGTCGTTCTGAACAGCGCCACCACCCCGCGCCCCATGTCACCGGCGCGCGCGCGTCGGAGGCCGCCCGGCAGCTGGGCGATCGTGGCACGCTGACGCGACGCCGGGTGCTGGGGTCGGTCCTGGCGGGTTGGGTCGCTGGCGCCTTTGGCGCGGTGGTCTACCCGGTCCTCGAATTTTTCAGCGCGCCGCCTCTGGGAGAGCGGGAGCAGGAAGTAACGCTGACGGTGGACAGCCTGGCGGTGGGCGAGGCCGTGCAGATCATCCACCGCGGGAAACCGATCATCGTGGTCCGCGACTCGGAGTCGGACTTCCTGGCGCTGTCGGCCGTGTGCACGCACCTGGGCTGCATCGTGCGGTGGGATCATGCCACCCGCACGCTGGTGTGCCCGTGCCACGAGGGCCGGTTCGCGGCCGACGGCCATGTCCTTGGCGGCCCGCCGCAGACCAGTCTCCCCCTGCTCGCGACGCGCGTGGACGACGACGGACGGATCGATATTGGGGCGCCGGAGTAAAGGATGGCAAACCATGGGAGCACGCAAAACGGTTGACGGCGTCGTCCACTGGCTGGACGACCGTTACGGCATTCGCGAACTGTCGGACCGGCTGCTCACCGGCAAGCTCGTCCCCCTCTCCGCCACGGGCTGTCTGTACTGCCTCGGCGGCCTGGCGTTCTTCACGATCCTGACGCAGGTCCTCACCGGGGTGCTCCTGCTGATGTATTACGAACCGACGACCACGGGCGCGTACCAGAGCGTCGAGTTCATTCGCAACGACGTGCCGTTCGGCTGGTTGATCCAGGGCGTCCACGCTCACGGCGCCACCCTGCTGATCCTGTTGGTCTTGGCCCACATGCTCCGGGTCGTGTACCACCAGGCGTACAAGCGGCCCCGCGAGCTGCACTGGGTCAGCGGCGTCGGGTTGCTCTTGCTGGTGCTGGCCCTGTCCTTCACCGGCTACCTCCTGCCGTGGACCCAGATCTCCTACTGGGCGGCCACGGTGGGGACTGAGGTCCCGCGGGCGACCCCCGGCATCGGCGATGCCATCGTGACGCTGGTGCGGGGCAGCGAACAGATCAGTGAAACGACCCTGCGGCGGTTTTTCATGGTGCACGTGGGCCTGGCCCCCGCGATACTCGCCGCGGGCCTGCTCCTGCACTTCATGATGATTCGCCGGACGGGCATCTCCCGTCCCCTGTGAGGGGGTGCGCCATGACCGCCCACACGCATGAGCCCGAACCCGAACGGCACAACGCGGTGCCCTTCTGGCCGCACCATCTTCTGAAAGAGGCCGCCACCGTGCCGCTGTTGGTGGCCGTCCTGCTCGTGGTGGTGTTGCTCGTGCCCATGCACGTCAGCGCGCCGGCGGATCCGTACAGCACCCCGGAACACATCAAGCCCGAGTGGTACTTCCTGGCCGCCTACCAAACCCTGAAGCTCGTCCCCAGCGAGGTCTTGGGGTTGGTGGTGCAGGGTCTCGCCCTGCTCGGCCTGCTCGGCTTGCCGTTTCTCGATCGGGCCCCGCGCACCGCATTGCGCAACCGCCCGCTGTTCACCGTCGGCTTCGTCATGGTGGTGTTGGCGGCGGTGGGGCTGACGATTTGGGGGCATTACTCATGAGGCCGGCGCACGTGTGGGTGGGCCTGTTAGGCCTGGGGCTGGCGGGCGTCCGGCCGGCGCACGCCGCGCCGCTGGACGAGTCCGCGATTCAGTGCATCGAGTGCCACGTGGACGTGGCGGACGAACATGTGGCGCTTATCGACGAGTGGCGGACGAGTGTGCACTACAGCGAGGGCATCACCTGCGGCCAGTGTCACGGCATGTCCGACACGGACTTTGATGCGCTGCCCGACCCGGGCGAAGGGGCGCACAGGAAACCCGACGCGGCGCAGACGCTGGACATGTGCGCGCGGTGCCACCAGGAATACCTGGATTACTATCCGCTCAGCGCACACTTCCAAAAGGAACGCCTGAGCTGCGTCATGTGCCACGGGGGGAGCGACAACAACCATCACGCGATTCACCGTGCGACTCGCGACCTCATCACGGAAGACCTCTGCACCCGGTGCCACACGTATGACCGGGCCGAACAAACCAAAGCGGCCTTGCGGGCCGCGGAGGACGCGGAGGTGGGTCTGGATGGGGCCATCGCCGCACTCGCGGCGAGCGGGTACCACAGCACCCGCATCGACGCCCTGCACGAGGCGGCGCAGGAGTTGCAGAAGCGCGTGCCGCAGGAGCTGCATACGTTTCAACTGCGCCGCATTCAGGCCGTCACGCAGAGCCTGGTCGACATCGAAACGAACGTGGCCGGCGAGAAAGAGCGCATCATGGCGAAGCTCGTGGTTCAGGCGCGGCGCCAGCGGGTCGGGTTCTTCATCGTGCTGTCCTGCTTCGGGTTATCCGCGCTGCTCCTCGCGTACCGCCAGACCTATGTCGAAGAGTGGCGCGACAGGTACGGGCCGCCCGGTCCGGACGAAACCGGCGGCGAGAAGCAGGGAACCACGGATGAACACGGATAGGTCGAGGGCGTAGGGGCGACGCATGCGTCGCCCGTCTCGGCGTTCCGTAGGGGCGCAATTTATTGCGCCCAGGCAGATGGGCGCGATGAATCACGCCCCTACGAAAGAAGCCTTGGGCGGACACACGGGTCCGCCCCTACGACCTCCCCCTGGGTAGGGGCCGGTCTTTAGACCGGCCCGCAGCCCGTCAGGCCCAGCGGATCGGGTGGAGGGAAAACTCGCCGGTCAGGCCCTTCAGCGCGGCCTTGCGGGACTCGGCGAACGCCAGGTCCCCGGCGCTTTCGGTGAGGTTCTTGACCAACGACGACACGAGGATCTCGCCGCCCTGCGCCTGGCCGGCGATGCGCGCGGCGAGGATCACGTTCTTGCCGAAGAAGTCGTCGGCTTCCTTGATGACCTCGCCCGTGTGCAGTCCCATGCGGACGTGAAGCGGGTCGTGCCCGGCGGTTGGCTGGTCTCCGCCGTTTTGGGCGTTGTGTGTTGCGAACGCGCGTTGCATGGCGACCGCGCAGTCGATGGCTTTGCGGGCGCTGCCGAACGCGAGCATGAACCCGTCGCCCTCGCTCTTCACCTCGTAGCCCCCGTGGGCGTGGACCTGTTCGCGGACGATGCGGTTGTGCTCGTGCAGGACGTCCTGCATCTTGAAGTCGCCCAGCCGTTCCGTCATGGCGGTGAAGCCCTCGATGTCGCTGAAGAGGATAGTCACGGTCCCGTCAGGCGCGGCGTGGGGCTTCAGGTCCGGTTGCTCCAACTGCACCGTGGCGGCCACCAGGTCGATCGACGCCTGCCGGTCCGATTTGCCGGACACCCCTTGCAGTTCCAGCTTGACCGCCAGCGCCTCTTCCAACACCCCCTGCATGCCGATCTCCTGCGCCGTGTCCGCCGCCGCGTTGGCCAGTTCCATGGCGCGTCCGCGGTCCTGCGGCCGCGCGCGGTCCAACAGCAGGCGCGCGTAGTCGGCCTGCGTGCGGCACACCAGCACAGGTGAGTCGAGCCGGTCCTGTTCCGCCAGCGCGTCGTCGAGATGTCCGGTCGCCACATCCCATCTGCCCATCAACGCGGCCAGCAGGCCCAGGGGGCGCGACACGCTGTCAAAGACGATACTGGCGCCGCCAATAGGAATGTATCGCCCCGCATAGGGGCGAAGCATGTCGTACAGCGTCGCGGCCCGTTCCGCATCAGCGAGGGAGGCACAGCAACGCGTCAAGAACCACATGCCCGGCAGCCAGGCCTCGTCCCGGCGGATCGCCCGGAACTCGTCCGTCGCGAAATCTTCAAAGAGTGCGCGGGCTGCGTCCGGGCGCCCCGCGGCGATGTAGATGGGGCCGAGCGAGGCGCGGAACCCCGGCATTGCGGGGAACCGTTCGGCAAACGCGGTGGCGGTCTCTTCCAATTCGGCGAGCCGCCCCCGGGCGTCCTGCAGCGCAAACATGTGTGCTCCGAAATTCATCTGGGCGGTTCCCTCATTCACCTTTCGCCCCAACTCCAGCGCTTGTTGGGCCAGCCGTTCGACTTTCGTGAGCTGCCCGCGCTGCCACGCGCGCCCGCAGTCCCGTAGCGCCAGCCCCCACTGACCCTGCACGGAGCGCTGGCGTTCCACCCACTCGACTATCACCTCCATCGCCTCGTCGGCGAGCGCAAGCTCGCCGAGTTCCGTGGCGCTCCTCCAGTTAGCGGAGCCGATCCTCGGGCTTCCCTCAAGGTGACGGAGACCCAACTCATGCACCAGGGCTGCCACTTGACGACAGGTCCGGAGGTGCTCCGCGGTGGAGTCCGGATCCACCAATTGGAATGCCTTGTCCGAGAGAGCGCGGACAAGCGCTTCTGCATCGCCGAGCCGTTCGGCCATCGCCACCGCTTCGTCCGCAAGCTCGATACGGCGCTCGTCATCGCTTCCGAACAAGAGTTCCCGCGACAACTGTCCGAGCAGGCGCACCCGCAGCACGCTGTCGCCAGGGTCCAGGGCTGCGAGCGCTTCTTCCAGGAGCGTGACGACTGGGTCCTCCACGACCCCCGGCGTCCAGGTATCCGTCGCGTGCGCGAGCGCGGCGCGTGCGAGGAGGTCGGGACGGCTGAGTCGCCGGGCCACCTCCGCGGCTTGTCCGCCGGCCTCGCGCGCCCCCGCCCCGTCGCGGCCGCCCGCGTTAAAGCGCGCCTCCGAGAGCGCCAGCAGCAGCTCGCACCGCTGGGATTGGTCGGCGTCCTCCGCGAATTCCAGCGCCTGCAACGCCCGTTCGTACTGGAGGACCGCCTCCGCGTGCGCGACTTGGGCGCGGGCGCGTTCCGCGGCGCGGGTGCAGTAGTCCACCGCCTTGGCCACGTCACCTCCCCCCTGCACGCCCTCGAAGAAGTGGTGTGCCAACTCCGGCAGGTGAGCGTCGATACTGTGCGCATGCACGGCTTCGAGCGCTTCCCCTGCGGCCCAGTGCAGTTGCACGCGGCGGGGGGTGCTCAACTCGTCGTACAAGGTCTCGCGGATCAACGCGTGCGAGAACCGGTGCCGTCCACCCGCCTGCTCCGTGACGAGGCCCGCGCCCGCGGCTTCCTCCAGCGCGCGCCAGAGGGCGTGGTTGTCCAGGTCGCTTATGCGTTCCACCACCTGTACGTCGAAGTCGCGGCCGATGACCGCGCCGATGCCCAGCACGGCGTTGCACGCGTCGGACAACCGCGACAGGCGCCGGCCGACCACCTCGCGCACACCCTCCGGGATGCCCAATTCCTCGGGATTCTGCGTGCGGGTGACCCACTGCCCGTCCTCGTCCCGGTAGATGGCTTCCGTCTCCGCCAGGTGCAGGATGATCTCCTCCACGAAGAACGGGTTGCCCTCCGTCTCCCGGTGGATGGCCGCGGCCAGTGTCTCCGCCTGCTCGGGCAGCGTTTGCCCGGCCAGGGCTTCCAGCATGCGGAACACCTCATCCACCCCCAGCCCCCGCAGCAACACCCGCTGGTACAGCCGCGCCCGCCGCAACTCCGACAGCACGTCCGCCAGGGGGTGCGTGCGGTCCAGTTCCACGTCGCGGTAGGTGCCGAGGATCGCGATGCGCGTCCCGCCGAGTTCGCGCACCAGGAACTGCAAGAGCAACAACGACGGCTTGTCCGCCCAGTGCAGGT
>CBDUXP010000022.1:0-59050 GCA_965371225.1 uncultured bacterium | reverse complement strand
CACCCTGTCGTACCGCTGGTCCTGCCGCATGGGTGTGTGCGGAAGCTGCGGCATGGTCGTGAACGGCGTGCCGAAACTCACCTGCGCGGCGTTCCTCAAGGACTACTATCCCGGCAAAATCCGCGTCGAACCGCTCAGCGGGTTCCCCGTGGAGCGCGACCTCGTGGTGGTCATGGACGACTTCGTGCAGAAGCTGCGGGCCGTGAAGCCGTGGATCATCCGAAAGGAAGGACAGGAGAAGCCCATTGCCGAGGGCGAGTACCTCCAGACCCCGGGCCAGCACGAGGCGTACAGACACTATTCCATGTGCATCAACTGCCTGCTGTGTTACGCGGCCTGCCCGGTCTATTCCCTCGACGACACGTTCATCGGGCCCGCGGCCATCGCGCTCGCCCAACGCTACAACCTGGACTCCCGGGATCAGGGCCGCGACCAGCGCCAAGAGGTCATCGCGAGCCACGAGGGCATCTGGGAGTGCACCTTCGTGGGCGAGTGCACCCAGGTGTGTCCGAAGCACGTGGACCCGGCCGGCGCGATCCAGAGCGCCAAGGCGGCGAGCACCCTCGACTGGTTCAAGGAGCTATTGCTGCCCCGGCGGAGCACACCGTCGTGAGGCCGTATCACCGGCCGGTGCCGAACACCTGGTGGCTGAAGCGCCGGCCTTACGTCCTGTTCATGATCCGCGAGGTGACGTCGGTCTTCGTGGCGGGCTATTGCGTCTTCTTGCTCGTGTTCATCTACCGGCTCGGGCAGGGGCCCGACGCGTATGCCGGCATGCTCCAGGCGCTCCATTCGCCCGTGTCCATCGGCCTCCACCTGATTGCGCTGGCGTTCGCCGCCTACCACAGCTTCACCTGGCTCAAGCTCGCGCCGCAGATCCTGACGCCGCACTTTTTGGTACTGCTGGTGGGTGACCGGGATCGGGCGCGCGCGATCATTGCCGCGAACAATTACGTCGCGTGGGCCGTCGTGTCGGTCGTGGTGGCTTGGGTCGTGTTGGGAGTGGCGGTGTGAGCAAATCCAACGAACCCATCTGGTGGTCCCTCTTTGGCGCGGGCGGCGTCGTCGCGGCCTTCTTTATCCCCATCTTGCTCGTCATCACGGGACTGGCGATCCCCCTTGGCTGGGCGGGGGACGCCCCCTTTGCGTACGAACGGATCCACGGCGCCGTGGCGCATCCGCTGACCCGGCTCTGCCTGTTCGGCCTGATCGCGCTCCCCCTCTTTCACTGGGCCCACCGGTTCCGCTACACCCTCATCGACCTTGGCCTCCGGAGCGCGCGCACCGGTATCACCATCGGGTGCTACGGCAGCGCCATCGCCGGCACGCTCATCGCCGCCATCGTCCTCTGGCGATTCTGAACGCGCCCGGACCCGCCGGGCGAACGCGGCGTCGCGCTTCGCCCGTCCGCGTGCCCAGCAGGTGACCGGATGTGCGCTTCCGTCACGATGTCCTGATCGAACGGCCCGGGTGCGCGGTCGCCGCCTTCGCGCTGATCGCCGACCTGGACCGGCTGCCCGAACGCTTCCCCGAGCTGCCCCCCGTGCGCGTGGTGGTAGACGAACGGGGCGCGGCGGGCCACGCCGTCGAACTCGGCCCCGCGGCGACGGCCCTGCGGATCACGGTCACGGAGGTGGGGCCCGGCATGGCGATCGCCTACCAGTACTCGAACGGCATTACGCAACAGTGGCGCGTCACGGACCATTACGACGCGGGATGCATGGTGACCGTCCTGGCGGAAATTCCGGGCCTCTCGCCGGGGCAGGAAGCCGAGCAGTACCGGGAAGGGCTGCTCCACGACCTCGCCGCCATAAAGGAGATCGTGGCCCCCCCGGGCGAGTAGCGGTGGTGATGACGAAAGCGGAGGTGCCGGGTCGGGCGGCGCTTGCCGATCTGCTCGGCGCGTAAACGTTACGCGTAGCGCGCGATGAGGAACACCGCGAGCACCAGGCCCGCGGCGCCGATGAGCCGCGGCCGGCCGAACGGCTCGCGCAACACCAGCGTACCGAGCAGGACGGCTATGATGACGCTCGTCTGCCGCACCGCGACCACGTAGCTCACCGGTTCGCTTTGGTACACGTACAGGATGATCGCGTAGCTGAGGATTTCGAGCGCCGTGCTTAGTCCCGCCCGGAGCTTCTCGGCGCTGAAGGCGGCCCCCAGTTTCTCCCGCGAGATGCGCGGAAGCATCATCCCCAGGTAGAGCAGACTGGCGACGGCTTCGCCCACGACCATGTACCCCAACGCCCGGGGCGCGGCGCCGGTCCACGCCGCCCCATCGAGGACCGCCATGGCGCGTTTGTCGATCAGGGAGTACGCCACGACGGTGCCCAGGGTGAGATAGGCGAATGCTGCACCCGGGGCCATGAACGCCGACCACCGGATCCGCCCGCCCGTGTTGACGATCCACACGGCGACGACCGCCACGGCGATCCCGGCGATGCCGCCCGGTGAGAGGTGCTCGCCCAAGAGCCAAACCGCGAAGAACGGGATGACCGCCGGCGCCGAGCGGGCGATGGGATACACGAGCGAGATGTCCCCGGACTTGTACGCCGCGGCGAGCGCGAACGCGTACGTTGCATGCACGACACCCGTGGCGAGGATCAGCCACCAGACCGACGGGGGGATCTCCCGAAACGAGAAGAACGGCAGCGCGAGGAGCAGCGCGGCCAGGTACCATACGCATTTCACCGCCGTGAATGCTTGCGGGTCGCGGCTCGCCTTCGTCAGGAAGTTCCAGCTCGCGTGGATCGCGGCGGACAGCAGCACGAGCCCGATGGTGGTGGAGGACATGTCTAGCGGGAGATTGTATGTGGGCCGGAGACGCCGCCGCGCAGCGGGAGCGACGCCTGCGGTGCCATGACCTGTTAGGGCTGGGGCTCCGGCTCCGGTACGAGAATCCGATCAAACAGCGGTTCGCACATGGTGAGCTGCGACCGCATCATGCCGCCCGCGGGCGTGGCGGCCTGTTGCTCCATGTGCGTTCGCGCCGCGCGCACCGTGCGCCGCAAGAACCGCGCGTCCTTCCGCTCGAAGGTGAAAGCACGCTCCCCTTTGGCGAGCCGCCCCATGAGGTCCGTCAAGAACGCGCGCATGGGCGCGAAGGTCCGCGTGTCCCGCAATTGCGGAATCACCCGCGCCAGGATCTGCTGCAGGTACACGCCGTGTTGGGGGGACAGGTCCAGGTGCATATGCGCGAGCGGCCTCCGAGCGGCGCAGGCGTCGCCCTACAATTTCTCGCCGTACTGGGCCATGACGTCGCGGTCGAGTTCGACGCCGATGCCCGGCCCCTGTGGCACGGCCAGGACACCGTCACTTGGGCGCGGGGGATCCGCCAGCATCGCGTCCCGCGCGTCGGGCGTCCAGCCGGGCTCTTCAAACGGGTACTCGAGAATGTCGCACGTGCCGACGCCGCAGGCCACGTGCAGGTTGTGCAACAGCCCCACGCCATTCGTCCACGTGTGCGGGCTGAAGCTTTTGCCCCGCGCCTCGCACAGCACCGCCACCTTCCGCGCCATGCTGATGCCCCCGGCGAGCGTCACGTCCGGCTGGAGCTTGTCGTAACAATCGTTGTCGAGAAACACCTTGAACTCGTGGAGACCCTGGTTCAGTTCGCCACCCGCGATGGTGATGTCCACCTCCGCGCACAGCCGGCTCAGGCCCTCGAAATCGAACCGGTTGCGCGGCTCTTCCACCCACCGGAACCCGAGCGCCTGCGCCGCATCGCAGAACGCCCGCGTGTCGTCGTAGCTCCACTCCGCCCCGAGGGGGCTGAGATTCCAGCCCTGGTTGCAGTCGATCATGAGATCGATGTCGTCGCCCACGTGGTCGCGAACGGCCTCCATCAACCGCACGTCGTCCCGGTAGTCGAAACTCCGGCTGCGGAGTTTGAACGCGCGGAACCCCTCCGCGCGTCGGGCGTCGATGGCCGCCTTGCGCGCGTCAATATCCTTGACGAGCACGCTCTCGCCGAAACTGCAATAGACGGGGATGCTGTCCCGGCCGCCGCCGAGCAGCTTATACAGTGGTTGCCCGGCGATCTTGGCCGCCAAGTCCCACAGCGCGTTTTCCAGCAGCCACGGCCGGCCCCCCAGCATCAGGCCGAAGTTGGTGATGAGCTTAGCGTGCTTCTCCAGCTCGAACGGGTCCGCCCCAATGAGAAATTGGCCGGCGGTATCCACCGCGAGATACTTGATCAGCTCGCCTTGCGCTTTCTCGAAGCACGCGCCCGCGCCGATCCCTACCTGCCCGGAGTCGTCATGCACCTCGACGATGACGCACCGGTTGTGCGACTGCGTGCGGCCGGGAATCCAACTGGGGAAGAAGTCGGCCGGGAGGGGAATATCCATGTACGTGGCGTCGATCTTCGTGATGGCCATGTGGTGCCTCTGATGCCGCCGCGCCGCTGGGGCGTCGGCGCGCGCATGGTACCACGCCTCCGGCGCGGGCTCCGACCAGCGCTGCACGCCGCCGGTCGCCCGCGATATGCTTGTGCGGGAGGTGGGTAATGCCGGAGGCGGATGCGGAGGGGTTGCGCCGACAGTTGGCCGAGCGGGCGGCGCCGGTGGACGCGCGCGTGGGGTATGCGGTGGTGCCGTTCGACGGTGGCGAGGCGATCCGGGTGGACAGCGCGGAGCCGATGCCCACGGCCAGCGCCATCAAGGCGTACCTCCTCGCGGCGCTGTACGCGGGGGACGCGGCGGGGCATCTCTCCCTGGACGAGCGCGTCGAGTACGCGGCGGCCCACCACACGAAAGGTAGCGGCGTCCTGAAACTGTTTACGCCCGGCTGCCGCCTGACATTGCGCGATTACGCGCGGCTGATGATCGTGGTCAGCGACAACGTGGCCACGAACACCGTGATTCGCGCGCTTGGGGGACCGCAAGAGGCCGACGCGGCCGTGCAGGCGTTGCCGCTCGAATTGCCCTGCACGCAAGTCAAGGACTACATCAACTTTGACTCGTGGGAGTCCGACGCGTTCGCCGCCTCATCGCCGGATGATTTCGTGGCATTATTGGAAGCCGTCTTCCGGCGCCGGTGCACCGGGTCCCCGACGCATGACGACGAGGTGTACTGGACGCTGCGGCGGCAACAACTGCGCTCGATGATTCCGCGGCACCTGCCGTGCAGCGAATATGCCGAGGAGTTCGGGGTAGAGGAGACCCATCGCTGCGGCACGAAGAGCGGCGGCCTGCCGGGCGTGCGCGTGGACGTGGGGATCGTGGAGACGCCCGCGCGGTCCTGGGCCCTGGCGGTGCAGGTCCACGGTGCCCCCGACTTCAATACGGGGGATGACCATCCCTTCAACCATCTGGTGGCGGACATGTCCCGGCTGGTTTTCAAGGCCTGGGGCGCCGCCTAGGGGGCCGGTCCCGTCTTGGCACCGGCCGTGGCCCTTTTGATACACTGCCGCGAACCTGTACCTAGGAGCCCACATGTTTAGACCTCGCGCCGACGTTCGTGTTGGTGTCGTTCTCTTTGTTGCGCTCTCCCTGCTCGCCCTCCCGGCCGTGGCCTGGGCCCAAGACGGCGGCACCCTCGACACGGGGGATACGGCATGGATGTTGGTGTCTTGCGCGCTCGTGATGCTCATGACCCCGGGTCTCGCGCTGTTCTATGGCGGACTCGTGCGGCCGAAGAACGTGCTCAACACCATGATGATGAGCCTCATCGCCCTCGGGGTGATGACGCTGCAGTGGGTCGTGGTCGGCTACTCGATCAGTTTTGGCCCCGACATCGGCGGCTTTTTCGGCAATCCGATCACACACTTATTCTTCAAGGACGTCGGGCTCGAACTGGGTCAGGGCGACTCGATTCCACCGATGATCTTCGCCATGTTCCAGGGCATGTTCGCGATCATCACCCCGGCGCTCATCAGCGGCGCAATCGCCGAACGCATGAAGTTTCGGGCGTACATCCTCTTCATCCTCCTGTGGGGGACGCTGGTGTACGACCCCATCTGCCACTGGGTCTGGGGGGAGGGCGGCTGGCTCTTTGAGAAGGGCGCGTTGGACTTCGCCGGTGGCACGGTGGTCCACATCAGCTCCGGCGTGAGCGCGCTCGTTGCGGCGATCATCATCGGCCCGCGTCTGGGCTACCCGGGTGCGGCGATGCCGCCGCACAACCTGGTGGTCAGCGCCATTGGGGCCGGGTTGCTCTGGTTCGGCTGGTTCGGCTTCAACGCCGGCAGCGCGCTCGCCTCCAATCAGAGCGCCGTGCTTGCGTTCACCACCACCCACATCGCGGCCGCCTCCGGCGCCACGTTCTGGGCTTTGGCCGAGACCATGCACCGCGGCAAGGCCAGCGCCCTCGGTGTGGTGTCCGGCATCGTGGCCGGCCTCGTCGGCATTACGCCGGCCGCGGGCTTCGTCGGCCCGGTGGCGGCGATCGGCATCGGCGCGGCGGCGGGCGTGATCTGCTACGGCGCGGTCGTGTTCAAGAGTTCGCGCGGGTACGACGATTCGCTGGACGCCTTCGGGGTGCACGGCATCGGCGGGACCGTCGGCGCGCTGCTGACCGGCGTCTTCGCCCGGAAAGTCTGGGGCGGTACGGACGGGCTGCTGGCCGGGAACGCCGGACAGTTCATGACGCAGGTGATCGCTGTCGTGGCCACCTGGGCGTACGCCATCGTCATGACCCTCATCATCTTGCAGGTGGTGCGCGTGCTCGCGGGCGGTCTGCGCGTGAATCCGGAGGACGAAACCGGCGGCCTGGACTTGGCGGATCACGGCGAGACGGCGTACAACGGCTAGTCCCCCTCGGGGGAAGTGCATTCGTGGGGACCAGGCAATGCCTGGTCCCCTGTCTATTTGGCGCGTGACCGGGCAGGCCGGACCGCGGTGCTATAGTGGCCCGACTATGTGGCGAGCGCGACACCGCACCCTCCCGGGCGACAATCGGTCCGCCTTCGGGACCGCCTAGCGTCCGTGGCGGAGCGGCTGTCAGCCACCGCGCTCGCGTCCCCCCTTGACGTGACCTTCGCCTCCGTGCGCGCGCGGCTGGACGAGTTCGGGGTCGACTTGGCGCTGCACGAACTCTATCGGGAAGAGTATTTCGTCGGGCGGCGGCGACACGTCATCTGCATCGCGCCCCACGGCGGCGGGATCGAACCGTGGACGCGCTTCCTGGCCCGCTGGGTGCAGGAGCAGGTGGCGTGCGACTACTGGAGCGCGTGGGCGGAGTTCCGCCTGCTGCTCGAGCGGGGATTCGGCATAGACATGGTCGATCCCACCTGCAAGATGCTGCACGTGACCAGCCATCGCATCTGGGAACAGCCGGTGCTCTATCGCGAGCTGCAGGTCCTGCTCGCGGATCGTGCACAGTCGTACGAACTGGCGGTCGCGGTGCACGGGAAGGCGGACGACGGCCCGGAGACGCACTTCATCGAGGTCGGCGGTACCAGCCCGCGCCGGCACCAGATGCACGATGCGCTGGCAGCCCACGGCATTCGCGTGCGGCTCGGCGAAGGCGGCCGCGCCGGCCAGCACCCGTGGAACATCGTGAATCTCGTCGGCCGCACGAGCGTGCAGGTCGAGATCCCGCGCGCGTACCGCCGCAACCCGGTGGTGGGCCACGCGATCGTGTGCGCGCTGTGTGATCTGCTAAAAGCTGTCTAGCCGCGCAGGTGCCAGGCCTTGGGGCGTGTGAAGGTGCGAATGCCTTCCAGCGAAAGGGTCACGCCGAGTCCCGAATGGTGGCGCCCGGACCAGGGAAGGCGCGGGCTGATCCGGTCGCAACAGTTCCAGTACACGGTGCCCGTATCCATCGCGGCGAGGATGCGGCGCGCGCGCGCCCCGTCCGGCGTGTAGACGCTGGCCGTCAGGCCGTAAGTCGTATCATTCATCAAGGCGACGGCTTGTTCATCGTGCTCGACCTTTTGGATGCCGATGATCGGCCCGAAACTCTCATCCACCATGACGCGCATTTCGTGGGTCACGTTCACCAGCACCGTCGGCGCGAAGAAGTAGCCGGGCCGGTCCAGCCGCCGGCCACCGCAGCATACGGTTGCGCCCCGCTCCACCGCGTCCCGCACCTGCGCATCCAACACGTCCAGCTGTGGAGCGCGGGTCAGCGGCCCGATGTAGACGCCGTCCTCCCGCGGGGCGCCCACCGTGAACCCCTGCACGGTCGCAACAAAGGCTTCGACAAAGGCGTCATACACCCCCTCATGCACGTACAGGCGCTCTACAGCGCAACAGCTTTGGCCCGTGTTGTAGAACGCGCCGTCGGCCAGCGCCGCTGCGGCCGCCCGGGGCTCCACGTCGTCGCACACGTAGGCCGGATCCTTGCCCCCCAATTCCAACTGCACCTTCATCAGCCCTTTCGCGGCGGCGGCGGCGATCTTCTGTCCCGTCGCGAACGAGCCCGTAAAGAACACGCCGTCGCATGGCTGGTCTAACACCGTCGCGCCGGTGCCGCCATCGCCGACGACCGCGATCATGGCGTGTTCCGGCACGCCCGCCTCGTGCAACAGCCGGGTGATTGCGAGGCCGGTCAAGGTTGCGAACTCCGAGGGTTTGTAGAGCACCGCATTGCCGGCGAGCAGCGCGGGCACGATCACGTTCGTGCCGACGAAGTACGGGTAGTTCCACGCCGAGATATTCGCGACGACACCCAACGGGTCAGCCGTAATGGTCTCGGTGAGATCGTCGCTGGCGAGCACCGTCTGCGCCTCGAGCACGGGGGTGACGTGTTCCGCGAAGAAGCGCACCCGCTCAGGCGTGGCGGCGATCTCGTTGCGCGCCTGGGCGAGGGGCTTGCCCATCTCGTCCGTCAGGATGCCCGCGAGGCGCTCCCCGTCACGCTCCAATGCGTCGGCGAACGCCGCGATGGCCGAGATGCGGTCCGTCAGCGGTGTTTCCGCCCATGCGCGTTGGCCGGTCCGGGCGCGCGCGTACTTCTCCGCAACGGCGCCGGGCCCATCGGCATCGACCTCGGCAATCACGGTTTCCGTCGCGGGGTTGATGATGCGCATGCTTGCGCCCCGTGAATCAGCTGGACCGGGAACAGACGCGCCGCCGCGTCTCGGCCAGGAACTCGTCGAGGATGGGACGCGGATCCAGCAGGTCGGGAAAACGCTCGTCGATGAATTCCGGATGCCATTGCACGCCGAACATGTAGCAGTCCGGGTCGGCCGTGTAGCGCAAGGCCTCGATCACGCGGTCCTCGGCCGCCCACGCTTCGATGGTCAGGCCGTCGCCCACCTCTTTGACCCCCTGGTGGTGGACCGAGTTAATGGTGGCGCCGGCGCCGGTCGGGTACAGCTGCGCCAACCCCGATCCCTCCGCGAACTCGATCCCATGGCGATTGCCGTCGTACCGGTCCCAGTCCCGGTGGACGAGGGCGTCGGGCAGTTGTGTGGTCAGGTCCTGGTACAGCGTCCCGCCCATGGCCACGTTCATGAGTTGCACGCCGCGGCAGATGCCGAGTATCGGCTTATCCTGTTCAAGGCACGCGCGCAGGAGCGCAATTTCGTATTGGTCGCGCACGCGATCGCCACGCCACTCGGGCCGGAGCGGGGTCTCGCCGTAACTTTCGGGCGCCACGTCGTCACCGCCCGTGAGCAGCAGGCCGTCCAGTTGCGCCACCATGTCCGGGATGCGGAGGGTGCCGCCCTCGGCGGGAATGATGCTGGGCAGGATACCGGCGGACATCACGTAGTGCGCCATGCTCTGCTCGCAGTAGACCAGCGTCTTGCCCTTGAAGATGTTGCGCTTGGGGTCCGGATGGAAGAAGCACGCCGAGAGCCCGATGCGAGGCGGGGGCGGCGCCATTAGCCCAGCGCCTTCGCGAAGAGCGCGCGGAAATCGGCGGCGCTGACGGGTCGCGGATTCAACTGGTGGCACGCGTCGTCCACCGCCACCGCTACGAGACGGTCGGTATCTGCGGCGGTCACCTTGCAGGGGCCCAGCGTCGCCGGGATGTCGACCTCCGCTTGCAGCCGGCGCAGCCAGTCGATGAACCCGTCTGGGCTCGCCGCGTCGAGGCCGACAGTCTGCGCCATGATCGTGAACCGCTCGGCGGCCACGTCGCGGTTGAATTCCATGGCATAGGGCAGCATCACCCCGTTCGCCAGCCCGTGGTGCAGATCGCTCACGGTGGAGAGCGCGTGTGCGCACGAGTGGGTCACGCCCAACCCTTTCTGGAACGCCACCGCACCCATCATGGCCGCGTTCATCATGTCACCGCGGGCGCGCAGGTGTTCCGGCGACCGGTCGCCGCCGGCCGCGGCGAAGCGCACGCACGCGCGCAGACTGGCGGCGACGAGCCGGATCCCCTCGAGCGCGACGCCGTCGCACATGGGGTGTCGCCCGACCGCGATGTAGGCTTCGATGAGGTGCGTGAGGGCATCCATGCCCGTGGCGGCGGTCACCCCGGCTGGGAGTTCCAGCGTCAGTTCCGGATCGATGAGCACCAGCTCCGCCAGCAGGCGTTGATCGAAGACGATCGTTTTGCGATGCGTGTCGTCGTTCGATACGACCGCGGCCCGGCCGACTTCGCTGCCCGTGCCCGCCGTGGTGGGGATCGTGATGATAGGCGGCAGCGGCTGGTCCACCGGGCGCGCATCCGGCTTGCCGTCTTCGTAGTCGAAGAGATCGCCCGGGTGGTGGATCATGAGCGCGATGGCCTTGCCCACGTCCAAGGCCGCGCCGCCGCCCACGGCGACGATCGCGCCGGCTTCCGCCTGACGAAAAGCGTCGACTCCCGCGGTCACCATGGACTTGACCGGGTTTCCCCAGATGCCGGAGAAGAGCGCAGGGTCCAGGCCCGCGTCACGCAGGAGCGCCATGAGGCGTTCCACGGGCGGGAGCGTCGCCAGACCTTTGTCGGTGACCACGAGTGGCCGGCGCACACCCTTTGCGGCGAGGTATGGGGGCAGCGCGGCCACCGCGCCCGGGCCGAACCGGATGTCGGTCGGGAAGCAGTACTGATGAATCTCGCCGCTCACGTCCGCTCGGGCTTGGGGTTAGATGATCTCGAAGTAGCGCTCCAGCTCCCAGTTCGTGACGGCATCTTGAAACTGCCGCCACTCCCACAACCGGGACTGGACGAAATGCTCGACGAAGGTATCGCCGAAGAGTTCGCGCGCAATAGTCGATTCGGCGAGCCCTTGCGTGGCCGTCAACAGGTTCTTCGGCAGGGTCACCGCATCGGTCGCCTCGTACGCATTGCCGCGCACGGGCTCGCTGTCCAGGGTCAGTTTGTGCTCGATCCCGTACAGCCCGCTCGCGAGAGATGCGGCGACCGCGAGGTAGGGGTTGATATCCGCGCCGCTGACCCGCTCTTCCACCCGCGTTCCGCCTTGGCCGCCGGGAATGACCCGGAAAGCGGTCGTGCGATTGTCGCACCCCCACGTGACCTTCGTGGGCGCCCAGAGACCCTCGACCAGGCGCTTGTAGCTGTTCACCGTCGGGGCGTAGAACGGGAGCAATTCCGGAAGGCAGTGCATCTGGCCCGCCACGTACTGGCGGAACGTCTCGCTCATGCTGAAGGGATCGCCCTCGGCGTAGAACTGGTTCTGCTCGCCCGCCGCATCCCAGAGACTCTGGTGCAGGTGGCCGCTGCAGCCCGGGAGTTGTGCGTTCCACTTCGCCATGAAACTGGCCGTGAGCCCAAAGCGGGCCGCGATCTCCTTCACCCCCGTCTTGAACAGCACGCCGCGGTCCGCAGCCTCCAGGGCATCGCACGCGAGCATCGCCGCCTCAAACACGCCGGGCCCGGTCTCCGTATGCAAGCCCTCCAGCGGCACGCCGAACGCGGCCAAGTCGTCCTGGAGCGCGTGGAAGTAGTCGCGGTTCTGCCCCGCGCGCAGGAGGGAGTACCCGAACATGCCCGGCGTGAGCGGCTCCAGGTCTGCGTACCGCTTCTGCACCAGCGATTGCGGTGTCTCGTTAAAATTGAACCACTCGAATTCCAGCCCGAAGCGCGCCCGATACCCCAGGGCCTCCGCGCGCGCCACGACGGACTTCAGCACCTGGCGCGGACAGACGGGGAGCGGGCCGCCCTGCCCGTCGACGAACTCGCCCAGAAAGAACGGCACCTCGCGGTCCCAGGGCGGATGGCGCAGGGTCGAGAGCACCAGGTCGACCTGGGCGTCGGGATAGCCCGTGTGCCATCCGGTGTAGCTCGCGTTGTCGTAGCAGGCATCGTTCGCGTCCCAGCCGAAGACGACATCGCAGAAGCCGAACGTCTTCTCGACGGCCGACCGGAATTTGTCCACGTGGATGTACTTGCCGCGCAGAATCCCGTCGATGTCCGTGACCGCGACCTTCACCTTCTGGTGGCCGGCCGCGGTGATGCGCTCGACGATGTCCTTCGCGTTTGCGTCTGTCATCTCTCTCATCCGGCCGGGGCCCGGCGCGGCGCTTAGGTGCGGTACTTGCGGAAGTCGACCGGGCGCTTCTCGATGAACGCCTGTACGCCTTCCTGCGCTTCCTTCGTGCCGTAGTACAGGCCGAGGGCTTCAAAGCCCATGGCGCCGATGCCGCCGATGCTCTCGCTGTCCGCGTTGAACGAGGTCTTCGCGAGCGCGATGGCGATGGGGCTCTTGTCGAGGATTTCATTGCACCACGCGTCCACTTCCGCGTCGAGCTGGTCGTCCGGCACGCAGACGTTCACCAGGCCCATGGCCTCCGCTTCCTTCGCCGAATACTGGCGGCACAGGTACCAGATCTCCCGCGCCTTGCGTTCGCCCACCAGCCGCGCCAGATACGCGGTCCCCCAGCCGGGATCGACCGATCCGACGCGCGGGCCCGTCTGCCCGAAGATCGCCGACTCCCCGGCAATACTCAGGTCGCAGAGCACCTGGAGCACGTTGCCACCGCCGATGGCGAAGCCGTTGACCCGGGCGATAACGGGCTTCGGCATCCCGCGGATGACGTGGTGCAGGTAGCCGATGTCCGCTTGCAGGTCCCGCTTGCCGCCGCCGTAGCCGCCCTCCTCGAAGCGCGCTTTCTGGTCGCCGCCGCTGCAGAACGCCTTGTCGCCGGCCCCAGTCAGGACCACCACGCCGATCGTGTCGTCGGTCCACGCGTCGTGAAAGGCGGAATTCATCTCCGCGATCGTCTGGCCGCGGAACGCGTTCCGGCGTTCCGGGCGGTTGATGGTGATCGTCGCGCGCCCGTCGGCTTTGTCGAACACAATGTCACTGAAATCCATGGCAGGGCCCTCCTCCTCGCATTGGGCGGCCTCGGGCCCGCATCATATCAACGGTGGCGGGTCGATGACACGGGGGCCGGGGACCCGCCCTCGCCGGGTGGACAGCCCGCCGAGGCGGAGGGACCGCGTCTTACGCGCCCACGTTGCCGTCCAGCAGCGCGAACCAGCGATCGAACACCGTGGCCGCCACCGCCTGCATGGCCGGCAGCCGGCTGGGAATCGCCGCGAGGATCGCGGCGGGATCGATGTACGACCGGACACCGGCCAGTTCCTCGCCATTCCGGGCGATCCAGTCCTCGATCATCGCGGCCGTCATCTCGATGTGGAACTGGAACGCATAGGTGGATAGGCCGAGGCGGAACGCCTGATGGGGCACCACGTCGTGCGTACACAGCAGGGTGGCGCCGGGGGGCAGATCGAAGGTGTCCCCATGCCAGTGGAACACGCCGAGCCGCGGCGGGCATCCCTGGAACAGTGCGTCGTGCATCGCGGCCGGCGTCAACTCCACATCATACCAGCCGATCTCCTTGCGCGGGGCTGGCGTCACGACACTGCCAGCGGCCTTTGCGATCAATTGGGAACCCAGACAGAAGCCGAGCAGCGGCACCTGGTGCTGGAGGGCTTCGCGCAGAAAGCGGCACTCCACATCCAAGAACGGAAACTCATGCATGTCGTTCACGTTCATGGGTCCGCCCATGACGATGACCGCGTCGGTGTCGCGCGGCGCATCGGGCACGGGATCGCCGCGGTTCAGATTCCGGAGATCCAGACGCCAGCCCGCCCGCGCCGCCGCGTCCGCCACCGTGCCCAGTCCCTCGTGGGGGATGTTCTGGAAAACGACGGCGGTCGGCATCAGGGGGCGGCCAGCTTGCCGCTGATCAGTCCGAACAATTCACGCACTTCGCGTATGCCGGCACGGTGGAGCAGATAGAGGTAGGCCAGGCCCGCGGGCCCCGCGGTGCACGCGACGAGGAGCACGTCGCGCCAAAAGCCGGGGGGCCCGAACGCCGGCTCGATCAGGCGCGCCACCAGCCACGCGGCACCGCCGAGCAGCGCCGCGGCGGCAAACGCCTTCGCGAACACCGCGGCCGTCTCGCGCTCGCCCAGCGGCCCCAGACGGGTGCGCAACGCGCGGTAGAGACCGGCGGCGACGACGGTTTCGACCACGGCAGTGGCTAACGCGATGCCCCCGTGACCAAAGACGCGCATCAGGGTCCAATCGGCCAGCGCGTTAACGGCGATGCCGATCAGCGACCACTTCATGGGTGTCACCGTGTCCTGCAGCGCGAAGAAGACGGTGCTGATCAACATGCGACTCACGTATGCCACCATGCCCACGCCGTAACACAACAGCGCAATGGCGGTCAGTTGCACCGCCGCGTCGTCGAACGCTCCGCGGCGGAAGAAGATGCGCACCGTCTCGTACGGGAAGAAGACGAACACCGCACCAACCCCACACGCGAGCACCGCCGCGAGGCGGAGGTAGCGCCCGAGCATGCTCGAGATGCGGTCCAGGTTGTTCTGCGCCGCCTGTTCCGCCAGCACGGGCATGATCGTTCGCACCAGGGGGCCGGTGAACAGAATGACGGGAATCCGCGTGAGCTTCTCGCCGAAGTTCAGGGCGGTCAGCACGCCGGTCGGCAACGTGGAGGCAAAGATGTTGTCGACGAAAAGGTTGATGCGGTTGCCGCCGACACTCACGAAACGCGGCCACAGGAGACGGAACACCTGCATGACGTCCGCGTCGCGCACCGTGCGTGTCAGGCTCGGCCGGGGAATTTCGCCGGGCAGCATGAGCGTGAGCAGAACCACCTCCACCGCGACGGCAGCGACGCCTCCCTGAGCGGCGACGACGATGCCGTAGCGCTGGCCGAGCAGATACGTGCAGACGACCACTCCGGCCGCGTAGAACAGTGATCCAATCGCCGGCAGCGTGTACTGGCGGTGGGCCAGGAACAGCATGGCGGGGAATTCCGCCAAGCCCGTAATTACGATCAGCGGGGCCAGCCACCGGAGCAGGCGCACGGCGAGGGCCGCACGCGCGGCTTCGAAGCCGGGCGCCAACAGCGCAATGATCGCCGGCGCGCCGAGCCAGAGGAGGACCGCGACCAGCGCCAGCCCGGGGAGGAACAGGGTGTACAGCGCGCGGACGAAGGGACGGGCGTCCCCGCCACTCTGCTCCCGCCGCGCCGTGTACACGGGGATAAAGGAGGTGTGCAGCGGTCCCGTCAGGAACACCAAGAGGAGCATCGGCAGCGTGATGGCGAGGCTCCACGCGTCCGTGGCGGCGCCGGCGCCAAAGACCTGCGCCAGCACGATGAGCTGCGCGAGCCCCAACACGGCCGAGGCAACGCGGGCCGCGACGTTGATGCTGAATCCGCGGACAATAGACTGGGGGCGCAAGCCGGCCATACGCTGGCGCTACGGTAGCACGGGTTCGGCGCCGCCGTCCCCGCGGGCGGAGAGAAAGCGGCAAATCCGCCCTGCCCGGGGTCCGCAGGTCCGCGCATGTTGCGGTGGCCCCGGCGGCTCCCCTACGATACCCGTTCTGCAAGGCGGGGGACTCGCGAGATGCAGTACGCTTTCACGGATACAGGCATGGTGTTTGGCCATCGGGGCGTCCGCTGGGAGGCGCCGATGAATACGCTGGCGGGCTTCCGCCGGGCGCGGGAGTTGGGGCTCGCAGGGGTGGAATTTGACGTACAGCTGTGCCAGACGGGCGAGATCGTGGTGATCCACGATTTCACGGTAGATGGCACCACGGATGGCCACGGCCGGGTGGACGGCTTCGCGTTCGACGCGCTGCGGGAATTGGACGCGGGCGGCGGGTTCCGCGCCGACTTTGCGGGCGAACGGATTCCGACGCTCGACGAGGTCATCGAGGAAACGGGGCCGGAGCTGTTGCTGAACATCGAACTGAAGACGGACACCGTGCGGGGGAATGGGCTCGAGGAGGCCGTCGCGGGGATCGTGCAGCGGTGCGGCTGTCTGGAGCGGGTCCTGCTTTCCTCCTTCAATCCCTTCGCCCTGCTCCGCATCCGGCGGCTCCTGCCCGCCGCGCCGCTGGGGCTGCTCTACGCCCCGGATCTGGCGCTCTATTTGCGCCGCGCCTGGTTTGCGCCCATTCTGAAGCCGGCCGCCATGCATCCCAGCTATGTCATGCTGACGGCCGCGGGTCTGCGGTTCGCGCGGCGCCGTGCGGCCCTGGTGAATACGTGGACGGTGAATGACGTGACGGAAATGGAACGCCTGCTCGCTGCCAAGGTGAATGCCATCATCACGGATGAACCCGTGGTGCTCCAGGCGGTCGTCGCCGGTAAACCACCGCCGCTGCCCATGGAGATGGCGTACAAAGCAGCGAGGGCGGCGGCATGACCAGCATCGTCAGTGCCGTGCGCGTGCGCGACGGCGTGCACGAAGCGGTCGCGGAGGCGATGGAGCTGGCGCGCTGGCGTGACTTCATCCCGGCCAACGCCGAGATTGCCCTGAAGCCGAACCTCGGCTGGGACCTGTTCTTCCCGGGGTGCGTCACGTCCCCGTGGGTGACCGAAGCCGTCATCCTGACGATCCGGGAGCATGTGGGAAAAATCTACATGGTTGAGAGTGACCAGGTGCTGGTCGACGTGAACAAGGCCCGGCGTGAGGCGAAGCTGGATCGGGTCTGCCGGGAGTTCGACATCGAGTGGGTCAACATGTCCGAGCATCCGTACAAGGAAATCGAGCTGCCCGAGGGCTTAGTCTTTGAGACGATTCAGGTGCCGGAGATCCTGCAGCGCACCACCTTGGTCACCTTGCCCTGCCTCAAGACGCATAACAAGACGACGATCACGGGCGCGATCAAAAATCAGTGGGGCTGTCTGCCGAAGCTCCGGCATTCGTTCCACCTGGTGCTCGACGGCGCCCTGGGGGATATCAATTCGGTCTGCACGCCGAAATTCGCGGTCATGGATGGTACGGTGGGCCTGGAGGGGAACAGTCCCAAAAGTGGCAAGCCGCGGGTGGCGGACTTGGTACTCGCGTCCGGTGATTTCGTCGCGCTCGACGTCATGGCCGCCCGGTTCATGGGCTTCGACCCGAGCACGATCGGCCACATCCAGAATTGCCACAAGCTCGACCTGGGCACGGCGGAGGAGGCGGCCATCGAGTTGGTCGGCACTGAGCCGCGCGACCTGAACCTCCACTTCGAGCCGGCCGAGCATAATCTGGTGTCGTGGTTGGAGCTGGTCCTGCGCAAATCGTTCGTCAAGTGGCTGATCTTCGACACGCCCATCATTCGCATCTGTTGCTGGGGCGCGCTGGTCTGGTATTTCGTATGGTTTACGGTGCTCGGAATTGGCCGCCGCCGGCGCGACGCGATCCTCTACCACACACGCTACGGCGAACAGTGGCGCTGACCCGGTGCGCGTGGGCATCATCGGCGGCGGAGTGGCCGGGATGGCCGCCGCGTACGAACTGAGCAAGGCTGGACATCAGGCCACCCTGTGGGAAGCGGGCGCGCGCCTGGGGGGACTGGCCGGGTCGTTTGATTTCGGGGGCGCGGCGATCGAGAAGTTTTATCACTTCATCTGCAAGCCGGACGTGGACCTGCTCGCCATCGCCGAAGAGCTCGGGCTCGGCAGCGAGATCGTGTGGCGCCACTCACCCATGGGCTACTTCGTCGACGGCAAAGAGTACCCGTTCGGGACGCCGTTCGAGCTGCTGCGGTTCAGTCCCGTCAGCTTCACCGACCGTATCCGCCTGGGCCTCGCGGTGATCCGCGCCCGCCTCGTTGAGCAGTGGCAGGACCTGGAGCACATCACGGGGAAGGACTGGCTCATCCGGCTCGTGGGGGAACATGCGTATCGCGTCGTCTGGGACCCGCTGCTCCGCGTCAAGTTCGGGCCGTACTTCGACTCGGTATCCGCGTCATGGATGTGGCATCGCATCCACCGCGTCGCCCAATCGCGGGACGGATTCTTGGCGAAGGAGCGCATGGGCTATTTCACAGCCGGGTCGCAGATGCTGGTCGATCGCCTCACGGAGGAACTCGACCGGGGGCAGGTGGACGTCCGGCTCGAGACGGGGGTGGACGCCATCGTGATGCGCGAGGGGCGCGCCGTCGGGCTCAGCATCAACGGGGAAGAGGTGCCGTATGATGCGGTGATCTCCACAGCCGCCCTGCCACTGCTGGTCAAACTGCTGCCCGATGCCGCGGCGACGTATCGGGAGGAACTCGCGCGTATCCAGTACCTGGACGTGGTCTGCATGATCCTGAAATTGCGTCACCCCATTTCGCGCAATTTCTGGCTCAACGTGAACGATCCGGACATCGCGTTCAACGGGGTCATCGAATATACGAATCTCAACCCGCGGGCGGACCTCGGCGATACGCACATCGCCTACATTCCGTTTTATCTCAAGGCCGACGCGCCACGCCTCACGATGGACGATGCGGAGATGTTCGACGAGTACTGCGCCGCGCTGGCGAAGATCAATCCCGCTTTCGAACGCTCATGGGTTGTGGATTACCGGGTCTTCCGGGCGCGCTACGCGCAGGCGGTGTGTACGAAGCACTTCGCGAAGCAGGTGCCCGCGCAGCGGTCGCCGATTGAGGGTCTGTACGTCTGCGACAGCACGCAGCTCTATCCCTCGGACCGCACCATCAGCGGGATGATTGGGCTCGGGCGCCGCGTCGGCGCCCTGGTCGGGGAGGCGGCATGACGGGCCCCGGCGCCGACCTGGGTCCGGACGCGATCCAGCGCATTTACGCCCAGCGCTTCGCGGCCCAGGGCCTGGAAGAGCGCATCCGCGTGTGGCGCGTTCTGTGCGCCGACTGGTTTCAGCGTTTCATCCCGCCCGACGCTCGCGTCCTGGACGTGGGCGCGGGCTACGGCGAGTTCATCAACCACATTGCCGGGCGCGAGCGCTACGCCCTGGACATGAACGCCGATCTGGAGAAGTATGCAGGGCCCGGCGTGCAGGTGTTGGCGAGCACCGATGCGCGGCACATCCCGCTCGGTGATGGCGCGGTGGACGTGGCCTTCAGCTCGAACTTCTTCGAGCACCTGCCAAGCCGCGAGGCGATTCTCGAGGTACTGGCGGAGGTGGCGCGCGTGTTGGCGCCCGGCGGCACCTTCCTCATCGTGCAGCCGAACATCAAATACCTGTACCACCACTACTGGGATTTCTTCGACCACCGCATTCCCCTGAGCGACGAATCCATGGCCGAGGCCCTGAGCATCGTGGGGTTCCGCGTGCTGCGGCAGCAGGCCAAGTTTCTGCCGTACAGCTTCAAGAGCCGGTTGCCTAAATCGGAATTCCTTGTGCGATGTTACTTGCGCTTCCCCCCGGCTCAGTGGCTGTTGGGAAGGCAGATGTTCCTCGTGGCCCAGTGGCCGCCCCCGGCCCCGTAGAGCGCCTGGTCAGCCTGCGTGCCCCATGAGTTCACGTACGTGACCGGTGGCCCGAACGCGCGCTGCGGCACCGTCGGCGCGGTGTCCGTATTACTGGTGCTCTCCGCCGCGTGCGCCCGCGAAGCTCCGTCCACCCAACGGACGGAGATGCACATGGGCACGGCGGTCTCCGTGCGCATCGACGGCGTGGCGTCCACGGCCGCGCACGGGCACATGGACGCCGCCTTTGGCGCCATTCGCGCGGTGGACGCACGATTCAGCAATTATCAGGCGGAGAGCGAACTCAGCGTGCTGAACGCATCGGCCGCGGATGGCGCACAACCGGTGAGCGCGGAGATGGCGGCCCTCCTTGCCGAAGCGATGGTGTGGGGCAAGCGTTCCGGCGGCGCCTTCGATTGTACGGTGGGCCCCTTGGTGCGCGCCTGGGGATTCTTCAAGCGCGAGGGCCGCATTCCAGCGCCCGAGGACCTGGCGCAAGCGCGCCGCGTGACCGGGTGGGGGCACCTCACCTTCGACGAGGCCGCCCGCACGCTGGCGTTCGATGCGCTCGGCGTCGAACTGGACTTCGGCGCCATCGGCAAAGGCTACGCTGTTGATCGGGCGATGGCGGTCTTGCGGGAGCGCGGGGTCGCGAACGCGCTCGTGGACGCCGGCGGGAACTTCTATGCCATCGGCGCACCCGCGGGTCGGCCGCACTGGCGCATCGGCATCCGCCATCCCCTCCGGCGTGACGATCTTCTGGCGGACCTGGAGTTTGCCGACGCGGGCATCGCGACCTCGGGCGGATATGAGAATTACTTCGAGGCGGAGGGCCGGCGCTACGTGCACATCATCGACCCGCGCACGGGCTATCCCGTCGAGGGGATGCTCAGCACGACCGTGCTCGCCCCCACCGCCACCGCCGCGGATGCTCTATCGACCGCCACGTTCGTGTTGGGGGTCGAGGCCGGCCTGGCGCTCATCGAAGCGCTGCCGGAGACGGAGTGCCTGTTCGTCAGCGGCCGGCCGGATGATCCCGCGAGTCTGCGAATCGTCATGAGCAGCGGGCTGCAAGACCGGGTGCATGTCCACGAGGCGCCCCCTCCTTCAGACGGCGCGCCTGGCTCGCAGACATCTTGATTGCGGCGGAAGTGTCCCGTAGCATGGACGGAACAGGGTGCCGCGTGCGCCCGACCCCGGGGTGCCGCCTGCGCACCGAATCGGGTCGGGCGCTCGCTTAGTTTTGGATCGGCAACCAGGAGGCTAGCGTCCGGCGGATGCGAGGTTGGGGCCCCAGAGTGACGGGAACGCGGGAGGCGCACACGCTGCCCGCGGCTGTCCGCCGCCTTGGACTGCTCTCCGACGCGCACGGGCAGCGCGACGCGTTGGAACATGCGGTGCGGCACCTGAAAGAATTGGGCGCTCAAGCTTTTCTGTTCAACGGCGACGCGCTCGACTACTGGGGACGGTGCGTGGATGCTGCCGGGACGTTGCAGGTATTACGCGATATTGGCGCGGTGTGCATCGAGGGGAATCACGACGCGTGGAACGCCGATGAGCGCGCCACAGTCGACGCGGAGTTGAGCGCGTGGCATGCCGAATGGCCATTTGCGCGGCGTATTGAGGCCGACGGCACGGCGATCGCGCAATTCCACGGCGGGTTGGCCGACATCATCCAGTATAGTTACGCCCACGCGTACACGCGGGAGGAGTTCGGGGAGATGCTCAAGGCGCAAGAGTGCCAGTACCTCATCTTCGGACACACCCATACGGCCATGTGCATCGAAACCGATCACGGGCTGGTCATCAATCCGGGCGCGCTCGCGTACGTCAGCACGCACGACGGGCGGCCCAGCTACGCGCTGCTGGATTTGGACCGGCAGACGTGCGCGCACTACGAGGTCTATCCCGCGGACGCGCCGCTGCGGCCCCTGCGCCGCCAGTACGGCGGGTGGTGAAGGGCCGGTGACGGACGGGCGCGACCACCGGCAGGCGACCCAGGCCAGTTTCGGCCGCGTCGCCGACCGCTATGTGACCAGCGTGACGCATGGGGGCGGGTCGGACCTGGAGATCGTCCGCCGATTGTGCGCCGCGCAGCCGGGCCAGCGGGCGCTGGATATCGCCACCGGCGGCGGCCACACGGCGCGGGTCGTGGCGCAAGACGGCGCGCACGTGATTGCCACCGACCTGACTCTGGACATGGTGCGGGCCGCGGGCACGGATTTGGCGATTCGCGGGTTGGCGGTGCCCGTGTGCGTGGCCGACGCGGAAGCGCTCCCGTTTCCCGATGCCGTCTTCGATCTGGTCACCTGCCGTATCGCGCCGCACCACTTCCACGCGCCCGCCATGTTCGTGCGCGAGGCGGCGCGGGTCCTGCGGCCGGCCGGCGTCTTCGTGGTGGAGGATCATCGCGCCAAGGACGAGCCGGCACACGCCGCCTGGCTCGATGCGGTGGAGCAGCAGCGGGATCCGACGCACGTGCAGGCATATACCGAATCGCAGTGGCGCGCTTGGTGTGCGGAGTCCGGGCTCGCCGTCGAGCACACGGAGACCTATGAGAAGGAGCACGACTTTCTCGACTGGTGCAGCCGGCAAGCGATGGAGACCGCGGCGGTCGACGCGCTCCATGCGGCGTTCGAGGGCGCGCCCGCCGGGGTGGACGCGGCGTTCCAGTTTACGCGGGAGGGGGATCGGATCGTGCGCTGGGTAGATGATAAACTGGTGCTCCGCGCCCGCCGGGCGGCGGCCCCCCGCTAAATGCCTCGCCACTGCTTCCTCGATGTCAAACGGCCGTGCACGCTGGACTGCCAGGCGGCCTACGAACGGGACAGCGACACCCCCGGCTGTTACCTGGTCTGGAGTGCGAGCAAACTCGGGTGGCTGGCCGACGAGGTGCGCGAGAACGTCGATGCGCCGCGGTCGGCAGTGTGGAGCCTCTTCTTCCGGGACACCCTCACGGTCAGCGTCGGGGAAGAGCTGCGGCGCGCGCTCTTGCCTGAGTCGTACGACGCGCTCAAGGACGTGATCGCCGCGGTGCGCGAACAACTGGCGGAGGAAACGGGGTTTGTGATCCCCGCCGTCCGGGTGAATGACAACTTCAACCTGGATCCCAGCGGGTATGAGATCCTCTTGCGCGGGAATCTGGTAGCGGAAGGCTTCCTCTCTATTGGCCGCGTGCTATGCATCAACCCGGACGACGGGAAGATCGATTTGCCCGGCCGGCACGTGACGGATCCCGCGTACGGCTTCCCCGCTACCTGGGTGGAGGAATCCCGGCGGGCCGAAGCGGAAGAGCTGGGATATCACGTGATGGACCCCCTGAGCGTGTTGCAGAACCACCTCTACGTCGTGTGTACCGAGGCGGCGGGGGAGATCCTGTCGCTGGAGGACGTGCGCAAGCTGCTGGATCGCGCGACGGAACACTATCCCGAACTGGTGTCGTACGCGGTGCCCAAGGTGCTGAGTGACGTGGAGTTGCTTCCGATCCTGCAACGGTTGCTCACCGAGGACGTGCCCATCAACAGTTTGGATGTCATTCTGCAGACCATCCTGGTCCACATCGGGCAGGGCCGGAATCCCATCGTCCTCACCGAGCACGTGCGCAAAGCGCTCGGCCGGTCCATCAGCGCCCGCCTGGACGATCGGTACCAGCACGCGGAGAAGGTGCCGGCCATCACGCTGGACGCGGCGCTGGAGACTGAGCTGCGGGCGGCGCTGCGCCTGGACGGGCCGGGGGCGGGCATCGTGCTGACCGATGAGCGCCGCGAACATGTGTTGGCCGCCCTCGAGGACGCGGTGCAGCGCACCGAGTTTCGCCCGCCCGTGGGCCGCCCCATCCCCCCCGTCCTGTTGGCGGCGCCGGACCTGCGCCCGTTTCTGTTCGACATCATCCACACGCGTCTGCCCCATGTCCCGGTCATCCGACGCGAAGAGATCGTAGATGAGTTGTTCCTGGAAGTGCTGGACACGGTGGAGGTCCTCGGGTGACCGCACCGAAGGGCCACGCCGACCGGCTGAGCTGGGACCAATACTTCATGGAGATTGCGACGGTGGTGGCGCGCCGCTCCACCTGCGTGCGCGCCCAAGTGGGTTGCGTGATCGTGAAGGAGCGCAGCATCGTGGCTACCGGCTACAACGGGGCGCCCGCGGGCATGCCGCACTGCACTGAGGTGGGGTGCCTCATCTACCGCAGCGAGGATCCGGACGGGAATCCCGAAGAGAATTGTTACCGGGCGATTCATGCGGAGATCAACGCGATTTCGCAGGCGGCCCGCCGCGGAGTCTCCATTGACAGTGCGGAAGTCTACGTAACGCACAGCCCGTGCATGCACTGTCTCAAGACGCTGCTCAACACCGCCCTGACGCGCATCTGCTACGGAAAGCCCTACAAGCTGGACAAGGCGCGCTATTTTCTCGAGCACTCGGACACGGAGTTCGTCCAAGTGGACAGCCCGGCCCCCGTCTCCGCGGAATCCGCGTAGCTCGCCGCCGTTCGCCCGCCCCGCCGGGGCTCGGCCGGACCCTACTGCACCATGAACGCGAGGCGCCGGACGAGGGCGGCGCTGCCGGGCAGGATGGGGACCTCCGAAAGCCGCGCCGGATACGCCCAGCGATGCGCTGCGGGCCCGCGCAACCGCACGAGGGGAGCGCCCGCCTCCGCTGCCAGGGGATGCAGTCGCACGCGGACGTGGTCGTAGTCGTGACGAAGCGGGGGCAGGCGTGCGCACGCGCCGACGGTCAAGCCTACTTCCTCATACAGCTCGCGCCGCACGGCGGCTTCCGGGGTCTCTCCGGCCTCGATCTTCCCGCCCGGAAACTCCCACTGGTGGGGCAATGGGCCGGCCGCCGGCCGCTGGACGAGCAGCACGCGGCGGCCACAACGGATCAGGCCCACGGCGACATTGATGATGGGGAGGGGGCGGCGGCGCCGCTGGGTGCGCATGAGGGCTATGCTATCCGCCCCCATGGCCCCGTCGCCCGCGGCTCCCACATTCCCGTCCGTGCGAATTGCGGCTCCCCGACCCGGTGGCTAAAGTAGAGGCATCATTCCCCGGTTCGAAGGGGAGCGGCCGAGTGGCGGGTCGATGGAGCTCCCCCGCGGGGGGCTGGCCTGCGTCTCTACGCGGGAAAGGGATAGTGGGATGAGTGCGCACATGACGGTCACGGAAGACGCGATTCTGGCGGCGCTGCAGCCTGTGGAGGACCCCATCGCCGGCCGGAGCATCGTCGATCTCGGGTTCATCACCGGGGTGTCCATTGCGGGCGGCGGGGTGCGGGTGGCCGTGCAACTGTTTACCCCCGCCCATCCCGCGAAAGAGGCCATCGCCGATGCCGTCCGCAGCACCGTCGGGGGCCTGGAGGGGGTGTCGGACGTGCAGGTGGACGTCACCTGGCAGGTGAATCGGCGCAAGCTGGAGCATGAAGACCTGCTGCCCGGCGTGAAGAACGTCATCGCCGTGGCCTCCGGCAAGGGGGGCGTGGGCAAGAGCACGACGGCCTGCAACCTCGCGCTGTCCCTGGCGCAGAGCGGCGCGCAGGTCGGCCTCATGGATTCGGACGTGTACGGGCCCAGTATTCCGCTCATGTTCGGGGTGAGCGGCCAACCCGACGCCGTCAACCAGAAGATTATCCCCATCGAACAGCATGGGCTGAAGCTCATGTCCATGGGATTTCTCGCGAACGAAAACACCCCGGTGATTTGGCGCGGGCCCATGGTGCACGGAGTCGTCCAGCAGTTTTTGAGCGACGTCGTCTGGGGCGAACTGGACTACCTGGTGGTCGATCTGCCGCCCGGCACCGGGGATGCGCAGTTGACGCTGACGCAGAGCGCGCCGATGGCGGGGGCCGTGATCGTGACGACGCCGCAGGACGTGGCGTTGATCGATGCGCGCAAGGGCTTACTCATGTTCAAGCAAGTAAACGTCCCGGTGCTCGGCATCGTGGAGAACATGAGCTATTTCGAGTGTCCCCATTGCCACGGGCGCACGGACATCTTCGACCATGGCGGCGGGGAACGCACCGCCACGAGCCTTGGCGTACCGTTCCTCGGCGCCATTCCGCTGGTGCCCCAGGTGCGCGAGGATGGAGACGCGGGTCTGCCGGTGGTGGCCGCGCATCCGGACACGGCGGTCGCGGAAACCTACCGTCAGGTGGCGGGTCGCATTGCGGTCGAGCTGGGGAAGCTCAACCGGGAACACGAATCGTTCGGCATTTGACGGGCCCCGTCCAGCGCTAGAGGAGCGTCGCGCCCGCCAGGCCACCCATGAGTGAGGCGCACGCGTTCACCCAGTCGTTCGTCAGCCAGCGCTGCCCACCCCGGTATTCGGTATCGGCGCCGCATCCGTGCACGAGCCGCTCGGTTGCCCGCTGACACTCCGGGCAGAGATAGTGCGCTTGGACGGTAGCGCCGAGCACGCTGTCACACAGCGCACCGAGCATCCCCGTCGCCGTACCAAGTCCCGTCCAGGCGATCACCCCCAAGGGCGGCGATGCGAACGTAGATCCCCCGAGCGCCGCCGCGAGACCGATGACCGCCCCGCCCCCCGCGGTTGCCAGCATGCCGCGTGGTGACACGGCTCCCGACGTGCCCCGCGGGACGCGCTCGAACGTCGTCAGCAGGCGCGGTTCGCGCGCCGAGAGCACACCCAATTCGGTGGCCCAGGTGTCCGCGTTGCACGCGGCAAGCGCGCCGACGAACGCACCGGCCCACGAAAGCTCACCGGTCAGTCGGTACCCCAGCGCGGCCGCGGCCGCGACGCCGCCGTTCGCCAGCACTTGCCAACCGTCGCGCCGGTCTCCCTTGCTGAAATTCGCCTTCACGTCCGCCTTGCGCGCGCGTCCGACTCGACCCAACAGCGTGGATGTGACGAAGAACGTGGTGAGGGTGAGGAACCAGGCTGGCCCGCCCCCGACGTAGACGGCTGTGCCAACGGCGGTGGCCCCGGCCATCCCGGATGCATCAAGCGTACGGCGGTACTGCGCTGCGCCGGCGAGCGCGCCGCTGAGCAGAAGGCCGAGCAGAAGGTCGGGAATCACGTGAAGAGTCGCGGGGACGGCACTCCCGCGCGGACGTGCGGCGTATTCTAAGCGTGGCTGCTGGGCCCGTCAACGCGCCGCGTATTGAGCGAGGGAAGGCGCCCCGCTATAATGCGGCCTTCCCGGCGCGGCGGCGGCCCGGCCGTGTGCCCGCCCTGGAGGATGCGCGTGAAACGAGCCCATATTCTCGGCGTTGGTCATTACGTTCCCGGCGAACCGGTCCCGAATGCGGCGCTGGAAAGCTTGATGGACACCACGGATGAATGGATCCGACAGCGCACCGGGATTCAGTCGCGGCACTTCATCGGGGAGGACGAAAACTGCGGCGCCTCCGACCTGGCGCACCATGCGTCCCTCCAGGCGCTGGAGGCGGCCGGCCTCACCGCCCAAGACATCGATCTGATCATTTTCGCCACGCTCAGTCCGGACGTGGACTTCCCCGGCTCGGGCGTGTTCCTCCAGCGGCTTCTTGAGATTCCCGGCGTGCCCGCGCTGGACATTCGCAACCAGTGCAGCGGTTTTCTGTACGGGTTGTCTGTTGCCGACTCGTTCATTCGCTCCGGCCAGTATGAGCACATTCTCCTCGTCGGCGGGGAGGTCAGCTCGGCGGGCATCGACATGTCCACGCGGGGGCGGGACATCGCGGTGCTGTTCGGCGACGGTGCGGGCGCGGTGGTGATCGGACCCGTGGACGACGGGCGCGGGGTGCTCAGCACGCGATTGCACGCCGATGGGCGCTACGCCGAGGCCTTATGGATGGAGTTCCCGTCGTTCCGCTCGCGGCACCGCATTACGACCGAGGATATCGAGGCGGGCCGGCATTACCCGAAGATGAACGGGCGCAAGGTGTTCAAGTTCGCGGTGCAGCACCTGCCCGAAGTGCTGCGCGAGGCGTTGGCGGCGAGCGGGAAGTCGATCGGCGACATTGACGTGCTCATTCCCCATCAGGCAAACCTGCGCATCAACGAGGCGGTGGCGAAGCAACTCAACCTCTCCTCGGACCGGGTATTCAACAATATCCAGAAATATGGAAACACGACGGCGGCCTCGATTCCGATCGCACTGTTCGAGGCACAACAGGAAGGCGTTGTGAAACCCGGCGCTCTGGTCGCGTTGGGGGCGTTCGGCTCGGGCTTTACCTGGGCCGCCGCGATCGTGCAGTTTTAGCCGCCCGCCTCCCGACCGGCCGGTGCGCCCCGATCGCGGTTTACGGATCCTCCGGCGTCGGGAACTTGTAGATGACTTCGCCGGGGCGGACCAGGCGCAGTTGCTGCCGCGCCTCACGCTCCAGTTCCAGCGGGTCGTCCTGTAGCTGTTGGACTTGCCGCGAAAGCTGCGCGTGCTCGGCCTCGAGGCGCTGGTGTTCCAGTTCCGCCGCGGCCAGCGCGGCTTCCATCTCGCGCAGATTGCCGTACCCCGGGCGGTACAGGGTGACCAGGATGGCCGCGACTGCCAGACCTGCCGCGGCGAACAGCAACCGGCGGCGCAGGTTCGTCATCCGATCCCGCGTGCCAGGACCGCCGCCCCGCGGTACCGCGCCGAGTCGCGCAACTCCTCTTCGATGCGCAGGAGTTGGTTGTACTTCGCCGTGCGGTCGGAGCGTGAGGCGCTGCCCGTCTTGATCTGTCCCGCATTCGTGGCGACCGCGATATCGGCGATGGTGCTGTCCTCCGTCTCGCCGCTGCGATGGGAGATGACGGTGGTGTAGCCGTTGCGGTGGGCCAGGGCAATCGCGTTGAGCGTTTCCGACAGCGTGCCAATCTGGTTGACTTTGATGAGAATGCTGTTCGCGACGCCACGCTCGATCCCTTGCTGCAGACGATCCGTGCTGGTGACGAAGATATCATCCCCCACCAGTTGCACCCGGTCCCCAATCTGTTCGGTCAGCGCGCTCCATCCCTTCCAGTCGTCCTCCGCCAAGCCGTCTTCGAGAGAGGCGATGGGATACGCATCGCACAGCTCCACGAGATACTCCAACATCCGCTTGCCGGACCACGCGGCGCCCTCGGCGGCAAGCCGGTACTTCTTGCCGTCGTATAGTTCGGTGGCCGCCACGTCCAGCGCGATGACAATCTGCTCTCCAGGCTTGTACTTTGCGTTCCGAATCGCCTCGAGGATCGTATCCAGTGCCTCACGGTTCGATCCCAGGTTCGGGGCGAAGCCGCCTTCGTCGCCCACGGCGGTGTTTAACCCCTTGTCGCGCAGTACCTGCTTCAGGCAGTGGAAGATTTCCGTCCCCGCCCGCAGGCCCTCGCGAAAGCTACCGAACCCGACGGGCATCACCATGAACTCCTGAATGTCCACGTTGTTGTCCGCGTGCGCGCCGCCGTTGAGGATGTTCATCATCGGGACCGGCAAGTCCCGCGCGCTGACGCCGCCTAGATACTGGTAGAGGGGCAGCCCGCAGTGGGCGGCGGCGGATTTCGCCGTGGCGAGGGAGATGCCGAGGATCGCGTTCGCGCCCAACCGCTCCTTGTTCGGCGTCCCGTCGATCTCGCAGAGCGCGTGGTCCACCTCCGCCTGCGCGAGTGCGTCCAGGCCCACGATCTCCGGGCCCAGGACATCGGTCACGTTCTGGACCGCTTGCAGGACCCCCTTCCCCCCGTAGCGCGCTTTGTCCCCGTCCCGCAGCTCGTGCGCCTCATGCGCGCCGGTCGACGCGCCAGACGGCACGGCCGCCCGCCCCTGCGCGCCGGAATCCAGCGTGACGTCTACTTCGATGGTGGGGTTGCCGCGGGAGTCGAGAATTTCGCGGCCGCGGACATCAACGATCGTGCTCATCCCTGCGCTACCTCGCCGCTAGAGTTTGCGGTCGATGTACGATTCCGCCATGAGCTTATCGATCCACTCCCGGTATTTCTCGCCCTGTTTCTGTTCCGTAAGCGTGGCTTGAATGCGGGGCCGCGCCTCGCTCAGCGGGATGACGCGCCCCGGTCGCTCCGCGCTGACCATCAGTACGTGAACGCCGGTCGCCGTCTCGACAATAGCGGGCGCCGCGTTCGGGTTCATGCTGAAGGCGGCCTCCTCCAGGTCCGGCAAAATTTCTCCCCGCGTCACGTACCCGATGTCACCGCCCTTCCCGCGGTGGGGCCCCTGGCTGAACTTGCCCGCTAACTCGGCGAAGTCCGCGCCCTCTTGCGAGAGCATCCGGATCTGTTCGGCCCGCCGGCGCGCCGCGGCTTGATTTGCCGGTGTGGCATTGGCGGCGTAGGGGAGAAAGATGGCGCTGATGCGCCGGGCCGCCGCCAAGGAAAACCTGTCCCGGTGGTCGTGGTAGTACTCGGCGATCTCGTTGTCCGTTACGCGGATATGCGCCCCAACCACCTGGCGAATCGTGTCCTGGACCACGAGCTGATCGCGGATCTGTGCGCGATACTCGCGTGAGGTGATTCCGCGGCGCCGCAGTTCCACTTCGAACTCGTCCACTGAGCCGAACCGGTCTATCACGGACTGGAGTCGTTCCTCGACCTGAGCTTTTTGGGCCTCGATTTTCGCGTTCTTCGCCACTTGCAGGATCAAGCGGTCCTCGATCGCCTTGGACACGACCGCCTCCTGCACGTCCCGAAGGCGCCGGCGCAAATCGTCGCCCGAGTAGCGCTGGCGGTATTCCCGGATGAGGGGCCGCATCGCGTCGTTGATCTCCGAGACGAGAATCACGTCCTCGTTGACGACGGCGGCGATGCCGTCCACCACGCGGGCAGTGGCCGCGCGGGGCCACGTTGCGGCCGCGGCGACCAGGGTGGCAAGTGCGCACGCGCGAAGGCGGCTGGGGTTGGACATCGTCATAAGTACTTATGAGAATTGGAATTATAGGTTAACACAGCAGGGTGGTCAACGCGCCGGGGCTACCCCGGTGCGGCCACCGCCCCTCCTAAATCTCCCATAATACGCCGGACGAGCGCCACAAGCCGGGGCTCGATCTCGGCGGTGACGGGGAGCAGGAGCTTCATCGCCGCGCCCGGCTCGCAGCGCAGCAGGCGCCCATAGGTCGCCGACAGGTGGTGGAGGCGCTCGGGGTCCAGCGGCCGCTCGGGCCGGCACCGGAACACAATCTCGCCGCGAATGCGGCCGACGAACTCCACCCCTGCCGCGGCCCCGAGGATGCGAATTTCGGCGATGCGCAATAGGTACACCAGCGGTTCCGGCAGCGGCCCGTACCGGTCCGCCAGCTCGTCAGCGAAACTGGTGACGTCGGGCAGACGGCGCAAGAGGTTCAGGCGCTTGTACAGTCCCAGCTTCTGGATGGGCGACACCACATAGTCGTCGGGAATGTACGCGGGCACGTTGAGCTCTGCGCGCGGCAGCACCACGTCCTCGGTCGTTTCGCCCCGGAGTTGCTTGACCGCGTCGCCCACGAGTTGGCAGTACAAGTCGAACCCGACGGCCGAGATCTCGCCGGACTGTTCCGCACCGAGCAGGTTGCCCGCCCCGCGGATCTCCAGATCGCGAAGCGCCAAACTTAACCCTGCGCCCAGGTCCGTGAATTCGCGAATGGCGTCCAGCCGGCTTTGGGCGTCCGCCGTGATTTGCACGTGCTGGGGAAGAAGCAAGTACGCGTACGCGCGCTGGGTCTGCCGCCCGACGCGGCCCCGCAATTGATAGAGCTGGCTCAAGCCGAAGCGGTCGGCGCGGTCGATGATAATCGTATTCACATTGGGAATGTCCAAGCCGCTTTCGATGATGGTCGTGGACACGAGCACATCGAACTCGCGCGCTAGGAATCGCATCATCACCTCTTCCAACTGCCGGCTCTTCATTTGGCCGTGCGCGACCACGATGTGGGCTTCGGGCACCAGGGCCTTGAGTTCCTCCGCGAAGCCGTTGATGGTTTCCACGCGGTTGTGGACGACATACACCTGCCCTTCGCGGGCCAGTTCGCGCCGCACGGCATCCCGGATCAGCGTGGGGTCGTGGTGTTCGACCACGGTGACGATGGGCAGCCGCCCGTCCGGCGGGGTGTTCACCAGGCTGAGGTCGCGCGCGCCCATGAGTGCCAGGTGCAGCGTCCGCGGGATCGGGGTCGCGGTCATGGTCAACACGTCCACCTGTGTCCGCAGTTGCTTCAGCTGCTCCTTCTGCGCGACACCGAAGCGCTGCTCCTCGTCGATCACCACCAGGCCGAGGTCGTGGAACGTGACGTCCCGCTGTACGAGCCGGTGCGTGCCGATGGCGATATCCACGGTGCCGGCGGCGAGTGCCTCCAAGGTCTGTTGCACTTGGCTGGGGCTCTGCATCCGGCTCAGCATGGCGAGCCGCACGGGATACTCGGCCATGCGTTCCGTGAAGCGCTGGAAATGCTGGTTCGCCAGCACGGTGGTGGGCACCAGCACCGCCACCTGCCGGCCGCCGAGCACCGCCTTGAACGCCGCCCGCAAGGCGATTTCCGTCTTCCCGTACCCCACGTCGCCGCAGAGGAGCCGGTCCATCGGGTGCGGCGCTTCCATGTCCGCCTTCGTCGCGGCGATCGCGGTACCCTGATCCGGGGTCAGCCGGTAGGGGAAGCCTGCCTCGAACTCCTCCTGCCAGTCCGCGTCGGGAGGAAACGCGAAGCCCGGCCGCGCTTGGCGCGCCGCGTAGAGTTCCACGAGCTGCCCGGCCAATTCGCGGACCGCGCGCTGCACCCGCGCCTTGGTCTTCTTCCACGCGGTTCCGCCCAGCCGGTGCAGGGTGGGCGTTTCGCCTCCGCCCACGTAGCGTTGCACCAGGTCGAGTTGGTCAATGGGAACGTAGAGCTTGTCGCCGCCCTTGTACTCGAGCATCAGGAAGTCGGCTTGGGCGTCGCTGACATAGCTTAGGCCCCGGTACACGCCGATGCCATGCTCCGTGTGGACCACGAAGTCCCCCACGCGGAGGTCCGTGTAATGTTCGATGGGGGTACCCGTGTGGAATTTGCGGCGGGCTCGCCGCAATACATAGCGGCCGTACAGCTCCTGCTCGCTCACGAGCACCCAACCCGCGTCCGGCCAGTCGACCCCCGCGCGTAGCCGGCCCAGCGTCAGTTGGAACGTGGCGTCTGGATCCGGCGCCGGCGTCCGCGCGGGCTGCAGGTCCTGTTCCCGGCACAATTCTTCGAGCCGGTCCGCCTCGCCGTCGCTGTTCGCGAACAGCGCCACCCGGCGCCCCATGTCCAGCCACGTGCGCAGGGTCGGCCAGAGCGTGTCCAGATCGCGGGCGTACCGCTGCAGCCCCGCCGTGTGCGCGGCCCAGTGCGCGTCGACGGGCACGATGGCCGGCGGGGCCCCCGTTTGCGACACGGCGATCGACGGGTAGTCTGCGGTCCGCTCACAGATCCGCTCCAACCGCTCCCACGCGCCTTGCTCGACGCCGAGCACCTCGCCGTCCGTGAGCCGCGCGTGTTCCGTCTCGATGCCGCGCGGCTCCCACCAGCCGATGAGCCACTGACCCGAAAGGAAATCCACCAGCGTGCCGGCCGGGACGGTGCGCTCGGCGGGCAATTCGACGGTGCGCAGGCGCGGCATGACGGCCAACGCCTGCACGCGCTGGAATGAGATCTGTGTTCCCACATCGAAGCGGCGAATCGAATCGATGTCGTCGCCGAAGAACTCGATCCGCACGGGTCCGTCCGTACTGCACTGGGGAAACACGTCGAAGATGCCGCCGCGCAGGCTGATCTCCCCGGGCCGTTCCACCTGGGTCACGCGTTCAAACCCACAGGCGACGAGGCGTCGCGCCAGGTCATCGGGTGCGATCGTGTCGCCTTCCCGGATCCAGGTGAGCTGCTCGCGCACCCACGGGGGCGCGGCGATGGTCTGAATGAGCGCGTGCACCGGGAGGACGAGTACGCGGAGGGGCCCGTCCTCGGTCAGGAGCGCGCGCAGCACGCTTAACCGTTCGCCCGTGACCTCCTCGATCGGCAGAGCGTCGTCCCGCGTCAAATACTCGCGCGCGGGACAGACGGCGATGGAGGTGTCCCCGTAGAGGGCGGAGAGCGTATCCGCCACCTCATCCGCGCCGGTCTGCGTGGGGGTGACGATGCAGAGCGGGCGGTCCGCCTCGCGCGCCAGCGCGGCCAACGCCAGGGACCGCGCCGGACCCCACAGGCCCCAGACGGCAAGGTGCGGGCTCCGCGCCGCGCGGAGGGCGGCACGCACCTCGGGCATCGGTGGCGCCTGAGTCACCCAGTCGAGAAAGCTGGCCGGAACTGCGGTGTCCACCGCTTCAGGCGCGGGCACCGGCGGCGGCGAGGAGGACACAGGACCGCTACGAGAGGGTCGCGTGCAGCGGCTGTCCGGACGGACCCGTGAAGGTGTCGGCGGTGATGACCGTCCGCGCCGCGGCGGCAATCCCTTCCGCCGTGAGGCCCAGAGGCCCGAGCAAATCCGCGGGCGCGGCGTGCACCTGGAAGTTGTCCGGCACGCCGAGATGCTTGACGCGCAAGCCGGCGAGCGTGCCCGCTTCGGCCAAAATCCGCACGATCCCTTCCCCGACGCCGCCGTTCAGTTGTGCCTCTTCCACGGTCACCACGTTGCGACAGCGCTCGGCCCATTCGCGAATGCAAGTCGCGTCCAGCGGTTTGTAGAACCGCAGGTTGATTACGGCAGCGCTGATGTCTTCCTTGGCCAATGCCGCGGCGGCGGCGAGCGCGGGATGGACCATGCTGCCGAGCGCAAAGATGACGATGCCGTCCCCTTCCTGGAGCACTTCCGCTTTCCCCACCTCGAAGTCGGGGAGCGCATCGGTCAGCGGCACGCCGATGCCGGTTCCACGCGGGTACCGGATTGCGGTGGGATGCTCGTCGTAGCGCAGCATCCACCGCGTCATGGCCCGCAGCTCTTCTTCATCCTTGGGGGCCATCGCCACGATATTCGGCACCGCGCGGAGATAGGCCACGTCGAAGACCCCGTGGTGCGTCGGTCCGTCGGCCCCCACGAGGCCGCTGCGGTCCATGACGAACCGGACGGGCAGATTCTGCAGACACACGTCGTGGATCAACTGGTCGTAGGCGCGTTGGAGGAACGTGGAGTAGATGGCGCACACGGGAATCATGCCCTGGGTCGCGAGCCCGGCCGCGAAGGTGACCGCATGTTGCTCCGCGATGCCCACGTCGAAGCATCGCTCGGGAAACGCCTTGGCGAATTTCATCACCCCCGTGCCGCCCGGCATGGCCGCCGTAATCGTCACGATCCGGTCGTCCGCGCCCCCCGCGGCCACCAGGGTATCGCCGAACACGTCGGTGTATTTCGGCGGCACCGGCTGCGTTGCGGCCTGGGCCTCGGCCTTTGCGTCGGCGGGTTCCAGCTTCTCGGGCTCCAGCTTGAACGGGGTGACCCCGTGATAGCGCACCGGGTCGGCCTCCGCGGGTTCGTACCCTTTGCCTTTCTTCGTCAGGATGTGCAGCAGCACGGGGCCGTCGAGCGTGGCCACGCTCGCCAGGGTTTCCATGAGGATCGGCATGCTGTGGCCGTCGATGGGGCCGACGTACTTAAAGCCCAGTTCCTCGAACAGGTGCCCAGGCTTCAGGAGCGCGCCCGCCGAATTCTGCACCCGGCGGGCCGTCTGGAAAATGGATTCGCCGACGCCCGGGATCGCCTTCATCAACGCTTCGATGTCGCGCTTGAGCACGTTATACCGCGGGTTCGTAATGAGCCGGCTCAGGTAGAGCGAGAGCGCTCCCACGTTGCGGGAGATGGACATCTCGTTGTCGTTCAGCACGACGATGAGGTTCGTGTCCATATTGCCCGCGTTGTTCAGCGCCTCGAAGGCCATCCCGCCCGTGAGCCCACCGTCGCCGATCACGGCAATCACGCGCTCCTCACCGCCGCGCAGGTCCCGGGCCACGGCCATCCCCAGCGCGGCGCTGATGGAGGTGCTCGCGTGGCCGGCGCCGAACGTGTCATACGCGCTTTCGCTGCGCCGCGCGAATCCGCTGATGCCGCCCGTCTTCCGCAGGGTCATCATCTCCGCCCGCCGCCCGGTGAGGATCTTGTGGCCGTAGGTCTGGTGCCCCACGTCCCACACGATCAGGTCGTTCGGCGTGTCGAACCTGGCGTGGAGCGCCACGGTCAGTTCGGCGACCCCGAGGCTCGAAGCCAGGTGCCCGCCGATTTGCGAGACCACGTGCAAGAGTTCCGCGCGCAGCTCGCCCGCCACCTGGCTCAACTCCTCGACGGAGAGGCCGCGCAGGTCGGCGGGATCGTGGATCGTATCGAGGAGGGGCGTGTGCGGTGTGTCGGCCATAGCTCCTTAGAACGGGACGTCCTCGCCCGCGTCTCCCGGTTGGTCGAACAGTGACGCTTCCTGCGGCGGGGGCGCCAGGGGCTTCTCCGTCAGCCCGCCGTTCGCGTTCTCCTGTACTTCCACGATCTTCTGCTGCGCCGCCGCCAGCTTCTGCTGGCAGAGCGCCGACAGCTTCATGCCTTGCTCGTAGAGCGCGATCGCCTCGTCCAGAGGCAGGTCTTCCTTCGTCTCCAGATCCGCCACGATTTTCTCGAGGGTCTTGAGCGCCTCTTCGAGCTTCATGGCGTCGCCCTTCGCCTTAGCCATCCGCGCCCTCCTGCACCGATTCCACCCGGCAGTCTAGCCGCCCCCGGTGGAGGCGAAGGTGCAGCGCGTCGCCGGCCCGCACCGCCGCCGCATCCGTCACCACAGCGCCGGTGGCCACCGCCGTGGCCACACTGTAGCCGCGGGCCAGCACGCGCAGCGGGCTCAACGCATCCAACTGCGCCACCGTGCGGCGGAAGCGTTCGTCCGTCCGCACCAGCGCGGCCTCCCACGCGCGCGTGATCCGCCGCCGCGCGGTCGCCACGTCCTTCTCCAGCGCCGGCAAGCGGCGGGCCGGACTGTGGGCGCGGAGTCCCGCAAACGCGCCCTTCAGGCGGTCGGCCTGGGTGCGCAGCCGGCCGAGGGGCGAGGCCGCGCGCAACCGCGCGAGGGCGTGATCCATCTGTTGCGACCGCTGGCTGAGCACATCCGCGGCCCGGCGCAGCCCGTAGCGCCCGGCGAGCGCGTCGACCTGCTGCTGCACGCGGTCGGCGTCGGCGGCGATGGCGACGTCCAAGCGGCGGCGGAACTCCTGCACGCCGGCCACGATGGCGTCCCGCTCGGCCACGACCAGTTCCGCGGCGGCGGAGGGGGTGGCCGCGCGCAGGTCCGCGACGAAATCCGCGATGGTGTAATCCACCTCGTGCCCGACGGCGGAGATGATCGGCGTCTTGGCGGCGGCGATGGCGCGCGCCACGGGCTCCGTATTGAAGGCCCACAGATCTTCGAGGGAACCGCCGCCGCGGCCCACGATCAGCACGTCGCACCGGCCCAGGCGATCGAGCGTCTCGATCCCCCGGGCAATCTGGTCGGCCGCGCCGTCCCCCTGCACCTGCGCGTGGTGTACGAGGATGTCGAGGCCCGCGAACCGGCGGGTGAGGACGTGGAGGATATCGCGCAGCGCGGCGCCGGCGGTGGAGGTGACGATCCCGATGCGCTGGGGAAACGCCGGGAGGGGGTGCTTGCGGGCATCGTCGAACAGCCCCTCCTCCGCCAGTTTCTTCTTGAGCTGGTCGAACTGGAGCTGGAGCGCGCCGAGGCCGGCCGGCTCCACCTTCTGGAGGATGAGCTGGTAGTTGCCCCGGACTTCGTAGACCGTGAGGTTGCCGTGGCACAGGTACTGGGTGCCGTGCTCTAGGGCGAAGCCGAGCTTCCGGAGCTGGCCCTTCCACATGACCAGGTCGAGCTGGGCGCCCTCGTCCTTCAGCGTACCGTAGAAGTGGCCCGAGGGGGCCACCTTGGCGCCGGACAGCTCGCCCTCGACCCACACGCCTTGGAAGGTGGATTCCAGGATCCCCTTCACGTTGCGCGTGAGTTCCGAGACGGTGTAGACGTGTTCCTTCTGTGCGGCCCGCGGCACTCCCATGCCTCTCTCCGGCCGCCGGGGCGGCCAAACGCCCTAGTCTAGCATCCGGCCACGCGCTGCGCCCGGGGTCTGGGAGCCGCCCGGCCCGGCACCCGCCTCTGCGCTTTGCGCAACCGGCTTCCCCCAGCCCGGCCCGCGCCGGAGCGCGCACGGTGGGCGGCAGGGATTGGCATCCGTGCCCGACGAAGAATCCGCGGGGTCGGCTCTGCCCTACGGGCGGATGACGATCTTGCCGTAGCTGGCGCGGCTTTCGATGGCGCCGAGGGCGGCGGGGAGGTCCCTCAGCGGGTACTCCTTATATATGACGGGTTTGATCTTCCCCTGGGCGTACAGATCGCACAGGATGACGTGGTTAGCCCGGATCAGCTCGGGGTTGTGGAACTGGTACGCGCCCCAGAAGACGCCGGTGATGGCGCAGTTCTTCAGCAGGATGCGGTTGGCGGCGATCTCGGGAATGCGCCCGCTGGCGAAGCCGATGACCAGGATGCGGCCTTCCCAGGCGATGCACTTGCTGCTCTTGTCGAACACGTCGCCGCCCACCGGGTCGTAAATCACGTCCGCGCCGCCGCCGGTCAGCTCTTTCACCTTAGGGACAAAGTCCTCTTCCCGGTAGTTGATCGCGTGATCCGCGCCGCAGTCGCGGCACACCTGCAGCTTCTCCTCGCTGCCCGCCGTAGCGATCACCGTGGCGCCCAGCACCTTGCCGAGCTGGATGGCGGCGGTGCCGACGCCGCCCGCGCCGCCGTGCACGAGCAGCGTTTCGCCTTCCTGGAGGCGGCCGCGGTGGGTGAGCGCGCAGTAGGAGGTGTGGTACGTCATCAGGAACGCCGCCGCATCCGCGTCGGGCATCCCGTCCGGCACCGGGAAGCAGCCGGCGTCCGGCGCCATGAGGTACGGTGCGTAGGCGCCGCAGATGTTCATGGTCATGACGCGGTCGCCGGGCTGGTAGGCGCCGTCCTGCGACGGCTCTTCGATGACGCCCATGGCCTCTTGCCCGGGAATGAACGGCATGGGGGCCTTCATCTGATACTGGCCGGCGATGGCCAGCAGGTCGGGAAAGTTCACCCCCGCCGCGAGCACTTTGACCAGCGCCGCCGGCCCGCCCGCTGCCGGCCGCTCGCACTCCTCCCACCGCAGTTGGTCCTTATACCACCCGTACTCATGAACCCGATACGCTTCCATCGTCGCCGTCACGGTATCCCCCTCTAGCTCGGTTCGCCCCTCGGGCGCGCCCAGTCTATGCGATCCCCCCTCAGGGAGCGAATACGAAATCGTCTATATAAAGGAAGCACGCCTGCGGCGCGGACACGACGGTGGTGTGGATGGCGATGCGTTTGGGCCGGCCCTTGGCGAGGTTCTCAAGATCCACCCGCACCCACACGTTGCGCGCAAGCGGGCTAGGGTCGGGGGTGGTCGGCCAGGAGTCCACGAAGCCGACCGCATCGTCGACGTACACCGTGAGCGCGCTCCCTGGGCCCGCCGCACCCTCGAACCGGTACCAAAAGCGGAGCGTGCCGGCCAGGGTGGTGAAGCGGATGGCCGCCTCCGCGTCCTGCGCGCCGGCGGGCGCCGCCAGGTACATGCTGGGCGCGGCACTGAACCCCCCGCGGGATTGCATGCCGGGTTCCATGCCGCTGCCGGCCGCCCCCGCGATTTCCCAGTCATCCATGAGCGACGGATAGGGGGCGGTGTTGTACTGGAAGTCGTAGACGATCGCGTCCGCCGGGACCAACCGCTTGGCCTCCGCGGGTCCGTGCAGGCGGCTTAGAATCGCGACTAACGCCCGCCGCACCTCGTATTGCCGGTCGCGCTCCGAGGCCTCCAGCGTGGGCTGCGGGGGAGAGCCCGGCGGCGACGCCGATTCGGTCGCGCGGCCGAGCGCCGGCAGAGGGGGGAAGGGGGGCAGCTCGGCCTGCTGCTCGGTGGACAGCGCATCCCGCATGCGCTCACACAGCGACCGGATCTGCTCATCCGGCAATTCGCCGCCCTCGCCCAGGCAGGTGAGGAACGTCTCCCAGAGGGTACCCCGAAAGTGGTCCGGCGCGACCGCGCCGGTGTCGTACGCCCGGCCGTAAGCGGCCGCGGTGGCGCGCCAGGGCTTCTGCCACGCGCTCGGCACGCGCACGCGTTCCCCGTTCACGGTGATCTTCCCGTCGATGGCGCTGTTCACCAGGACGTTCAAGGTGCCCGTGCCCAGGCTGGGCATATTGACCCAGGCAAGATAAATGCCGGCAGCAAGGAGCGCGAGGAGCGCGAGCAGGCAGCCGCAACCGGTGAGGCACCCAGCACAACCGCCGCGGCCGCGTGCCGGTCGGGGCGGAGACGTTCCCGGTTCGCCGCCCGTCGACGGCCGGCCGGCGCCGCGTTCCCATGGCATCGCGCGATCCTGGTAGGGAACGAAGTCGTCGTCTCGCGTGGGCATCTCTTCAGTGTAGCCTCGGCCGACGACCGGTGGGCCCGCGCTCCACTACCCGCTCGGACGATGTGTTCTCGTTCGGGTCGGCCGCCGGCCAGGAGATCGTCGAGTGCGCCGGGACGGGGTGGGGAGACCCCTGCGGGAGGCTATCGCCGGGCGGGAGCGAGGGCCGCGGCGGCGGCGGTGAGGCAGCGCTCCGTCGTGGCCCAATCGATGCAGCCGTCGGTAATGGAGACACCGTACTGGAGTGGCGCGTCGCCGAGCGTCTGGTTGCCCGCGTTGAGGTGACTCTCAAGCATGACGCCGGCGATGGAGGTCGTGCCCGTCCGAATCTGGCCGACCAGATCGGCGAGCACCTCCGGTTGCCGCGAATAATCCTTCCCGGTCTGCGCGTGGCTGCAATCCACCAGGATGCGCGTGGCCACTCCAGCCTCTGCCATCAGGCGCTCGCACGCCCGAATGGCCTCCGCCGAGTAGTTGGGCTCGTGGCGGCCGCCGCGCAAGACGATGTGGCAGTCCGGATTCCCCGTGGTGTACACCATCGCGCTGGCGCCTGCCTGGTCGATTCCTAAAAATGCGTGCGGATGCGCGGCGGCCTGCACCGCGTCCAGGGCGATCTGCAGGTTTCCGTCCGTGTTGTTCTTGAAGCCCAGCGGCATGGACAGGCCGCTCGCCATCTCCCGGTGCGTCTGGCTCTCCGTCGTGCGCGCGCCAACAGCGCTCCAACTGATCAGGTCCGCCAGATACTGCGGGGTAAAGGGGTCGATCAGTTCCGTGGCCGCCGGCAGGCCCAGGTCCGCGACGCCCACGAGTGTTTCGCGCGCCAGGCGCAGCCCCAACTGAATGTCGCAGGTGCCGTTCAGGTGCGGATCGTTGATCAGCCCCTTCCAGCCGACCGTCGTGCGCGGCTTCTCGAAATACACGCGCATCACGATATAAAGGATGTCCCCCAAACGATTCCGCAGCTCCGCCAAGCGCCCGGCATACTCGTGGGCCGCTGCGGGGTCGTGGATGGAGCAGGGGCCCACGATGACCAGCGTGCGCTCGTCCCGCCCCCGGAGGATGTCGCGAATCACCGCGCGCGCCTGCGACACGGTTTCGTAGTGTGCCTCCGTCGCAGGCACGGCCGCCTTCAATTCCACGGGCGGCACGAGCGATTCCAGGCGCTCAACATGAATATTGTCGGTACGTGGCATAGCTGCAGCGGCGTGGGTCAATCGGCCCCCCCGGCCCGGTGAGCGGCGTCCGGTGGCCGCATCCCTGAAGCCTATTGTATCCATGGAACCGCTGCCGCGTCTGCCGGGCCTTCGGCTGACTGCGGGGCGGGCCTTCGCCGGAAGCGCCGGCCGAACCTACCGGGCGGGTAGCGTTCCGCGATACACCCAGACGCCGTTCTCACGCTCATAGGCCAGGAATCCGCTGGTCCGCGCCACATCCCGACGCGGATCCGTCGTGTCGCCGCCGGGCCACAGGTAAAACGGCGCGGCGCGCTGGAGGTCGGCGGGAAACGCGGTCAGGGGGTAGCCCCCGAGGCCGGGCGGGGGAAGGTTCACATGCGCGTAGACGGTGGGGGCGATATCCAGGGAATTCGCGGGCACGGGGGAGTTGTGTGGGCCCCCACCGGGCGGCTTCACGAGCAGAAGCGCGGCGCTGCGGAACGCCGCCAGCCCCGTGAAGGTTGCAGGGTCCGGGGCCGTCCCCCCGGTGGACAGCCCGTCGTCGCCAATGAGCCCCGGAGTCGCGGCGAGGGCCGCGGCGGCGCCGGGGTCGAACCACGCGCTGTACTGCTCGACCAACCCCGGCAGCACGGGGGAGAACGCCCCGTGATCCGCGTGGACGATGATCAGCGCGTCCTCCAGGCGGTCCAATTCCGCCAGCCGCTCCGTCAGCTTGCCAACGAGTCGCAGCGCACACTCCGCTTGGGCGAGATACCGGTCTTGCGCCGACCCCGTCGTCCACCCCTGGTTGGAGCAGTCCGCCCCGAGCATGTACGGAAAGTGGGGCAGGATGGCGTGAAAATACACATACTGCCCAGTCGGCGGCCGCCCCGCCTCGTCACGCAAGAACTGCTGGAACTGTTGGGCCGACCAGTACGGGAAGGCCCGCCCGCCGGGCTCGCCGCGTGGACTCTTCTCGCGGAGGCCGAGGGTCGCCATGATGGGAAACGCCGCCGCGTCTCCCAGCTGGGGAAGACCGGCCCACGTGGTTTGCGCCAGATACTCGCGTCGGAGATAGGCGTGGATGGACCGCGGGACGATACTCGTGACCCAGAAATCGATCGCGTCGTGCCGCCGTTCTGTGCGCAGCCAGTGTTGCCGTTGGCGCCGCTGCTCGCGAAGTTCCGGCGTATCCCGCTCTCCATCCCACGGGGAATAACACCCCCCCGCCGCGTGTGGCGAGCAGTCGCGATCCTGGAAGTACAGGTATTGCGTGATCCGGACGCCGTGGGCGGCCAGGTCCCGGTACAGCCCTCCGATGCGCGCCTCCCCCAGCCACGCGCGGCGATCCGCGCCCGCTTGGAAGTACCGGCCCGTCAGCACCGCCGCCATGGAATGCCGGGTGAGCGCGTAATTGGACATGAAGTGCGGGTAGTACGTGAAGCCGGCCGGTTGGAGGCTGGGATCCCGATCCCGCAGGATGGCAAACACCTCCTTTTGAAACCCGTCCAACATGATGTGGTAGATGTTGCCCGTCGCGTGGGCGGATCCCGCTGCGCCGGCCCCCGCAGGTGCGGTCCCGCTCGGGGTCGGCACCACCGGTGCCCGGGCCGCCAGCATGCGCTGGTGCTGCCGGACCCCGGTACCGTGGTTGTAGACGCCGGTGAGTAACAGCGCGGTGCCCACGAACGCGAACCCACGCGTGAGCCACCGCCAGGGCAGGCGGGTGCCGAGGATCGCCGCCAGCACCAATACGGCTTCGTCCAGGCCTACCAGCACGGGAAACCGGAGCGGCCGCCGTTCGGCCAGGGAATGCACCGCGCCCCAGAGCAGGATGGCTGTGCCCAGTCCGATGGCCGCGCGTGCCGCGCCGACGCACCACCGGCGCCGTTCCGTGGCCAGGAATACCCAGAGGCACAGGCCGGCGGTCCCCACGAAACCGGCGAGAAACGGGACGAGCGTGCGCGGATCGTAGGGCCAGTCGTACAGGTTCGGCAAGATGATGTTGTTCACCTTGTTCACGAACATGACCGTCGGCAGGAAGAGCGCGGCGCCGACCAGTTCCAGTCGGCCGGGCCGGGCCATCGGGCTCGGGTCCGCCGCGGACTCCACTGGGGTTTCGTCGCTGGGTTCGCTGGACATGATTCCCCGTCCCCGGGTTCGGCCTCCCGCGGCGCAGCGCTTGGCAGGCTCCAGGCGCCCCGCGCCCCTCTTCCGCGCAACCGGGTTGGCGTTTTCGGACGGTGCGGGGCGAGTATAGCAACGCTGGTACACCGCCGCGCCTGCCCGCGTGTCCCCCGAGGCCCGACACCTGGCGCTACCCCCGAGGGGGCGCCTGGCATTGCACTGCCGAACAATGGTATAAGCGAAGGGCGGGGCGGACGCCCCAGGGGGACCGAATGACGCTCGAGGGGGGGATGGATGCCTTCACCGCCCGGGATTACAACCGGGCGTTCAAACATCTCAAACCGCTGGCGGAGCGGGGCGAAGCGGTAGCGCAGCGGACCCTCGGAGCCATGTTCTATGACCCCACGCCCGGCTGGGTCGACGCCGATCACCGCACGGCGGCCCGCTGGTACGCGCGCGCAGCCGAGCAGGGCGACACCGGTGCGCAGTATGCCCTCGCGTTGCTGTACCTGAATCACGAGGGGCTGGCGGGTCCCGGCATGACGCGCCGGTGGATCAGCCAGTTGCGCAAGGCCTACATTCCCACCGACGCCACGGAGGCCTACAAGTGGCTCAGCCTGGCGGCGCGGGGCGGACATAAGGACGCGAACACGCGTAGGGCTAAACTCCGAAAGCAGTTGAGCAAGAGGCAACTGGCCCAGGCGCGTGAGCAAGCGCAGCAGTGGCGCCCGACGCGGGAAGGGGGCGCCGAACTCGACCCCGACGCGCCGCAACGGCTGTCCCGGCGCGAGATCAAACGCCTGTAGGGCGCCACCCGCGCGCAGCCCGCAATAGGAGCGCGGGGGCAATCCGGCGCCCATCGCATCCCTCCGCTGCGTTCGGTAAACTGCAAGCATTCCCCCTGCCCCGGTAGCTCAGGTGGATAGAGCAGCGGTTTCCTAAACCGAAGGCCGGAGGTTCGAATCCTCCTCGGGGCGCGACTATTTGTCACACAACTTAAACCCCTGTGGTTTAAGGAGTTATGGCGGATTTTGGCGCGATGAATTCGGCGGAAATGGCCATTCGTCGCGCCTTTCTGCTAATTGGGATCGTGTGGCGCATCCTCTCTGCTCGCGTCGGTGCGAACGTGAGCGCGCGTTGTGCGCAGCTCACAGCAATCTTTCCTCTCTTCCTCTCTGAATGTGCACACTGTCGCGAGTTCCGGTTTAGGCGCGCACGTCAACGATTGGTGCGAACAACATGGCCCACGCGTGATGCTGCCGGAATATTCCGCACATGTCTTGGCGATCTATTCATCGTTCAAGGTCCGATACCTAAACCGCGATTTCTGGTTTAGGAAATGTTCGCGTGTGGAAGTGTCTGAAGGTGGAGGACTTATCCGCAATATGTATTACGGATGTGAAATAGTGGTTCGAGTCCTTCACGGAGCGCCAGTATGTGAGAGGAACCGCGCCGCCCCTGTGGTTTAGGCAATCCGGGCCCTATCCTGAGCGCTGATTGCACCCGCATGTGGCCATGTTGCGCGCTTTTTCGTTCCACATGCCTTTGGAGCCCATCCTCTTTGTGTTGCCGCGACCGCTGGACCGGCCGTTGTCTATGGCACCACACGCGCCCGAATCCTCTCTTCCTCTCTGAATCTGAACATCTCGAGGATTTCCGGTTTAGGCACGCATGTACACCAGCGGGGAAATGGCATGGCCAAAGAGTGGTGCTGCCGGTATTTTCCGCACGTGCCGTGGTGATCTCTTTATCAATCAACGGGCGATACCTACACCATGAATTCTGGTTTAGGCAACTTTCGCGTGTGCAAGTCTCTGAAGATGGAGGACTTATCCGCATGCGGGATCACGGAAGCGGAATAGTGTTGCGAATTCTTATCGGGCCGACTATGAATGCTCAAATACGCGCTATTCGGGCACTTATGCAGACAGGACCGATTCAGTACCCAATTACTCGCACCGCGTTGGAGGGTCGCGCACTTGAACTTCTCGATAGTTTGTTTGCATGGGGGAAGAAGGTGCCGAAGCTAGGTGCCGCCGCGGCCAAATTGCACTCGCAATTATTTTCCCGAACTCCACATCCGTCCTGTTAGGCTCGCTGCGCCGGGGCTTTGCCCCAAGTGGACGAGTGGGGTAGGCTTGGTGTGTCCATGCCGGCGCAGCTGATACACACGATCGCGGCGGTAGTTCTTAAGATCGCCTATCTCGCGACCGGGATCATCCTCAGCCTCCTGGGAAAGAGTCTGATTGAAAAGGGAGTCACGGCGACGTTCAGCGGCGAGGGTGCACTTGCCTCGACCAAGATAAAGATTCTCACCTCTTCCCCCGGACTGGTATTCGCCATCTCTGGTCTTATCGTGATCGGGACAGGGATCGTGACCCCCGCCGTCTACCGGGAGCTGCCGCCTGGGACAGAGCTCGAGAAGCTCGCCGAGAACCTCGTGGAAAGCCGGCTGGCTCGCTCGCCCCCGGGAGGCCGTTTGGCCCTAGACCTCTTCGAGCACGCCGTTCACACCGCTCAGCAGAACCACCCTCGGCAGGCCCTGACCTATCTCGTCGAGGCCGTGGTGCTGCAACCGCAACTGCTACGCCGGGCGCTCAAGACACCGGAACTCCAAAGTGCGGTGCGGGATCCAATCTTCGAAACCATTGTTCGCGAGCGATTCAAACTCCCGCTTACGGTCGCCCAGCTCGCGTCGCCCGTAACCCCCAGGCCGCTCCTGGGCTATCTGCGCGTGTACACGGCGACTCGTCTGGCCCACGGTGAGGAATTCGAAGAGGTAGCGCCGGAGACCGCGGCCTTCCCAGCGACAGCCGGGGTCGAGCTCGCCTCCGCCACGCTCGCACGCCTGGAATCCCTCCTGGTGAGAAATCCACTAGTGCTCATCGAGCTTTTGGAGGACGCGCAGTTTCGCTGGATCCTCGAGAACGAGGTGCTGGTGGGTGGCCTCCGCGCCAAAGTGGACGAAGAGATGAAGGAAAGTCGCGTAGCTGGCAGTTCATAAACATTCAAGACTGAGGGCTTTGGTCATGATCGGAAAAGTCACACGTGTCGTTACGCAGGTGGCCGCTGCTATCGCCCTCGTGCTCGCCCTCGGCTCTTCGAATCCGGCGAGCGCTCAACCTACGGCATGGCGCGCCTCGCCATCGAGCCCGGAGGATCTGGCGGAGGTCGCGAGGACGGAGTGGCTTGCGCCTGTCCTGGAAAACCTTCGCCGAAGTGCACACGAAGACCCGCAACTTGCCGAGCTTCTGCGCGAGGTTCGGCTTTGGACCCTGACGACTCCCCGGGTGGAGTGGGGACCCAACGCCGTAGCGACGACCCAGGCGGGCGCGCCGATGATCTACGTGGATCTCGTGTTCCTGAATGAGATTTTCGCCACCGCTGAGGTGGCCGGCGTGGCGCTCACAGGACGCGATGAGGCCGGCGACATCCTCTATCAGTGGGGCGAGAACTACGGAAAGTCCGTTGGTCACGCGGTCGTGAATCGGCTGCCCGCCCCCACCCCATCGTTCGACATCCACAGTGCTATCGGCGACCCCGGCCTGCGCGTCATGTCCGAGCGGATGGCGTGGGAAGTGTTTTTCAGTACGGCGGCGTGGATAGTGCTCCACGAGGTGGCCCACCACCGGCTCGAGCATCTGCGTCGGGATCCCACGTCGAAGGGCGAGGCCCGGAAGTGGGAGACCGAGGCGGATCTGTGGGCTGCTGGGCAAATCGAGGAGCTGGGCTACGGTCTCGCCCCTGTCCATGCTTCGCTTGGCACTCTAGAGGTCATGCAGACGATCCGGGCGTTGGGCGGTTTGGTGCCACCCGAATCAGCCTCCGATCACCCACACTGGTCGACGCGGCGCAAGGAGTTAGAGCGTCAATTCGACGTCGAGGCTCCACCGCGAGGCACCATCCTCGCGGTGCTCAATTTCATCGGCGACGATCAGGGGCGGTTCCATGCTGTGGAGACCTGGATCCCTCGCCGGCCGGACCTCGAGGGACATCTCTTTGCTGTCCAGTCGGGCGCAGGATGGCAGCCTTTCGAGTGGAAAGATGGTCGCGTACACATGTACGGAAGAAACGCCGAGCGACGGACTGAGTGGATCCTCGAAGAGCCGGACGAACTAAAGCCCGACATCACTATCCACGAGGTTCGGCTCGCCGACGGCACCGCCTCTACGTCGAAAACCCGCGGCTTCCGGGTGAACATGGCGTGGTCGGCCGACCTCGACGTGGGGCCCTTGAAGGCTCGAGACATCACAGGCACGAGCCCCGTCGCGCTTTTCTCGGCGGCGCTACGTCAGGTAGTGGCCGAACCCGCGGTGATAGCGGCGGCTGAACGGATCCAGCTTGATCAGCTGCAATCGACGCGCGGGATCCTCATCCGGTATGCGAAAGGGGAGCTACCCCGCGCGGAGGGGGAACGCCTAGTGACGGCCAGTGCGGAGCACGCGGGAGAGCAGGTAGAGACGATCGTCGGGCCGGCTCGGTGGCAACAGGTGCGGGATGCGCTCTTCGCCGACCAGATCGTGCAGTTTGGTTTCGACGAGATGATTGGCAAGATGATTAATGACGCCGGACGTTTGACCCCGCCGCAGCCGACGCGTCCGCCGGAGGCGAGTGAAGAGGACAGTAGCATACCGGCTCTTGACTCGAGGGCCTTGGGGACGACGCGAACCGACCTGGGCCCGCCGCCTCTGCCCGCTCCCCCTTGGAGGGCCTTGCGGAGGACGCGAACCGACCTGGGCCCGCCGCCTCTGCCCGCTCCCCCCACGGGTTCTTCCGAGCGCGAACTCTGCGATGAATACGCGAGGGGTTTGTCGCAAGACCTTAAGGGCAGTACGTCTCGGCTGCGCCGCGGCGTTGAGGCGGGGTACCCTTCCTGCGCGTACAACCTTGGCATGACGTGGTACATGGGGGACAGCTACGCTGAGGCGTACGGACTCTTCTTGAACGCCGCCCTGAGTGGCCATGCAGAAGCCCAGTACATGTTGGCCAGGATGTATGCGGCGGGAGAGGGCGTCCAAGTGGACTCTGCGAAAACGCTCTTCTGGACGGGGGTAGCCGCGTCATCGGGGAATGACTTCGCCATGCGATTGTGCCAAGAGAACGGCATCGATTACACCCACCACGACTATCAACTGACGCCCGAGAATCTCTGGAAGTATGGATACCAGCGGTAACTGAAACGTATCGGCCGCCCTACGTAACGAGGCGGACATGGACCAAGTCGTTGGCCCTGCCGGTCTTCGAGCGGAAATCTGGTCGAGAACTAGATTCTGTAGCGAGGCAAGCGAGCTCTCGCGGTGTCCAAGCATTTAGATTCCCCGAAAGAGGCGGTCCAAGACCGGAGACGGCCCGTACCTCATTCGGACACACGGCACGCGGCTTCCGCTCGTGGAGTTCCCCTTAGGATCATGGCGGACAGCGCGCCCGACTGTTGCCACTACTGGCTATTACGCAGGGCCTATAGAGGCGCTGGGGAAGCAGAGCCGACTACATGTGGGGCGTTACTTGGAAAGCCCGTGAGGGAGATCTGCCAGCAGCTTCTCCCATGCGTGCCGCTGACCGGCCCACAAGAGCTGGCGCGCGATGTGTCTGACGTTGCGCTCAGGAATCCGCCTTAGGAGGTTGTCCGGCATCGTGAGTATCGCCTGCTGGATGAACGGTGCGAGCAGCGTCAGCCCGAGTAACTGCGACATCCGCATCTCGGTCAGCCCCAGGTGGCGCCCTATGTCGGCGTGCGACCGGAACTCACCCTTCTCGATGGCCCCGTTCAACTGGTGCCCAAGTACAAGGGCGTAGCGCAGCGATGGCATCGGCAGTGCCGAGCGCGAACGCTGCGTCCGCCGGGGCCTGCGCATCGGCTCCAAATTGACCCGAAACTCCATCCGCAGCGTGTCGTTCTGCGATCCCATCACGCCACCCCCTCCGTGCGAACGCATGCCATCTCTTCAGTGAATTGGAGGAACCCTGCCGGGCTGAACGTCAAGCCCAACGTGCCGTTACCGTCGTAGTCGACGTGTTCAAGGAGGAGGTCCAAGAGGCGGGCCCGCTCTGTAAACGGCAGCAGCTCCCACGTGTCACCGAAGACGTCTCGGCACGACGCGAAGTCGCTCTCATGTACCCGCGCCTTCGCCAGGGTGTTCGCGGCCTTAAGTAACCGTTTCGTCCATGCCGCATCGTGCAGAGCCTCGCGCAGGCGTTCCACCACGGCCTGTTCCAATTCCGGAGCCTTCACGCTGCGCGCGTCGCATGTCTCGCTACCGCGCTTCTGGCGGGTGACACACACGTACCGCCGGTACTTGCGCCCGTTCTTCTGCCCGTAGGTATGGAACACCAGACCCCCGCACTTCCCGCACCGGACCAGCCCGCGCGGGAGCAGGCCGACCCGGGCGCGCCGTACGCTTGTGCGCGTTTGGCGGTTCTTGGCGAGCCGCTCTTGCACGCATTCGAACAGTTCGGGCGAAACGATGGCCTCGTGTTCCCCGTCGTAGAGCACACCCTTGTGCCGGACCATACCCGTGTAGAGCGGATTCCGGAGGAGCATCTGGACCCGTGTGGTTTCGAACGGTCCGCCGCCGCGGAGTTTGCCGGCCTTCGTGATCCAGCGCTTCTGACAATGCCCCTGGGCGGTGAGCGACTGGGCGACACGTGACAGTGATTGTTCGTGCACGTACCGTTGGAAGATCTCGCGGACCAGTGCCGCCTCCTCTGGGTTCACCACGAGCCGCTTCTGCTCATGGTCCACGTCGTACCCGAGCGGGGGCTGCCCCCCGCAGTACTTGCCCTTCTTGCGCGCGGCGGCCACCTTGTCGCGTGTGCGCTCGCTGATCATCTCGCGTTCGAACTGGGCAAACGACAGCAGGATGTTCAGCGTCAGACGCCCCATGGACGTGTGGGTGTTGAAGTGTTGGGTGATCGAGACGAAGGTGACTTCGTGCTGCTCCAGCCGTCCAAGCAAGTAGGAAAAATCCAGCAGCGATCTGGAGAGCCTGTCTACCTTGTACACCACGATGCAGTCGATTACGCCGGCTTCGACGTCCCGCAGCAGGTCGTGCATCGCGGGGCGGTCCAAATGGGCGCCGGTAAAGCCGCCATCGTCGTACCGCGTTGCGATCGCCTGCCATCCCTCGTGCTTCTGGCTCGTGATGTATGCCTCGCAGGCTTCCCGCTGCGCGTCCAGGGTCGTAAAATCCTCCTCCAGTCCCTGCGACGTCGACTTACGCGTGTAGATTGCACAGCGGATAGGTCCTGGCTTTCCGGTTTCGGAGTGAGTTGTTCCCATGGCGCTACCGCAGCCCGAAGAAGAGGGGCCCATTCCAGTGCGCCCCCGTGATGTGTTTCGCCAGCATCGTCAGCGATCGGTAGACCTGTCCGCGGTATAGGAAGCCGCCTTCCACGACCGTCAACTCATGCGTCACGCCTCGGTACTCGCGTTCTATCACCGTGCCCAAGCGCGGACGCACGGTCTTGGCTTTGGGTGTTGGCTGCCCCTTCCGCCGTGGCTTCGTGGCCTCTCGTGTGAAGGGATCATGCTCGGTCGCCAAGGCCCGGATGCGCGCCCGATCATCTTCAGTCAGACCACCCAGCTCCCGCGCCTGTAACTCCCACGCGATCCGCCGCCGCAGCCACTCCTTGTGCCGCCGTCGCGGCGCTTCACCAAAGAGCTCCTCGTACCTGCCCGCGAGTTCTCCACTATTCATCTTCTGCAGCAGCTGCACACGCCCTGCCAAGCTTGTGCCCATAGTCCTCTCCTTTCCGTGTGACCACCATCGGCCACCCTCTCTGGACATGAGGGCATACCCGGCCAGAGATAGCCAGGAGTGAGGCCCGATAAGAAGGCGGTTCGCGGGGGCGGTGCCCCTGAGCGGTTACCAGGGTGTGCTCGCCGCGCTCAATTCACTGACCTAGCAGGCAGAATGGGCAATGCGGGAGGGGAGAGGGCGTGCCGGGTATCCCGGCACCTGCTATTGCAACCGCGTAATATTGGTTCGAGTCCTGAGAGGGGGCCCCGCTTGTCCTCGTAGACTGTTCGCTGAATAGCAGATTCACGAAATGCTCGGACACGTGCGCAGCCCCCCATGCGCATGGTTCCCATTGTTTGAGTCGGATATGTGGCCAGGTGGCACAGTTCACGCCTACTTTGCCATCTAATATGATTCGCATACAAACGGGGACCCCTCTGCCGTACTTGGTGCGGACGACGTCGGATTCCTTGTGGGAGCGTCGCCAAAATCTAGGCAACCATGCACCCAAGGCGCAGATGAAACGGGCAATGTCATCTATGGACATCCGACAAATTACACCCTGCCTTCAGGATTACTGCGGCGAGTACACCCAAATCACCCAGGGAGCATGTCCATACTCTGACGACGAATTAACTCATCTGATCGGGGTTCCCGTTGAGCATCTTGCTGTCGTCCCCTCGGTTTGTGCAGTGCGTTCGGCTTCTCCCTACTCCCGGGAATTTTTCATGGCCTTGGATACACTTGAACGCCTTATAGAAGAGAGCAAGCCCATTAGTGAACTCGGGTGGTGGGATACGAGTGTGGCGCGACAGTTGGCCGCTAGAGAAATTACGCGTCGTACGTTTGACCTGACTTCAGGGAATTTCAATACTTGCCTTCTAGCAGCGGGTCTTTGTTTGGACGGCAATTTCCCGCTTGACTGGCTTACGGTTGCCTCGGACGAGGAATTTCGATGCTGGCGCGAGAGTTCTGTGGATAGCGAGATTGTTCTGATCTCGATATCTTCCTGGCTTTCGGATTCACGCGGTTTGTTACTAGAAATACTTTGTCAGGCCGTTAAGCAGGAAAAATGGGCGGACGCCTGGTTGGATACTCTTGAAGAAAGAGAGCGCGACATTCTACGTTACCGATTTGGGTTGGAAGAGAATACTCCGAGAACTCTGGAGGAAATAGGGACACTCATCGGACTAACAAGAGAGCGCGTTCGCCAAATAGAAGGCAAGACCCTATTGAAACTGAAACGGGCCACGCAAGCCTCTGCTATCCCTGTTCGGCTCAGTATGATGCAAGATGACATCTGGGCTCTTCTAGCGGGGTCCAAACTAGTGATTCACTCTTCGCATATGTCGAAAATAAGAAAATCAGACCTGCCTGGAATGGCCAGACTAATGATACAAGTTTACTACGGCAATCTTAGAGGTTGGCTTGATGCTACTTATGTCAGGCGGGACCAATGTTGGTTCAATACGTACTGTGATGCGGATGAGGTGGCTCAGGCTTCAAGCAGGTTGACACTTCTGTGCTCTGGAGATGGGGCTAGAAAATTCCCCATGCGAGTTAGCCATCTTGCAGAAACCCTAAACGTCTCACAAGAGTCTGCTCGTGCGGCAATACATCAGCAGCTGGATATCCATGAGTATAAAGACTATGCGGTGTTGGGGCATCTTGGCCCGCGTGCTCGGCGAGCCGTCCGATTACACAGAATCCTTAGCGAAGTCGGCGTACCGCAACTGGAAGCAGAACTCCTCCAACTGCACAATGAAAAGTCTCGCGACGAGAAGTGCAGTCTTCGCGATCTCCTTATCAGTTTGTCTGGTGCACCACACCTGTTTGTGAGCCTTGGAGGTATGGGATGGGCGACCCTTGAAATTGGGGAATCGAAGGGCCAATCAGAAATGCATAGGACTTCGGAGGAGCACTGGCAGGAGATAATCAGCGCACAGTTATCTGAATGCGAGATAGAACCTGTGGAAGAACGTAACACGGGCATAGGCATTCTTGCCGCGATCCTGGATCGTAAGGGTGGGGTGTGCCACCTGTCGGAGATTCGGGATGAAATCAAGAACCTACCAGGCATGCCTCTGGCGTTAGGAAGCGTTGGCTTGCTCTATGGCAGCTGTGAGTTCTTCAAATTAGCACCTGGTGTTTGGGCTTTGACGAAACGCGTAGCGTGCCTAAGAGAGTATATAAGGCACGCGACTGATTTGCTGACAGAAGAGGATTGCCGTCTCTATGTAATGTCCCGTTTCGCAGGTGAGAACTATGGAATGTACCCGACCTGGCAGCCGGGTATGGAAATGCGGTGGTGCCAGTGGGCTCGAGATTCTTCGCGCCTCGAAATCTATCAAAGTTTGTTAGTCGCGGCTAAGCCCAATTCTTGGCCGGCAAAACATGACACGCGGGAGAAATGGTGCGACATCGTCCACAACGAAATGCGGTATCACCTTGAACAGGACAGACGGCACTCGTTGACACATGAGTTGCCGACACCGCGGGAGCTGTATGCAGCTATGCGTTGGTTACGAGAAGCGCGGTGCATCAACTGGATGCGGCTAAATCTGTTGCTAGGTAACCGCGTGGACAGCCATGGAGTGAGCTCTATACTTGCGCTCCTGTTACTAATCGATAGTGCTGAAAGTTCTGGCACATGGCAGCAAGTACATCTAACTGGCGGGACACTCGAGAAAAATCTGGTGCTCTTCGGACAAGTGCTCGGCGCGAACCACGCCGCAGACTGGACACAGGTAGACCAATACCTCCACCTATCTCGTTTAGTGAGAACAGTACCGCTAGACCGCTTGGGTTGGGTTCAGACCCAAGAACTGACACAGCTCGTTGACGCGCTATTGGATTCCCACGGTACGTCGCCACGCAACGGTCAAAGGGTCACGAATACCGACAGAGAGGAGGACTCCCTAGAATCTCTTCTTGAGACCATGCGCCTGAATAGACGAAAGAAACAACGCCAAGAGACGTTCACCTGGCTGGAGCAAACATTCGAGTCATGACGTAGAAGAGCGTATTTGCCAGCTTTGCGAAGCTGTCACCAATAGCTCCGGCGACTAGGGTGCCACCGCAGCATTTATGCCATACAGCAATACGCCTACCGACCTTCCTGAACAGTTGCAAGGCATAAATTCCCATTATAGAAGTGGGCAAGACGACATTGGGAAGGCGTTTTTCTTCCCATGCCTTGAAGCAAGCGCTAGATATGATCGGGCAGCAGCGTACTTTTCAAGTGCAGCCTTAGTGCGTTGGACGGGAATTCTTCCACGCATTGTGCGGGCAGATGACTGTAGCATCCGCCTTGTTATAGCTCCCGAGCTTTCACGGCAGGATAAGGAAGTTCTAACGAAGGCTACGAACGAAGAGGAACGCGACGCGCTACGTCGCATCGCGGCAGATAGGATAATTCAAGGGGCCTACAGGCTTCAGGAAACGCCAACAGATGAACAGCTTCGACTGGAGTTATTCGCGTGGTTGGTCGCGAACGATAAGGTCAACATTCAGTTCGCGTTCGCTGAACATGTCGAGGATCCAGGAATGTATCATGAGAAGTTTGGCATCTTCCATCTTCTGTCCGGTCACAAGATAGCGTTTGCTGGATCTGCAAATGAAACTGAAGGGGGTCACAGACGCAATTACGAATCGGTGGATGTATTTCGAAGTTGGATCCCGTCCGAAATGGAACGAGTCGAACAGAAAAATTCGCAATTCGATGAGACATGGAGGAACAAGGCAGGTGGTCTGATAATCAGAACCCTCTCCGAAGAAAGTCTGGAACTCATTAGAGAACGCGCCGCAAGCTACTCAGGGGCGGTATCAACAGGTTCAACACCTCCCAAGGATGATGCGGTTCCCGACGCCAAGTGGCGCCATCAAGAGGACGCGCTGAGTGCATTCCTCCACGCTAAGTGTGGTGTGCTAGAAATGGCAACGGGTACGGGAAAAACTCGCACGGCAATGATGATCTTGACGCGGTTAGTAGATATCGGTGAGATTTCTGGAGCAATTGTTTGTACAGATGGAAACCCCTTGCTGGACCAGTGGTCAAACGAGATCTTGGCTTGGACCCTCGCAAGGGATGAACCATGGCGTGTATACCGGCATTACGGTAGGCAACATCATGAGGCGGAACGATTCGCGCTAAATCCTGATGGTGCTGTCCTTCTTATAAGCCGGTCCGAACTCAATCACCTATTTACATGGTTACCCGAGGCGAACCGCTCTTCTGTGCTGATAGTTCATGATGAGGTGCATGGTTTTGGGAGCTCCGGCAATATTAAACATTTGGCAGGAACTCATAAAGGATTCAAATATCGGCTGGGTCTAAGTGCGACCCCGGAACGCGAACACGATGCCGTCGGCACTGACTTTATCCTGCAGGAGGTCGGGCCTGTGCTTTTTCAGTTCCACCTAGAAGATGCGATTAAGCGGGGAATATTGTGCGAGTTCGACTATGATCCGCTGCCATACGAGCTGACTGAAGGAGATAAAAGGAGACTTCAGAAGGTATACATGAAAGCCGCTGTCAGAAAGCGTGAGGGCAACCCTATGCCACAGGAAGAGATTTGGCGAGATTTGTCGCTGGTGTACAAAACTGCCGAGAATAAGCCGCATATATTTCGCGAGTACCTGGAAACACATCCTGAGGTGCTGCAGGGAGCCATAGTGTTCGTCGCCACTCAAGAGTTCGGCGAGTCTTTTTACGAGGCCATACATGGAGTGACCCACCGCTTTCGAAAGTTCTTCTCTGGCGAGGCACGCGTCCACTTACTGGATTTTGCTGCAGGGGAGATTGATTGCCTGATAACGTGTCATAGGCTGTCCCAAGGAATAGACATTCCAGCGCTGCGGCACATTATCTTGGTATCGTCCGATCGAACACGATTAGAAACCATACAGCGTATCGGACGATGCCTACGTACTTCGCCTGCAGAGCCAGAGAAGCGCTCACGGATAGTGGACTTTGTTCGCGCAAGCACAGCAGAAGAACAGGCCAATCATATTAGCGCGGACGCTGAAAGGTGTGCGTGGTTGACAGAACTGTCCCTTGTCTGCCGGGAGCGAACACCAACGGGAGAGAAGCATGAGCCTTGATTTGGATGTCCTCGCCGCGTTGAGGTCGAGTGTCGAAGCCAATGGGCAGGGTGAGGAATGTTATACGAGACTGGTCGCATGGCTAGAGTCACTTAGCAATGGTCAGACCACCCTCAGGTCAGCAGAGGAGGTTGCTCAGCGTCTAGACCTACTCCTAAAAGTATTAGTTCCACCGACAGTGAGAGAATAGTCATGAATATTCAGTTGCTCGGTTGGGAGACTCACGGTCTAAGATGTCCTGATATAAGTATTGAACTGGAGCAAGAGGGGCGCCTTCGTAAAGTAGCCTTGATTCAGATGCCCAACGGCACGGGCAAGACGACGACTTTACGGATGCTTCGAGCTACCCTGTCCGGCGAGGCGGACCGTTGGAATGAAGAAAAGGTACGTTCCTTCAGGCGTCCGGAGGCTACCAACCCACATGGCGACTTTCGCATTACATTGAGAATTGATGACAAATTACTCACGTTTGAGCTTAAACTCGATTTCGAACAAGGGGCGGCATACTACAGAACTTCGTCCGGTGGTGGAATACAAAAGGGATGGCACCCACCACCGGAGCTATATGCATTCTTTAACGAGAAATTTGTACGGCTCTTTATCTTGGATGGCGAGTTTGCCGAGGAGCTGATGGACGTCCAGAAGGCGGAGGCGGATAGAGCAATTGACGCGCTGTTTCAGTTGTATTTCTTTCGGGAGATTGAGAACCTAGCCGAGGCTGAGTGGCAAAGGCGTGCAAAAACTGCTGGCAAGGGAACCGCTGGGGATAGGAAGCAAAAGCAAGCACGGGTAGAGCGGCTGCGGAGCCACATTGAGACGGTTAGGAAGACGCGGAAGAAAGCCAGCACTCAACTCGATGCGACTGCTCAACTGGTTGCGACTCTAGAGAAGAACATCAAGGAGCGCACAAAAAGCGATACGGCTCTACAGCAGAAATTAGAGACTGCAGAGAGCAACGTCGACAAGACCAGCGACCGATTGGACGAAAAGGCGGCAGCCTTTCTGCAAGTGTTGCGTGAACCGGAGGGGCTGCACCCAACGATACGTGCAGCTTTGAGTACTCTGAGACAGTCTCTTGTCGTGTTAAAGCTCCCGGCCAACACCTCGCGCGAGTTCTTTGAAGAACTTCAGGAAGCGACTGTCTGCATATGTGGTCGCCCGCTCGATGAAGCCTCAAGAGGAGCCATCGCTAAAAATGCGGACCTGTATCTTGGAGAAGACGTGAGCGGAGTGATCAACTCACTGAAGGAGGATGTTCGCGCGTTCGTTAGTGGCTATGAGCCAGGCTCAGTGTCGCGTTTTGAGGATAGTTTGGCCGTATTAAGGTCAAGCGTTAACGCGCGTGATGAAGCTGAGCACCAGCAGTCGGTTTTGCGCGCCCAACTTGGTGAGGGGGGAGATGAAAAACTCAAAAAGTGGGCGGCGGGTCTGGTCGTGGCGGAAGTGGAAAGCAAAGAATTGAATGACCTGCTAGATGCAATTAACCGCCCTCGTGAAAAGGATGATGACGACGAAGTGTATTGTCTGGATGCGCTAAAGCATCTTTTTAAAGAGGCAAAGAACAAGTTTGCAGAAGTTACTGAAACGCTGGAAATACGGCAGAAGACTGCGTTGTTGCAGGAGATATTGCGGGTTGCCCATGACGAAGCCAGGATAGCAATCCAGAGCTCGATTGTTGCGTCCTGCAATACGGCACTGAAGCATGTGCTGGCTAGGGACCCTGTGCGTATTAGCAGTGTGGAGGGGGCAATTCAGCTTAGCGATAGAACGGGTGCAAGCATGGGCCAAACGCTTGCTCTTGGATATGTGTTCTTGACGGAGCTGTTGCATCGAAGCGCGCATCAGTTTCCTTTGTTGGTTGATAGCCCAGCATTAGCAATTGATGGTCAGATAAGGCGGAAGATCGGATCCTTGGTGCCGAAGTTGTGCGAGCAATTCGTGGCTCTTACCATTACTGTGGAGCGAGAATATTTTGTTGAATCGCTTGATGCTGCGGCTGATGGCGATGTGGACTATTTCACCTTGTTTCGGAAGACGGCCGGTACGGAACCTCTCATTGCGGCTCTACCAAAAGATGGGGTCCAGCAGACTGAGAACGGTGTGCTGGTGCGGAATCGTGAATACTTCTTTGGCTTTGACATCGAGGAAGAGGACTAATGCCCTTTCGTTTACGGGATGATGCGCGTGGTGCGTTCTTCAAGAAGATCCGAGGCAAGAAACCGCTAAGTACGGATTTTGATTTATTCTATCTGTGTTTGATGCTGGGCCTCGCAGGAAACCGCAAGAGTAGTAGTGCAAGCAGGAGCACAGAGTTTGTTGATTATTTCATCGGACCGTATAAGGGCAGAGCAAGATTGCTGATAGGCCTGACGATACTCGCACAGCTACGCAATCTCGGGGTAACACTCCATGAGAAGGAGGAGGTCACCGCTCAGATCAGCAAGCTAATTGCTACAGACCACAGCACGTCACTTTCATCCGCTGGGATGGACATATTTAATGACTATGCCAGTGGTGGCTATGACATCTTGATTGAACGATTTCCGAGTGCACCTCATCATGCTGAGGAGTTTCTGATTCGATATGCAGAACTATTGATTGAGACACTGCAGGAATCAGGGTCATGGTTGAGAGAAGTGGCTGCCGTGGGTGACGCCTGATGCTGTCATGCTAGGTGACCTATTCCCCTGGTCCTGCGCCATGTGAGACCAGATTTAGAATTGCCAGCGAATTTGAACAGGCTCCGCTCGGCGAGCAGATGGCTTCCGTTTGACTGACCTGTCCCCCTAAACCTGTCGGTGCGCCTAGGTTTCTCCACACGCAAGTGCAGATTAAGGTAGGGCTGAACTTACTGGGGCCACAGCGATCAAACAGCAAAAATACACAAACTGTTCATATAATATGACTTACAGCTCTTAGTGCCTTTTCTTACACAAGCGCTAGGCGTTCTTGCAATTTGTGGAGCAGTATGATAACTTCCATTTAACTTCCACAATGACCAGCAAGAAGAACCGAATTTCTTCGGAATTTGCGTATACCTTTACAGCCCTCCGTGGTGAGCAGGCCGGACAAGCCTA
>CBDUXP010000021.1:0-59281 GCA_965371225.1 uncultured bacterium | reverse complement strand
TGCAAGAACTGAAGCAGGAGTACCGGAAGGCTAATGGACCTTGAGAACGATCTCGTCAGAATGCCATGCACCATACTGCTGACGGAACGAAGGCGATCTGATTCCGCTCAACTACCTCGACACGTTTTTTGCCTACCTACAGCCTTGAACAACACGCGCTAAATCAAAAGATCCATGCTATGCAGGACCGCGCCGTGCGGTCCTTTCAGAGTGATTTCGAGTACAGCATGGACAACGTCACAGCTCTCTTCCTCGGTGAGGAGCCAGTCAGTTTTCACGGTCAATCCGGTCAATAGGCTGTCATCCTCAAGGACGCAGTAAAATGGTGTTTCGCTCTTATCCGGGATTAGGATCACTGATTTGTCTGTCTGAGTCGTATCTCGGAGCTTACTGCGTTGGCGTGGGATAGACATGGCATCGATGAGCGTTTTCAGGCGATTATCGATATCGCCGCCGTGGTAGGTAGCGCCTGCACGGGGACCCTGAATCATCAGCAATACTTCTACTTCAGCGAAGAGTTTCAGCTTGCGATTCACTAATGGCATAAATTGATAACCGTGCAGGTCTACGGCCAGGGAATAACCTCTACCGCCGTCGTTGGCAGGGTTCTGGTATCCGGGATGGTCACTAAGGGGTGGTAATTGCCAGAGTTTTCTTAGCTGCTTATGGAAGTGTTGTCGGATTCGTTGCTCTGCTTCTAGTCTTCGGCGCTTGGTGGGAACTTGCCCTGTATACAGCAATCGAAAGTTCACCTTGTGAGCTTACCAAAGTGACACGCTTGGGCCCATTGGAAACCACGCGCTGTGCGGAAGCTCCATGGCTCTGTGAGGCGTGAACCTGTGACCGGCCGGAGACAGGAAATATCCCCAAATGGGGTGCTCGGTCCGCTGGCGCGGTGCATCCTGAATAGCGAGATGCACGACCGCGACACGGTGCACGTCTCCGCCGGCGGCGACAGCCTAGTCTTCAGCCGCGAGCCCGTGCCCGTCGGGTAGCCGCCCGCAGAGGCCTAGCTGGGAGCGATTCGATTGGCTCGTAGGCGGTTCAAGGAGTTGGGGCGATGAGCAAACAGGACGCGTCGACCCGCAAGCTATTGAAAGATCCGGACGTGAAGGCGGCCTATGACGCGATGGAACCGGAGTATGCCTTGGCGCGGGAGATGATCGCGGCGCGCAATCGCGCCGGCTTGACGCAAAAGGCATTGGCAGCGCGGATGGGAACCACGCAGTCCGCCGTCGCGCGGTTGGAAAGCGGGCGCCGCGTGCCCAGCATCAAAACGCTGTTGCGCTATGCCGAGGCCACCGGCTCGCTGGCGGAGGTTCGCCTGGTGGAGAAGAGCCGGAAGCGCCGCCGCCGGTAGGGCCGGGCGCACGCCACAATCGGCGCTGGCGGGCGCTGGATGCGTGCCAAGGCGGCTATAGGTTCCTGCCCGCGGGCGGTGCGGGATCGAAGGGCGGGTCCAGTCATACCTAGGTAGTAGGGAGGCCACCCTTGACCCATGCGCAATACTGCTATTTCTGCTATACTCTACGGTGCTGGGAGTGTGGGGGCCCAGGGCTCGATGGTGGGCCGAGGAGACGAACCAGCCATGACGACCGAGACTGCTGCGCGGGCGTTCAACGCGCATGCCACGTTCACGTTGCGGGCGGACCGCATGTACCGGGTCTACGCGACCGGCGACGATCTGCATTTTATTCGCATCGGCGGCCAACCCATCAATTGGGTCGCCGCGCTCAACCAACTGGCGCTGCTCGGGGTGTGGATCGGCCGCAAGCTGAACGCGCGGCGCGAGGCAGCCCTGGCAGCCAAGATCGCCGAAGTGGATCTGCGCGCGCCCGAGGACCAGATTTACGACCACAAGCACAACTACCGGGTCTCCGTGCACGAGGTCGCTTCGGCCACTTTCGAGCCGGGCAAGGCGGTGTCGCTCAACGGTCCGTACGCGGGGGCGTGGAAGCTGACCATGCAGAACGGGGACACGTCGCGGTTCCAGTTCGAGGTCGGCGCGGACGCACAGCAGGCGCTGCACGTGCTGACCGAGGCGCTTCGCGACCGCTTGAGCGTGGAAGCTGCATGGGACGAGAAGGCCGAGCGGTACACGAAGCTGCCGGCCGAGGGCCGCGCGCTGGACGCCACCGCTGCGTAGTTCCGGCTACCGCCACGCAGCGTACGCGGCGCGGTCACCATCCACGCCTTCGGGCCTGGGAAAGTGATGTAGAGGGATTTCCATGGGTAAGCGATTTTTCGATTTCGTGCGGCACGTCAATGCGCTGTTTCTCTTTGCCGTCGCCGTGGTCGCGTTTGGCGCCGTCCTTGTGACCGCGTTCGGCCTCGGCCGGAGCGTCGTGCGAGACTCGGGCGAGGCCGAGGAGGTTGTCTTCGACGCGGATGGGGAGCCCGTGCGCCAATTCCGGCTGGGCGACTTCGATGAGCTGACGGGCACGCCCTACGTCCGGGCGGAACTCTACGCGCCGGAGGGCGGCGACGGGAAACACTATTTCTCCTCCGGCAGCTCTTCGCGCTACGACATCTTCAACTTCCTGTTCTACGACACCTCCACGCGCGAGGCCCGGTGGCTCCTGGATCACAACGACTACCTGCTCGTGCAGACCAACGCGGTGCGCCGGGAATCGGCTGACGGAAACGAGAAGCGGGTGCTCGGCCTCCTGTTCCTCGTCGCGACTGAGGACACGGACGGCGACGGGGAGCTGACCAGCAAGGATCGCGCGCAACTCGCCGTGGCGCGGCCCTCCGGTGCGGGATTCACCGTGCTGATCGACAAGGCCACCCGGTTCCTGGGCTGGCATGAGCGGGACGAGCGCACGGAAGTGGTGCTGTACACGGTGGACGACGAGATCATCGCCGCCGACGTGGACATCATCAAGGGCGCCATCGTGTCCACCACCACGCTTGGGCCCGTGCCCCGGGATGGAGCCGCCGCTTCCTGAGCGCACCCGTCGCCGGGAGCGGGAGTGCGCCTGACATGCGGATGAAGACCACGGTGTGGGCCGCGGTGCTGGCCGGCGTCCTCGCGGCGTGTTCCCAGGCCAACGGCAGTGCGGCGCCCCCCGATTCGGTGGAGGCCCCCGCGCCCGCGTCCGAGGCGGGCGGGAGCGACGTGGAGCTGTCGCCCATGGCGCTCCGGGCGGCGCAGTTGATGGTCTGGCTCGAGCCCGATCCCGATCACACGGGCCGGCAGGGGTCCTTCTGGGAGGTGTTCCAGAACATCTACGCTGCGGAGTGGCCGAACGTCGATACGCCCACCACCCGCGTCTATGGGCAGGCGCTCAAGCGGGCGGACGACTACGCGCGCGCGGGCAACGGCGGGTTTCTCGACGCCATCATGCGGGCGAGATACGGCCCCTATGGCCGGACGGCCGAGGGATCCGCGGCGTTCGCGGAGATCCTGTGGGCGAATTTCGAGCTGAATCCCGGCCTGACGATCGCCGTCATGGACGAAATGACGCAGGAGCTGCGCACGCAACTCGTGGAGGACATCTATACCCAGCCGCCGCACGAGTACGACTTCGACAAGATCCTGCCGGAAATCCATCAGCTCTGGTCGGAAGAGGTGCGGGCTGACGTGCGGCGGATCAGTGCGGTGTTGCATCTGCGGCTACTGCCTGCGGACGCCGCGATCGACCCGGCGGCGGCCGGCCGTCTCGCGCGCGAAGCCGACGCCCTGTTGCGCACCCTGGCGACCGACCCCGCGGCTGCTGAGGTGCGCCGGGAGTTCCTCCGCATGGTCGACCGTATCTACAGCCGGTACTGGGAGACCGCGGCGCCTGACACCAAAACCGTCTTCGCCGCAGCGCTCACCCGGGCGCACGATTACGCACAGGCCGGCGACGGGGCGTTCCTCGCGGCGCTCATGCACGCAAGCCTCCGGTCCCTACGGCGGCACGGTCGAGGGCATTGAGGAGACCGGCGAGACGCTCTGGGCCGTGCTCGCTACGCAGCCCCAACTGACCCTCGATACCCTGGCGGAATTCTCGGGTGAGGATCGCAAGAGGCTGGTGAACTGGGTATACACCGGGCCCGTGCACGATGGGTTCGACTTTCTCGGGATCGGCGCCGCCCTCCACCGCGCGGCGGTACCGGCCGGATTGGCGGGGGAGGTGGCGATGATGCGCGAGCGGGTGGACGGCCTGGCCCGCTGGATCATGCGGCCGGCGGCCCGAGATCGCGTGCGCCTGGCCGAAGCCGCGGTGGCCCGGGGCTCGGCGGGTTATGAGGAAGCCGTGCGCGAATACGAATTGGCGGCCATCCAGGCGTCAAAGTGGACCCTGATTCCTGTGCGGCTCGGGCGCCTGCATCTGGAGCACGGGAACGGGGCCGCCGCGCTCGCGGCGTTTCGGGCCTACCTCGGCCTCGCGCGGCCGAAGTACGACCCCGACGAACCCGAGGTGGAACGGTTCGTGGCGACGCTCCAGCGCACGCACGGCGCACAGATGCGCGAGCCGGTCACGTGGCCTCCGGGCGCGACCGGGGACGCCCACCGGCATCGATAGGGGTTCTCCCGGTCGGTCGCGTACAATGGCGTGGTGGCGCGCGCGGGTGCCGAAGGGGTACGCCGAAGGGTGAGATTACGGGCGAGGGTCCATCTGTGGGCGATGCTGCTCGGAATCGCCCTCGCGTCGTGCAGCCAGGCTGCCCCCCCCGAGCAGGCGGCCCCCGAGGCGGACGCGGCGCCGACATCTGGTAATCCCGCTTGGACCGAGGGCGCGCTGTCCCCCCTGGCGGAGCGCGCGACGGACCTCATGGCCAAGCTCGAAGCTGAGCCCGACCACCAGGGGTTGCAGGGCGCGTTCCAGGAAGTGCTCCAGAAAATTTACGCGGCTGAGTGGCCGAACCTGGCCACCCCCACGAACCGCGTCTACGGGGACGCGCTGCATCGGGCGTACGTCTACGCGGAGGCGGGGGACGGGGCGTTTCTGGAAGCCATCATGATGGCGAGCTTCGGGCCTTACGGTGCCACGGCCGAGGGGTCGGAGGGTTTCCGGGAAATGCTGTGGGGGCTCTTCGAGCAGAACCCGTCGCTGACCATCGCGGTGCTGTTGGAAATCGGCGAGGAGAACCGCCGCCGCCTGGTGGACAACATCTATACCGACGCGCGGCACGATTACGACTTCGCAAAGATCGCACGCGAATTGCAAGTCGAATGGCCGGACGAAATACGGGAGGACGTGGGACGCATCATCGCGGCTCTGATCGGGTCTATGGCCGAAACGGCGTCGACTGAAGGGTTGGGGGACACCGCGGCAGTTGATGCCAAACTGACTGACGACGAGACCTTGCAGTTGGCGCGCCAGGCGGACGATGACTTGGCCACGTGGGCTGAAAATCCCAAGAACACGGACGCGCTTCAAGCATTCTTCGCCGCGTTTGACCGTATCTACACCACGGAAGACGTCTCCTGGGCGCGCATGTCGCCGGCAACCGGTCAAGCGGTGGGCCGCCTGCTGTTGCGGGTGTCGGGCTACGCCGAGGAGGGTCGGCCGGAGTTTCTCCGCGCGTTGATCCGCGCCGGCATGGGGCCTTATGGGCAGCAGACGGCCGAAGGCGGCGAGTGGACCAACGAACTCTGTTGGACCGCCATGGAACGGGACCTGCAAGCGACGTTGGACGTGTTGGCCGGCATCCCGCCCGGCGAGCGCGAACCAATCCTCGCATCCATCTATCTTCAACCCGTCCACGACGCGTTCGATTTCGTCCGTCTCGAACAGCGGCTGCGGGAGGCGAAGGTGGCCGACGGCATGCAGGACACCGTGCAGCGGATGCTGGCGGCGATCGAACCGCTCGCCCTGCAAGTCGCGCCCCCGGAAGCGCGCCGCCATGTCAGGCGGGGCGCCGCCGCCGCCAAGCGTGGCCGCCGCCGGTACCAGGAGGCCATTGAAGAGTACCGGCTGGCGATCGAGATGGCCCCATACTGGACCGAGCTGCATCTCGACCTGGGTTTGATCTATATGAAGCGGGGGGAAAACGCCGATGCCATCGAGAGTTTCAATCGGTACCTGGAGATGGAGCCCCGCAGGGCGCCGCGTGACCTGAACCAGACGCGCCTCCTGATTCTGAAGTTGGAAGAGGAAATGGCCCCGAAGGTCGAGCCTCCGCCGGAACCCGAGCCAGACGTTGCCCCCGCAGTCACCAGCCAGCCCGAAGCACAGTCCGACGCTGCACCCGAAGCCGCCCCCCAGCCGGACCCTGCGCCCGCAGGCTCCTGACCGTCGCGCTGTAGCCGAGTCGTAGGCGGCCGGGCGCCGGATGTCACGCGGCACCCGGGCGCGTTGTCTCAGGTCTCTACGAGCGACTATGCTGCACTCGGATTCCGGAGGGAGGGACGCATGAGCGGGAACGGAGAAGCGGCGCAAGTCGGCACGACGGACACAGGGCGCATCTTTGCCGGCCGGTGGACCGCGCGTTCCGACGACCCATTCCTCGTATTACTGATCGGGTTTCGGATCAATAATTTCTGGGCATTGCGCAAGTGGATGCGCACCGGCTATGCCATGTTTCCGATGGTCCGGGAACTGCGGGCCAACCCTGCCCTGGGGCTGCTCGGGGTGGAGGTGTTTCTGTACTGGCGGGGTTTGGCGCTGGCGCAGTACTGGCGCTCCTACGAGCACATGCACGACTACGCCCGCCTGAAGGGCGGATTGCACCCCGCCGCGTGGAAGGCGTACAACCGCGGCGTCGGCGCGGACAGCAGCGTCGGGGTCTGGCACGAGACCTACCTGGTGAACCCGGGCCAGTATGAGAACGTGTACGCCAATATGCCCCGGTTCGGGTTGGCCGCCGCCCTCCCCACTACCCCCGCCACCGGACGTCTCGAGACGGCAAGCGGACGGATGGGACGGGACAGTGAGCCCCTCTATCCCTCCCCGGCTACCCCAGGGGCCCAGGACCCCGAAACGAAGGATGCACCCGCTGCGCCAGCGTCCTGATCCCGGCTTGCTGCCGGCATAAAGCGCCTGTGGGGCGAGTCCCCACCGGATAAACCTGCGCCTCGTGGACGTGCCCCAAATGGGGTGCTAGACTTGACGCACAGCGGCATGGAGCCGGGGTGCCCCCGCCCACGCACCCCGGACGCTCGCGCCGCCTGCACCCCATGCACCTCGTCCGCTCCCTCACCGGCCGCATCATCCTCCAGAGCTTGGTGCTGCTCGCCTGCCTCTTCGCCGCCATCGTGGCCGGGGGCGCCTACTACCAGCAGGCCATCGTGCGGGAGATGGATGCCAAGAGCAGCGAAATCTTGAAGGGTGTTCAGGTCCGGGTGAGCAGCGTGGCGGAGGAGCCCCTGGAGGACCTGCTGATCCAACTCCGGGAGCAACAGGAAGTGGACGCCATCGTGCTGTTCAACCAGGACCTGGAGGTGGCGGCCAGCGCCCGGTCATCCCGGTTGGCCGGCTCGCTTATGGACACGCCGGGACTCGGGCTGCAAATCCGGCGGCTGGAGGGGCCCGACGGCCCACTCACGGCGTACGTGCAGACGCTGCCCATCGAGGCGGCGGGCGAGGTGGTGGGTTACGTGAACGTGGCCCTGGCCATCGCGCCGCAGACGGCGATCCTGCAAGCGTTCCGCAGCCGGCTGCTTTGGGCGCTCATCGCCGTGTTTTGCTTGACGACCCTGGCCCTGTGCTACACGGTGGCCTCGGCGCTGCGCCCGTTGCGCCAACTGAGCGAGCATCTGGCGGACGTGGGCGAGGGCCGGCTGGAATCGGTGAACATTACGGCCAACTCGAGTGAGGTCAGCGTCCTCCAAGAGCGGTTCAACGCTATGGTCGCCGCCTTGCGGGAGAAGGCCGCTATGGCCGACCGGCTGCGCCAAAGCCAGCGCCTGACCGCCATGGGGAATCTGGCGGCGGGCATCGCGCACGACATCGGCAATCCGTTGAACGCGCTGAAACTCACATCGTCGCACTTGAAGGATGTGTTGGCTGGCGATGCGCCGGCGAGCTTGGCCGAGGCGCAGCGGTACGCGGCGGCTATGGGCAGCGAGGTGGAGCGGCTGGACCGGCTGGTGCGCGACTTCCTGACCCTGGCCCGCGAGCAACCACCGCAGCCCGCGCCGCACGCGCTGGACGCCGTCGTGGATGGGGTGTTGCACTTGGTGCGGGCAGAGGCGCGGCGCCGCCGCATTACGTTGGCCGAAGACCTGGGCGCGCTCGACACGCGCGTGGCGATCGACGCGAACCAGGTCAAGGGCGCCATCGTGAATATTCTGGTCAACGCCTTTGATGCGGCCGGCGAGGGCGGACGGGTGGAAGTGTCCACCGCGCGGGACAATGGGCAGGTCCGCATCGCGGTGCGCGATTCGGGACCGGGTATCCCACCGGAGGTACAGGCGCGCATGTTCGAGCCGTACTTCACCACGAAGCCGGACGGCACCGGATTGGGGCTTGCGCTCACCCGCAGCGTCATCGAGCAACACGGCGGCCGGTTGGAGGTGGAGTCCGGCCCCGACCGGGGCACCACCATGACGATCGTGCTTGGTACGGAGCCTGCGCTTGGCGCGGAGTGCGCGGATGACTGAACCGGCCAGCATCCTCGTGGTGGACGACGAAGCGCCGCAGCGGGCGATCATCGCGGACGTGCTGCGGGCGGCGGGTCACGAAGTGGGCCTCGCCGCGGGGCCGGCAGAGGCCGGCACGCACCTGCAACGCCAGGGATGGGATCTGGTGCTGACGGATTGGCGCATGCCAGACGGGGGCGGCGCGCGCCTGTTGGCCGAGGCCCTGCAACGCCTGCCCGACGCGCCGGTCATCGTGATGACCGCGTACGGTTCCATCGAGGGCGCGGTCGAGGCCGTGCGCCTGGGGGCGTTCGATTACCTCTCGAAACCCTTCGATAAGACGGCCCTGTTGCTCGCCATCGAGAAAGGGCTCGCCCGGCGCGCGCTGGCGGCGGAGAACCAGCGGCTGCGCGCGGAGGTCAACAGTCGGCGCGTGGAGGACGTGCTCATTGGGCATACCCCGGTGATGCACCAACTCCGCAGCCTCATCGCGAAGGCCTGTCAGGTGAGCAGCACCGTGCTCATCACGGGTGAGAGCGGCGCGGGGAAGGAACTGGTGGCGCGGGCGATTCACGACGGCGGCCCCCGCCCGCGCGCGCCCTTCGTGGCCGTCAACTGCGCCGCCCTGCCCGCCAGCTTGATCGAGAGCGAGCTGTTCGGCCACGAGCAGGGCGCGTTTACCGGCGCGGTGCGGCGGGTGCGCGGCAAGTTCGAACAGGCGGCCGACGGCACCCTGCTGCTCGACGAGATCAGCTCCATGCCCGTGGACCTGCAGGGCAAGCTGCTGCGCGCGTTGCAGGAGCGGACCATCATGCGCGTCGGCGGGGAGCAGTCCCTGCCGGTGCGCGCGCGGATCCTGGCCTCCACGAACGCGGACCTGGACGCGGCGGTGCGGGCGGGCGCTTTCCGCGAGGACCTGTACTTCCGCCTGCACGTGCTGCCCATTCACGTCCCGCCCCTGCGGGCGCGGTTGGACGACGTGCCATTGCTAGCGGCGGCGGTGCGTGCCAGGCTGGAGGCCCAACTGGGGGGGCCGGCGCGCAGGTTGAGCCCGGGCGCGCTCGCCGTGCTGCAGGCCTATCACTGGCCGGGGAACGTCCGCGAATTGGAAAACGTGTTGGAACGCCTGTGGGTCACGACCGATGCGCCCGACATTGGCGAGGCGGCCGCGCGCGCCGCGCTGAACGGGGCCACCACCGGACAGGCGGGCGTATCCGCGCCGCCCGGCACGGAGCACTCCGGCGCGGCGGTGGCCTTTCTCGAACGGGCCGGCCTGACGATGGATGAACTGGAAGCGCGCCTGATCCGCGAAGCCCTCGCACGCAGCGGGGGGCAAATTCGCGGCGCGGCCCAACTGCTGGGGCTCAGCTACAAGACCATGCAGTACCGCATCCGCAAGTACGGCATCCCGCTCCAGCAGCGTCCGTCCGGCCCGGGCGCGCGCGCCGAGGGGAACGGCGCCGCGGGAGGCGCGCGATGACCTGTCCGTCCTGCGGCGTGCCCAATCCCGAGGAGGCGCGCTTCTGCAACCAGTGCGGCGCCACCCTGGGGGGCGCCTGTACCGCGTGTGGCCACGCAAACCCGCCGGAGAGCAAGTTCTGCAACGAATGCGGCGCGGCCTTGCATGCCGACGCCGTGGCCGGGGCGCCGTCCAGTCGGGCCCCGGCAGCTTCCCCCCCGCCTCCCGCGCCGGCGGGGCCCGCATCGCCGGCCGGGTTGGCCTACGTGGCGCCCGCGGGGCCCCAACCCGGTACACCGGGTGAGCCGGCGGCGGCGCCGGGGACCACCGGCGTCTTCGCGGGTGAGCGGAAGCAAGTGACGGTCATGTTCGCCGACGTGACGGGGTTCACGTCCATGTCTGAGAAGCTCGACCCGGAGGACGTGCACGGCATCATGAACCGGTGCTTCGAAGTCCTGGTGCGGGAAGTACACCGGTACGAGGGCACCATCAACCAGTTCACGGGCGACGGGATCATGGCGCTGTTCGGCGCGCCCATTGCGCGGACCGATTCGCCCCAGCGCGCGGTGCTGGCCGCCCTGTCGATTCAACACGCGCTGGAGGACCTGGCGGACGACTTCAAGGCCGAGCGCGGGATCACCTTCCGCATGCGCATCGGCCTGAACACCGGTCTGGTGGTGGTGGGGACCGTGGGCAGCGCCGGCCGGTACGACTACACCGCAGTCGGGGATACGACGAACCTGGCCGCGCGCATGGAACAGATGGCCGAGCCCGGGACGATTCTGATCACGGAAAATACCTACCGCGTGGTGCTCCGCGACTTCGCCTGCGAGTCCCTCGGGCAGCGGACGGTGAAGGGCCGCACCGAGGCGGTGGAGGTGTACCGCGTCAGCGGCCTGACGGGGGGGCACGATCACGCCGACTTGCACGCGCACCATGCCCTGACGCCGTTCGTGGGACGCGACGAGGAGCTGCGGATTTTGCGCAAGCACGTGGAACGCGCGCTGGCCGGTGACGCGCGCGTGATCGGGATCATGGCGGAGATTGGGGTGGGCAAATCCCGCCTGGTCCACGAGCTGCTCGACGGGATCGACCGGGACCGGGTGCTCGTGGCCGAGGGGCACTGCCTGTCCTACGGCGGTGGGGTGGCGTACATGCCGTTCCTCGATCTGATGCGCGATCTGCAGCCATGTCTGGACGATCCCGACTGCGCCGGGGGCGTGCTCCACGACCTGTTCCCCGTGGGGGAGGCGACGGGCGGCGCGGAGGGCGCCGGCCTGAACAGTCTCTTACTCACCGGCCGCCGCCCGGACGAGGGGAGCGGCGATGCGGCCGAGACGAAGCAGAAGATCTTTGCCCGGCTGCTCGAGGGATTGTTCGCCGCCAGCGATCAGGCCCCCCTCCTCTTGGTGATCGAAGATTTGCAGTGGATCGATCCCACGAGCGAGGAGCTGTTGGGCGACCTGATCCGCGGGATGGCCGGCCGGCGCATCGGCCTCATCTGCACCTTCACCGCCGGCTACCGCTTCCCCTGGGCCGACCGGTCCTACTATCGCCACATCACCATCGACCGGCTGTCCCGCGACAGCACCACCGCCATCGTGCGGTCCGTGCTCGGGGGCACGCGGGTCCCGCCGGACTTGTTGGCGCTGGTCGAGGAAGGGGCGGAGGGCAATCCGTACTACATCGAGGCGTCCCTGCGCATGCTGCAGGATGATGGGTTCTTGGAGCAGACGCCCGAGGGGGTACGCATCGCGCGCCCCTTGAGCGAGGCGAACATTCCCGATTCCATTCAGGACATCGTGATGGCGAGCATCGACCGGCTGGCGGAGCCGGTCAAGCGCACGCTCCAGGTGGCGGCGGTCATCGGGCGCGTCTTCGAGGTGCCGCTGCTAACGGCGGTGCTCCAGGCCGAGGGCCTCACGCCGGAGTTGGATGCCCTGGTGGCGGCGGAGATGATCACCTCGCGGGGGCCGGACACGTTCGTGTTCCGGCAGGGGGTGACGCGCGACGTGGCTTACGCCGGGCTGTTGCGGAGCCACCGGCGGGACCTGCACCAGCGGGTGGGCATGGCCATCGAATGGGTGTACGGGGACCGGCTGCGGGAGTTCTACGCGCGCCTGGGCCACCAATTCGCCAAGGGCAATGACCCCGAGCGCGCGATTCACTACCTGCAGCGGGGGGCGGCGCGCTCCCGCGCGGTGGGAGTTGTGCATGAAGGGGCGGACCAACTGGGGCAGGCCCTGAAGCTGGTGGCGACCCTGCCCGCCACCCCGGACCGGCAGCGGCTCCGCGTGGACCTGCTGGAAGAAATGGCGGACATGCGGTTCCTGGGTGGGGCGATGGAGGAATCGGCCCGGCTCTCCTCCGAAGCCCTCACGATTGCGGAGTCGCTGGACTACCGCGAACGGCTCGGCCGGCTGTACGTGAGCCTGGGTGGGCTCGCGGGCATGGGCATCGGTACGCGGGAGGATTCCCTGGACCTGTTGCAGAAGGGATTGCACCTGTGCGAAGAGGCGGGGGACACCGCCATGCTGGCCCGTGGCTACATGCACCTGGGCAACGCGCTCCGGTCGACCGGGCGCTGGCCGGAGGCGCAGCACTGTTACGAACAGATGATCCGCCTGGGCGCCTCGGCGCCGGAGAGCATGGGCGACGTGATCGGGCCGAGCATGCTTGCCTTCGTGGCGTGCGAGACGGGCCACACGGCCCAGGCGCTCGCGCACGCCCGGGAGGCGCTCGCTGCGAGCGAGCGGCGCGGCAGCGATTGGGCCGTGGCCGCCGCGTCATCGTTCTCGTCGGACGTGTTCTTCGAGGCGGGCGAGTTCGAGGAGGCGGACCGGTTGGCCCGCCAGGGGTTGGAATTGGGCGAACGGTTGAACGTGGCCTTCGTCATCGGCAACGCCGGTTTCACCCTGGGCCGCCTGGCGTTTGCCCAGGGCCGGTTCCCCGAAGCCCTGCGCACGTTCAAGCAGCATCTGGCGCGGGCCGGGAGCATACTGGGTTACTCCGCGCTGGTGCGGTTGAGCGAGACGGCGTTAGCGCTGGGCCGGGTGGCGCAAGCCTCCGGGTATGCCAACGATGCGCTGGAGCGGGAGGCGTCGGCGAAAGAGGCCGGCCGCGCCGAACGGGTGATGGGACACGCGCTCTTGCACTGCAACCCGCCCGAACTCACGCAGGCGGGGGAACTCATCGACCGGGCGCTGGAACGGTACCGCACGTTGGGCATGCCGCTGGAGTTGGCGCTGACGTTGGGCGTGGCCGGGCAGCTCGCGTACCTGACCGGGGACGAGGCGGGGGCGCAGCGGCTCTTCGACGAGGCGCGGGGCCTGTGTACCGATGCCGGTGCGCTGTGGCGGGTGCAGGAACTGGATCGCCTGATGGCGGGTGCGAAAGCCGCCGCCGCGAGCGTGCTATAGTGGCGCCACGCGCGGTGGAGAGTGTGCCGATTGGGGAAGGAGCCACGGCGCCCGCCATGCCGGACCTGCCGCACATCATGATTGTCGACGACGACGCCGATATCGTGGCCATCGCGAGCACGTTCCTCACCCGGCGCGGCTTCCGGGTGACGCAGGGGTCTTCGGGCGAGGAGGCGCTGGCCCGGATTCAGGATGCCCGGCCCGACTTGGTCATGCTGGACGTCATGATGCCGAAGATGGACGGCTTCTGGCTCTGCCGCGTCCTGAAAGCGGAGCCGGCGCTGGCCGACGTGCCGGTGATCTTCCTCACCGCGCGGGATGACGCCGAGGCGCGGGCGGAAGCCCGCCGCAGCGGCGGTGTCGGGTACATCGTGAAACCTTTTGATCTGGACGAATTGGAAGACACCATTCGGGACCTGCTCTCGCAGGCGGATTAAGGACACCCGCATGACGGCATTGGATGGGCGGTTGCGGCTGGGGCCGCACCGGGCGCTCCTGGCGAAACTGTCGGCCGCCGATCTGTCCGTGCTCCTCGATCGCGTAGATGCGCCGCTGTCTGCGTAGCCTTTTCCTGGCGGGTCCGGTGCTCCTCGCGGCCGCGACGGCGGCGTTCGCCGCGGCGGACGCGGTGCCGCCAGACCGGCTGAGTGGTTACACGCTCACGTTCTCCATCCGGTGGAACGGGATCCCCGCGGCCACCGCGGTGGCCACGCTGCACTCCGATGCGCCCGAGGCCGCGGACGCGCGCCACTACATCGAGATCAACACCCAGACGCTGCCGCTGTTGCGGCTTATCTGGCCCGCGCGGAGCCTGGTGAAAGCCGCCGTCGGGCGCGATCTGTCCTCGCGCTCTTTCTCCATCTACCGGCGGGAACGGCGCAAGGAGCAGTCAGTGGAAATCACCTTCGACCCCGTCGCCGGCCAGGTGTACGCGATCCGCCGCAAACCGAGCGGAAGCGTGAAGGAGGTCACGCGGGCGTTGGAGGATTTGCAGGAACCCCTGTCGCTGCTCTATACGCTGCGCAATCGCCCGACCGAGCTGGGCAACTCGTACAACGCGAATATTGTGGTGAACGATGATCTGTATCGCGTGACGGTCACGGTCGTGGACCACGGCCGCATCCGGCTGGCAGGGCGCCGGGTGCCGGTCGTGTGCGTGTCGCCGAGCGCCATAAAAACCGATGAGGACGGGGAGGAGCCGCTGGGGAAAGTGGGGGCCGTGCGCATCTGGGTGACCGACGATGCGTTGCGGCTGCCGGTCCGGCTGCAGGCGCGCGCCTTCGTCGGGCGGATCAGCGCGACGCTGCGCCGCATGTCCCCGCCCCTGCGCGAGGTGTACGCGGCGCTCGACGCGGAGAGTGCCCGCGTGGCCGGCGCCGCGACCGGCCCGGCGCCGCCGGCCGGCGAGTAACCGGAGCGACCCGCAGGAGCCCCGTGGAGATCACCTCGGATACCCCCATCGGCGACGTGCCGTTCGTCGTGTTCGATACGGAGACGACGGGACTGAGCTTCGAGGAGGACGGGGTGGTGGAGATCGCCGGGATCCGCGTCTCCGGCGGCAAGGTCCACGAAGGGGAGTTGTTCCAATCTCTGGTCAATCCCGTGCGCCCCATCTCACCGATCGCGCAGCACGTGCACGGCATTACGGACGCGGCGGTGGCGGACGCCCAGATGTTTGAAGCGGTGCTGCCGCAGTTCTTCGGATTCGTGGATGACGCGGTGCTCGTCGCGCACAATGCCAGCTTCGACATGGGCTTCCTCAACCCCACGCTGGAGGCGATGGGCTGGGGCGCGCACCGTGGCCCCGTGGTGTGCACGCTGCAACTGTCGCGCGCGCTCTTTCCGAAGGAGCGCCACCACGATCTGGACACGATCGCCGACCGCCTGAAACTCCCGCCCATGACGCGCCACCGGGCGGCGGGCGACGCGACGCAGACGGCGCGGACGTTCGTGCGCTTCTGTGCCCGGTTGGCGGAAGCGGGCCGCACCACCTACGCCGCCCTGCAGCCGGCTCTGCTCTAGGCCGGTATCCCATGGCTCGGATTCTGCTCGCCAGTGGGGATGAACCGCAGCGCAGGGGCCTGGCCGGCAACCTGACGTCGGCCGGGCATGAGGTGACGACGGTGGCGGACGAGGCGGCCCTGCTCTCCGTCACCCAACCCGACGAAATCGATTGCATCATCGCGGACCTCACGCTCGTGGGCGCGCACGACTTCGACGTGATTACGTATCTCGTGCAGTCCTATCCCGGGGCGCCGCTCGTGTTGCTCACCCCGCGCGACCGCGTGGACGAGGCGGCGCGGGCCATCCGCCGCGGCGCGTACTTCTACGTGCTCAGCCCCGTGAATCTGGACGACCTGTTCTATGTGGTGGACGGTGCGCTGCGCCTCCGCGCGCGGTTGCAGCGCTTGCGCGATTTGGAACAGGAAGCCATTGAGGATCAGCTGGGCGAGAGTGCCGCCATGCAGCGCGTCATGACGCTCGCCCGCAAGGTAGCGCCCACGGCCTCCACCGTGTTGTTGCTTGGCGAGAGCGGGGTGGGGAAGGAGGTGGTGGCGGAGATGCTCCACCGGCTGAGCCCGCGCTACGACAAACCGTTCGTGGCGGTGAACTGCAGCGCCATCCCCGAGACGCTGCTCGAGAGCGAACTGTTCGGCCACGTGAAGGGGGCGTTCACCGGCGCGACGGCGGACCGGCGGGGGCTCTTCGCCGAGGCGGATCATGGCACCATGTTCCTGGACGAGATCGGGGACATGTCCGTGGAGACGCAGGCCAAGCTGCTGCGCGTATTGCAGAATCGCGAGGTGCGCCGCATCGGGGAGAACACGGGGCAGACGGTGGACATCCGCGTCATCGCCGCTACCAACCAGGACCTGCACCACCTGATCGGGGAGCGGCGCTTTCGCGAAGACCTGTACTACCGGCTCAGCGTCATCGTGCTGACCATTCCCCCGCTGCGGGAGCGGCGCGACGCGATTCCGCGGCTCATCGGCCACTTCCTGGCCCGGTACAACCGGCAGTTCGGGAAACAGATTACCGACATCGCGCCGCCCGCCCGGTTTGCGCTCGCGAACTACGACTATCCCGGCAACGTGCGGGAACTGGAGAACATTATCGAGCACGCCGCGATCATGGCCGACACGCACGAACTCCGCCTGTCGGACTTGCCCGATGCGCTGCACCACGTGCCCATGCCCGCGGCCCTGCCGGCGCCGCAGGCCGAGACGGTGGCGGCGCTACCCGCTGCGGGAGGGGACGCGATCTCCCTGGCCGACGTGGAACGGCACCACATCGCCGCGATGCTCGTGCAGTGCGGGGGTAATCAGACCGCCGCGGCGACGGCTCTGGGCATCAGCCGCTCCACGCTTTGGCGCAAGATGAAAGAGTACGATCTGCGCGCCGACCTGGACCGCGCCGCCGACGCGTCGTAAGCGCCGCCCGGGTCTTGGCGATCGTGGGGCCGGGCCCGGCGCGTAGCTAGTCCACCATGCCGGCGGGCACGGCGGCTTCCCGCCGCGGGGGGCGGCGCGCGCGTACGCGTTCCAGCGTCAAGTAGGCCGCGGGCTGCACGAACAGCGTGAGCACCGTCGAGGCGGCCAGGCCGAAGATCATGGCGTATCCGAACGGTTCCCAGAACGTGCCGCCCCGCAGGCTGAGCGGGAGCAGGCCGCCGATGGTGGTGACGGATGTCAGCACGACGGGCCGCAAGCGTGTGGTCGCGCCGGTGACGACGGCATCCTCCAAGGTGTAGCCGCTCGCCCGCAACCGGTTGATGTAGTCGAGCAACACGATTGAGTCGTTGACCACGATCCCGGTGAGGGCGATGAGGCCGACGAAGGCCATGAAGCCGAGCGCATTGCCGGTGAGGGCCAGGCCCCACGTGGCGCCCGTGAGGGCCATGGGAATGGCCAGGATGATGAGCAGGGGTTGCGCGAGCGAATTGAACTGCACCACGAGGATGATGTAGATGAGGAAGATCGCCCAGAGCGCCGCTTGGGCCAGGGAGAGGAACGAGTCCATCACCTGCTTCTGTTCGCCCTCGTAGGAAATCGTGTAGCCCCGGGGGATCGGCACGTGTTCGGCCACGGCGCGTTTGATCTCTTCCGTGGCGGCGACGACGCGCCGGCCTTTGACGTCCGCCCAGACCACGCCTTCCCGCTGCCGCTTCCACCGGTTGATGAACCGCGTGGTCCAAGTGGGCACGAGCGTCCCGATCTGCGAGAGCGGGACCGTCCCGCCCGTGCGGGGGCTGTACACCTGGAGCATCTCCAGGTCGGCGATCGTCTCCCGCTGTCGTGCCGCGAGCCGTACCACGATGTCGATTTCTTCATCCTCTTCGCGGAACGTGGTGGCCGGCACCCCGTCGACCGCCGTCCGCAGGGTGGTGGCCACCTCGGCGTGCGTGATGCCCAGCAGGTTGGCCTTGGCGTCGTCCACCTGCACGTCCAGCGTCAGCGGATCGAACCCGAACTGTTCCCCGGCGTTCTCGATTCCTTCCACCTGCTTGATGGTGTCGCGCACCTGCACGCTCAACGCGCGCAACATCTCCAGATTGTCCCCCTGGATATAGATGTACACGTCCCGTCCGCCGCCGTAGCCCTGTTGCAGTTCGCTGACCCGAATGTGCGCGCCGACGATGGACTCCTGCAGGCCGCGTTCGAGGCTCGCGGCCAGTTCGGCGGTGCGGTCGAAGGGCAGGCTGCGCTGGGTGTTCACGATGAACATGCCCGCGCCTTCGTTCCGCCCCTCCGTAAACTCGTTGTAGTAAAACTTCGGCGCGCCGGCCCCGACGAACGCCGTGTAGTCCGCCACGTCGGGGTGCTCGGCCAGGCGGGCTTCGATCTGCCGCATGACGGCGTCGGTTTCCTCGACGGGCGAGCCGGTGGGGAGCTCCGCCCGGATCAGCAACTGGTGCCGGTCGGCCGCGGGGAAGAAGATCGGCGGCAACAGCTGCGTCTTGGTGACCCAGACGCTGGTCAGGAAGAACAGCCCGAAGGCCAGCAGCGCGAGCCAGGTGTGTGTCGTGACGAAGCGCAGGGCCGCCCGGTAGTGGGGCTCCACCCGGTGGCGCTCGACCCGCTTGGGACTGTGCGACCGTTCAGCCAGCCAGTGCATGCCCGCGGCGAACAGCGGCGTGAAGTAGTGCGCCACGGTGACGGACGCCAGCAGCATGATCGACACGGCGATGGGAATGCTGCGGATGAAGTCGCCGATGTCGCCGCTCATCATGCCCAGGGGGATGAACGCGGCGATAGTGGTGAACGCACCGGCTAGCACGGCCATGTGGATCTCGCCGAGGCCCTTGATCGAGGCCTCGCGGGGAGACGCGCCCAGGTCCCGGTGCCGCTGGATGTTGTCCGTCACGACGATGGCTTCGTCCACCACCAGACCGATGGCGATCACCAGGGCGGCGATGGAGATTTGGTGCAGCGCGATGCCGGCCAGGCTGAGCCCACCCATGGCAATGGTGAGTGAGAGGGGAATGGAGACGGACACGATGAGCCCCGAGCGCCAGCCCATGCCCAGGATCACCAGCCCCACCACCAGCACCAGGCCCACCCGGAGGCTGGTCAAGAGGCGGTCCAGGCGGTCTTTCACATAGGTGGGTTCATCCGCCGCGATGTGCAGCGTCATGCCTTCCGGCAGGGTAGACGCGTGCTCGGTTATGAGTTCGCGCACGTGCGCGCCGAGGCGGATGGCGCTGCGCTTCGGCAGCATCTCGATCGCGATGGACACCGCGCGCCGCCCGTTCGTGCGCACGAGCACGTCCGGCTCCTTCAGCCGGCGGGTGATCGTCGCCACGTCCGCCAGGCGGGTGGGCAGTCCGTTTTCGCCGGCGCCCAGGTACGTGGCGCCGATCTCCGTGACGGAGGCGTAGGCGCCGCTGGTTTGGATGGCGGACTTGAGCGCGCCTACCTCCAACTCGCCGCTCGGCAGCAGCACGTTCCGCGCTTGGAGCGCGTCCACCACCTGGGTCAGGGTGATGCCTTTCTGCGAGAGCGTCCGCAAGTCCACGTCGACGGAGATCTCTTCTTCGGGCTCGCCGAGCAGTTCCACCTTGCGCATGTCCGGCAAGTTCTCCAACCGGCGCTTGATCATCTTCGCCTGCTTGCGGAGGGTGATGGGCGCCGCGCCCTCGCCGCTGAGCGTCAGGATCATCGTGTTCGTGAAGATGGTGTCCAAGTCCACGTCAGGCTCGGAGGTGCCGGGTGGAAATTGGGACCGCGCCTCCTCGACCTTGTCCCGGATTTCCTGCATCCGGTCTTCCAGCGGCGCGGATTCTTTCAATTGCACCAGGATGAAGCTGCGGCCCTGGTTGCTCTCGCTCATGATGGAGTCAATGTCGTCCACCTGGGCGATGTGATCTTCCAGGACCTTGCTGATAAGCAACTCCACCTTTTCCGGCTCCGCTCCGGGCAGGTACGTCATGACGCTCAGGTGCCGGTCGCGGAAGGTGGGATTCTCCTGGCGCGGCAGCCGGATATAACTGAGCACGCCGGTCAGGATCAGCAGGATCGTGGCGAGGACTACGACGCGCGGCCGGCGCAGGGAGAATTCGGCCGGGTTGTGCATGACTTAGTCCGCGACGACACGGACGGCGTCGCCATCACCCAAGAAGTGCTGGCCGCGGGTCACGATGCGGTCCCCAGGGGCCAGGCCCGCGGTCACGGCCACCCGCTCCCCGTGTACCGGCCCCAACGCGACCACCCGCCGTTCCACCCGGTCCGCCTCGGCGTCCGGCACGACCGCATAGCAGAACGGCTGGGCCGCCGCATCGTGCAGGACCGCGCCGAGCGGTACCGTCAACACCGGCGCGCTCCGGCCCATGGACATTTCCAGTTCCACCACGGTTTCCGGCATGAGCACCGCGTCGGGGTTGGGCACCGTCACTTCGAAGGGGCACGTGCGCGAGACGGGATCCGCCGTCACGTGAATGCGCGCGATGGTGCCGTCGAACACGCGGCCGGGCCACGCGGCCGACCGCACCAGCGCCCCGTCTCCCACGTGCAGCCGGGAAATCGCCGTGTCCGCCACCGCGGCGCGGACGGTGATCGTGTCCAGCGCCGTGAGCACGAACACGGGCTGGCCGGCCGTGGCCGCTTCGTGCTCCTCGATGAGGCGCTGTTCCACGTACCCGGCGATGGGCGCGCGCAGCACCCCCTTGCTCAGCCGATCCTCGGCGGCTTCCAGGCGCAACGCCGCACTCGCGTTCTCCGCGCGCGCCGCTTCCCACGCCAGCCGCGCCTGGTCGAATACCTGTTGCGAGGCGCTGCGGGCCTCGTACAAATCCTGCTGGCGGTCGAACAGCAGCTTGGCCTCTGCGGCGTGCGCTTCGGCTTGCACCACCCCCACGCGCGCCATGCGCACCTCACGCGCCAGGTCGCCCAGGTCGAGGGCGGCTATAACCTCGTCCACCTCCACGCGGTCCCCCTCATCCACCTCCAGGCGAGCGATGAAGCCGTCGATGCGGAAGCCGAGCGAGATGCGCGCGCGCGGTTCGACGATGCCGGGTACCACGAGGGTGGCTTCGAACTGCTTAGTGGAGAGCGTCTCCACGTGCACCGGGGTCCGCGGGCGCGCCGGCGTTGTGGCGGCGTCCGACGCACCACCGCCGCACCCTGTCGCGACACCGAGACACGCGCTCACGCCGAGCGCTGTAAAAGAGAGGCCCCGCCCCCACATGAAATCGTCCTGACCAGTGCAGAAGAGCGCCGGGGCCAACTCGCCGGCGCTTCGCGCAATCTCTACTCTTCTGTCGGCACTGAGGCTAAGGAGTTTACCACTAGGCCTGCGCGTGAGGAATGCCCCCTGCCCATCCAGAGCCGGGGCCCCGCCGCCACCGCTGACCGGCCTGCCGGTCGGGAGACGTGTGTCTGATTAGCTCATAGCAGCCCCTGAGGCGCTTCAATCTGAAACAGATCCCCCTTTCCCCTCGTGTCATACTTTGAAACGGCGAGGCATGATGAAAGCATAACTAGTGTTATATCAATAGGTTATGGAAGCGTGATCCGTGGCATGGGGCTTGCCATATAGGCAAGGGAATCTCACAGGACCAGAGTAGAGGGTTCCTGGAAGGAGCGTGTATGTCGAAAGTGATTGGCATTGACCTGGGCACGACGAATTCATGTGTGGCCGTCCTCGAGGGCGGCGACCCGGTGGTGATCAACAATGCGGAAGGCGGCCGCACCACCCCGAGCACAATCGGCTTCGGCAAGGACGGGGAGCGGCTCGTGGGCACGGTCGCCAAGCGCCAGGCGGTGACCAATCCCGGGGACACGGTGTATTCGATCAAGCGGTTCATGGGGCGCAAGTTCGCCGAGGTCGGGCGCGAGACCGAGCTGGTCCCCTACGCGGTGGAGGCCGGGCCCGGCGGCGACGTGACGGTGCAGGCCAATGGCCAGAGCTATCGCCCGCCCGAGCTGGCCGCGATGGTGCTCCAGAAGCTCAAGGCCGACGCCGAGGCGTTCCTGGGGCAGCCGGTGCCGCAGGCGGTGATCACCGAGCCGGCGTATTTCAACGACGCCCAGCGCCAGGCCACCAAGTACGCGGGTCGCATCGCCGGCCTCGATGTCCTGCGGATCATCAACGAACCGACCGCCGCGGCGCTCGCGTACGGGTTGGACAAGAAGGATGACGCGACCATCGCGGTCTTCGACTTGGGTGGCGGCACGTTCGACGTGTCCATTCTGCAGCTCGGCGACGGCGTGTTCGAGGTCCTGAGCACGAACGGCGACACGCACTTGGGCGGCGACGATTTTGACGATGCGATCATTCAGTGGCTCGCTGACGAATTCAAGCGGGAGCAGGGGATTGACCTGCGCGAGGATCGCATGGCGCTGCAGCGCCTGAAAGAAGGGGGCGAGAAAGCGAAGTGCGAACTCTCCACCGCGCAAACGACGGAGATCAACCTGCCGTTCATCACCGCGGACGCGAGCGGGCCGAAGCACCTGGCGATTACGCTCACGCGCGCCAAGCTCGAACAGCTCGTGGACGGGTTGGTGCAGCGGACCAAGGCGCCGTGCCTCGCCGCGCTTACGGATGCGAAGCTGAAGGCCGGCGATATTGATGAGGTGATCCTGGTCGGCGGCATGACCCGCATGCCCGCCGTGCAGGCGCTGGCGCAGGACCTGTTCGGGCGCGAGCCCCACAAGGGGGTCAACCCCGACGAGGTGGTCGCCATCGGCGCCGCGATTCAGGGCGGCGTGCTCGCGGGCGACGTGAAGGACGTGCTCCTGCTGGACGTGACGCCTCTGTCCCTGGGGATCGAAACGCTTGGCGGGGTGTCCACTACCCTCATCGAGCGGAACACCACCATTCCCACGACCAAGAGCGAACGCTTCTCGACGGCGGCGGACGGCCAGACCAGCGTCGAGATGCACGTGCTGCAGGGTGAGCGTCCCATGGCGGCGGACAACAAAACCATCGGCCGGTTCCACCTGGACGGCCTCGCGCCCGCCCCGCGCGGCGTGCCGCAGATCGACGTGAAGTTCGACATCGATGCGAACGGCATCCTGCACGTCACGGCCGCCGACAAGGCGACCGGCAAAGAGCAGTCGATCCGGATCGAGGCCTCGAGCGGCCTCACCGAGCAGGACATTGAGCGCATGGTGCAGGAGGCCGACGCCCACGCCGATGCCGATAAGGCCAAGCGCGCGGTGGCCGACGCGAAGAATCAGGCCGAACAGCTCGCCTTCGAAACCGAAAAGCACCTGGCGGAGTTGGACGGTCAAGTGGCCGCCGACGACCGGGCCAAGCTGGACGCGGCCGTGGCCCGGGTGCGCGCGGCAGTCGAGCAGGAGGACCTGGCCGACATGGCCGACGCGACCCAGAGCCTCACGCAATTGTGGCATCAGGTCTCCACGGCCGTGTACGAGCAGGCCGCCCAGACGGCTGGGGCGCAGGCCGAGGCCCACGCGGCCGCCGGCGAGCCCTCCAGCCCCGGCGGCTCATCCGCGCCAGATGATGTGATCGATGCGGACTATGAGGTCGTTGACAGTTAAGCCACACGCGTGACTGGCCCCTGCACGGGCGAGGCCCCTGCCAATATGGCAGAACGCGGAGGATTGCGTATATACTCTGCCGTTCTGACAGGCTCGCGGGCCTGCGGAGAGGAAGACGGAGCCACCATATGAATGTGCTGAAGACCACCGCGCTGATGGCGGTCATGACCGTGCTGCTGGTGTTCGTGGGCAATCTCGTGTTTGGCCCGACCGGCGCGAAGGTCTGTTTCGCCATCGCGTTGGTCATGAACGGAGTCGCCTACTGGTTCAGCGACAAGCTGATCCTCATGCGGTACCGGGCGCAGGAAGTGTCCCCGGCCGAAGCCCCGGACCTGCACCGGCTGGTGGCGGAGCTGGCCGAGCGCGCCGGCCTGCCCATGCCCCGGGTGTTCGTCATCCCCGAGCAAGCGCTGAACGCGTTCGCCACGGGCCGCAGCCCGAAGCACGCGGTAGTGGCGGTGACCGAAGGGTTGCTGCGCACGCTGGAGTGGGATGAACTCGCCGGCGTCCTGGGGCACGAACTGGCGCACATCAAGCATTGGGACATGCTGTCGGGCACCCTGGCGGCGGCCTGCGCCGGCGCGATCATGATGATCGCCAGCATCGCGCGGTGGGGCGCCATCTTCGGCGGGTTTGGCCGGGGCAGCGACCGCGGGGGGAATCCGCTGGCCATGTTGGCCGTGGCCGTGTTCGCGCCCCTGGCCGCGGTGCTCGTGCAGGCCGCGATTTCCCGGTCACGCGAATTCGACGCGGACCGGCGGGGGGCGGAGATCGCGGGCGGGCCCCAGGGCCTCATGCGCGCCCTGACCAAACTGGACCAGGCGGCGGGCCGGATTCCCATGAGCAACCCGGCGCCGGCGACGGAGAACTTGTTCATCGTGAATCCCCTGCGCGGGCAGGGGGCATTGCGCTGGTTCTCGACGCATCCGAGCACGGCGGACCGCGTCGCGGCGCTCAGCCGGTTGGAAACCTAACCGGGGGGAGGAGGACTGTGGGGGAACTCATTCCGGCGCCGACCATTCTGGTGGTTGACGCGCCGAGTCGGCACACGACCACACTGCTGGATTTTCTGAAAGAGATCGGCTGCCACGTCTTGTACGCGAAGGACGGGGAGACGGCCTACAACGTGCTGGACAGCGAACCCGCCGTCCACGCGGTGATCACCGGCCTGCGCGTGCACCGCATCAACGGCATGCGCCTGCTCGAGGTGGCGAAGCAACGCAATCCCGAGGTGTGCGTGGTCATTATGACCGGGGACGCGAACGTCGAACTGGCGACCGAAGCCATGCGGCAGGGAGCCTACGACTTTCAGGTCAAGCCCCTGAACTTGGAGAAGTTGCACGCCGTCATCGAGCGGGGCGTCTCGCACCAGGAATTGGTCCACGAAGTGCACAACCTGCACCGGCAATTGGACCACCGGTACGGGTTCGACGCCATTGTGGGACACACGCCGCAGATGATCGCCCTGTACGACCGCCTGCGGCAAATCGCCCCGAGCCGCACCACCGTGCTGATCGGGGGGGATACGGGGAGCGGCAAGGATCTCGCCGCGCGGGCCATCCACGCCAACAGCCCCCGGCGCGATCAAGTGTTCGCGAAAGTGAACTGCGCGGCGCTCGCGGAATCCGTCATCGAGAGCGAACTGTTCGGCCATGAAGCCGGCGCGTTCACGGGCGCGCTCGCGCAACGCAAGGGCCGGTTCGAGTACGCGGACGGCGGCACGCTCTTCCTCGACGAGATCGCGGAACTCTCCCTGGCCACCCAGGCGAAACTGCTCCGGGTGCTCGAAGACCGCACGTTCGAGCGCGTGGGCGGCAACGCCCCGATCACCGTGGACGTGCGCGTCATTGCGGCCACGAACCGCCGCTTGCGCGACGAGGTGCAGGCGGGCCGCTTCCGCGAAGACCTCTACTACCGGCTCGCGGTCGCCGAGATCCACATCCCGCCCCTGCGCGAGCGGATCGCGGACATTCCCCTGTTGGTGGATGCGTTTCTCACGCAACTGGAGGAAGAGCACGGCCGCGGCGTGCGGGGAGTCTCCCGCGCCGTGGTCGACCGCTTGATGCGATACCAGTGGCCGGGCAACGCCCGCGAACTGCGCAACGTGTTGGAGAACATGGTGGTCTTCGCCCGGTCGGGGGCCATCCTCCAGGTGGAGGACCTGCCCCCGGCGCTCCGGGAGCCGGCCGCCGTGCCGGCGAACGGGCAGTCCCTGCACGTGCGCGTGGGGATGAGCATGGACGAGGTCGAACGGCTGATGATCGAGCGCACGCTGGAGGCCGTGGGCGGGAACAAGGAACGCGCGGCCGCCACCCTCCGGATCGGCGCGCGGACGCTCTACCGCCGGCTCAAGCAGTACGCCTTGGATCAGGACGCGGGTGCGGATCTGGTGGGCGCCTACGCAACAGCAGACGTCGCCCGATGATCCGCCTCGCCCTCCCGCCGGCCCCGCGGCCGGGGCGCCACCAAGCGGCGGGCCCGTCAAATTGGCAGGCCGGGGCGCCCGGCAGGGAAATAGCCTGCCAATTGGGCGGAGCGCGAGTTCCCTGGTGCGCGCCGGCGCTGCAGTCCCGGCGCAAACGCCCGTCCAGTACGGGTTGCGGCGCCCCCGCGGCCTGGCATCGCTTGTGCGTAGACGGAGGCGGATACAGTGTGTGGACGCGCGGCCGGTAGCCGCGCTTGAGGCGGCCTGCACGGGCCGCCACGAGTTAAAGGAGAGGCAATGGCTACAAAGATCAAGCCGCTGGCCGATCGCATCCTCGTCAAACGCGAGGAGGAAGCCGAGGTCAAGAAGGGCGGCATCATTATTCCTGACTCCGCGAAGGAAAAGCCCCAAGAGGCAAAAGTGGTCGCGGTCGGGCCCGGGACGTTGAACGACGACGGCAAGCGGGTAACCTTGGAAGTGAAAAAGGGTGACCGAATTCTGATCGGAAAGTACTCGGGCACCGAAATCAAGATCGACGGCGACGACTTTGTCATCCTGCGGGAAGACGACGTCCTGGCCGTGATCGCTTAGGAAGTCAGGCGCACAGATGGCTGCGAAGCAAATTAAATTCAACGAAGACGCGCGGCGGGCGATCCTGTCCGGGGTGGAACAGCTCTCCGCCGCCGTGAAGGTCACGCTGGGGCCCAAGGGCCGTAACGTGGTGCTGGACAAGAAGTGGGGCTCGCCCACGATCACCAAGGACGGCGTCACCGTCGCCAAGGAGATCGAACTGGAAGAGCCTTACGAGAACATGGGCGCGCAGATGGTCCGCGAGGTCGCGTCCAAGACGAGCGACGTGGCGGGCGATGGCACCACCACGGCCACGATCCTGGCCGAAGCCATTTACCGGCAGGGGCTGAAGAACGTCACCGCCGGGCACAATCCCATGGCGCTCAAGCGCGGGATCGAGCAGGCGGTCGAGTCGGTCGTGAACCAGCTGAAGCGGCAGAGCAAGCCGGTCAAGGACCGCAAGGAGATCGCCCAGGTCGCGACCATCTCGGCCAACAACGACCAGACCATCGGTAACATCATCGCCGATGCGATGGACAAGGTCGGCCAGGACGGCACGATCACCGTCGAAGAGGCCAAGGGGCTGGAAACCACCCTGGATGTGGTCGAAGGCATGCAGTTCGATAAGGGCTACCTCTCCCCGTATTTCGTCACCGATGCCGACCGGCAGGAAGTGGTAATCGAGAATGCGGTGATCCTCATCCACGAGAAGAAGATCAGCAACTTGAAGGACCTCTTGCCCCTGCTCGAGCAGGTGGCCAAGGGGGGCAAGCCGTTGCTGGTGGTGGCGGAGGACGTGGAGGGCGAGGCGCTGGCCACCCTGGTGGTCAACAAGCTGCGCGGCACGTTGCAGGGCTGCGCGGTCAAGGCCCCGGGCTTCGGCGACCGGCGCAAGTCCATGCTCGAAGACATCGCCATCTTGACGGGCGGGAAGTGCATCACCGAGGAAATGGGCATCAAGCTGGAGAACATCCAGATTGGCGACCTCGGGCGGGCCAAGCGCTTGGTCATCACCAAGGATGACACCACCATCATCGAAGGCGCGGGCAAGACCAGCGACATCAGCGGCCGCATCAGCCAGATCCGGCGGCAGATCGAGGACACCACCTCGGACTACGACCGGGAGAAGCTGCAGGAGCGGCTCGCCAAGCTGGCCGGCGGCGTGGCGATCATCAACGTCGGCGCCGCGACCGAGACGGAGATGAAGGAGAAGAAAGCGCGGGTGGAAGATGCCTTGCACGCGACGCGCGCGGCCGTGGAAGAGGGCATCGTCCCCGGCGGCGGCACCGCCTTCATCCGCTGCCTGGGCGGCCTGAGCCGCGTGGACGTCGACGGCGACGAGAAGGTCGGCGTCGCGATCGTGAAGCGGGCCATCGAGGAGCCGCTGCGGCAGCTCGCGGTGAACGCGGGCGTCGAGGGCTCGATCGTGGTGGAGAAGGTCAAGGCGGAGAAGGGCCCCATGGGCTACGACGTGGACCGCAACAAGATCGTGGACATGATCAAGGCGGGGATCCCGGATCCGACCAAGGTGACGCGCACCGCGCTGCAGAACGCGGCGAGCGTGGCCGGGCTGCTCCTGACCACGGAAGCCATCATCACGGAAATCCCCGAGCCAGACAAACCCGCCATGCCGGGGGCCGGAGGCGGCATGGACGGCGGCGGGATGTTCTAAGGCTGGATCGGTTCCGGCCTCCCGCCGGCCACGGCGCCGGCGGGACCGCCCCCAGCGCCAAGGCGTAAGCCCCGCGCACCAGGCGGGCGGGGGTGAGCCCAGGCCCCGGCAAGCAAATGGTTGGCGTGGCCCGCCGCCCCGGGCGCGGGGGGGACCGCCCGGTGCGCGTGGGTGTACGCCGCGCGCTCGGGGCGGTCGGCTGTGAGCCATGGCCGGGGCATGCTACTGTTGGGCGTGACCGGTCGCCGCGGCGGGCGTTCGCCAGCATGATTCAAGTCGACGCACTGACGAAAACCTTCGGGCACGCGGCTGCCATCTCGGACGTCACGTTCCAGGTGGGCGAAGGGCGCATCCTGGGCTTCCTCGGGCCGAACGGCGCGGGGAAAACCACCACCATGCGCATCCTCACGGGCTACCTGCCGGCCACCAGCGGGACTGCGACGGTCGCCGGGTATGACGTGTTCACGCAGTCGATGGACGTGCGCCGCCGCATCGGCTACCTGCCCGAGCGCGTCCCCCTGTACCGGGAGATGCGGGTGCGCGACTACCTCACGTTCGTCGCGAGCCTGAAAGGCTTGCCCCGCGCGCGGCGGGCCGCCGGCGTGGCGGAGGCTATGCAGGCCACCGCCATCGCGGACACCGGCGGCCGCATCATCGGCCACCTCTCGCGGGGCTACCAGCAGCGGGTCGGCCTCGCCCAGGCGCTCCTCGGCGACCCGCCCGTGCTCATTCTGGACGAGCCGACGGTGGGCCTCGACCCCAGACAGATCGTCGAGATTCGCGAACTGATCGCGTCGTTCAAGGGCAGCCGGACGGTCATTTTAAGCACGCACATCCTGCCCGAGGTGAGCGCCGTGTGCGATGACGTGGTCATCATCGCCGACGGCCGCATCGTGGCGCAGGACAGCTTGGAGCGTCTCACCTCGGCCGAGCGGCAGTTGCAGCACGTGCGGGTGCAGGTGGCGGGCCCGGCGGCGGACATCGAAGCGGCGCTCCGTGCCGTGGCCGGCGTTGCCGCCGCGGAGCGTACGGCCGCGGCCGACGGCGCTGCGCCCAGTTGGGACGTGCACGTGCGCGAAGGCATCGACGCCCGCGCCGACCTGGCCCAGGCGGTCGTCAACGGCGGTTGGAACCTGCTGCAGCTTCAAGCGGTCGAAGCCTCGCTCGAGGACATTTTCCTGCGCACCGTCACCCGGCGGGATGCGGGCGCGGACGCGGCGGCCGGGGAGGCGGCGGCGTGAAGAACATGGCGGCCGTCCTCGTGCGGGAACTGCGCGCGGCCTTCGGCGGCCCCGTGGCCTATGTGGCGGCCGGCATGTTCTTGCTCATTAACGGGTTCATCTTCTACCTCCAGGTGGCCGAGTACCACGTGCAGTCGCAGGCGATGCAACAGCGCGGCATGTTCGGCGGTGGCGGGCCGCCGCTCAACGTGACCGAACACATCATCGAACCCATGTTCTTCACCATGGCGTTCATCGCGCTTATGCTGCTCCCCATGGTGACCATGCGCGTGTTCGCCGAAGAGAAGCGGCAGGGCACCATCGAGCTGCTCTTCACGTATCCCGTCCGCGACTGGGAGGTGCTGCTCGGCAAATTCCTCGCCACCGTGGGTGTCTACGCCTTCATGCTCGCGCCCACCTTGGTGTACGTCTGGATCGTGACGGGGCTCGCCCAGCCCGAGGTCGGCAGCATCGTCACCGGCTATCTCGGCCTGTTCCTGACGGGGATGGCCTTGCTGGCCACCGGCGTGTTTGTCTCCACGCTCACGTCTAATCAGGTCATCGCCGCGGTGGTGACGTACAGCGTCCTGCTCCTCTTCTGGATTTTGGGGGTGGTCGAGGACTTTGCCCCCACGAACGTGGGCATCGTCGCCAACCACCTCTCCCTGTTCTCGCACATCGAACAGTTCGCGCAGGGGATCATCGACTCCCGGGACGTGATCTATTACACCCTGTGGATCGTCGTGTTCCTGGTCTTCGCGTCCCTGAGCATGGAGACCCAACGGTGGCGCGGGAAAGCCTCATGAACGCCTCGGTCCGCTACGCCTTGACCACGGCCGCCACCGCCCTCGTGGTGCTCGGCATCGCGGTCGCCATCGACCTCATCTCGTACCGGAATCCGCTGCGCAAGGATTTGACGGAGAACCAGCGCCACAGCCTGGCGGAGCAGACGATCCGGGTACTGGACGACCTGGACAAACCCGTGCAACTGACCTTCTTCCTGAAAGACGGCGATCCCGCAAAACCCGCAATTCTGGATCTGATGGCGCTGTACCGCTACCACAGCGAGCAGTTCGAGTATGAATTGCTGGACCCCGACTTGAAGCCCGGGCGCGCGCGCGACTACAACCTGGATCAGTACGGGGTGCCCGTCGCCTTCTTCGAAACCGGCGACGGCCGGCGCGAAAGCATCACCGGGATTAGTAGGATCACCGGACTCGAAGAACTGCTCACCAACGGGCTGATCAAGGTCACCCGGGGCCGGACGAAGACCATCTACGTCGTCACTGGCCACGGTGAGGCGGCTCTCGAAGGGGAGCAGTTCCGGACCGTGCGGAAGGCGCAAGCCGCCCTGGCGGACAAGAGTTACGACGTGCAGGCGTTGCCCCTGTTAGGGCAGTCGCGCATCCCGGCCGATTGCGACGTGTTGCTCATCCTCGGCCCGGCCAAGGAATACGATCCCACCGAAGTGCGAGCGGTCCGGCGCTACCTGGACCGCGGCGGCCGCGCCTTCATCGCCCTCGACCCGCAGACCAGCCGTGGCTTGGCCGCGGTCGTCTCCCAATTCGGGGTGAGCGTCGGCGATGATGTGATCATCGACTACAACGCGCTCAATCAACTGTTCGGCGGCGATCCGCTAGTCCCCATCGCCGGCCAGTACGGCAGGCATGCGATCACCCGGAATTTCACCGCGGCCACGTACTTTCCGGAGGCCCGCTCCGTCGAACCGTCCCACGCGCCGGGCTTCCAGGGCACGGCGCTTGTGATGACCTCGGCCGAGAGCTTCGCCGAAACCTCGTTCGAGGAGCTGCAGACCGGGCGCGTGACCGTGAACGGCGCCGACCGGACCGGGCCCATTACGCTCGCCACCGTCGTGGAGTGGGATCCGGACGCGGGGACGGTGCCGGCCAGCCAGCCGGTCCAGGTGGACGAGAGCGAACTGCTGGCCGCGCGCACCGGCGCGGACGCGGAGGCCGATTCGGAGGCGCCGGTGCCCCAACCGGTGGACGCGGACGAGGACGCGGACCTCCCCGCGCCCAAGGGGGGGCGCCTGGCCGTGTTCGGGGACGCCGACTTTCTTACGGACAAACACTTTGAGGCTATGGGCAACTCGGACCTGTTTCTCAACACGGTGAATTGGCTAGCGCAGGAAGAGGACCTCATCGCCATCCGGCCGAAGACCGGGGACTCCCAGTATGTGTTGCTCACGCGGACGCAGGAACGGCTCGTGTTTTTCCTGCCGGTGGTCATCCTGCCCGGCCTCGTCTTGGCCGCGGGCGGCGCCGTCTGGTGGCGCCGCAGCCGCGCCGCATGAGCCTCCGGCGGCTGGCCCTGCTGGCCGTCATACTCCTGGCGGTCGCGGGCTACTACTACGTCATCGAGCACCGCGGCCAACCCGAGCGCGCGCGGCGGGAAGCCGAAGCCAAGCAACTCTTCCACTTCGAGCCGGATGCCGCCGCGACGTTGACGCTGCAAGAGGCGGACAGCACGCTTGCGCTCGCCAAGCAGGAGGGGCGCTGGCGGGTTGTCGCCCCGGTGGACGAACGTGCGGACGAGATCACGGTGTCGGGCGTGCTGCACGCGCTCTCCGCCCTGACGCCCGTCCGGGCGCTGGAAGATCCGCAAGGGCTGGCCGAGTATGGCCTGGACCCACCGGACTCGACGGTGACGGTCGAGGACGAGGCGGGGGCGGCGCTCGCCACGCTGCACTTGGGCGACCTGAACCCCGACCACACGCACCGATTCCTGCGCGCGGCGGATAGCGCCGTCGTGGGGCTCGTCCCCGTCCGTACGTACGACAGCATCGCGAAATCGCTCTTCGACCTGCGCAGTAAACAGTGGACGACTCTGCTCGCCGCGGACGTCACCCGCTTGACCCTGCGCGGCCCGGCTGACCTGCACATCGCGCTGATTCGCGACGAGGGAGGCGACTGGCTGCTGGCAGGCGAACCGGCCAGACACGCCGATCAGGCCAGCGTCCGCGCGCTGCTGAACCGCCTGCTCAACGCGCGCGTCGCGCAATTCTTCGATGATCCGGAAGAGGTGCCGCAGCCGAACGGGCTGGAGGCGCCTGGGCGCACAGCGCTCTTCACAACCGAGGGCGCGCAAGGCGAACTGCAGTTCGGCAGCGAGGTGCCCGATGCTACCCCAGCCCAGCGGTACGCGCGCACGGGCGACGACGCGCGCGTGCTCGTCCTCGCTGACACGGTGCTGACCGCCTGGCCCGATACGGGGGACGACCTGCGCGATCGATCGCTCCTGCGCTTCACGCGCGCCGCGGTGAGCACGATCCGCTTACGCACGGCCGGCGAGACAGTCACCATATCGCGCGATGCGCCCGAGGCGGACGCGTGGACGCTGGACGGGCCCGAGCCGCAGCCGGCGGACCCCGCGGAAATCGGCGCGCTGTTGGGGCAGCTCGAACGGCTCGAAGCGTCGCGCTTCCTGCACGTGGGCGAGGAGCCCGGCGGCCCCGCGGACTTCGAGGCCGCGCCGGTGGAGGTGGAGCTGGTACTCGCGGACGATGCGCTGCCCGTGCGCGTGCGGTTCGCACAGGGGGAGGCGACGGACACGTGGTACGCCATGCGCGCCGGCGATCCGGAGGTGTATCCCGTGGACGACTATCGGGTCACCGGCCTGCAGCTCGGCCGCGACGACTTCCTCGACACGCGCCTGCTGCGGTTCGAGCGCGCCGCCGTGCAGCGCATCGACGTGCTGGTGGGAGACCGCGCGTTGCGGTACACGCGCAAGAGCGACGACACCTGGCGGCCGGGGCCGGGCGCGCCGCGCCTGGACCGGCAGCAAATCACCCAGCTCTTGCAAGACCTCACCGACCTGCATTACACCGCGCTGCTGCCGGCGGACGATCCGGCCCTCGCGGAACCGCCCGCGTTCGCCGTGATCGTGCGCGACGTGGCGGGAGACGAACTGGCCGCCGTGCGCCTCGGTGGGCGGATCGAGGGGGACGACGGCGCGGTGCTCTACGCCGCGGACGCCGGGGGGATGACCGCCTCCGTGGATGGGCGGCTGGCGGCGGATTGGCTTCCGGTCTTTACCGACGCGCCGTAACTACTCGTCCGCCTCGGGCACGCGCAGCGGTATGAAGCGCGTGCGCCCGTCCTCGTCCTGCACCCAGAGGGTGAACCACGTACCCGGCGCGAGTGTTTCCACCTCTCCCTTCAACTCCTGCGTCGAGTTCACCGGCGTGCCCGCCACCTCGAGGATGATGTGACCCGGCGCGATCCCTTTGCGCGCCGCCAGGCCCGTGGGATCCACCTCGCTCACCAGCACGCCCCGTTGCTCGATCCCGCGCTCCTCCGCGATCGCGGGCGTGATGTCTCGGGTGGCCAGGCCCAGCTTGGTCTGCACCACGGGTTTGGCGGCCACGACCAGTTCCGTGGGGAGTTCTTCCAGCGTGATGCGCTTCGCGACGATCACGCCTTGGCGGAGCACCTCCAGCTCGACGGTTTCATCCGGGTCGCGCTGGGCCACCGCATGCTGCAGGCTCGCGGCATCTTCGACCGGGACGCCGTCCACCTTGAGGACCACATCGCCATGACGCAACCCGCCGCGTTCCGCGGGGGTGTCCGGCATGACTTCCTCGATGAGCGCCCCGCCGCGGTGCTCAAGCTTGAACGCCTGCGCTTTGTCCTCATCGATGTCGCTGATGCGCACCCCGAGGTAGCCGCGGACGACCTTCTTATACCGGATCAGGTCCTCGAACACGTCGCGCGCCAGGTCGATCGGAATGGCGAACCCGATGCCGACGGCTCCGCCGGACTCCGACAGAATGAACGTGCTGATGCCGATGACCTCCCCGTGCAGGTTGACCAGCGGCCCGCCGCTGTTGCCCGGGTTGATGGACGCGTCCGTCTGAATGAAATTCTGGTAGCGCACGTCGCGAAGGGGTCCGCGGAAATTGCGGCGCCCGAGCGCGCTGATGACGCCCACCGTCACGGTTTTATCCAGCCCATACGGGTCGCCGATGGCGATGGCCCATTGCCCCACCCGCAGGTTCCGCGATGCGCCGAGCGTGGCGGGCTGCAGGCCGGCCGGGACCTCGCGGAGCCGCAACACCGCCAGGTCCGTCGCCGGGTCCGTGCCTACCACTTCCGCCTCGACCCACTCTTCCTGGTGGCCGCTCCGGCCGTTCGAGCGCTCGACGCGTACTTCCACCTTCTGCGCTTTGCTCACCAGGTGGTTGTTGGTCAGGATGTGGCCCTGGTCATCCAGGATCAAGCCGGAGCCCGCGGCCCGTCGCCGGAAAGCGTCCGGCGGGAAGTTGCGGTGCGGGAACAGGCGGAAGAACTCCGGCAAATCGCCGTCGTCATCCACCCCGAGCCTGACGCGTTCCGTTCGGATGTTCACCACCGAGGGGCGCACGCGGTCCGCGATCTCCACGAAGGCGTCCTCGAGCGATACGAGTTCGGACGGGACTGCCGCGGCGCCCGGGCCCAGCAAGCCCATCGCAAACGCGACACCCAAGGTTAGAACCTGCAGGGCACGATGCATCATGTACTCCTTTGGGCGGTCTTGCCCGCGGCCGCGTCGAGCAGCGAGGTGCGCACGAGTTCCAGTACATCCGGTTGCAAGAGTTTGGTGCCGGCGCGCGTCCGCACGTAAAACGCGTCCCGGGCCTGGCGCACGTCCGTGGCTATGCGCGCCAGGGCCAAGTCCAGGTTCAGATCCGCCAGTTCCGACGCGATGTCGAATAACAGGCCGATGCGGTCGCCCGCCTCCAGGTCGATGACCGTGTACGTGTCCGACACCTGATTGTCGAACGCGACGCTGAGGCGCGTGGCCGCGCGCGGTTCGTGGCGCAGTTGTCCGTTGCCTGGGGTGTGCGCGAGCAGTTCGTGCACGTCCCGCTCGCCCTGAAGCACCTGGCGTAGGCGGCGGCGTACGGTCTCCCACATGTCCGGGCCGAGCGGGCCATCCCCGCGCGGATCCATCACGCGGAACACGTCCACGACCGTGCCGTCGTCCCGGGTGTACACCTCGGCGGACAGGATGTTGATGCGCAAGGACGCGAAGACACCGACCGCCTCGCTGAAGAGGCGGGGCCGGTCCGCCGTCACGATCGTGACGTTCGAGCAGCCTAGTTGCGGCGTGTCTTCAAACTGGAACGCTACGCTCGTGCGGGCCAGGCGTCCCGCCAGCCGGATGTGCTCGGCGATGTCCTGCGGGCCGAACTCCCGGAGGTACGAGGGCCGCATGCCGCGGAGATGGTCGTCCACGAGCGCCGCGCCGTCCTTCCCCAACAGCTCCTGCACCGCGCGCAGCTTCGCCTCCGGCAGCCGCGTGGGCGCGTCCGGGGGGGCCGTCCCCGTGAGCAACGCCCGCGTGCGCAGGTACAGCTGCAGCAGCAGGGCGGACTTCCATTCGGTCCACAGACCGTCGCGCACCGCGTTGACGTCGCAGAACGTGAGCACGTAGAGCAGGTCCAGCCGTTCGGGCGTGCCCACCTCGGCCGCGAAGTCCTCGATGACTTTGGGATCATCCATGTCGCGGTACTGGCTGAGCTTGTTCATGCGCAGGTGCTGCCGGATCAGGAAGACGATGGTCGCCGTCGCGTCGGCGGAGAGCCCCATGCGCGCGCAGATGCGCTCGGCAATGTCGATCCCCGTATCCACGTGGTTCTCCCCGTCGACCTTGCCGAGGTCGTGCAGCAGAATGCCGAACGCCAGCAGGTCGGGCCGCGGCAGGGATTCGAGCAGGCTCTTGAGCGCGTGGGAGGTTTTATCCTCGAGCTGCGCGATCGTCGCCAGATTCTCCGCCGCGCGTAGCGTGTGCTCGTCCACCGGATACTGGTGAAACGATTCGTACCGGATGATGCCCCGGATGTCCTGAAACTCGGGGATGTACCGATCCAGAATCCCCACCGAATCCATGAGGCGGAGCGCGGTGCCGACGCGGGCGGGGGTGCGGAGCGCGGCGAGAAAGTAGTCCCGGGCCACGGGCGACTGGCGGAATTCGTCGCCCACCAGGTGGGCGTTGGCTTCCATTCGCGCGCGCGCGCGGTCACTCAGCTCCAGCCCGTATCGCTGCGCGTACCACACCACTTCCAGCAGCCGGATCGGGTCTTCGCGGAACCACGCCTGTTCGCCTTCGGGCAGCATGACGCGTTGGTTGGCGATCATGAGGCCGCGGTCCACCTGCTCCGTCGTGAGCAGCCGGACCACCGAGCCGAGGCGCGACGACCGCCGCCGGCCGAGCGCGAGCATCTGCTGGTAGAACTGATGCAGGCACGCGGCGTTCTGGTAATAGTCCTGCATGAAGAGCTGGACCGCTTCGGCGATGTCCGTCGCCTCGTACGCGAAGGCTTCCGCGAGTTGTTCCTGGCGTTCCAGGGTCAGGTGGTCGTCCTGCAAGCCCGCTTCGAAGTGCAGGTGGACGCGCACGCGGTACAGGAAGTCCAGCGCCAGGTCCAGCCGGAGGAACGCTTCCTCGCTGATGAGGCCCTGATCCCACAGCTCTCGCGGCGTGCGGAGGCCGAATTTCGCGATGCCGATCCACAGCCCCGTCTGGTAATCGCGCAACCCCCCGGCGCTCTGCTTCACGTGCGGTTCATCCGCGTACACGTCGTCGCCCAAGTCGCGGTACACCCGGTCGCGTTCGCGCTTCTTCTGCGCGATGAATTTGCTCACGCCCTTGGCGCGCACCTGTTTCAGGACACTGGCCTGGTACCGCTCGAACGTAGCCGTGTTGCCCGCAATCAGCCGCGACTCCAGCATGGCGGTCTTCGTCGTGTCATCGATCTGCGCGAACTTGACTGCCTCGGCGATCGACCGCAAGCTGTGCCCCACCTTGAAGCCCGCGTCCCAGAGGAAGTACAGCAGAAAGTTATTCACACCCTCGACGCGCGTGGTGAGGCGCTTCTCGTACACCACCATTACGTCCAGGTCCGAGCAGGGGAAGAGCGCGCCGCGGCCGTACCCGCCGAGCGCCACGAGCGCGCACAGCGGTTCCGTGTCGTCCCCCTCGCCCCGTTCCGCCACCGCGAGATCGAAGAGCGCGGACAACAACGCGTCGACCGACGCGGTAATCCCTTCAACAATGGCGCAACCCGGCGCGCCCGCGTAGTGGCGCGTGCGCAACTGCCCGAGCGTGGTGTCGCGGTACTCCTTGGCGAGCCGCAGATAGTGCGCCCGGCGCGCGCTCTCCGACTGGTCCGGCGCGGTGCGGATCGCCTCGAACGCCTCGCGCAGGTGGTCCGCCGCGCCGCTCATGGGGCGTCCTCCCCCCGCCGGGACACGCGGCCGCGGCCCGCGTCGCCGAGGGGCAGCGTCCACACCCGATCCGCTTCCGTCCACCCCGTGGCGCCGTCGCTCAACCGCAGTTGCGCCCAGCCGGCGTGCCGGGTCAGGAGGACGCACTCCGCGCCGTCGGGTAGCGTGTAGGTCAAAAGATAATCAGGCCCCGGTCCAGTTCGCAGCGGGGCCTCGGAAGCCACAACTATAGCACGCGGTTCGAGGCTCCGCCCCAGCAGGTGCGCGCCCCAGCCGGCCGCGCACAGCACGCAGACGCCACCCGCCGCCGCGGTCACGCGCACCCACCCGCGCGGGCGCCACCGGCTGACGGCGGCGGCGCTCCACAACAGCACCCACGCGATGGCCGTCAGGCGGCGCCACCACCCGGCCGCGATCCAGGCCGTGGGTCGCAGCAGCCACGCGAGGAACCCCGCCTCCGTTCCGGCGGGCGCGACCCCGACCCGATCGCGCAGGTACGCAAGGTTCGCGCGCGCGTCCCCGTGCCGCGGCGCCAGCGCGAGTGCGGCGCGGTAGGCCGCGATCGCCGCGCCCTGCTGACCGGCCCGTGCATGCGCGTTGCCCGCGTTGTACCACACGTCCGCGTCGCGGCTGCCGCCGTCCCACGTCAACTTGCCGTACGTCTCCACCGCCAGCGCGTAGTCCTCGGCATCGTATGCGGCGGACGCCTCTTCGGCGAGTTGCGCGTTGGTGATGACGTCGTCCGCCGCCCGGGCCACGCCGGGAGTCATGCTTGCTGCAAGGAGGAGACCGAGCAGCCGCTTACGCATGGGTCCCCTCCCGTTCGAGGGGCAGGCGGTCGAGCGACTTCACGAGCGCCACCGCGTCGCTTGCACCGGGCTCTGTGGCCGGCGCGCCGCCCCCGTACCGCGCCGCTTCGCCGGCGCGGATGACTGCGCAGGCAGTTTCGCCGAGCGTAGAGCTGGCCGCGCGTACGATCGCAATGGCTTCCTCGCCGGTGATCGAACCTTCCGGCGCGCCGATGCGGTCGGCCACGTAGTTGGCCACCGTCGTGGCCACCTCCGGCGCCGTGGGAGCGGGGTGTTGCCGGAGAGCGTTCCGCGCGTGTTTGCCCGCGCGGCGCCGGCGCTGCAGGGTGGGATCGGCCGCGTGCGCGATGGCGCGACGGTGCAGGCCTGCACTCACCGCGAAGAGCAGCGGCGCGCCCAGCGTAGTGGCGGCCGTGAGGAGTTGCGTGAACCCGCCGGCAAACCGGAGCCGCGCCGGAAGCGGATGGGGCGCGAGCAAGTCCATGGCGAGTCGCGTGGGCGGTGCGGCCGCGCGCGGCATGGGGCTCGCGCGCTCGGTCGCCAAGAGCAACGGGATTTGGTTTTCGCCGGGTTCCACGCGCACCGTGTACGCCGGGGTGCTCAGCACTTTCCAGTCTTCCGCGGCGGGGTCGAACGTCACCAGGCGGAGCGCGGGGATGGTGAGGTCCCCCTCCTGCTGCGGCACGAGCGCGATCCGCTGTTGGCGGACCCCACGGATCACGGCGCCATCGGTGTCCACGCGCACGGTCGCCAGGTCGGGATAGGCCTTGAACGCCTCGGACTCCGGCACCTGCACGTCGGCCAGCGACCGGAGATTCCCCTTCCCGGCAACCTGAACCGTCAGCGTCAACGAGTCGCCCACGCGCACGGTTTCTTCGCTGAGGGTCGCGGTCATGCTGAACGTGCCCACACCCACGTCCTCGCGCGCGACGCCCGCCGGTAAAGCCGGAAGGGGGCGCACTTCGAGCGCTACGGGCGCGATGTCCACGCGCCGGGCGACGCTCCGCGGGTTGAGCATGTCGAAGAAGCTGTCGTCGAAGATGCTGCGAGGTGAGCGCCGCCGGCGCGGCAGCAGTTCCTGATAGGTGATGGCGCCCCCGGTAATCGCGGCGCGGCCGGCGCGGGTGGGGAAGTACGCGCGGTGCACCGTGTGGACGATGTACGGCTGGCCGTTCACCATCGAGACGCGTTGCGCGTCCGCGTCGACCTCCTCCCGCCAGAGGCCTTCGGTCTCCGGTTCGACGAGCCGGAACTCGCGCAAGGTCTGCGAGCGCGGCCGGAAGAGTTGCAGCGTATAGATCACCTGCTCGCCGACGAACGGTTGTGGGTTGCTCACCTCCGCCTCGACGAACACGCCGCTGCGGGCGCCGCCGGTAGGCGTTGCGGCTGGGGCGACCGCCAGCGTCGCCCGGTTGCTGCTGACGCGCGTTCCCGCGTGCACGGCCTGCGCCGGCCCGAGCTGGTACGTCCCCGGCGCGTCCGCCACGATTTGGAAGAAGTACTGGTGGCTCGACTCCACTACGCCGTTGATCACCTGCACGTTGCGCGAGCTGCCGGCGGCACGTGCGGTCACGCCGGCGGGGGTCGACAGTTCAACGCGCACGCCGCGCATCGCGCCGGTGACGGTGACGGTCGCTTGCACGGGCTGGCGGGGGACGGTTTCCGCCGGCGACAACTCCAGCCGCACGACGACCTCCGCCGCCCGAGCCGCGCCCCCCCCAGCCGCCAGCAGACTGAGCGCCAGGGCCCTGGCCGCTAGCCGCCGCATCACCAATCCCTCCGCCGCGGCGCCGCCGGCCGGGGTTGCTGCCGGCGCCAAAAGTCCTTCAGGGCCTCCGCGTCTTCGCTGGGCAATTGCTGCAGCCAGTGCTCCGCTTCGGCACGCGACATGGCCCCGGGCGTGGTCGCTGCTTCTGCATCACCTTCTTGCGCGTCCGACTGTTGTCCGTCTGCCGCTTGCGGAGCCGCGGGTGTTTGGGATTCCTGCCGTTCCGACTGTTGCGGAGCATCGGTGCCGTCCTGGGGCTGCCCGTCCTCGTCGGGTCGAGAGTTATCGCCCTGCTGCGGTTCGGCCGGCTGCCCATTCTCGCTCTGGGCGTCGGCATCGGCGGATTCGCCCTGGTCGTTCTCGCCGGTGTTTTCCTCCCCTTTGCCCTCGCCCTGCTCTTGCTCCTGCTCGCGCTCGTTCTGTTCCTCCTCGCGTTCTTCGATCAGGCGGCGCACGAGTTCCAGGTTGGCCTTGGCGTCCCCATCGGCCGGATGCAACCGCAAGCTGCGCTCGAACGCCTCGGCCGCCCGGTCGAACTGTCCCAGGTGCGCGTACGCGTTGCCGGCGTTGTAGAGGCTCTGCGCCCGCAACAGTGGATCATCCGCGGCCGCGGTGGCTGCGTCGAACTGTTGCAGCGCCGCGTCGTACTGTTGGGCCTGGTACTGGGCCGCGCCGAGATCGAAGAGTGTGCGCGCGTCGGCGGGCGCCTGCTCCACGGCTTCCGTGAAGGCGGTGACGGCGTCCGGGTACGCCTCCCGCTCGTAGGCGGCGAGGCCTCGGGCGACCGCCCTGCTGGTATCCGCGGCGGCGGGGCGCGCGAGCAGCACGGCGCACGCGGCCGCGGCGATGACCGTCCGCCCGCGCTCGGAGATGCACGCTTCCAGAAGCAGGCAGAACAACCCGAGGCCCAGGGGCCAGGCGAACCGCTCGTGATACACCTTCCGTTCCGAGCGCCCCAGTTCCGCGGCCGTGTGCCGCTCGCGGATGTCCGCGTAGATCTTCTCCAGGTCCAGGTCGCCCGTGACCGCGCGCACGTACACGCCCCCCCCAGCCGTCGCAATGGCGGTGAGCGTGCCTTCTTCCAGGCGGGTCGTCACCACCTTGCCCTCGTATTCTTTCAGGCGGCCGTCGGCGGTGCGGATGGGAACTGCGTGGGCCGGATCGCCGATGCCCACGGTGTAGAGCGTGATGTTCTGTTCATGCAAGGTCGCGGCCACCGCCGCCGGATTCCCTTCCAGGTCGCCGCCGTCGCTGATGAGCACCACGGCCTTCCCGCGGGAGGGGCCACTGGGTTCCAGGGCCTTCGCGGCGGTCAGCAGCGCCGCGCTCAAGTCCGTGCCCGGCGTGGGGATCAAATCCGTATCGATGAGCGTGAGGAACGCCCGCACGGCGCCATAGTCCAAGGTGAGCGGGCATTGGATGAAGCTCGTGCCGGCCGCCGCGGCCAACGCCACCCGGTCGCCCTCGACGAGATTCAGGAAATCCGCAATTTCCCGCTTCGCCCGTTCCAGGCGCGAAGGCGACACGTCTTCCGCCCGCATGCTCTCGCTCACATCGACCACGATTACCAAGTCGATGCCGCGGCGCGTGACCTCTTCATAATGGTAGCCCCAGCGGGGCCGGAGCAGCGCCAGCGCGCATCCGGCGAGCCCGGCGAGCAGGAGCATGCCCCGCACCGTGCGCCGCCACGGCTGCTTGCCCACGGTCAGGCGGTTGGCCATGCGGGGATCCGCCCACCGCGCCAGCCGGGCGCGGCGCGTGCGGGCCCCCCACCAGAGTAGGGCGCCCGCGCCAGGCACCACCAGCAGCAGGATGAGCATGTGCGGTGCGCCGAAGGTCAGCATTAGGGCACCGCCAGCGCCACGGTCTGGCGCACCAGGGTCTCCAGGCCGGCAACGGCCAGCGCCGGGAGCGCGAACCAGGGGAACCGCTCGGTCCACGTGGTGTAGCGCTCCACCTGCACCTCGGTCTTTTCGAGCGCGTCGATCTGGTCGTAGACGTCCTGCAGACTCGCCGTGTTATCCGCGTGGAAGTACTGGCCGCCGGTGAGCGCCGCGACGCGGCGCAGGGTGGCTTCGTCCAGGTCCACATTCTGGTACTGCACGCGGATGCCGAAAAAGGGATCCTGCACCGGAACGGGGACGAGGCCGGTGGTGCCGGCGCCGATGGTGTAGACGCGAATGCCGTAGCTCTGCGCGATCTTCGCGGCGGTTTCCGGCGTGACCTGGCCCGCGTTGTTCCGGCCGTCCGTGAGCAGGACGACGACTTTGTCCTTGGCGGGCAAGTCGCGCAGCCGCCGCACGGCGGTCACGAGCGCGGAGCCGATGGCGGTGTGTTGCTCGCCCGCCATGCCGATCTCGGCGCGATCCACCAGCCCAAGCAGCATGCCGTGGTCCAGGGTGAGCGGCGCCTGGGTAAACGCGTGCGTGCCGAACACCACGAGGCCGATGCGGTCGCTGGGCCGCTTGCCGACGAAATCGGCGATCGCCAGCTTCACCACTTCCAGCCGGTTCGTGGCCGCGCCGTCGCGTTCGAAATCCATCGCGCTCATGCTGCCGGACGTGTCCACGACGAGCATGATGTCGACCCCTTCGGAAGTGATCTCCTCCGTCGACGCCCCGGACTGTGGCCGCGCGAGGGCGATGCAGCCCAAGGCCAGCGCGCCGACGCGCAACCAGCCCGCGTGGCGACACACGAGGAGGCGCAGGGTGGGGCCCGTGTCCGGCAGCAAGCGCGTGTCCGAATACGTGAGCCGGGGGCGGCCGGTGCGGTAGAGCCGCACGAGCAGCACCGGCAGCGCCAGCAGCCCGAGCAGGGCCCACGGGTAGGCGAATCGGATCATGCGGCACGCTCCAGTTCGGCGGTCGGCTTGGTCGTCTCCACGTAACACCGGATGCGCACAGTCCACGTTTCCGCCTGTGCCACCGCCGCCGGCACCTGCGCGAACTTGACGGGATCCACTTCCGCGACGAAGCGCCGAGCCAAGGCCCGGGTTTCGCCCGGCAACGCCGGCTGGTCCGCAAGCAGCCGCAACAGTTGTTCGCTCGTGCTGGCCACCGCCTGCACGCCGAAGCGCCCTTCCAGGTACGCGGTGAGAATGTCGCTGAGCCCGTACAGGTAGTCGCGCACCCGCCCCTGCGCGAGCAACGGACTCCGTTCCAACTGCGCGAGCGCGTTCAGGGCCGTCACGTGGGCCGGTTGCCGTGGCGCCGCGCGGGCCGTCCCCGCCGCGCGCCGCCGGAGCCACTGACGGAAGACCAGCGCCGCCAGCGCCAGCCCGAGCACCACGCCCAGCGCGATCAACCCAACGGCGGTGTAGTCACGGGGGATCGCGACGGGTGGCTTGAGTGGCCGCAGCGCAGACAGATCGTCTTCGCCCGCACCCAACATGGACGCGACATCTATAAAGAGGCGCGCGGTAGCCGCCTCGCCGCGGGCGCCGTCCGGCAGCACGTAGGGCACCGTGAATGCGGGCACGATGTAAGAGCCCGGCTGTTCGGCATGGAGGGCGTACGTTCGGACGATCACATTGCGCCCGTCCACCAGTTCGGGCCCGTCCTCGGTCGCGGCGGAAACCGTCAGCCCCTCCACCGGCGGGACGCCTTCGGGCAGCTCGGGCACGACGCCCGGTGCGTAGTCGAGCCGGACCACCAGCGCGATCGGATCGAAAATGGCCGCCGCCGGCCGGTCGATGCTTGCGCGCAAGCGCACGGGAGGGGCCGGGTCCACCGCGGGCGTTTCGGCGGCGCAGCCGAGGAGACCCGTGGCGAACGCCAGCAGCGCCAGCCGCCTACGCACGGCGCAACCTGCGTTCGCGCATGCGGAAGAACTGGACCAGGGGCAGCACGTAGGATTCGGTCGAATTGATGATGGTGTGGTCCACGTCGACCGCGCGGAATTGATCGCGCAGCCGCTCGAGCCGCCGGCTGTTCTCTTCCGCGAACCGCGCGCGCGTGGCGGCGCTGTTCGTGTCGACGAGCCGCGTCGCGCCCGTCTCCGCGTCTTCGAGCGCGACCAGGCCGGCCCGGGGGAGGACCTGCTCCCGGGGGTCGTGGACGACGAGCGCCACCAGGTCGTGCCGGCGGTTGGTGACCCGCAACGCGCGCTCGTACCCCTCGGTGAGGAAATCGCTGATGATGAACGTAACCGTCCGCCGGTGGGTGATGTGATTCAGGTATTCAAGCGCGGCGGCCAAGTTCGTGCCCCGGCCGGTGGGCTGGTACTGGAGGATCGCGCGGATGACGCGGTACACATGGCTGCGCCCCTTCTTGGGGGCGATCGTCAACTCCGGCCGGTCGGCTGCGATGATCAGGCCGACCTTGTCGTTGTTCTTGATCGCGGCGTAGGCGAGGAGGGCGCCCAGCTCGGCGGCGACCTCTTGTTTGAAGCGTTCGCCGGAGCCGAACCGCTGGGAGGCCGAGGCGTCCACCACCAGCATGACCGTCAGCTCCCGCTCTTCTTGGAACTGTTTCACGAAGGGGTGCCCCATGCGGGCCGTGACGTTCCAGTCGATGATGCGCAAGTCGTCGCCCGGGATGTATTCGCGCACGTCGGCGAATTCCATCCCGCGGCCCTTGAAGACGGAGTGGTACTGCCCGGCGAGCACGTCGTTCACCGTGCGGCGGGTCTGGAGCTGGATGCGCCGGATCGCGCGCAGCGCTTCGGGCGGCAGCATGGGCGCTCAGGGCACCTCGATGTGGGAGAGGATGGTGGCGACCACGTCGTCCGGCGTGATCTCCTCCGCTTCGGCCTCGTAGCTGAGCACGACACGGTGGCGCAACACGTCCGGCCCCAAGGTTTTCACATCCTGCGGCGTGACGTACCCCCGGCCCTGCAACATGGCGTGCGCCCGCGCCGCGTGCAGCAGGTAAATGCTGGCGCGGGGCGACGCCCCGTAGGCGAGCTGGCCGTCGATTGGCACGCGATGGGCGGCGGGCTCGCGCGTGGCGAAGACGAGGTTCACGATGTAGTCCTTCACCTTGGGGTCCACGTAGACCTGGTGCACCAGCCCGCGCAGGCGCGCGATGTCCGCCGGATTCAGGATCGGCGTGCAGGCTTCGGGATTGAGGGTGAGCGCCCGGTCCATGATCTCGCGCTCCTCCTCCTTCGTCGGATACCCGAGCACCACCTTGAGGAAGAAGCGGTCCACCTGTGCTTCGGGCAGCGGATACGTCCCTTCCTGCTCGATGGGATTTTGCGTCGCCAGGACCATGAACGGTTCGGGCAGGGGATGCGTTTCGCCGCCGATGGTGACCTGGCGTTCCTGCATGGCTTCCAGGAGAGCGCTTTGCACTTTGGCCGGCGCCCGGTTGATCTCGTCGGCGAGGACGATGTGGCCGAAGATGGGCCCGCGCCGGGTTTCGAATGCGCCGTCCTGCGGGCGGAACACCTGCGTGCCGACCACGTCCGCCGGCAGCAGGTCCGGCGTGAACTGAATGCGCCGGAACTCGCAGTCGAGCGACGCGGCGAGGGCGCGCACGGCGGTAGTTTTTGCCAGGCCGGGCACCCCTTCCAGCAGCACGTGGCCGTCGGCCAGCAGCGCGACGAGCAGGCGGTCGAGCAACTGCGTTTGGCCCACGATGACGGTGCGCAGTTGTTCTCCGACCTGGTGCAGGGTGGCCGCTTCGGCGGCGATACGTTCGGTCAACTCTTCTACGGATACGGTCATGTGCGAGGTGCATCCTCCGACGGGGGTCGGGCCGTGAGCAGCCGGCGCACAATGGCCGCCGCCCGTTCCAGTTCGTGTTCCGCGGGCCGGTGCCCCGCAAACGCAATCCGTTCGTGCAGCGCGGCCAGTTCCGTGCGGGCCGCGGCGGGAGCGCCGGCGTCCCGCGCCAGCGCGACGAGCGTCTCGAGATACGCGCTGTGGTCGCCGGCCACGCGGTGCGCGACCGCGTCGGCGAGGCGCGCTTCATGGGCCGCCTGCTCTAAGCGGCGTGCGGCGTCCGCGTCGCCGGCCGCGTGGCGGTCGGCCCGGCGGCGCCCAAGGGCCAGGGCCCCGACAGCGATCCCGCCCGCACCCAAGCCGGCTGCGGCGATGATGGCGATGCGCTTGCCGGTGGACAGGCGCGGCCGAATCGTGACCTCAAGGGGGAGGAGCGGCTGGATCGCGATCGGGGTGGGGCTCTCCCGCGGGTAGGCCACCACGGGCAAGATGCGGGGGAGGGCATAGGTGTCCGGTGCGGTGGCGGCCACCTGCCAGCGGAAGCGCACCAGGCTGCCGCGCGTATCGTGGCTGCTCTCGGTATCCACGAGGGTGCACGCGAGCCCGTCTACCTCCGCGGGGCGCGGGGCGGGGACGTCGAACGCGTCGGCGATCCCGGGCCACCGGACGGTAATCACCACTTCGAAGATGTCGCCCGGATGGCCGTCGAGCAGGTTGGCGTGGTACTCCGCGGTGGGGGACGGCTGGGCGTGGGCTGGGGCGGCGAGGGCGAGGCCGGCCCAAAAGAGGGAGCGGCCCGCGGCTCGGAACACTCGGTGGAGACGAGGAGGGAGCCACTCGAGAGGCGAGACCGCGGGCCGCGGGGGAGACACCCAAGAAATCTGAACCACGTCACCAAGCTATACAGGTATTATGCCAGGGAATCCCCAAAATGTCATCACACATAAGATATGTTATACGAATGACTTACAAATTTCACTTGGTCAGGGGCTCCGGAGGATGGCCTTCACCGCCCCAAGCGAGGTATTCGCAGCGCCTCATATGGGGTTTTGATCCGGCCAGCGACGCGGGGGTGGGGGGCAGAAACCCGGGCTGCCGGGCGCCCGCCCCTGCGAGCGCAGCGGGCGGAAACGCGTCCCCCCCATGTCGTAACGGGGCAGTGCGCGCGCGGAACCTTTGGGCCAGCTGACCAGGTGCGCGTGTGCGAACTCCCGCGTCATGTAATTGTGCCCGTCGCCTGCGCACGCGCGCGGCGGAGCGGCGCAGTCACGGGACGCGCTACGCGACGGGCTGCGGTCAATAGAGCGCGTGGTTCCAGTATTGGTGCGCCGTTCGCCTGCGGTGCGGCCGCCATCGCGTCCCGCAGGTTGTATGGCCCCCTGTGCGCCCCGTAGAATGCCCGCATGCTTCCGTCGGATCCGGTCGTTGCGAGCACGGTCGCCCTTGCCGAGGAGTGGCGGCTGTACACGAAGGCGACCGCCGAGCAGTGGAACGCGGAGACGGACCTGGACTGGTCGACCGAGATCATCCTGCCGCCGGGCCGGCCGGCCGCGATGGGGCGGGAGATGCGCGCGCGCATGCTCTCGCAGTTCTACTATGGAGAGCAGGGGGCATTTCTGTTGTGCTCGCAGCTGGTGGACCGCCTGCCGGACCTGGAGGGGCGGCTGTACCTGGCCACGCAGGTGGTGGACGAAGCGCGGCACGTGGAAGCGTTCGGCCGGTACCTCACCAAGCTCGGGACGTACACGCCGATGAATCCGTGGTTGCGTGAGCTGCTCGACCGGTTGCTGGTCTGCGACAGCGTCATTGAAGAAATCGTCGGCATGCAGATCATGGTCGAAGGGCTGGCGCTGGACGTGTTCGCCGACATGCGGCAACAGACCCCGTGCCCGCTGCTACGGGAGTTGCTGTACCGGGTGAAGACGGACGAGGCCCGGCACGTGGCATTCGGGCTGACGTATCTGCCCCGGCTCCTGGGGCGGGCCTCGCGCGCCGAGCGGCGCCACGCGGAAACCCAACTGGTGGAGTACGCCCGGCTGTTGCTGATGGTGGTGGGGGGGCCCTCGCCCTTTGCGGGGTTCATCTTCCAGGGGTTGCAGGAGCGCCTGCGCCACCTGGACCTGACGCTTCCGCTGCCCTGACACCGGCCGGCGTCGGCCTCCGCAGCGTCCCCCGTGACGCTTAGCAGAATTCCGCTTTCCTCGCGTGGTGAATTGTGCCATATCACGTAAGTACCTGCTAAATAGCAACTTATACCATTCTGCTGACCGCGTATCACTGGCGTAGTTGTCAGAATAGGCAAAATACAACTTGCAAAAGCCCCCCCCCTATGCTATCGTGCTAAAGCGATGTTACTGCTTATATTGCCACAACGAGTAGCGAGGGAGTGTTATGCCTAGCCAGAATCCTCAGTCTGCTCGACCTGACCGCGCGAACAAGACGGTGTTCACGACACACGATGTTGCGCAGATGTGTTCGGTGAATATCAACACCGTCAAGAGTTGGGTCGATGGTGGGCGTCTATTGGCCTACCGCACGCCGGGCGGGCACCGGCGCATCCGGCGCGCCGATCTGCTGGCGTTCCTGGTCAAGCATGAGATGCCGCTGCCGCCGGAACTGCAACCCCAGGGTGGTGACCGGATTCTCGTGGTCGACGACGAGGAGGACATCACCGAATTCGTCCGGACGATTCTGGATGAAATGCCTGAGCACCCCGAAGTGGCCATCGCCATGAACGGGTTCGAGGCCGGGCAACTCGTCGCGGTGTTCCAGCCGACGATCGTGCTGCTGGACTTGTACATGCCCGGCATGGACGGGTTCGCGGTGTGCGAGCGCATCAAGGCCACCCCGGAGACGGCGGAGATCCACGTGATCGCCATGACGGGGTACGGGACCGAAGAGAATATTGAACGGATTCTCGGCTGTGGCGCCGAGCGCGTCTTGAAGAAACCGTTCCGGCGGGCCGACCTGGAAGAAGCCGTACGCCCGGCCCTGCAAAAGTCTTCGACCTCAACCCTGTAAGAATTGGGCAGGCGCCTACAGACCCAGGCGGGCAGGAGCAATGAGCGCGTAGGGCGAGGGCGAGCAGGCAAGGCGAGCGTTGACCGTGGGCGGGTTAGCGCTCCCACAACTGGGCGCAGAGGCCGGCCCCGGCCACTGCTGGCCGAGATAGCGGCGGAGGCGCGGACCTCCGCTAAGGGAGTCGGGCTGTGCGCGTGGTCGACCACCGGCGGGCCAAACAGGACCTCGGTACCGTTGCCAGAACTTCGGGCGCGCGCTGTCCCCGTCGCCGACCCTCTACCGTGACGCCTCCCCCCGTCGGCCGCAAGCCGGACGCGCCAGACGCCGGCGCGATGTAGAACGACGCAGCATGGGCGAGCACACCGAAACATTTGCACCGTTAGCCGAGCGCCTCGCGCCCATCGAGGCCGGGCTGCGGCAGGCCGTCGACACGGGCGCCGACGATGCCACCGTTGCCGGATGGCTCGAGGAGTTGGCGGCGGCCGAGGCCACGCTGGCGGACACGGACTGGACCGGGCTGACCGACCTGCGCGGGCTGCTGGAGGATCTGCGCTCCGTGCACGCGAGCCCCGTCCCCTTCGATGGGTTGGTTGCGCGCGGGTACGCGGGACGTTTCGCCTCCTGGCTGCGGGCGCTGCGGGAGCAGCTCCTGGGCGAGGCGCCGGCGGGTCCGGCGGCGGCGCCCGATGCGGAGCGCGAGGCGCTGCTCGCCAGCATCGAAGCGTTGCACACGAGTTTTCGTGCGGCGCAAGACGAGCCGACCCCTGGAGCGCAGCTGACGCAGGCGATCGCGCAGTTGGAGACGTTGGCGGCCGCCGCCGCTGCCGCGGACGGCGAGGAGTTGGCGCGGCCCGTCCGGGATATCGCCAGCGACCTGGCCGTCATTGCGAAGAGCCCCGTCGCGTTCGGCGGCATCGTCGCCGTCTCGATCACGGACCGGTTCGCGCCGCTCGTGCCGGACTTGGCCGCCCTCCTGAGCGCCGGGCCCTCCGCACCCGGCGCCGGCCCGCCGGGAGACGACGCTCTGGATGGACCGGCGACGGTGGACATCCTGGAGCAATCCCAAGTGGTCGCCGCTTTTCTGGAAGACGCGGTGGGCGATGCCCCGCCCGCGGCGGCGCTGCTCGCGATCGTGGACGAGGTCTTCAGCCTCTCCAGCGCGGCGACGGTGATGCAGCACGAGGACTTGGGCGACGCGCTGGCGGAACTGGCGCAGGATCTCATTGAGGTTGCGGATAGTCCGGTGCCTTTCGACGGGCTGGTGGCGCAATCGACCGTCGAGCGCTTCACCCCGTTGCTCGATGGACTGTTGCGGGTGCAGGGGGGCGCCCTGCCCACGGACGATCTGTGCCCCCGGCCTGCGGACGAGGCCGTCGGCCGGGCGAGCGTCGCCGCCATGATGCTGGAAGAGGGGGACGATGCTGGCGCGCTGGCCCCCGTATTGGACACGGTCGAGGCGCTGTACGACGAATTGCGCCACGATGCCCCGGCGGACGTGGCCGGGCTGGTGCTCAGCGTCAAGGCCCACCTCTCGACCCGCATGTTTTCGGACGAGATGATTACCGACGCCGAAATCGGCGCGTTGCAGGCGGCGTTCCGCACGGTGCAGGAGAGCCTGCGGGCGGTCGCGGCGGGGAAGAGCGTGGTCCTGGATATCCCCGCCCAGGTGGAGGCGCTCATCGGCCTGTCGGATGCGACGCCGGCCGTGGCGTCCCCCGCCGAGGTGGGCGACCCGTCCGGCGTGCCGACGCTGGTGCGCCTGGTGCAGGAGACGGACAACCCGCGCATCCTGGAGGTGTTCATAGAAGACGTCAAGCAGCAGGTGGAGACGCTGGAGGGGGCCACCCTCAATTGGGAAGCCAACCCCACCGACGAGGAGCTGCTGCGCGCGATTTTCCGCTCCGTGCACACCATCAAGGGGGATGCGGGCCTGATCGGTTACCAACTGCTGAACCAGGTGTTCCACTCGCTCGAGAACATCCTGTGCCAACTGCGCGAGGGCGAGGTGCCCTTCCGCCCCGTGTACGCCCAGCTCGTATTGGAAAACACCGATCTGATCGGCCAGGTCATCGCGGACTTGGAAACGGCCTTAGCGCTGGAGTCGTTGGACGGGTGGACGCCGCAGGTGACGGACGCCGTGCTCAATAAGATGTTGCACACGATCACGCAGGCCACCGCCGGGCAGGACGCGGACACCGCGCCCCCCGCGGCCGCGGCGCCGGAACCCGCGCCGGCCGGCACCACACCGGCGGACGATCCGGAGCGTCCCCTGGGCGAATTTCTGCTCGAATCGAAGGCGATCAACCGCGACCAGTTGGAAGGCGCGCTGCAGAAGCAGGAGGCCGTGCGGCGCGTGGCGGGGGTGCGCGAAACCTTAAAGGTCAATCTCGAGCGGCTGGACACGCTCATCGATCTGGTCGGCGAGTTGAGCATCGCGGAGTCCATGCTGGTGAACCAGCGCCGGGCGCTCGGCGCAGTCAACGGGGATGCCACGGAGTTCGACAAGCTGCTCGACCGGTTCGGAAAGTTGACGGGGGACATTCAGGACCGCGCGCTGGCGATGCGGATGGTCCCGGTCAAGCGGGCGTTCCAAAAGATGCAGCGGCTGGTGCGGGACTTGGCGCAGCGGGCCGGGAAGGACGTGACGCTCCAGACGATCGGTGAGGACACGGAAATCGACAAGACGCTGGTGGAAGAGCTGGGCGACCCGCTCTCGCACCTCATCCGCAACGCGCTGGATCACGGGTTGGAGAGTCCGGCCGAGCGGCAGGCGGCGGGGAAGCCGGCCATGGGCCAGGTCCGGCTGGAGGCCTATCACGCCGCGGGCAACATCGTGCTCGAAATGGCGGACGACGGCCGCGGGATCGACACCGCGAAGGTGCTCGCCCGGGCGGAGAGCCGGGGCTTGGTGGAGCCGGGGGCCCACCTGCCCGACCAACAGATTTACCAGTTCCTCTTCATGCCCGGCTTCTCCTTGGCAGCCGAGGTCACGGAGATCAGCGGCCGCGGCGTGGGGCTGGATGTGGTGAAGAAGAACATGGAGAAGCTGCGGGGGCGGGTCGAAGTGGTGAGCGCGCCGGGGAAGGGGACCACCTTCCGGCTGAAGCTGCCGCTGACCCTGGCCATCATCGATGGCATGGTGGCGGAGGTGGGCAGCGAGCGGTACATCATTCCGCTGCTGAACATCGTGCAGAGTGTGCGGCCCGAACCGGGGCAGGTGCAGACGGTCCAGGGCCGGGGCGAATTCGTGCGCGCGCGGGGGCAGCTCTTGCCGCTAGTGCGGCTGCACGAGCTGTACGACGTGGAGCCCCGCACGCAGGCGCCGTGGGAGGCGCTCGTGGTGATCGTGGTCCACGATGACGATTACGCGGGGTTGCTGGTGGATGATCTGCTGGGGCAGCACCAGGTCGTCGTCAAGTCCCTGGGCGCGGCCTTCGGCCACTTACCGGGTATCAGCGGAGCCTCCATCATGGGGGACGGTCGCGTCGGCCTCATTCTGGACATTCCGACCCTGCTGGAACACGCGCGCACCTCGGACCGCCGGACGGTCGCGCTGGCCGAGGCGGGCTAGGAGCACGGCGATGAGCGAGAGCACGAGCGGCACCCCGGCGGGAGGTGGCTAGCCATGGCCGAACACGAGAAGTACCTGACCTTTGTCCTGGCCGAGGAAGAATACGGGCTTGACGTCCAGGTGGTGCGCGAAATTATCGGCATGCAGGCCATCACGGCCGTGCCGCAGACGCCGGACTTCATGAAGGGCGTCATCAATCTGCGCGGCAAGGTCATCCCCGTCCTCGATCTACGCGTCAAGTTTGGGATGCCGGAGTTGGCCTACACGCCGGCCACCTGCATCATCGTGGTGGCTGTCCTGGATTTGCTCATCGGGATCGTGGTCGACACGGTGTCGGAAGTGCTGGATATCGCGGCCGAAGACATCGAGCCGCCCCCGCAGTTTGGGACGAACGTGCGCACGGATTTCATCCGGGGCATGGCGAAAGTCCGGGACACGGTGAAGCTGTTGCTCGACATCGAGCTGGTGTTGTCCGCGGACGAACTCGGCGTCATGCGGGAGTCCCAACCCGCGACCGCCTCGGTGGCGGAGTAGGAGGGCCGCCCGCTGCTGCACGCGTATGTACGGCGCCATCCTCGACGACGTGGCGTTCGAGCGAATTCGGGCGTTCGTCTATCACCGCAGCCGGATCCGGTTGGGCGACAACAAGCGCAATCTGGTCCAGGCGCGCTTGAGCAAACGCCTGCGCGTCACCGGCCACCCGACGTATGGGAGCTATATCCAGTTCGTGACGGGGTCCGAGGCGGGCCAGGACGAGGTGACGCATCTGCTCGATGCCATCTCCACGAACAAGACGAGCTTTTTCCGGGAGCCCGCCCACTTTACCTACCTGGCCCAAGCGGTCTTGCCCGCGCTGCAGCAGCACAAGGGGTACCGGGCGCGGCCGCGGCTCCGGGTGTGGAGTGCGGCGTGTTCCACCGGGGAAGAGCCGTACTCCATCGCGATCACCCTCTGCGAGGCCGTGCCGGATCTGGTCCGGTGGGATGCCAAGATTCTGGCGACCGACATCAATTCCCGCGTGTTGGCCGCGGCGCGGGCCGCACGCTACAGCCAGGACGCGGTGGCTGCGGTGCCGCCTCGCGCCCGCCAGGCGCATCTCGAACGGATCCCGGGCGGGACGGGGAACGGCGCGTACCGCGTGTCGGCGGCGGTGCGCAAGCTCGTGGCGGTGCGGCGGCTGAACTTGATGGCGCCCCAGTTTCCCTTTCGCGGACCGTTCGACGTGATCTTCTGCCGGAACGTCATGATCTACTTCGACAAAGAGACCCAGGCCGACCTGGTCCAGCGTCTCGCGCACGTGCTGGAGCCGGACGGATACCTGTTTGTGGGCCACTCCGAGAGTCTGCTCGGGGCGAACCCGGCCTTTCGCTATGTCCAACCGACGATCTATCAGCGGATTCCGTAAGGACTGCCGCCGGGAGGCCGTGACATTGCATGCCGCCACTGGACAATGTGTTCCTGCACCCGGGGCAGATTCACGTGAACGCGCATCCGGCGTGTGTGTCGACCGTGTGCGGGCCGGGCGCCGTGGTCTGCCTGTGGGATCCGGACCGCCGCTGGGGCGGCATTTGCCACTACGTGGTGAGTGCGTCCCCCGGCCGGGTGCGTCCCACGCCCCAGTTCGCCGAGGTGGCCCTGCAGACCACCTTGCGCATGTTGCGCGATCTGGGGACGCCGGAACGGTGCCTCCGGGCCAAGGTGTTCGGGGGCGCCACCCCCGCGGGGATGCCCGAGTTGCGCGACATCGCAGGCCAGAACGTGGACTTCATCCACGTCCAACTAGCGGAGCGGGGCATCCCGATTCTGCGTGAGGACGTCGGCGGTGACCGGGGACGCAAAATCGTGTACTACACACAGAGTAACTCCGCCAAGGTGCTCCGGACCGACCGCCTGCGCGACCGCGATTGGTGGGCGCCGCTGGATGCCGTCCGGAGGATGCGCCCATGACCGCGCCGGCCACGATTGCCCGGGGCACTGTCAAGGTGCTGGTGGTGGACGACTCCGCCCTCGTGCGCACGGTGCTGACCAAGATGCTGGCCGAGGATCCGGCGATCCAGGTCGTCGGGGCGGCGCCGAACCCGTTCGTGGCGCGGGACATGATCCTCGACCTGCAGCCGGACGTGTTGACCCTGGACATCGAGATGCCGCGCATGGATGGCTTGGCGTTCCTCGAAAAGCTGATGCTCCACCATCCGTTGCCCGTGGTGGTGGTCAGTTCCCTGACGAAGGGCGCGAGCGAGCTGACGCTTCAGGCGCTGGAGCTGGGGGCGGTGGACGTGGTGGCCAAACCGGCGCTGGAGGTGGGCCAGTCGCTGGAAGAGATTCGGGACGAGGTGGTGGAGAAAGTGCACGTGGCGGCGCGGGTCTCCCAGTGGCAACTGCGGCGGCAGTTCGAACAGCGGGGGCAGCGGCCGGCGCCGCCGACGGCCTCCCACGCGTTGGCGAACACCACGGACAAGGTGATCGCCATCGGCGCGTCCACGGGCGGCACGCAGGCCATCAAGCAGGTGCTGTGCGGGCTGCCCGCCGACGCGCCGGGCGTGGTCGTGGTGCAACATATGCCGGTGGCGTTCACGGCGGCCTTCGCCGAGCAGCTCAACGAGGTGGCGGCGCTGAACGTGCGCGAGGCCCACGGGGGGGAGCGCGTGATCCCCGGGACTGCCCTGGTGGCGCCGGGGGATATGCACTTGCTCCTGCGCCGGAGCGGGGGCGCCTACACGGTGCGGCTGAGCGACGGGCCGCGCGTGAATCGCCACCGTCCCTCCGTCGGGGTGCTGTTCCAGAGCGTCGCGAAGTTTGCGGGCCGCAATGCCGTGGGCGCGCTGCTCACGGGTATGGGGCACGATGGGGCTGATGGCATGAAGCAGATGCGGACGGCGGGCGCGTACACCATCGCCCAAGATGAAGCCACCTGCGTCGTGTACGGCATGCCGCGGGAGGCGGTCCATCTCGGGGCGGCGGTGGAAGTGGCGCCTATCGAGCGGATTGCCGAAAGGATTATCACCGCCCTGGAGTAGCGAGGATGGCGGTCACGCCTCTTACGGGAGGCTGGCGGGAAAGGCTATGTCTGATATGAAAATACTCATCGTGGATGACTCGGAGGCCATGCGTCGTATTCTGACCAACACGCTTGGCAAGCTGGGGTATGAAAATACCACGGTGGCGGAGAACGGCCAGGAGGCGCTCACGCTGCTGAAAGGTGGCGAGTACGAGTTCGTGTTCACCGACTGGAACATGCCCGTCATGGACGGGTTGACGCTGGTCAAGAACATCCGAAGTACTGACGCGATCGCGCAACTCCCCATCATCATGGTGACCACCGAAGCGGCGAAGGACGACATCCTGGAGGCCATCAAGGCCGGGGTCAGCAACTACGTCGTCAAGCCGTTCACAGTGGACACGATCAAGGAAAAACTCGACGCCACCCTTGAAAAGTTGGCGAGCTAGGAGGCCCCGGGAGTCATGAGCAAACCCAGCGCGGAACATATCAATCCGTTTATCCAAGCGACGGTGGACGCGCTCTCCGTGATGGCGCAGGTCACCGCGGAGAAGGACAGTGTGTCCATCAAGGAAGACAACCTGGCCACGTACGACATCTCGGGGATCATCGGCCTGGCCGGCGAAGTGATCGGCTCCGTCGTCTTGAGCTTTCCCCGCGCGACCGCCTGCAAGGTGGTCTCCAAGTTCCTGGGCGACAAGAAGGTGACCCTGGACGCGGAAGCGCAGGACGCGGTCGGCGAGTTGACGAACATGGTGGCGGGCGGCGCCAAGCGTGATTTGGCCGCTCACCACCTGGGCTTCAAGATCGGGATTCCGAACGTGGTGGTCGGGCAGGGTCACGCGGTCGTCCGGCCGAAGAACGTCCCGACGGTGTGCGTACACTTTGACAGTAGCGAGGGCCCATTTGTTCTGGAAGTCTGCCTGAAGCGGGCAGACGGCTCGGACCCAGGCGGCTCGTTTTTAACCGTGGAATAGAATTCCGTTGGCACCGCTGGATGCTAGCCATCTTCGTCTCCACGTGGATCGGCCCCAGGTGAGTGCCCGCCTTTCTCTGTCGCCGGAGGGGGGGGGCGCCTTCACTCCCGGGGATCTGCCCACGTTGCTCCAGCTGCTCGAGCGGACCCACAAGCTCCTGGCCGTGGACGAGACGGCCCTGCAGGCGTGGGTGGAAGCGGGCGACTTGGAGCGGCCCGTCCTCATCGCCCAGGGCAAACCCGCCGTGCAGGGGGAGGACGGTTCGATCGAGTTCCTCTACCAGCAGAAGGCGTCAGCCCGGAAGCAGGAGCAACAGGAAGCGAGTCAGGTCGATTACAAGGAATGGGGCATGATCGACACCGTGGTGCCGGACGAGGTGCTGGCCCGGGTGCAGCCGCCTGGTGCCGGTACGCCGGGGGTGACAGTGTACGGCGAGGACATCCCCGCACAGCCGGGGCGCGCCGTCAAACTCACGGCGGGGAAGAACGTGGTCTTAGAGGAGCAGGACGGGGCGACCGTTGCGAAGAGCACCATCGAGGGGATGGTGAGTCTCCTCGGCAACAAGATCGAGGTGTCGCCCGTCTACATTGTCAACGGGGACGTGGAAATGACCGTGGGCAACGTCCACTTCAACGGGGACGTCATCGTGCGTGGCGATGTTCGCGAGGGCTTTACCGTCGAGGCGACCGGGGATATCGAGGTGCAGAAGAATATCGACAAGGGGGGCCTGGAGGCGGGGGGGAACGTGATCGTGCGGGGGACGATCTTTGGCAAGGAGGAGGTCTGGATCCGCGCCGGGGGCAGTATCGAAGCGACCGGCGCGGAAAACGCCAACCTCGAGGCGGAGGGGGACGTGGTCATTACGAAGAACGTCATCCAGAGCCACATCATCGCCGCCTGCGCGTTCCTGGGGCATGACACCGGGGGGGTCGTCCGGGGCGGCACGATCCAGACCACGGGGGATATCGCGCTCGGCACGGTGGGGTCGTCCGGGTTGAGTTCCATGGCCCACGTGGAAATCAAGTGGCCGAAGAAGCTAATCCAGCAGATGGTCAAGTTCAAGGAAGAACGCGATCGGCTAGGCAACGACCGGGGGGAAGTGGAACGGCAATTGCTGCACTTGCGGCGGACGGTCGAACGGGGCCACAGCCTGACGGCGGCGCAAGCCAAGCGGATCAAAGAATTGGAGCAGGCCGCCCACCAGTTCCGCGAACGCGAGACGGAGCTGCAGTTCGAGCGCGAAGCCCTCGGGGAGCAAATTGAAGAGCGCCGGCACGGGGCGATCACGATTTACGGCGAGGTGCATCCCGACGCGGTGCTCGTGATCCATGGCAAGAGCATGGCGATTCACGAGCCGCGCGGGGCCATGCGCATCGAAGCGGCGAAGGATCGGCTGCGCACGTCCGCCCCGCGCCCGGTTACCGAGAAACGAGGATAGCGTATGGATCCAGCAGAGTTCGCACTCACCGGCGAGCAGCGCCGACGCCTGAGCCTGGTGGCGAAGCACGGCGCCGATCAGATCGGGCAGGCCATGTCCCGCTGGCTACGGGACACCGTGACCGTGAACATGCGCCCGGTGGAAATGGTGCACTTCTCGGACGTCACCTCCCGCTTCGGCATGAAAGAGGAGACCACCGCCGCCGTGTGCATTCACCTGGCGGCCGGCCTGTCGGGCACCCTGCTGTTCCTGTTTGACGAGCCGAGCGCGCTCGAGATCGTCCGCCGGGTGTTGCAGCGCGACTCGGCGCCGACCGACTGGGACGATCTCGCGAAATCCGTGATGGAAGAGACGGGGAACATCGTCGGGACCGCGTTCCTGAACGGCCTGGCCATGGCGCTGGACTTGGAGGTGCATCCCGAGTCGCCCCTGTTCATGGTGGACTACACGGAGGCCATCCTCGATCCGTTAATGATCGGCGTGGCCATGAGCGGGGAGTACGCGCTGCTGTTCGAGGCCGATATCAGTTCCGTCAGTGACAGCGTCTCGGGTAAATTCACGCTGCTGCCGGACGGGGAGTGTTTCAAGCAGTTGGTGGGCAACGTCTGACCGGGTGGCAATCGGCCGTGGACATCATCAATATCGGGGTGGGCGATATGCAGGTCGGAGCGACACCGGCGACGTTTCGTACGATCTTGGGGTCGTGTGTGGGCGTCGCGTTGTATGATCCGGTCACAAAGGCCGGGGGCTTAGCGCATATCATGCTCCCGCTCATGCGAAACGGGGACGGGCACGTGGCCAAGTACGCCAACACGGCTATTCCCGCCCTGGTGGCGCTGCTGGAACGGGTGCACGGGGTGTCCCGCCCCACCCTGACCGCCAAACTCGCCGGCGGGGCGACCATGTTTGCGTACAAGAAGGGGAAACGCACAAAGCCCATGCTGGATATCGGGCGGAACAACGTGAAGGCGTGCCGGTTCTGCCTGGACAAGCTCAATATCTCCATCCTGGCGGAGGACGTCGGGGAGAACTACGGTCGGCGCCTGCACTTCAGCTTGGATGACGGTATAGTCACAGTCTGCGCCCAGGGCCGGGAGCCGTTAGAGATTTAAGGGAGAATGCGATGAAGCGAGTCCTAGTCGTCGACGACGCCTTACTGATGCGGATGATGCTGCGCGACGTGCTGGAAGGCGCGGAATACGAGGTGGTCGGTGAGGCGGATGAGGCCGCCGACGCCGTCTCGAAGTACAAGGACCTGAAACCCGATCTGGTCACGATGGACCTGACATTGACCTCCAGCGACGGGGCGGATGCGATCAAAGCGATCATGGAATTCGATCCCGGCGCCAGTATCATCGTCATCTCCGCGGTGAATCAGCGGAAGATTCTCATGGAGGCCATTAAGCTTGGGGTGAAGGACTTTATCGTCAAACCGTTCGATAACGAGCGCCTCATCGCCGCCGTCGAGAAAGCGCTCGACTAGCCCGCCCCCGCCCCCGCACGGAGCGTAGAGCGGCCCTCCGGGGTC
>CBDUXP010000020.1:0-61089 GCA_965371225.1 uncultured bacterium | reverse complement strand
GGCATGACCGATTTCGCCCCGGCCATCGCGCTGCTGTTCCTGCCGCTGACGTTCCTGCACGGCGGGTACCTGTACGACTTTCCGGAACTACTGCTGGCGTTGCTCTGCACGCTGTGTCTCGCGCGGGGTTGGTGGGTGCCGTTCTACCCGTGTTTCATCCTGGCCGTCTTCAACAAGGAATCCAACCTGCTCCTCGTGCCCTACACTCTCGCCTTCATGCACGCGCGGCTTCCCCGGTCGCGCCTGGCGGCGCATCTCGTCGTGCAGACCGCCATTGGGCTCGCCATCGTCATCGGGCTGCGGGTGGCGTTCGCGGATAATCCCGGCACGCCGGTGCACTGGAAGCTGACGAAGAACCTTGCGTTCTGGCTCAACCCACAGTCCTACGTGCTCACCTTCGCGCCGTACGCACCGCTCATCCGGTTCCCGCGGGGCGCGAACGTGCTCTCCCTCGGCCTGATGGTCTTTCTCCTCGGCTGGGGCTGGGCCCGCAAACCGCAAGAAGTCCGCTACTTGCTTGTCCTGACGGCCGCGTGCAACCTTCCGCTCAGCTTCCTGCTCGGGCACCTGGATGAGTTCCGCAACCTGGGGCTGATGTTTCCCGCGATCTACCTGGCGGCGGTGCATACGGTTAGCGGAATGTACGCGCGCCTGGACGGGGCCGCGGCGGAACACTCGCCACCCCCGTAGTAGCACCCGGCGGCGGCCGCTACGCGCGGCGGAGCACGCACCACGTGCCCCAACCGGCTTCGGAGGCGCTCCCCGTCCACTTGCCGGGGAGCGCGGACGCCACGTCTTCCGCCGGCAAATGAATTGGCGTCGCGTCGCCCAGGCTGTTCACCCAGATCAGGACGCCCCGCGGGGCGAGTACGCGGTCCACTTCGTGCGGAAAGAGCAACGCATTCTCCAGCACCATCACATCCGCACTGCGGTCCGGCAGCGGTAGCGTGGCGGCGTCCGCCAGCATGCGGTGCCCGTGATCCGCGGGCGCCCGGCGCAGCATCTCGATGGCGATGTCCGCCGCCACCACCGTCGTGAAACGCGGCGTCAAGAGCGGGGTCGAGCCGCCGATGCCGGAGCCGACCTCGATGCAAAGCTCCCCGTGCACGTCGCCCCGGTCCAGTGCATCCTCCAAGGGCAGTTGGCGCCCCTCGCCAAACCGCGTATGCCATTCCGGGGCGAGGCCATTAAACAGGTCTGTGATCTTGGCCGCGCGCTCGGGGGTCCACCCGGTGGGCTCGAACGCTACCTGCCGCGTGACTTTGCGCATGGGATGATCGGGACCGCCGACCTGCGGACGGTCGGGCGCGGCCGCAATGACGCGGGGCAAATGTTCGATCACGGGCGCAAGGTCCAATTCACGTCGAGACCAGCCTGCGGTTCAGGCTTGGGCGAACGGGCGCCGGGTGATGGCGTATGCTTCGGCCGCGTCCACGCTGAAGGCGGGCGGCGCGGGGAACTCTCGCGTGCCATTCGTCGCGGGCTCGGTGCCGTCGCCCGAAGACACGACCGTTTCGCGAATGCGCGCGTCCGGCGGCGCGGCTTTCGTGTAGCGCATCATGAGCCGCGCGATGATGTTCCGCGTCTCGCCGTCAATCAGGCCCACGGCAAGCGCATCGGGACCGAGAAAATTCACCGACTCAAACAGTGTGGTCCCCACGCGCGCCATCGCCCCAAGCCGCTCGTTGTCCTCTTTGTTGCGCCCCAGGGCGAGCTTCGTCTGCGCCCCGATGCGGAACTGCCGGCCGACGCGGAGCAGTTGGAAATCCCAGTCGTCGTACGCGTCCTGATGATCGAAGACATCCTGCACCTGCAGGCCGAACGCCGGCTCGGTCAAGGCGCAGCCGACCGACGGGGTGGGAATCTCATGGTCCGCCAGGCCGAACCCGCGGGCGAGCGCGATCAACTCCGTGCGCGAACGCCCGCGAATGCCTTGCAGGCGGTCCCGGTCCACCAGCCCCTGTTCCTCCGCGAGCGTCGGCGGCAGGAGTTTGGCGCTCAGCGGCCGCAGGATGCACCGCTCCAGGCCGGTGTCGGCTTCGATGGTCCGGAAATCCCGCAGCTTCTGCGACATGGGCCGTTGGCCGAGCACCTCACCGGTCACGACAAACTCGGCCCCGCACGCCGTCATGAGGCGCTTCGCGGCCTCGAACATATAGATGCGGCAGTCGACGCACGGGTTCAGGCCGCGGCCGCGACCAAAGCGAGGCTGCTGCACCAGCGCCAGATAGTCCTGGCCGGTGGTCACGAAGTTCAGCCGAATGCCCAATTGGTGCGCCACTTGCTGCGCGTCCAGCGAGCAGCACTCGAACTGCGTCCGGACATTGAGCCCTTCGACCTCGATACCCTGCTGCTGCACGATCTTCACCGCGAGGGTGCTATCGAGCCCGCCGGAGACGAGGGCCACGGCTTTGACGGTCATCGCATTCAGTATCCTGTCGGAACGCCGCGAACAAAAACGGCGCCACGGGGGCGCCGGCATCGAGCAATGCGTAACGTCGCTAGTATAGAAGTACGGTCAGGGCCGGTCAACCAATCGGCCCGTCTCCGCTGACCATGCCCCCCCCGTTTGCGGTTGGCTGCTATCTGCCCCAGCACGTGCCCCCCACCGTGCTCGTTGCCTGGGCGCGTGCGGCGGAACGGGCCGGCCTCCGCGCAGTCTGGCTGCCCGACCACGTCCACCACTTTCCGGACACGCGCGAGGACCGGTTGGAGGCGTGGACCCTCTTGAGCGCCCTGGCCGTCGAGACCTCCGTCATTCGGCTCGGACTCGGGGTGTGCAACGTGCAGTTCCGCAACCCGGCGCTCGTGGCGAAGATGGCGTTCACCGTGGATCACCTGAGTCATGGGCGATTCGACCTGGCGCTCGGAACGGGGGGAAACGCCGCGGAGATGCGCGCGTACGGCATCGTCCCGCGCGCCGGGAGCGCGGCGCGCCAGCGCCTCACCGACGCCATTCTGACCCTGCGCGCGCTCGAGTCCGGCGGGCCGGCGAACACGCCACCGGGCAGTACTGCACTCCTGCGCGACGCCTATTGCGCGCCCGCCCCCGTGCAACGGCCGTTCCCCCTGGCCGTGGCCGGCGACCACGGGGAGACGCTGCGCATCGTGGCGCGACACGCAGACTGCTGGTTCGCGAACCTCTACACGCCGGAGCGTTTTGCGGAACAGTGCAACCGGCTGACGGCAATCATCACGGAGGAAGGCCGTGAACCGGATGCGGTGGCGCGCCGGGCCCACGTGCTCGCCATTGTCGGCTGCACTCCCGAGGAGGCACAGCGGGCGGCAGCGGCATATCGGAGCGTCCCGCACGCGCGCCTGTTCGAGCAGGCGCACATGGTCGGAGACGCGACGTTGCTCTCCGAAGGGCTGGCCGCCTACCGCCGGGCCGGCGCGACCGAAGCGGCGGTCTACGTGCTGAACCTGCCGGAGGGGACGGAGCGCGAAGGTGCCGGGCTGATCCAAGTGCTCGCCGACGCGGCCGCACTCGTCAACGAGGAGAATCCGGTGGCGTAGGCAGCGGCAGGCTCAGTCCACCGCCACCTGCTTGGCAAAGTGGATGAGCGTGTAGCCCCCGCGCCGGCTCCGGCGTTCCTCCACATACCCGTGTGCTTGGTACAGGGCAATGGCGGCCGTTTGCACCGTGCTCGTGTCAAGTATCAGCCGCGCCACGCCGCACGCCGCTGCCGCGTCTTCCAACGCGCACAGCACTTGCCGGCCGTAGCCGCGGCGGTGCCAGTCGGGATGCACGCGCATGCGCTTGATCTCGCCGAGCGTCGCATCATGGCGCAAGAGCCCACCCATGGCGACCAGCCGCCCCCCGGCGAACCCCACCAGAAATTCGCCCCCGGCCGCGAGGTATACCCCCTCGATGTGGTGCAAGTCGTCGTCCCACGGGCCGTTGCCCGCGTGAGCGTCCGCGACAGTCAGTGCGAGATTGTGCAGCTCCCAGACGGCATCGTGGTCGGCGGCGCGGTAGCGGCGGAATTCCAGCACGCGGCTACGGTATCCGATGGCTGTGGCCGCGCCGGCGGCTCGACGAGGTGGCGGGACTGCGAGCGGGAGGACTCGGCTCTAGCTCTCGTTGAATAGCTCTTCGACGAACGAATCCACAGAGGTGGCGGGCCATTTTTTCGCCAGGCGCCGCGAGGGTTTGCGCGTGACGTTGTCCCCGCGCCGAAGGATCTTCGTCTCGTCGATGTACAGCCACGGCTGGCCGGCTGAGTCGCCGACGGGTTTCATGAAGGCCCACCAGACCCGTTCGCGGCTGTTCACGCCGCGGGGAAGCACGATCACCAGTTTCCACCCCAGCGCGCCATTTTCCAGGGCCGAAAGGTCGATCTCGTCGAGCGCGGAGGAGAGTTGCGCCCCGGACCCGTACTCCCCCTTCCCGTCCCCATCCTGGTCGGCATAACGGGACGTGCGGAATGTCTCCTGCGCCTGGGGCAACTGCTCCAGTACGGCAATGTTCATCACCAACTGCACCTTCGTCCACAGGCCGGCAAAGTCCGTGGTACCGAGCGCGACCACCACTCCACCCCACGCCAGCGTCCAGAGTCCACCGGCGATCAACGCGAATGCCGCGCGGCCCATGCCCGTCATGGCACCCTGGGCCTGCTTAATTTCGCGCACGGCGAGCCCACCGAAGAGGAGCGCGAGCGGCGAAAAGATCGGCACGAAGCCCAGGAGACCCGTGATGAGGCCGGCCGTCGCCCATCGGCTGGACCCCCGGGCCGACAGCGCGGACTGGCGCTTGGCCGAGGACCGGCGGTTGGCCGGGGCCTTGTGCTGCGAGGAGGGCCGCTTCGACCCGGCGCCCTGGCCGCCGGCCCCCTGCTGCGCTTCGCGCGGCGGGGGCGGGGAACTGCCCGCCCGTGTACCGCCGGAGTTCCCATCGCGAAGAATCTTGATCCCGCTGCCCGGCCCTTCCGGGGCCTGGTATTGCGGGCCGTCGTTCTCCCCGGCGCCGCCGTCGGCGTCCGCTTCATCGTCCGGTTCGTAATCATCGGACATGGTGGGCGCCACGGTGACGCCCCCCCCGCGGCTGGGCGGTGGATCCGGGGCGGCGGGCTCCGCCTTGGGGGCGGCCGCCCCGGAGCTGGGGATGCGCAAACCGCACCGCGGGCATGACGGCGCGTCCGGGCTGACGGGAATACCGCAATCGGGACACATTGGCGCTTCACTCATATCGATAAATCTGCCTCTTCTGCTGATAATAGTATACTCTGGGCATGGGGCTCGTGCAAGATTCAGAGCCGGAAAGTGCTGGAACGCAAAGGCTTATAGGATCTTGACAGGTTTCTGACGCGGTGCGGCATTTTTCGCTTGACGATTATGACGCACCGTGTTATATTGGGGGTGTTGACGCGATGCGTCACCACCGAACACGCATGAGCAACCCCTCCCTCGAACCCCGACGTATTTCAAGCCAAGGAACTCCCCATGCCTACCAACACGGTTAGCCGCAAGTCCAAGTCCGGTCCGAAGACCAAGTCCTCCACCCGCGCGCGCAAGTCCAGCCGGAAGGGCACTCGCAAGACCACCGCGCCTTCCGTGGATGCCCGCACCCTGCAGCGGCCCCTCTGGATCGCCGTGGGCGCCATCGCGCTGGCGACCGAAGCCGTGCAGGATTTCGTGGAGGAATCCCTCAAGCGCGGCGAGAAGCTGGAGACCCGCGCCCGGAAGGAAATCAGCAAACGGCGGAACGGGAACGCGAAGCCGGTGCGCCGGCAGACGGCGAAGGCGAAGAAAGCCCCGCAGAAGAAGAACGGCGGCTTCGCCGACCGGTTCCTCAATGCGCTGGAGATCCCGAGCCATACGGACATCGTGAGCCTCGAGAAGAAAGTTGACGCGATCGCTCGAAAGGTTGCCTAGCGGCAGAACAGTCCCCCTCCGCGGTATCGGCCTCGTCGGTATCGCGTGAATCCCCCGGCAGCGGCGCCCGTCCCCTCCCCCCCTCTGGCGCCGCTGCCCTCTTTTTGTGTCCCGGTGGCGGCCGCCCGCTCCGGTCGCCGGCGGATAGACTGGGCGCATGGACCGGGAACCGTTCGTGGCGTTGCGTGGCGCCGTGCGTCACTTCGTGTCCCACGTGGTCCCGCAGCACGAGGCGGAACTCTACGCCACGGACCGGTTGCCGGAACCCCTGCGCGCCCACATGGCCGGGCTGGGCCTGTTCGGCATGGAGATTCCGGAGCGGTGGGGCGGCCTCGGCCTCAGCGCCGTGGAGTCCTGCGCCGTCATTGAGGACCTCTGCCACGGGCCCCAGGCGCTGGTGCGGTGGGCCGGCCCGAACGCGGGGTGGGTAGGGCGCGCCACGGAGGACCCCGGGTTGCTGGCGCTGGTGGAGCGGTACGTGGCCCGCATGCTCACTGGCCACACCCGCATCGCCTTCACTCTCACGGAACCGGGGGCGGGCAGCGATGCCGCGGCGATCCGCACCAGCGCCCAGCAGGACGGCGATGAGTACGTGCTCAACGGCCGCAAGCACCTCATTAGTTTCGCGGGCGCCGCGGACCTGTACCAGGTGTTCGCCAAAACGGATCCCGCGGCGGGCGTGCACGGCGTGACCGCGTTCCTCGTGGCCGCGGACCGGCCGGGTCTGCGGGTGGAGGGCCCGCACCCGAAGCTCGGGCTGGACGGCATGCCGGTGGGCGACGTGGTGTTCGAGGACTGTCGTGTGCCCGCCTCGCACCGCCTGGGGCCGGAGGGGCAGGGATTTATCCTGGCCATGCAGGGGTTGGACGGGGGCCGCCTCAAGCTCATCGCCGCCGTGGCGGTCGGCGCCGCCCAGACGGTGCTGGAGGCGTGCACCACCGCAGTGGGGACCGGCATGGTGGCGGACGGCGAGTGGGCGCACGCGGCGCTGGCCGATATGGGGACGGAGATTGCCGCCGCGCGCGCCCTGGTGCGCCAGTGTGCGGCTGCGTTGGACGCGGGGCAGCGCATCACGCTCGAATCGTCCGCCTGCAAGCTGTTCTGTTCGGAAATGAACGATCGGGTCGCCGACCTGGGGGTGCAACTCATGGGCGCGGCGGCACTGGACCCCGCCCATCCGGTGAATCGCTGCTACCGGGAGGCGCGGCTCGGCCGCCTGTGGGACGGCACGAGTGAGATCCAGCGCCTCATCGTGGCGCGGGCACTCCTGCGGGGGGAGGGGTTGTGAACGGAGCGGTCAGGCGGCCGGGGCCGCCTCCATCATCTCAAGCATGAAGCCGAGCACGACCATGGCAAAGAAGAACGCGACGATCACCGAGCCGATGATGCCGATCCACAGGCCGAACTGGGCCTGAGCGCGAGAGCTGCGATGGGCGCTGGGGGGTAGCTGCCGGATCGCGCCGATACCGAGGATGACCCCCAACACCAGCGGAATGGGGCTCAGCACGGCGCCGAAGCAACTGAGGAGCAACAGCGCCCCGATGATGCTGCTGATCAGGCTTGCCAAGGCCATACCCGTCCCCGGCAGCTGCTGCGGGTACGCCCCGCGCCCGGGTCGTGCGATGGCGGTTCGGGACATGGCCGGCAGGGCGGCTACGCCGCCGTTCGCGGGGGCGGGATTGCGCCGCGCCCCGTGCGCCACGCCCGGGTGCACGTCCACGAATTGGTCAAGCGGTGCCGCGTCAGCCGGTTCCGCCCCGCCGTGAACATGCCGCGCGGCTTCGGCCGCGAGCGACGCGCCGCAGAAGTGGCAGCGCGCCAGGGTGTCGGCCACTTCGCCGTGGCAGGAGGGACATTCCATGTGGTGGCCGACCGGCGAGACCTAACGGGATCGAATCGGAGGACCCGGTTACGGGTTCTGCTGGCCGTGGAGTTGGTGGTACTGCATGCGGGCGATCTCGGCCTGCGCCGCCTGTGCGTCCACGTCGTACCGGGACATGACCATGTCCACGGCGTCCCAGGAGCCGAGGTCGGCCAGGTTCGGTGGTGCACCCTCGGTATTCTTAACCCGGATCACCCCGCGGGAATCCACCACGATGGTGCGCCATCCTCGGCGGGCGGATTGCGGCTGCGCGATTCCCCACCAGTCCAGCTCGCGGGCATCCGTGCCTTGGGGCAGCACGACCTGGAGCCAGTATCCGCCGATCGATCCGTCGGCAAAATCTTTCCGCAGGTAGGGCATCGTGCCTTCGCCCAGGCGCGCCATGGAACAGAATTCGCCCAACCCGTCCTCGTCTGCGTCAACCGCCACGGAGAAGCGCGCAATGGCCTCCGCCTCGTACAGTCGCTTGATGGCCTGCATCCCTACGTCCTCGCCACTGCCGGCGAGCCCCGCCAACAGGGACACTCCACCGAACATGGCGGGGGCCAAGATGGCCAGGATGAGAAACAGTTGCAGCGCACCGAACAGGCCACCCCCGAACATGCCGAACATGGCGATGCCCCGGCCACCCAGGCGATCTTCACTGTCCTCGATCTGGCGCATGGCAAAGACACCCACGGGGATGCCGGCGAACGGAGCCAGAGGAATGCAGAAACCGAGTCCGACGAGGGCCGCCGACCAGAGGGCCAGGCGGCTCGTGCCGGTGTGCCCCTCCATCGTCACGGTCTCCATCATGGGCTTCGCGTAATCGGGCACCGGCGTCCCGCACGAATCGCACTTGCGGGCATCGGGCTCCAGCTCGGCGCCGCACACGAGGCAATGGTGTTCTTTCGTCATGCCCCCTTCGGTGGCCGGCGGCGCTGCTACGGGTGGCTCAGCGGTGACTTCGGTCGGCTCTGGCGCGGGGGGCGCAGCCGATGCCGCCGCGAATTCCGATGCCACAGGTGGCGGGGGCGAGGCGGCCGGTTCCGGCACGGGCCGCGCAGCGGATTCCGACGCCACAGATGTCACGGGCGGAACGGCGGGTTCCTGCATCGCGGGCGGCGCGAGGGGTTCCGGCACAGCGGGGAGCGGGGGGGGCACGGGCGTCTCAGGGGGAGCCGACGCCAGGAGGGCGTCCAGGGCCGCAGCCGGCTCCGGCGGATCGGCCGCCGCTTCCGTCATCGCCTCGGCGAATGCGGAGGCAATGTCATCGTCTCCGGGCTCCTGTGTATCAAACTCGGAAGGCGGTCGTTGCGGGTCTAGCACGGGGACTTGGCATATCCCGCAGACCGGTGCCCCAGGTGCAATATCCGCTCCGCAAGCGCGACAAATCATCATGTCGTCCTCCCCGGGACTGTCTCCCCTCTTAGCCCATATCCGGCCGCGGGCGGGCGGGCCGTCTCGCACGCGCGCCTCAGGGGTGCGCTCGGGGTGGCCACCCAATCTCTCCCAGGGGGCCAGCCCCACGGCCGATCTCGTCCGCCCGGGATATACCCGGTAGCTAAGCACGGGGGCTACAGCACCGTGTCTTACATTATAAGAATACTATAAAAACTGCTGTTACTGCAAGCCCTTGATGTGGGTCGCTATGTGACAAATCAGCCAACACAGCGCTATGGGTAGGGCCTGCGCGCTACCTTCTGTGTGTGACAAAACGCCGTCACCCGCTACCCTCGGACGCCGGCAAGCTCGTGGGCGCCGGGAGCTGCGGTAGGCGGACCGGGAGGGCCGCGGCGGCGCCTTCGCGGATGAGCAGGCACTGATCCATGGAGACGTCCTCAAAGCGCTGCACCAGGCCGGACGCGGGCCAGGTCACCTCGATGAACCGCACGCCAGTGGCCGCCCCCAGCCCAATCTCCTGTTGCAGGCTGGACGCGCCGAAGCTGCCTCCGGTGCCGACCGTGCGGTAGATGTCGCGCTCGGCGGCGCCGGTGGCAACGCGAATGCGGAGACGGGCGCCGACACCGCGCCGATTCGATTCGACGCCTTCCAGCCGGAGGGTCAGCCAGTGGTGATCGGTGCCGGGATTGCGGAACAGGGCGTTGGGATACACATCGCCAGAGTACGCGCCCCCCATGACCTCGAAAATATCCTGGTCGCCATCGTTGTCCATGTCCCCGAAGGCGATGCCGTGGCCTTTCTGGATGTGGCCGAAACCGCCGGCGGTGGTGACGTCCTCGAACCGCGTCCCGTCCGCATTGCGAAACATGCGGTTGGGCAGGAGCATCGCGAGGTTCGGCGCGCCGTTGCCGACGTACCAGTCCAGGTAGCCGTCGTTGTCGAGGTCGCCATAATTCGCGCCCATCACGAGGATCGCCCGCCCGGCTCCCGTCTGCTCAGTCACGTCCGCAAACGTGCCATCACCCCGGTTGCGGAACATGCGCGAGGGCGCGGCATCACTGGGCAGGTTCAGGTAGAGCGCGGCGATGTCGTGCGGCCCCGTCGCCCCGTAGCCGCCGACGAACAGGTCCAGCCAGCCATCATTGTCGAAATCCCAAAACCAGGTGGGGAAAGTCAGCAGGGCGCCGTCCACGCCGGCGGCAGCCGCCACGTCCGTGAACGCCCAGCCGCCGTCCCGCGGTCCGTCATTGCGATACAGCACGTTTGGTTCCCCTAAGCGCGACAAGTACAGGTCCACGCGGCCGTCGTTGTTGTAATCGCCCCACGCGACGCCCTTGACGAAACCCACGTTCGCAACCCCCGCGGCGGCGGCGACCTCAGTGAACGTGCCGTCGCCGTTGTTGTGGAAGAGTTCGCACGCGGCCGTCGGCACAGGTGAAATTGGTCCCGGTCCCGCCTCGCGTTCCTTACCCGTGAAGAAGTCCATGCGGTCTCCCGCTTCGATGCCCACGTATAGGTCGAGCCACCCGTCGTTGTCGTAGTCCCCCCACGCGGCGGTCTGCGTGGGGCGGAAACTCAGCAGCCCCGCGGCGGCCGTCACGTCCTCGAACGTGCCATCCCCGCGGTTGCGCAGGAGGGAATTGGGGTGCCGGCCGGCGGCGCCGAGCCATGCGCCGCGCAGCACCAGCACGTCCGCATCCCCGTCATTGTCATAATCTGCGTGGCAAAGATTGAGGCCGCCGATCTGCCCCGTGAGCCCGGCCGCCGCCGTCCGGTCGGTAAAGGTCCCGTCGCCATTGTTCTGAAAGTACCGGAGCTGGTCGCCGGGGCCCCAGCTCGACGCCATCAGGTCCAGCCAGTCGTCCCCGTTAAAGTCCTCCATAATCGCGCCGCCGGACAGGCCGATCTGCGCCACGCCTGCGGCAGGCGCCACGTTGATGAATCGCGGCACGACGGCGTCCGAAGCGAACGCCGCGGGAGGGATGCGATGCGCCGCCGGCACGCCGTCGGGGTAGGCGCCGATGGTCATCATGGCCAGGTTCAACAGCCACCGGGCCCCCAGATCCTCCGGATCATCATCGAGTATGGCGCGATAGACCTCGATCGCGGCGCGGGAGCCGCGCTGTTCGCGGTGGACACCGTCACCGGCAATGGGCAGAAGGCACGCGTCCGCATTGTGCAGCGCCACACAGTTCTCCTGCTCGCCGAGGCGCAGGTAGGCCACGGCCAGGAGTTCGCGGAGCAATGCGGTGAAGCCGGGCCGGAAGAATTGCGGCTGCTGGGCGGCGAGCCGCTGAATCTTTTCCAGCTCGCGGATGGCCTCGACACTCCGACCCGCCAGCAGCAGTTCCTCGCCGTAAGCGATCCACACATCCAAGACTTGGGCCCGATCCGCTACCAGGGCGAGCTGCGCCGCGAGCCGGTCGGCCCGCCGGCTATTGAGAAACACATTCCGCGAGGGGTCTGCGTCCGCCGCGATGGCGGCGAGGCGCTCGACCATGGTCGGGCCCCGAGTCTCGGTGGGGGTGGCAGGAGGCTCCCCGGCCGGCGGACGAGCACGCAGATACCAGCGACCCAGGCTGAAGAGGCCGACCAGGAAGACGAAAAGCCCGATTTGGGCCCACCGGCGCCGGGCGGCGACAGCCGAGTCAGATGGCACGCGCGCTACGGTAGCATAGGGCCCGGCCGGGGGAGACGCCGAGGGAGCGTTGCCCGGAGGCCCGCCGTGGAACTGCGGGCCTTTCGTGCCGGGGCAGCGCGTCCAATGGACAGCCAATGACAAATCACGCTGCGGGGGTCCGCGACCGGCCTGCCGCTCCGAGGTGTACAAGACCCTGTATCGCTTGGAGTTCCGACCGCTAGCTTCGATTTTTGCACCAGCCCAGCACATGCGGGGTTATCGTGTAACTCTTTATGCTACATAGTGTTATGGATGTGTCGCGTGCGTTATGCACAGGACTATCCACATGATGCCTGCCTCCTGTACACAACCTGGTCACCTGCCTGTTCCGGCCCAGATCCCCCCAAGAGCGTTGACCTGGGCCGACTAGAGAGTGCCAGCCCCGCACGCGGGTGCCCACTGCCCGCCATCCTTACGGGCTGCGCGCTTCCCCATGGGGTGTCGGGGACGGGCGCCAGCGGCCATGCTATAGGCTGCCGCCTGCGCCGCCTGGCACACACCCGGGCCCGGCGCCCCTGTACGGCCGGCCCCCGTCGTGCGCTCGTTCAACCGCTTGCTCGATAACCCAAGAATCACCCGCATGCTCGTGCTGTGCGCTGCAGTCCTGGCGGGCTGTGGTCTGGGGACCGAGCGCCGGCTCATGCTCCACCTCAACCGCGCGTACCTGGACATGCGCCAGCACATCGAGGCGGCCGATTTTCCCGCACTCGAGGCCGACGGAGCGCGGATGGCGGCCATGGTGGAACGCATGCAGGAATTCAATGACGAGCCCCCGTACCAGGAGCAGGCGGATGCCCTGGGGGCGCTGGCGCGGCGCGTCGAAGCGGCGGGCCGCGCGCGGGCCCTGGAGGACGCTCGCGCGGCCTTTCTCGACCTGAATCGTCCCTGCACCGAATGCCATCGGGTGTATCGCGTGCGCGGGACGGTACACTGAGGGCATGCAGCCGCCGCCCGCCGCCGCACCGCAACCCGCCCCGGAATTTCCCCGGATGCATAGCCTGGCGTTGGCCAGTGTCGTGAGCGCCGTGCTGAGCTGCTGCTTTCCCCTGTTGCCCGCGGTACTGGCCATCGCGTTTGGGATCGTCGCCGCGAGCGAGATTCGCGACCGGCCGGAAACTTTCACCGGCCGGGAGCTGGCGATCGCGGGGGTGGTGCTCGGGACGGTACTCCTGCTGCTGCAAGTGGCCGGGGTGTTCGTGCTCGTGGCCATGGGGTTGAACCCGGATCGCATCAGCGCCTTCATGGATACCCCGCCCGCCACGGTGTTTTACGAGAACACGCTCCCGCCGGAGGGAGAGGCGTACCTGCGCGATGGCGGATACGTGGCGCAGGACGAAACGATCCTCCTGTACTACGACGACAGTTTCATGGAGAAGTTCGCCGCACTTTCCGTGTTAACGGATCGTCGGGTGTTAACGGTGTTCAAAGAGGTGCAGGCCTCGATCGCGCTGGGCGAAGTCGCCGGCGTGCGGTACGCGCCGGGCTCGTTCACCGAGGATCACGTCATTCACGTGGAAGGAGCGGACGGGCAGCACCTGGCACTCATTTTCTCCGAAGGCGCGGACGTGCGGGGATTCGCCGAGCGCATCACGGAATTGGTCGCTCGCAACGGCGGGGCGCAACTCCGCGTCGAGTGAGCGCGCAGGCGTGACGGTAGGCCGGTGGGAGACGCGGCCGTGACGCCGGATGACGCTCCCCCCGCTGGGGCGTCCACGCCGACCCAGCTCGAACTGGCGTTCGCGGGAGACGGGGCACCCGGGCCGATGCCGCCGGGAGCGGAGCACCGAGCGATGGCCGCCGGCATGGCCGCCTGGGTGGTGGGCTCGGCGGCCTGGTGGCGGCTCGCGTGGGCCTTCACGGTGGACGATGCGTACATCTCTGCCCGCTACGCACAACAGTGGGTCGCGGGCAACGGGCTGGTGTTCAACCTGGGGGAGCGCGTCGAAGGGTTCAGCAACTTCACGTGGGTGTGCCTCCTCGCCCTGCTCGAGCTGCTCGGGCTGCCCTTCGAAGCCGGGGTGAAGTGCCTGGGCCTGGCCGCCGGGGCCGCCGCGGCGCTGGGCATGCTTGCCGTGCTGACGCGGCGGCTCTCGGTAACGGGCGTACTGCCGGCCCTCGTCGCCGGCGCGTGGCTGGGGCTGGATCCGGCCTTCGCGGTGTGGACGATCGGCGGGCTGGAGACGCCCCTGTTCGCCGCGCTACTCGTGTGGACCCTGTACCACTGGCTGGACGAGGCGCCGCCGACGCGCGCGCGGACCGTCACGCTCGCGGTGCTCCTCAGCCTCATCGCGTGGACGCGGCCCGAGGGCCCGGCGGTCGCTATCGGCTTGCTCGGGCTGACGCCGCTGTGCTTCCGTGCCGCCGCGGCCCGGCGCGCGCGAGTGACCGCGTGCGGCATCGCCCTGCTCGTCGTGCTCGCGGGATTTCTGGCGCGACGCTGGTACTACGCTGCCTGGTGGCCGAACCCGTACTACGTGAAGCTCGGCGGCGGGTGGGATCAGGTGCGCGAGGGCCTGGGCTACTGGGCGGCAGCGGTGGGCCGGCGCGGTGGGCCGGCGCTCCTGGCGTGGCTGGCGTTACCGCTGCTCCTGCCCGCCCCGACGGACTCGGTCCGGCGTGGCCAGCGAGTGCTGGTGCTGGTGTGGGTGGGATATTCGCTCTTTATCATGCGCTCCGGCCGCGAACCGTTTCCGTTCCACCGCTTCATGGTGCCACTCATTCCGTTGGCCATCGTCGCCGGCGCGCCCGCGTTCCAGGCGGTGGCCGCACGCGGAATCGGGCCGCGCGCGATCGTGTGGCTCCTCGCCGGGGCGTGTATGGGCGTCGCCCCGCTCGCCGCGCGGGGGCATTGGAAGCACCTGGCCCTCTTGACGGACATTACGCGGAACATCTCCGTGCCGTTCGGGCGTTGGGTGGGCGCGACCCGCGACCTTCCCAGCACCGTGGGGGTGTTCTGGGCCGGCGCGCTGCCGTACGCCGCCGGGCCGGAGGTGCACGCGCTGGACATGGGGGGGCTGTGCGACGGACGGATTGCGCGCGCGGTCCTGCCTTGGCCGGAGCGGAATCACGGCCACACGAAGCATGACTTCGCGTACCTGCTCGAGCGGCAGCCGACGTACGTGACCGACGATGCCCTGCACACCCTGGACGCCCTCATCGCGCTGGGGGGACCCAGAGCGGAACGCCACGCGGCGCACCGGGCAGCGTTCTTGGCCGCGTACACGCGCCTGAACGATCACCTGTTCGTGCGCGTACAGCACGATACACGCGAGCGGTTCGCGCGGTACCTGACCGCGTTTCCCGAGGATGCGGAGGCGCGGGCCGCGCAGGTGGCGTTCTCGCAGCGGCCGCGGCCCGCCGACCCGCCGCGCTAAGGGCGCTACTTCGCGTCCGCGGCTTCGGCTTCGGCTTGCACGGTTTCCTGGGCGCTGGTGCTGACCACCGCCATGGCCGTGAACGCGTCCCCCTCTTGCACGCGGATGCACCGCACGCCCTGCGTGTTCCGGCCGATCTGACTGATCTCCGTGACGGGCGTGCGGATGAGAATGCCGCCCGACGTGATCATCACCACCTCATCGTCATCCGAAACGACGGCGAAGCCCACGACCCGGCCATTGCGCTTGGAGGTCTGCATGCTGATGACGCCTTTGCCCCCACGCCCCTTGATCGGGTAATCCTCGACGGCCGTGCGTTTGCCGAAACCATGTTCGGAGATGACCAGGACGCTGCTGTTGGGTTTGGGGATCGCGAGGCCGACGACTTCGTCCTTCGGCGCCAGGGTGATCCCGCGGACGCCGGCGGCGCTGCGCCCCATCGACCGGGCATCCGTTTCTTTGAAGTGGATCGCCTTGCCCCCGGCCGTGGCGATCAACACGGTGTCGGTCCCCCGCGTCAGCTGGACGTCCACCACGGCGTCCTTGGCCTTGAGCCCCACCGCGATGATCCCGCCCGCGCGCGGGTTGCTGTACGCGCCGAGCGCCGTCTTCTTCACGTGGCCCCGGCGCGTGACGGCGAGGACGTACGCGTCTTCATCGAAGCTCCGGACGGGCAAGGTGGTGCAGACGGAATCCTCGGGATCGAGCTTCAGCAAGTTGGCGATGGACCGCCCTTTGCTCGTGCGGCCCGCTTGGGGAATCTCGTGGACCTTGATCCAGTACACCCGGCCGCGCATCGTGAACACAAGGAGATAGGAGTGGGCCGAGGCGATGAAGAGGTCCTTGACGAAATCCTCGGACCGGGTGCCCATGCCCGTCACGCCGCGGCCCCCACGTCGCTGCTTGCGGTACGTGCTCACGGGCAAGCGCTTGATGTAGCCCAGGTGTGAGATGGAGATGACCATGTCCTCGTCGGCGATAAGGTCCTCGACGGACAGGTCGCCCACATCATCGACGATCTCGCTGCGCCGCTCGTCCGCGTACTGTCCCTGCATGTCGGTCAGCTCGTCGCGAATCACCCGGAGCAACAGCTTCCGGTTGCCGAGGATCTTGCGGAGCCGTTCGATCTCCTTGATGAGTTCGGCGTACTCGTCTTCCAGCTTCTGGCGCTCCAAGCCGGTCAGGCGTTGCAGGCGCATGTCCAAGATGCTTTGGGCCTGGATCTCGCTCAGCTTGAATTTCTTGATGAGCCCGGCGCGGGCTTCGGGCGGATTGGCCGACCCGCGGATGAGCTTGATCACCGCGTCAATTTTGTCGAGCGCGATGAGCAGCCCCTCGACCACGTGCGCGCGCGCCTCGGCCTTGTCCAGATTGAACTGTGTGCGCCGCGTAACGACCTCTTCGCGGTGTCCGAGGTACTCCTCCATCATGCGCTTGAGCTGCATCACGCGTGGCTGGCCGTGCACCAGCGCGAGCATGATGACGCCGAAGGTGTCCTGCAGCGGGGTGTGTTTGTACAGCGTGTTCAGCACCACCTGCGGCATGGCGTCGCGTTTGAGTTCGATGACAATGCGCATCCCGTCTTTGTCGCTCTCGTCCCGCAAGTCCGCGATGCCCTCGATCCGACCGGACCGCACTTGGTCCGCCATCGCTTCGATCAGCCGCGTCTTGTTGACCTGGTACGGGATTTCGGTGACGATGATGCTGTCGCGCTGGGAGCTGCGCTCGGTCCGCTCAATGGAGCAGCGCGCGCGCATGACGATGCGGCCGCGGCCGGTGGTATACGCGTCCAGGATGCCGGCGCGCCCGAGGATGAGCCCCCCCGTGGGAAAGTCCGGCCCGGGGACGCATTTCATGATGGCCTTCAGGTCCGCGTCGGGATTGTCGAGCAGGAGCAGCAGCGCGTCGATAATCTCGCGCAGGTTGTGGGGCGGAATGTTCGTGGCCATCCCCACCGCGATCCCGGCGCACCCGTTGATCAGCAGGTTCGGCACCGCCGACGGCAGCACGACGGGTTCCTGCTTCGTCTCGTCGTAATTCGTCTGATAGTCGACCGTGTTCTTCTCGATGTCGGCCAACATGGGATCGGCCAGTGGCGCAAAGCGGGCCTCGGTGTAGCGGGGGGCCGCCGCGCTGTCGCCGTCGATGCTGCCGAAGTTGCCCTGCCCGTCCACGAGGCAGTACCGCAGGTTGAAGTCTTGGGCCATGCGCACGAGCGCGTCGTAGATGGCGTTGTCGCCGTGGGGGTGGTAGTTCCCCATAGTGTCGCCGTTGATCTTCGAGCACTTGCGGTATCCGCTGCGGGGGGTGAGCCCCAGCTCGCGCATGGCGTACAGGATGCGCCGCTGGACGGGCTTGAGCCCGTCGCGCACGTCGGGCAATGCGCGCGAGACGATCACGCTCATGGCGTAATCGACGAAGCTCTGCTTCATCTCAAAATCGATGGGGACGGTGACGATTTTCTCGCCGTCGGTGTAGCTCGCCACTAGCGCACTCCGGGTCCCGGGGCGGGCCGCGCCGGCCGGCCGCGGTGGGGGTTAAACATCCAGGTTGCGGACGTACGTCGCGTTTTCCTCAATGAAATTGCGCCGGGGTTCCACCTGGTCGCCCATGAGGAGCGTGAAAATTTCATCGGCCACCGCGGCGTCCTTGCTCGTCACCTGCAGCATGGTGCGCCGCTTGGGATCCATGGTGGTCTCCCAGAGTTGGTCGGCGTTCATCTCGCCCAGGCCTTTGTAGCGCTGCAGGCTCAGCCCCTTTTGGCCCCGTTCCCGCACGGCGGCCAGGATGCCGGCCGCGGCGCGAATCTCGCCCAAGGCCTCCGTGGCTTGGCCCTTGCCGGGGTCTTTGCCAAAGAGAAACAGGGCTTGGGTTTCGCCGTTGGTCGGCGCCGCGGCGCGGTAGTTTTCCGGGGTGATGCCGTGCTTCTGGACTTTCTCGAACAGCTTATTCAACTCCTGGACCCCGCTGAACTCCACCACGCGGGTCCGTTGACCGGCCGGGTCGTCCTCCCCGTTGTCCGGGGCCGTCCGCTCTTCCCATTTCGCGAACTCCTTTTCGGTGTAGAGGAAGCTGACGGTTGCTTCATCATCCACCACGCGATAGAGGGGGAACTGCTTGGTGCGGGGCTTGCGCGCGTCCAGGTAATCCACGAACGGCACCCCGCGCCGCTCGATCCCCTGCACGAGCTTCTCCAGATCCTCCAGCGTCCGGCACAGCGTCTCCAGCGCCTTACCGCTGATCTTCGCGCGATTCTTTCCGGTTGCGCGTTTCAGCATGGCGCCGTCGAGGCCGAGGCCGCGGATGTACATCTCGAACTCCCGGTTGTCCTTGATGTACCGCGACTGCTTACCCTTGGACACCCGATAGAGCGGGGGCTGGGCAATGTAGATGTGCCCTGCCTGAACGAGCTGCTGCATCTGCCGCCAGAAGAACGTGAGCAGCAGGGTCCGAATGTGCGCGCCGTCCACGTCCGCGTCGGTCATGAGAATGACTTTGTGGTAGCGGAGCTTCTCGATATCGAACTCGTCCGCGCCGACGCCGGTCCCCAGCGCCGTGATCAGCGTCCGGATGGCGGCATTGCTCAGGATTTTGTCGATGCGCGATTTTTCCACGTTCAGGATTTTGCCGCGGATGGGGAGGATCGCCTGGAACCGCCGGTCGCGGGCCTGCTTGGCGGACCCGCCGGCGGAATCGCCTTCAACGATGTAGATCTCGCACGCGGCAGGATCCCGGTCCGAGCAGTCCGCCAGCTTGCCCGGCAGCTCTCCACTATCCAGGGCGCCCTTGCGCCGCGTCAGGTCGCGGGCCTTGCGCGCCGCTTCGCGCGCGAGCGCCGCCTGCTGCGCCTTGCCGATGATGCGGCGCGCGACGGGGGGATTCTCTTCCAGAAATGCGCCGAGCCCCTCGTTCACCATCGACTCGACGATGCCCTTGAGTTCGCTGTTGCCGAGCTTGGTTTTCGTCTGGCCCTCGAACTGCGGCTCCGGCACCATGATGCTCAGGACCGCGGTCAGGCCTTCCCGAATGTCGTCCGCCGACAGCGCGACGTCCTTGTTCTTCCCTCGGCCGGTCTTCGCCAGGCGCCGCGCGTAGTTGTTAATCGTACGGGTCAGCGCCGATTTGAACCCCACCAGGTGCGTGCCGCCTTCGATCGTGTTGATGTTGTTCGCGAACGACAGCACGCTCTCGGTGTAGGAATCGTTGTATTGCAGCGCCAACTCGGCGACGACCCCATCCCGCTCCCGCTTCATGGCGAAGACGGTGTGGAGGGTCGTCTTGTTCCGGTTCAAGTGCTTGATAAAGTCGCGGATGCCGTCCTTGAACTCGAGCACCTGGGTTTTGTTGTTCCCGCGTTCGTCGTCGAAGATGATCTTTAGGCCGGCGTTGAGATAGGCGAGTTCGCGGAGGCGGGTCACGAGGACGTCGCTCTGGAAGTCCAGCGTCTCGAAGATCTCCGGATCCGGCTTGAACTTCACCTTCGTGCCGGTGCGTTTGCTCTTGCCGATCTGCTCGACCTTCCCTTCCGGCACGCCGCGGGCGTACCGCTGGAAGTGCACGCCCCCGTCCCGGTACACCTCGCATTCCAGCCATTCGCTCAACGCATTCACGCACGACACGCCGACGCCGTGGAGGCCTCCCGAAACCTTGTAGCTATCCCGATCGAACTTGCCGCCGGCGTGCAAGGTGGTCATCACGACTTCGAGGGCGGGCTTCTTGAGTTTGGGGTGCGGCCCCACGGGGATGCCGCGGCCGTTGTCCGCGACCGTGACGCTATTGTCGGCGTGGATGCTGACTTCAATGGTGGTGCAGAAACCGGCCATCGCTTCGTCGACGGCGTTATCGACCACTTCGTACACCAGGTGATGCAACCCGCGCTCGCCCGTGGTGCCGATGTACATGGCCGGGCGTTTGCGCACGGCGGCCAGGCCTTCCAGCACTTGGATGCTGGAGGCTTCGTACTCGCTGGACTGCGCGGGGGCGGCCTTACGCTTCGCGGCCATCAGACGGGGTCCCAGCGGGGAAAAGGGCGGTCGGAAATGGACGGGTCAAAATCATATTATTTTACTTGTATTCTGCTACTTTCGTCCAACTGAATAGTGTTCATTTATCCACAAAATGTTTATAACCTGTGGTTTATTCACCTAAGCATACAACATCTTGTGGTCTTTAGGGGTTGGCTGAAAATGGACTAAGCGAAGCCCTGTGCTGTGCCAAAATAGCAACTAATCACCCACGCGGAAGCGCAGTTTTCGGACCCGCGGAGTCCCGGTACGCGCGTTCAGTTTGGCAAGGATTTCCGCCTCCAGAAAGCGGAGCTGATGGTGCCACGCCGGGCTGTCAACGAGAACGGTGAGCGTGCCCGCCTCGAACCGCAGCGGGCGCGCGTGCCGGGCGACGTTCGTGCCGACGGCGTCCGCCCAGACCGCCCAGATTTCCGCCGCGGCGGCCTTGCGCTTGAGCGGTCCGCCGGTCAGGAGCCGGTCGAGAATCTGCCGGATCGGCTCAAAGTAGTGGCGGTTGTCGTACCGGGCCGTCACGAAGCGGCCTCGCACAGGGTGCCCTGGACCACCTGCACCACGCGCTTGTCCGCCAACGCCTGCAGCGGCCCGGTTAGCACCGTCGTGGTAATGATCACTTGACCGCGGGTCCGCACGGTCTCCAGGATCCCGGCCTGACGCTGTTCATCCAGTTCCGAGGCGAAGTCGTCCAGCAGCGTGATCGGCGCGCCCGGGGTCCGTTGTTGCATGACGGCGCCCTCGGCTAATTTTAACGCGAGCACGATGGAGCGCTGTTGCCCCTGGGACCCGTACTCGCGTATCGGCCGGCCGTCCAGGGCCACGTGCATATCATCCCGATGGGGCCCGCACGGCGTGCTGCCGGTGGCGCGTTCACGGCCGTGCAGCCGCTCCAGTGTTTCCCGAAAGTGCGCGGCAATCTCCTCCCGGCTTGCGCCCAGCGGCACGGACGGGGCGTACCGGACCTCCAAGTGCTCGCGCGCACCGGATACGTCCTGTTGCACCGTGGCCGCCGCGATGCCGAGGTCGGCAACGTAGTGCGTACGCGCCTCCTGCAACCGGCTCCCACTCTCGACGAGTTGCTCATCCCAAAGCGTCACCAAGGCCCGTTCGCCCTCGCCGCGCAGCCAATCTTGCAACGCGCGATTCCGCTGCTTCAGCGTTCGGGTGTACCACTGTAGATCGGCCAGGTATTGCGCATTCACTTGGCTCAAATTCATATCCAGAAAACGCCGGCGGACCGCGGGCCCACCCTTGACCAACGTTAAATCGTCCGGCGCAAAAATGGAGACCGGCGTTCGACCAAGGACGGCGCTCAGGCGTTCCTGCACTATGTCGTCACATTCCACGCGTTTCGCCTTGCCGTCGTAGACGAGCACCGTGCGGAGAGCACCTGTGGCCCCTGCAAATTCGCCATCCAACCGGTACCCGTCCGCGCCCCATTGCACCAGGTCGCGATCCTTCGCCTGCCGGTGGCTTCGGCCCGTCGCGAGCAAGGCGATCGCTTCGATCACGTTCGTCTTCCCCTGCCCATTCAGGCCACACAACACGGTACAGTGCGGATGCGGCGTAAACGCCAGCCGCTCATAATTGCGAAACGTCAGAAGGCGCAGGCTTTTAAGGCGCATCATCCGGACCGCGGGCGCGCAACTTCGGCCACACGCTCACCCAGCCTGCGGAAGCGGCCTGAACGTACGCAGCCCCATGGCGGGTATGCGTCGGCCGTGTTGCGCGGGGCCCTACCTCACAACTTAATCGGCATGATGACGTAGAGGAAATCCTCGGTCCCCACCATCTTGATCACGCCGGGACTCAACGCATCTTTGAAACTAAAAGTCACTTCGTTGCTGTCGGTCACCTTGAGGATATCCAGCAGGAAATGGGGATTGAACCCGATCTCGACTTCTTTCCCTTCATACTGCAACTCCACCTCGTCATGAACATCCCCGACATCCGGCGTATGCGTCGTCACGACCAGCGCCTTCGAGCCGACCTTCAGCCGAATCAAATTATTCTTGTCGCTAGTCATCACAGCCGCGCGCCGCGTGGCCTGGTGGAAATCGGCCGTAGACAGCGTCGCCGCGAATTCCAGCCCGCGCGGAATGACTTGCTCGTAGTTGGGAAACGGCCCATCGATAATCCGGGAAATAAGCAGCACGTTCGCGAATCGGAACGCGATCTGCGTCTCGCCCGGATAGATGCGGATCACACCATCGCCCCCCACGAGACGCTCCAACTCCGCCACGGTTTTGCGTGGCACGATGTACTTTTCTTCCACCCCTTTCACCGCCGTGTCCAGCTTTGCAAAACTCAGGCGCCGGCCATCGGTCGCCACGAAGCGAATCTCGTTCTCGTGAAAATCGAACAACATTCCGGTCAGCGCCAGCCGATTCATGTCGCTGCTAATAGCGAAACTGGTCCGCTTCAGCAAGTTCCGCAGAACCAGTTGTTCGATTTCGACCACGTGCTCTTCGCTGAACGAGGGTGAAGGCGGAAACTCATCCGCCGGTTGCCCGAGCAGGTGAAACTCCGCCACACCGCTCGTCAACTCCATCCGATGGTCGTCTTGCACCGTGAGCGTGATATCTCCGGCGCCCAAGGTGCCCACGATATCCGCCAAGCGCCGGGCCGGAACGGTGGTCGATCCAGATTCCTCCACGGTGCAGGGCACCGTGCATTCGATGCCGACTTCGAGGTCGGTCGCGATCATGGTCAACTGCCCATCCTCGGCGCGGAGCAGAATATTTGACAAGATCGGGAGAGCGCTCTTTGCACCGACGAGACTTTGGACGGTACTAATGGCGGTTTGGAGCGTTTCGCGAGCAATTACCAGTTTCATAGGCCAGGTCTCCGGAGATGCGGTTGTGGTCGACTATTCCTAATATCTTCGGCTACTACGATATATCTTAAATATACCGTCGTCGTAGTCGTAGGTACGGTGGATAGGGTGGAAAAGAGGGGAGGAGCCTTTCCAGCGGCGGGTGCGCCGGTGGGATAAGGTGTGGACGAGTGCGTGACCTTGTCCAGACCATCCACAAGGTTTGGCAACCGCGCACCTTCGCAGGAGGTTTTCCACAGGCGGTATCCCGGGGTTATCCGCGATCAGTCCGCGGGTCGCCCTGAAGCGCCTGGGTGAGCGCGTGCAGGGTTTGGCGCAGCGCGGGATCCCGTTCCTTTTCCTCGGCAATCTTGCGATATCCGTGCATGACCGTGGTGTGATCCCGGCCGCCAAACGCATCGCCCACGTCTTCCAGACTTGCGGAGGTCAGCTCGCGGCAGAGGTACATGGCCACTTGGCGGGGGAACGCGATCTGCCGGGACCGCTTGCTGCTTTTCAGTTCCGCGAGCCGCACGTCGTAATGGGACCCGACCGCTTGCTGGATCCGGTCAATGGAGAGGGGTTTGGGCGCGGGGGTGGTCAGGAGATCGCGGAGCGCCGCTTGGGCCAGCTCGAGCGTGACGGGTTTCGACATCATGGAGCCGAACGCGGTTACTCGGATGAGCGCGCCTTCGAGTTCGCGAATGTTCGTGGTGACCGCCTGTGCGATGAAGTGGGCGACGTCCTGGGGTAAGTCCACCTTTTCCCGTTCCGCTTTGGCGCGGAGGATGGCGACGCGGGTCTCCACGTCCGGCGCTTGAATGTCCGTGACCAACCCCCATTGGAAGCGGCTCACGAGTCGTTCCTCCAAGCCCCGAATATCCTTTGGGGAACGGTCCGAGCTCATGACGATTTGCCTGTGCGCGTCGTACAACGTGTTGAACGTATGGAAGAACTCGTCTTGTGTCGAGTCCCGGCCCGAGAGAAATTGGATATCGTCGATAAGGAGGACGTCGATGGAGCGGTACTTGGCGCGAAACGCGCCCGTAGAGCGACTCTGGATTGCCGCGATGAGTTCGTTCGTAAACACCTCCGACGTCATGTACAGCACGGTGGAGCCCGGGTGCCGCTCCCAGGCATCGTGGCCGATGGCTTGCATGAGGTGGGTCTTCCCGAGGCCCACGCCGCCGTACAAGAACAGCGGGTTGTACGATTCGCCGGGAGACCGGGCCACGGCTAACGATGCGGCGCAAGCAAAATTATTCGATGGACCGACGACGAACGAGTCGAACGTGTTCTTCGGGTTCAGATTGTGCAGACCGCGACGCTGCGCCGCCGGCAACGGCGCACTCGCCAGGCCGGGCTCGTCGTCCATGACGATGGGAAGCTCAGTGATCAAGCCGCCCGTGCTTTGCCGCCGTTGGGCGATGACGACCTCACGGCAGGCGGGTTCGTACACTTTCACGCTGGAGATGATGACGCCGAGGAAATGTCGCTGCAGCCAGTCCGCCATGAAGGTGCTGGGCACTTGCAAGGACAGCACGCCGTTCTCGAAAGAGGTGGGGCGGATCGGTGCGATCCAGGTAGCAAAGCTCTGCGCGTCCACCTCCGTTCGCAACCGCTCAAGTGATTGCTTCCAAAGCTGCTCGACCATGTGCGATCCTCCGACGTTCACCTAAATTTACTCAACACTAGTGCCGAAACAGTCACTGATCCTGCGAGAACTACGGCATAAGTTATCCACACAGGATCTCTATTGGTATCCATGTTGATAAGTTCCTGTAACAACATGGTTTATGCCAGCTAGTGCGGGCAGATTTCCCCAGAAAACCCCGGTTACTCACAAACCGTTACTCACACGCCAAACGCCAAGCCAACAGCCGGAAGAGGATCGATTTTCGCTAAGACCTGTGCGCCGTCCGCCGCACCACGTGGACACGGCGCTTCAGAGTTATCCACAATCGCCCAGCACCCCGCCTTCGGATAATCCAGCCGCACTCCAAACTCGTAAGTACTTTCAGATTGGCTGGTTATGGAGAAACTAACGAAAGGGGGCATGGGAAGGACACCTGCAGGTGTGCCTTTGTCCTTGCCTGAATGGTAGTGCACGAAGCCCCTAGCTGCGCAACGGCGCGATGCAGTCGCTCGCTTCAGCGGCGACCCTCTCCCAGTCGCGAGCGGGAATATACCAGTTGCAGAAAACTAGCGCAAGGGAAAAGTGCTTGTGCTAGTGTCGGTCTGTACACTAACTTGGCGCGCATTGGCTTGACACGATGTGGCAAGGCGAGTAGAGTCCAGTGCTTAGGACGAATCAACTACTTGCCTTCTCCTGACGACTCCAGGGAAGGCCGCTGCCATGAAACGCACCTACCAACCTTCCAGACTCCGCCGCCGCCGCAAGCACGGGTTCCGCCATCGGATGAAATCCGCCGCCGGCCGGGCGATCCTGCGCGCCCGTCGCCGCCGTGGGCGCAAGCGCCTCGCCGCGGACTGAGCGGCGCGACCGGACGCCCCATTGCCTGGCGCCGCCGTGTCTTCCTCGCGGCGATTCACCCGGCCGAAAACGGCGCGGCTCCGTCGCCCGCCGGAGTATGCGGCCGTCTATGAATCGGGACGGCGGGTCCACGGTACTTACATGGTGCATACCTTTCGCCACGGGGACCACGCCCACGCCCGGCTCGGCATCACCGTTAGCAAGAGAGTCGGCAACGCCGTCATACGCAACCGGGTCCGCCGCCGCTTGCGCGAGCTGAGCCGCACCCGATACGCGGCCTTACCCGCCGGACTCGAACTGGTCATCACCGCCCGCGCCAGCGCGGCCACCGCCGAGTTTGCTGCACTCGAAACGGATTTCGACCGGTGTCTCGCACGGGGCAGCCGCGCGCCGGACGAGTAGGCCCATGCGTCCCCTGCTTCTGCTCGTCATACGCGCGTATCAATGGCTCCTGTCCCCGCTGCTCCCGCCGAGCTGCCGATTCGAGCCCAGCTGTTCCCAGTACGCCCACGACGCCATCCGGACGCATGGCACGCTGCGCGGTACCTGGCTCGCGGTCCGGCGGCTGCTGCGGTGCGCGCCCTGGTCCGCCGGCGGGTACGATCCCGTGCCGGCCGTCCGGCCGCACACCACGCCCCTCCCGGAATAAATACTCGTCATGGATAAAGACCGCCAGGGCAATCTCCTGCTGGCCATCGCGCTCAGCCTGTTGGTACTGATCGGGTGGGGCTGGATTGAGCGGCGGTACTTTCGGCCCCCGCCGCCCGCTTCCGAGGAGGCGACGGCCCCAGTACCCGCCGCCGCGCCCGGTCCGGCCCGGGTGGCCGACGCGCCGGCCCCCGCTGCCGCACCGGCTCCCAACCTGGCCGCGGCCGAAGCGGTTGCTGCCGAAACGGTGGTCGCGGGGCCGCCGGCGCAGCCCGTGGTCATGGCCGCCGTGCAAACCCAGGTGCTGCGCGTGGAATTCTCCTCCCGCGGCGCGGTGCCCCGATCCCTCACCCTGCCGCTTTTCCACTCGAAGACAGGGAACAACGGACCGGTGGAATTCATCGTCTCCGGCGAGCAGGACGATGCGGCCGACCGTGTACGGCGCGAAGAGTCGCGCGCCCTGGACGTGGTGCTGCCCAATGGCCGGCGGTTGCAGGATGCAGACTTTGCGCTGACCGAGTGGCGTCCCGGGGATGCCGCGCACGCGGCGTTGCTCGACGCTCTGGGCGCCGCGCTCGCCCAACCGGCGCGGGGGTCGGATCCGCAAGACTTGCGCGAGGCGGTGGCGGCGCAGCTCCGCGCCGTGGGGATTGCACCCGCCGTCGGGTGGGCGGCGGCCGCCGCGGTGACGGACGTGCCCCTTTCCAAGGAAGGGCAGCTCGAACAGGGATGGAGTGAGACGGCGCGCGCGAACCTCGCCAGGTTGGCGGACGCGCAGATGCTGGATTACCGGCTGCCGCTGGAGACCGGCGCGGTGCTGCACAAGGTGTACCTCATCGAATCGGACCGGTACGGCATGGACTTGTCCCTCGTCCTGACCAGCGGCGCGGAGGCCCCCGCCCGCTTGGGAGACGACACGGGGTACACGCTCGTGTGGGGCCCGGACCTGCCGACCTCCGAACGGGACGCGCGGCAGGATCCGCTCGAGGCGGCGTGGGTGTTCAAGAGCAGTTTGAAGCGGGACAAGCCGGGCGTGAAGTTCCTGGCGCGCGTCGGGTCGTGGTTGGGCTCTGGGCCGGCGCCCGTGCCGCAACCCGTCGAGCCGCCGCCGGGCACCGCCTGGTTCTCGCTCCGGCGGAAGTACTTCATGGCTGCCGTCCGGCCCATGATCTCCGGCGTCATCGGTCGCTTCGCGCCCCTGGCCGACGGGGGGGTAGAGATGCAATTGCGCGCGCCCGCGCTGGTGGCCGCAGCGGGCGGGATGGCGGCGCACCGCTACGTCGTAGCCACCACCCCCATCCATCGGACGGAACTCGCGGTCCTGGGTCACGAGTTCGAGCTGGCCGTGAGTTTCGGCATGTTCCACCAGTTCGGGAAGGTGATGCTGAGCGGGCTTCTCTTTTTCAACGGCCTGGTGCGCAATTACGGCCTCGCGATCATCCTGCTCACCGTGTTGGTGCGCGTGGGGCTCTTCCCCCTGAACCAGCGGGCGTACCAATCCATGCGCGCCATGGGCGTCATGCAGCCGAAGATCACCGAGCTGCGCGAGCGGTACAAGAACGATCCGCAGGAGATGAACAAGCGCACGTGGGAGCTGTACCGCAAGCACAACATCAATCCGCTGGGCGGCTGCCTGCCCATCGCCTTCCAGATGCCCGTGTTCTTCGCGCTGTTCAACGCGCTACGCGGCGCGATCGAACTGCGCGGCGCCCACTTCCTCTGGATCCAGGACCTGTCCGAGCCCGACCGGTTCGCCATGCTGCCCGGCGGCTTCGCGGTGAATATCCTGCCCCTGCTCATGATCGGCGCCATGCTGGTCCAGCAGAAGATGTCCACCCCGCCCGCGAACCCCACGAACGATCCGAACGTCGAGATGCAGCGGAAGATGATGCAGTGGATGCCGCTGATGTTCGGCGTGATGTTCTACGGCATGCCCTCGGGCCTGACGTTATACTGGCTCGTCAGCACGCTTCTCGGCATCGGCCAGCAATATTATGTCAACAGACCACCCTCGGTACCCGAACCTACCACCCCATCGGCACGGTGATCCTCACCCCAACCAAAACGAAGAACCCATATGCCCCGGACACTCGAAATCGAAGATACCTCGGTCGACGCTGCCGTTGACCGCGCCTTAGAAGAGCTCAGCACCACCCGCGACGCCGTCCAGGTGGAAGTGCTGGACGAGGGTCGCGCCGGATTTCTCGGCGTCGGCGAGCGCCGCGTCCGCGTGCGCGTGACCCTGAACGATGCGATGCCGGACGACGGCGCGGAAGATGCACCCAAACCGGATGGCGACACCCCCCCGACGCGCGCTCGGCGCGCCCGCCGGAGCCTGACGGGGCGCGACGGCGCCGTCAACCGGCCCCGCGGTCCGCGCCGCGTGAAGAAAAAGAAAACCGTCACGCAGGACGAACCGTCCGTGGAGGTCCAGCGGGAAAGCGCGCGCGACGTCGCCCCCGCCGAGCGCGCCGCGCCGGCGCCCCAACCGGACGCCCCACGGAAAGAGCGCGCCCCCGCGGCGGCTGAACCGGACGCCCCACAGAAAGAGCGCGCCCCCGCGGCGGCTGAACGCGACGACTCGCGCCGAGAGCGCACGCGGGACGAAGAGCCGGACCGACCGCGCGACCGGCCGCGGCGCGGGCGCGAAGGCGCGCGCGAGGCTAGTCGCCCGCGGCGGCGGCGGCCCGCGGCGGCATCGGTGGACGCGTTTACCCTCGACCCGAGCGAGGTCGTCATCAAGTTACTCGACCTGATCGGTTGCGAGGGGGAAGTGCACGCGCAGGGTGGCGGGGAGGCCTATGAGGTAGACGTCGAGGCGGACGATACGAGTCTGCTCATCGGGCGCCACGGCCAGAACCTGGAAAGCCTCCAGTACCTCGTCAATCGCATTTGCAACCGCGGCGTTTCGGAGCCCACGCCGATCATGATCGACGTGGCCGGGTATCGGCAGCGGCGGCTCGAGACGCTCGAGGGGCTCGCCGATAGCCTGGCGGACAAGGTAGCGCGTACGGACCGGCCCATCTCCATGGAGCCGCTGCCGCCCCACGAACGCCGGATCATCCACCTGTATCTGCGTGATGATGAGGACGTGGAGACGTTCAGCCGTGGCGACGGCGACGAACGGTACCTCGTCATCGCCTCGCGCCGCAGCCGGCGCTGACGGAGCCGCGGCTGTGGCCGCCGACACGATCGTTGCGGTGGCGACCCCGCGCGGTGCCGGCGGTGTCGGCATCGTGCGCCTGAGCGGCCCCGCGGCCGCGGATATCGCGAACGCCCTTGCGCGGTTTGATCCGGCCCGGTCCGTGGCGGAGCTGCCCCCGCGCGCGCTGACCCGCGGGACGCTGACGGCAGCCGACGGAATCGCCGATGACGTTCTCGTGGTCCGCATGCCCGCGCCGCACAGCTACACAGGGGAGGACGTGGTGGAAGTGCACGCGCACGGAAGCCCCCTCGTGTTGGACGCCGTCGTGCGCGCCGCGACCGCCGCCGGGGCGCGCGTCGCCCGCCCGGGTGAATTCACGCAGCGCGCGTTCCTGAACGGCCGCATGGACCTGGCGCAGGCCGAAGCCGTGGCGGATCTCATCAACGCCCGCACCGCCGCCGCTGCGCGTTGCGCCGGACGGCAGCTGAGCGGCGGCCTGAGCGGACAGATCGAGCGCCTCCGCGATGCGTTGTTGCATCTCCTGGCCGAAGTGGAGGCGGGCCTGGACTTCAGCGAAGAGGAATTGGAGTTGCCGTCATTCGAGGAATATCACGCGTGCGTGGGTGCGCTGCGCGACCAGGTTGCCGCGCTGCTGGCCACGGCGGCCACGGGCCGGCTCCTCCGCGAGGGCGCCACCGTGGCCATCGTCGGGAGGCCGAACGCCGGCAAGTCGAGCGTGTTTAATGCGCTGCTGCAACGGGAACGCGCCATCGTGACCGCCGAACCCGGCACCACGCGTGACGCCGTCGAAGGCGAGATCGACCTGGACGGCGTGCCCCTGCGCGTGATCGATACGGCCGGCGTGCGCGAGGCGGCGGGCGCGGCCGAGGCGTTGGGCATCGAACGCAGTCGTGCCGCGGCGGCCGAAGCGGACGTCATCCTGTGGGTGGTCGACCGCTCCGCCGCGTGGGACGGCGAGGACGATTACATCCCGCCCGACCGGTACCGGGACACGATCCTGCTCTACAACAAGAGCGATCTCCCGGCGCGCGCGCGGCACCGGGACTTGGCGGTCGCCGCCACGCTCGACGCGTCGGCGCGGACGGGCGACGGCCTCGATGCGCTGCACACCGCGCTACGCGAGGCGCTCCACGTCAACGGCGTCACCGAAGTCGAGAGTCCCATCATCGTCCGCGCGCGCCACGCCCAAGCCTTGGTGGAAGCGCGCGACGCCCTCGAGACCGCCATGGCCGCGCTCGACCGGCGCGTCACCATGGACTGCGTCGCCGTCGACGTGCGGCAAGCCATGGACGCCCTCGGCGCCATCGTCGGCACCCGCACCACCGAAGATCTCCTCAACCACATCTTCGGCGAATTCTGCATCGGCAAATGACAGTCGAGGGAAGAACCGGCCGCTACTTCATCCTGGGAGCGATCATCCTTCTCGGGGCGGTTCTCCGAGTGTTATACGCATCCCTCCTGCTCGATGATCTTCATGTTGAGGGCAGCTCGTATGTGAATCCGTTCTTATTCGCTTTCAGGAGCGTGCCTTTCCTCGCGGTCCTCGTTTTGTTGCTCTATCGCTGGGCAACCCTCGGTTATTCGTGGTCAGTGGCCTGGTTGGCCTGTTGTTTCGCCGCCTGCCACCCTTATCTGATGTACTTCGATTCGAAAATGGCGATCTCTCTCACACCGTTCGACGGGTTGCTCGCGGTGACCGGACTACTTATGTTGGCCAACCTTAACGTGTACCCCCGGGCGGCATGGAGCCGAGTCTTGACTGCCGGCGTTTTTGTCTTTGTCTTATATCTTGTGTTGACGAGGGGAGCGACACTTGTCAGCGATTGGCACGATCCCGTATGGCGCTTCTGGAAATTCGCGGCGGCTGAGGCATCGCTCCAGCACATTCTGGTGGCCTATTTGTCGGATGGGCCGTTGTACGGATTAGGTATTATTGGTGCGTGGTTCACCGTAAGGGACAGGCCTGCGCTGCTGATCCTTCCAGTAGCGCTCATTCTTTTGTCATGGTGGTTGAGTGTTTTGAGGCCGTTGATGGTGTCCCGTGGTGCCGTTGTACACATCCTCAGCCTGTATGCGAGCGTGGGGTTCTGGGAACTGTACAGGGGTCTGGGCCGGACAGCCGGGCATGGGATTCTGGCCGTTGATCCCATTCCCAAGGGACCGGGCCGGAATGCAACAGACAGACGGCATGCCTGACATCATCGTCATCGGGGGGGGGCACGCGGGCATCGAGGCGGCGCTGGCGGCGGCGCGGCTGGGGTGCCGGTTGGCGCTCGTGACCCTGGAGCGCGGGGGCATCGGCCGCCTGTCGTGCAACCCGGCCATGGGCGGGCTCGCCAAGGGGCACCTCATTCGCGAGATCGACGCGCTCGGCGGCGCCATGGGCGAACTCACGGACGCGACGGGCATCCAGTTCCGCATGCTCAACCGGAGCAAGGGCCCGGCCGTGCAGGCGCCCCGCGCGCAGGTGGATAAAGAGGCCTACGCCCGCGCGGCCCAAGCGCGCCTCGACGTGGAGCCGAATGTGACCATTGTCGAAGGTGAAGCCGCGGCGCTGCTCACGGAGGGCAACCGCGTGCGCGGCGTTCGTTTGGCCGACGGCGAAGAACTTCTCGCGGACGCCGTGGTAGTGACGACGGGTACGTTCTTGCGCGGGCTCATGCACGTGGGCGAGGAGCAGACCCGCGGCGGCCGCGTGGGCGAGCGGGCGGCGGAACGCTTGAGCGACTCCCTCGCCGCGCAGGGTTTCGAATTGGGCCGGCTGAAGACCGGCACGCCGCCGCGATTGCGGCGCGACAGTATCGATTGGGGCGCGTTCAAGCCGCAGCATGGCGATCCGGATCCGCCGTGTTTCGCGTTCGCGACGGAAGCCATCGCGGTCGGGCAGGTGCCCTGTTATCTGGGGCACACGAACGCGCGCACGCACGACATCATCCGCGCGAACCTGCACCGCGCGCCCATCTACACCGGCCAGATCGAGGGCGTCGGCCCACGCTACTGCCCGAGCATCGAGGACAAGGTGATGCGCTTCGCAGAAAAGGCGGCGCACCAGATTTTCTTCGAGCCGGAGACCCGCGACGGGGAAAGCATCTACTGCAACGGCATTTCCACGAGCCTGCCCGTGGTAGTGCAGGACGCAATGGTGCGCACGATCCCCGGGCTCGAGCGCGCCGAGTTTCTGCGGCCCGGCTACGCGGTGGAGTACGACTACGTTCCCGCCTACCAGGTGCGGCCGACGTTGGAGACAAAGCGGGTGCGCGGACTGTATCTCGCCGGTCAGATCAACGGCACCAGCGGGTACGAAGAGGCTGGGGCGTTGGGCCTCATGGCCGGGGCGAACGCGGCCTTGCGCGTGCGCGGCGCGCCGCCGTTCCTGCTGCGCCGCGACGAAGCGTACATTGGGGTGCTCATCGACGATCTGGTGACGCGCGACATCCGCGAGCCGTACCGCATGTTCACGTCGCGGGCCGAGTACCGGCTGCTCTTGCGCGCGGATAACGCGGACCGGCGACTGACCCCGCGCGCGGCGGACGTCGGGCTCGTGTCGCAGGCGCGCGCCGACGCCGTGCGCGCCATGGATCGCGCGATCGATGATGGCATCCGCCTGCTGCGGCGGACGGCGACCGGCCCGACGGAAGCGGTCAACGGGCTGCTGGCGCGGACCGGGGGGCAGCCGCTGCAGTCGGGCGCGAAGCTCGACCAGTTGCTGCGCCGGCCGGAGATCACGATCGAGGATCTTGTGGCCGCGGTGCCGGACCTGCCCGCGTGGGCACGGCGCGTGCGCGAGCAGATCGCGACCGACGTGAAGTACGCTGGCTATATTGAGCGGCAGCAGCGGCAGGTGGCCGGGCTCGGCACCGCCGAACGCATGTCAATTCCCGAGGACTTCGACTATGCGCGCTGTACCGGGCTGTCCACCGAAGCGGGCCAGGTGCTCGCCCGTATGCGCCCCGCCACCCTCGGCCAGGCCGGGCGCCTCGCGGGCGTCACCCCCGCCAGCCTCGCGGTCTTGCAGATTTTTCTCGCGGCCTGATGCCCAAGCGCGCGTCCCTGGTCAGGGCCCCAAAACGAATACATAACTTGTTTACACACATAGACTTATGACGCTATCGGCTGCTTGGCAGAATTGACGCAGCGTGTCGCCGAACCATATTATAAGTGGCTCACTTGTGGCCTGCGGACTCGGTCTTGGATCATGGGCAGGGCCGAAGCGGGTAGAGGCGTAATGCTCCGGAGCATGACCGGATTTGGGCGGGGGACGGCCGAGCACGACGGCCTGACCATCGCCGTGGAAATATCGGCGGTGAACCACCGGTTTTGCGACGTGGTGGTGAAGCTGCCGAACGCGCTTATCGCCGCCGAGCGTCCCTTGCGAAAACTGGTGCAGCAGCGCCTGGACCGCGGACGCGTGACCGTGTTCGTGCAGATGGAGCGCGCGCGCACGAACGGGGCGGTGCAGTTTGACGAAGACTTGGCGCGCGCCTACGTGGAGCGGCTGCGCCAATTCGGCGAGGCGTACGGCCTCACGGACGATTTGAGCTTGTCGGGCCTCCTCCGCATCGGCAGCCTGTGGGACGTGCAGGGCAGCGATCTGCCGGACGAGGCGGACTTGGTGGCCTGCGTCACGGCCGCCGCCGCGCCGGCGGTGGATGCGCTGCTGACGATGCGGCGGGCGGAAGGCGAGGCGCTCGAGGCGGAGTTGCTCAGCCGGTACGGTGAATTGGAACGTTTGACCGATCAAGTGGCGGACCGGGCGCCGTGCCTGCCGGACGAGTATCGTGAGCGGCTCCTGACGCGGATCGGAGAATTGCGGGACATGGTGGAGATCGACGAACAACGCATCGCCGCGGAGGTCGTGCTCTTCGCGGACAAGGGCGACATCACCGAAGAGATCGTGCGCTTCCGGAGCCACCTCGCCCAGTGCCGGACCCTGCTGGGCGGCGACGAACCCGTGGGGCGCCGCCTCGACTTCCTCTGTCAGGAGTTGAACCGCGAGGCGAACACCATCGCATCGAAATCGCGTGATGAGCTGCTGGGCCGGCTCGCCATCGACATGAAGTCGCACCTTGAGAAAGTGCGCGAACAGGTGCAGAACGTCGAATGACCGTGGCCACTGCACATCTCCGGCCGTACGTGATCGACCGCGAGGCCGGCCGCGGCTTGGTCGTCGTGCTCAGCGCGCCCTCCGGGTCCGGCAAGACGACCGTGGCGGACGCACTGCTGGCGCGTCGCCCGACGTTGGGCCGCTGTATGACGGTGACCACGCGCGCGCCGCGCGGCGACGAAGTGGACGGAGTCGACTACGGGTTCCTGAGCGAGCGGGCGTTCGCGCGCACGCGCGACCGCGGCGGGTTGCTCGAATGGGCGGAGGTGCACGGCCAGTGGTACGGCGTCCCCAAGCGGGCGGTACAGCAGCGACGCCGGCGGGGAGAGGACACCTTGCTCATCATCGACGTGCAGGGCGGCCTGCACGTGAAGGACGTGGTGCCGGACGCCGTGCTGATCTTTCTCGTGCCGCCAAACGCGAAGGAGCTTGAACGCCGTCTCCGCGGGCGCGGCACCGACGACAAAGCCACGATCGCGCGGCGGCTCCGGAATGCCACGCGGGAACTGCGCGTGGCTAAACAGTACGACTACGCCGTGGTCAACGACGACGTGGCGACCGCGGCGGCGACCTTGGATGCGATTCTCACGGCGGAACACGCACGGGCCGGCCGGACCAAAGTCCGGTGGCCCCGGGCCTGACTCAACACCATAACGGGAGGTGTACAGCGAATGATCAAAGTCTCATTGGCGGACATGATGGACAAAGTGGACAGCCAATACCGGCTCCTACGAATTGCTTCCATGCGGGCCAAACAACTGGCGCGCGGCGCCAAGCCGCGGATCGACGACCCGGAAGGGCTCAAGTCGACCACGGTCGCGCTGCGGGAAATCGCGGAAGGCCACGTGGACTATACGGTCGGCGCACCGCCGGAGCCCGAGCCCGCGACCGATGAGGAGGAGGATGACGCTTAACGGACGCCAGATCCTGCTCGGCGTGAGCGGGGGCATTGCGGCGTACAAGGCCGCGGACGTGGCGAGCCAATTGGGCAAGCGCGGCGCCACGGTCACGGCCGTGATGACACGCGCCGCCTGCGAGTTCATCACCCCACTCACCCTGCAGACCCTGACGCGCCGGCCGGTGGTGACGACGCTGTTCGACGCGAGCGCGCCGGACGAGATCGAGCATATCGCCCTCGCCCGCGCGGCCGACCTGGTGGTCATTGCGCCATGCACGGCCAACGTGCTGGCGAAGCTGGCGCACGGTATCGCGGACGACCCGCTCACGACCATTTGCCTCGCGACCGAAGCGCCTCTGCTCCTCGCGCCTGCCATGAACACGAAGATGTGGGAGCATGACGCCACACGCGCCAACGTGGCGACCCTCCGCGACCGCGGGGCGAGCATCGTCGCGCCGGACGAGGGGGAGCTGGCGTGCGGCGAGGTGGGCCCGGGCCGGCTTGCGACCGTAGACAAAATTCTGGCGGCAGTTGAACGGCAGCTCGCCCGCCCGCAAGACCTGGCCGGCGCCCACGTGGTGGTGACCGCTGGGCCCACGCGGGAGGCTATCGATCCGATCCGCTTCATCTCGAACTACTCCAGCGGCAAAATGGGCTTCGCACTGGCGGAGGCCGCGGCCGCGCGCGGCGCGCGCGTCACGCTGGTCAGCGGGCCGACCCAACTTGCGGCGCCGGCAGGCGTTGATACCGTGCGCGTGGAGACCGCGGCCGAGATGGCGGACGCCGTGTTCGCCGCCGCCGGCGACGCACAGGTATTCATCGGGGCAGCCGCCGTGGCCGACTTCACGCCCGTCGCACCGGCCGACCAGAAGATCAAAAAGGGGGAGAGCGCGCCGCGGCTTGACCTGAAGCCCACGACCGATATTCTCGCCACACTCGCGCAGGAGGGGACCGGGCGGCTGCACGTAGGCTTCAGCATGGAAACCGACTGCGTAGAACGCTATGCGCGTGAGAAGCTGGAGCGCAAGCGGCTGGACCTGATCGTGGCGAACGACGTGACGCAAGATGGGGCCGGGTTCGGGCACGACACGAACGCGGTCATGATTCTGGACCGCCAAGGCCGCGAGGAGCACGTGGCGCTCACCAGCAAGCGGCGCGTGGCCGATGCCGTGCTGGATGCCGTCGTGCGGATGCGTCCCGCCGCGGCCTGAGGGCGTGCCCCCGCTTACCCCCGCCGCGCGCCAGTATTTGCGCCGGCTCCCGAAGGCCGAGTTGCACGTGCATCTGGAAGGCAGCATGCAACCCGCGCGGATGCTCGAGTTCTCGCACAAGCATTTTGGCGGCGCGCCGTGGAACGACACCACCGAGGTGGAACAGTGGTTCGAGTACCGTGACTTTGCGGAGTTTCTCAACATCTTCGCGCGGGTGTGCATGTGTCTGCAGACGCCGGACGATTTCCGCGTGCTCGCGCGGGACTACTTCGCGGCCGCCGCCGCGCAGGGCGTCGTGTACGCCGAACTCATGGTGTCCCCGAACGTGCACCGCGGCCGCGGGATCAACATTGCGGACATGGCGCGGGCGATCGGCGACGCGCAAGCCGAAGCGCGGGATCGGTATGGGGTCGAATCGGGCCTCATCTTCGACATCAGCCGCCAGATGCCAATCGAGGAGGGATGGGAAACGGTCCGCGACGCGATCGCCCTGCAGGAAAGCGGCGTAGTGGGCATCGGCCTTGGGGGGAACGAGCCGGACTTTCCGCCCGAATTGTTCGCGGGGCATTTCGCGGCGGCGAAGAGTGAAGGGCTTGGGTTGTGCGCGCACGCGGGGGAATGGGCCGGGCCCAAGAGTATCCGTGGCGCGATGGACGCGTTAGGCGCCACCCGCCTGGGCCACGGGACGGCAGTGCGTGAGGATCCTGCGTTGCTGGAAGAGATTCGCCAACGCGGCATCATGCTCGACATGTGCCCCATCTCGAACGCGCGCACTCAATCCATCGAGGCGTTGCGTGACCATCCGATTGGTGCGTGCCTGGATGCCGGCGTGGCCGTCTCGCTGAACTCAGATGACCCGACGCTGTTTCAGACGACGATCCTCGGTGAGTACGAGGCGCTGTACGAGACGTTCGAGGTGCCCGCCGAGCGCCTCGCCCGGCTGGGGCCCGACGCGATGGGGTGGAGCTTTGCCGACGCGGCGACGCGAGAGCGCGTGGTGGCGCGCATGGGCGAATTTCGGGACGACTTGGTGTAGCATAGGGCCCCGCCGCCACCACGTCGGGTGCCCGCCGCATGCATTACCACGCCGACGCTCAGGACGAATTTCTGGAAGTCCTGGAGCAGACCCGTCAATTCTTGCAGCAGCAGCTTGCCGCCGGCACGCGCACCATCGAGATGCGTGCCGGCACGTGGGAAGCGCTGACCGAGTCGGTGCAACGGCCCCGCGCGCGCGCCCCGGAGCCCGCGGCGGCTGCCGCGCCGCGCTTCGTGTCGCAGTCGGACCTGTTCGTGGAGAACCCGCTGGTCGAATTCACCACGCTCGCGGCGCTGGACGACGCCGCGAAAGACTGCACGCAGTGCTCCCTATGTGAAGGGCGGACGCAGGTGGTGTTCGGCGTGGGCAATCCCGGTGCGAAGCTGGTGTTCGTGGGTGAGGCGCCGGGCGCGGATGAAGACCGCCAGGGCGAACCCTTCGTCGGCCGCGCGGGACAGCTCTTGACGAAGATCATCGACTCCATGTTCGAGCCGTGGACGCGCGCGGACGTGTACATCTGTAATGTGATCAAGTGCCGCCCGCCGGGCAACCGGGATCCGCAACCCGCGGAGATCGCCGCGTGCGAGCCCTATCTGGTGCGGCAACTACAGCTGTTGCAACCGGCGCTCATCGTGACGCTGGGCAAGTTCGCGGCGCAGATGCTGCTGCGCGATCGGACCGGCATGATGAAGCTGCGGGGCCAGTGGCGCGAGTACTGCGGCATTCCGCTCATGCCCGTGGTGCATCCGGCGTATATCCTGCGCAACCCGAAGGGGGGCCGGCGGATGATGTTCGAGGACATGAAGCTGATCCGCGGCCGGCTGGAAGAGATGGGGCTGCTCTAACCATGCGGGTGCTGGGCATTGAAACTTCGACGTTCACCGGGGGCGTCGCCTGCGTGGAAGACGGCGTCGTGGTGGCCGAAAGCCTGCTGGACGTGCGTCAGGCTCATACGGCCGTGCTGCTGCCCACGCTGGATCGCGTGCTTGGCGACGCGGGTTGGACGATCGATGACGTGGACGGATTCGGCGTGTCGCTAGGCCCGGGGTCGTTCACCAGCCTGCGCATCGGACTGGCCACGGTCAAAGGGCTTGCAGCGAAGCACGATCGTCCCGTCGTCGGTGTGGGCACGCTCCGCGCCATGGCCGCCGGTATCGCGGCGGCTGATGCGTTGCTCATGCCGGTGATCGATGCACGGCAACAGGAGTATTACACGGCGCGATTCCGCCGCCGACGCGACCTGCTGGACGAAGAGTCAGGCCCAACCGTCGGGCCGATCGAGGAACTCTTTGCCGAGATCCATGAACCCGTGTGTTGTCCCGGGGAGGTCGATGCCCCGTTGCGCGCGCGCATCGCGGCGGCGACCGGACACGCCGTGATCGTGCCGGAGCCGCGTCTGCCCGGCGCCCGTCCATCAGTGATCGCGCACCTGGCCGCCACCGCCTTGGCCGCGGACGAGCCAAGACCCACCGCCGCGCTCACGCCCATCTACCTGCGCGACCACCTGGGCCGCACGCCGGTCGCGTAGTCATGGCCCTGCGCCAGGCCACCCCGCGCACCGTGCCGCTCCCGCAGGGCCGGGTGCGCCGGCGGGACGGCCGCGAGGTGCTCTACTACGCGGTGGAGGTGCCGCACCCGGTGCCGCCGCGGGCTGCGTACCTGGGGGTGCGGGACGGGGACCGGCCCCTGCTGTTGGAGAGCGCCGCTGGCCTGCCGGAAATTGCGCGGCGGTCCGTGCTCGCGGTGAATCCCACGGAGACGTTCGAGGCCGACGATCCGCACCGCCTACTCGAGCGGTTGCACGCGTGGTGGGCGCGGGAGACGGGCGTGTGCGACGGGCAAGTCCCGGCGCCCGGGCCCGGCGTGTACGGACTGCTGACGTACGAGGCCGCGCGCGCGATCGAGCGGTTGCCGGCGACCACCGTGGATGAACTGCGGCTGCCCTTGGCCACCTTCGGGCGATACGATGCCGCGGCGGTCTGGGATCATCACCGGGGAGGATGCACGGTCTGGGCGCGCAGCCATCGCGACGCCAGCCACGCGGCGCATCTCATGGCGCCGTTGGTCGAGGCGGTGCGCTTCGGCGGCGCCCAATGCCGATACGGCTGTCCCGCCACCGCGCCGGTCGCGTCGTCCCATGACTGGCCCGCGTACGCGGCCATGGTCCATCGCGCACAAGCGTACATCCGCGCGGGCGACATCTTTCAGGCGAACCTCGCGCAGCGGCTGACGGTGCCGTGGCCTCACGATGCGTGGAACCTCTACGACCGGCTGATGCGCATCAACCCGTCCCCGTTTTCCGTGCTGGCCGATTTCGGGCCGTGGGAGATCATCAGTTGCTCGCCGGAGCGGTTGGTGCGGTTGCACGGCGACCTGGTGGAGACGCGGCCCTTGGCGGGGACGCGACCGCGCGGACGATCCGCGTCGGAGGACGCCGCCCTGCGCCGCGAGTTGCGCATCGACCCGAAGGAATGCGCCGAACACATCATGATCGTGGACATGGCGCGCAACGACATCGGCCGCGTCTGCGAATTGGGCAGCGTGCGGCCCGGCTCCCTTGCGCACCTGGAATCGTATTCCCACGTGTCGCACATCGCGTCGAACATTGTCGGGCGGCGTCGCGCCGGGGTCGGCCCGTGGGATGTGATCCGCGCGGTGTTTCCCGGCGCGAGCATTACGGGCGTGCCGAAAGTGCGGTGCATGGAGATCATCGACGAACTCGAGCCGGTGCGCCGGGGCGCGTACACCGGGGCCGCCGGCTGGGTGGCGCCCACCGGTGAGTGCGACTGGAACATTCTCATCCGCACCATCACCCTCCGCGGCGGCCGGGCCTACGCGCACGTGGGCGGCGGCATCGTCGCGGATTCGGACCCGCAGCGGGAATACCAGGAAACCTGGGCGAAGGCGGCGGCCCTGCTCGCCGCGTTGGGCGCGGCCCCGGGAGGACCGGAGTCGCCCGTGGGGGCGCATGAGCGGCTGGGCCTGGCTTAACGGGCGCATCGTGCCCGACGGTGAAGCGCACGTTTCCATCTGGGACCGGGGCTTCCTGTACGGGGACGGGGTGTTCGAAACCCTGCGCGTGTACGACGGGGTTCCCTTTCACCTGTGCGCCCACTTGGAGCGTCTGCACCGCGGGATCGAGCGCCTTGCCATCCCCGGCGCCCCGTCTGCCGAGCAGCTGTGCGATGCTGTCCGATGCCTCGTGGAGCGGGATGTCGGTCCCGAGGCGATCTTGCGCATCATGGTGACGCGGGGCCGGTCTACCGGTGGGTGGCATGGGGAGATCGCGGACGGGCCGACCGTGTTGGTTGTGCTGCGGCCGAGCCCGCTCCCGCCCGTCGCGTGGTACGAGGCGGGTGTGGCGGCAGTCTGGTGTACCGTGCCGATCATGCAGGCGCCTTGGTGGCCGTCGGATCTCAAGCACAACAACTGGTTGCCGCGTATTCTCGCGAAGCCCCACGTGGACGCCGCCGGTGCGCACGAAGGATTCCTCCGGACCGCGCGCGACACGTTGGCGGAGGGGCTCACCAGTAATGTGTTCGTCGTGCAGGACGCGACCCTCCGGACCCCGCCGCTGAGCGCCGGTGCGCTTCCCGGGGTGACCCGCGGACTAGTGCTGCGCTTGGCCGGCACGGCGGGCCTGCGCGCGTGCGAAGGCGACATTCCCGCGGCCGATGTGGTGCACGCCGACGAAATCTTCCTCACCCATGCGGGGCTGGGCCCCGTGGCGGTGGTGACCTTCGAGGGCCGCCCCGTCGGCACCGGCGCCCCGGGCCCCGTCTGGCGCCGGTTGCACGCGGCCTACTTCGCGGAGGCGCGCCGGTGAACGTCCGGCGGCGCCCCCTGCCGCCGCGGGTGACGCCCCTGGCGCATGAGTTTTTGGACGCGGTGCTGCGCATCGAACGCGCGACGTTCGAGACGCCGTGGAGCAAGGCGGTGTTCCTCCACGAAATCGTCGAGCCGCGGTCGCACTTTTCCTGCCTGCTGCTCGAGGACGCGTGCATTGGGTATGGGGGCTACTGGCACGTGGTGGACGAGATGCATATCTCGAACATCGCCATCGCCCAGGCGCACCGGCGGCAGGGGTACGGCGCGTGGCTGCTGGCGGCGATGCTGCGCGATGCGGTGGCGCGGGGGATGGGCCAGGCCACCCTGGAGGTGCGCGAACACAACGACCCCGCCCGGGCCATGTACCACGCGTTCGGGTTCGCGGTCGCCGGCCGGCGGCCGGGGTACTACGCTGAAGAGGGGGAAGACGCGCTGCTCATGTGGAACTACGATATTGGCGCGACGGTCGCTGCGCTGCCACCGGACCTGGGGATCGACGCCGCGGGTTAGGCGCCGTCGGCGTGCGGCGGGACGAACGCGTCCGCGAGGATCGTGACCTGCGGTTTGCGGGCGTCCGGCGGCCACAGGACAGCCACCACATCGAAGCGGCAGAGGCGGTCGTGCAGGCGGTGCTCGGTGAGGTAGCGCTGCGCCGCGCGATGTAGACGCGCCTGTTTGCGCGGAGTGACCGCCTGCGCGGGGTCGCCGAACCGGTCGTCCGCGCGGGTCTTCACCTCCACGAAGGCGAGCACCCCGCGCTGTTCGGCCACGATGTCCACTTCGCCCCAGCGGGTGTGGTAATTGCGCTCGCGAATCTTGTAGCCCGCGCGCCGGAGCGCTTTCGCCGCCGCCTCTTCGCCGCGCGCGCCGAGGGCGTGGCGCGGGTCGGTGCTCACGCCGGCGCGCCGGATTCGGGCGGGTCGGGCATCAGGAACGGGGCGCTCGCGAGCGCCACGGGGCGCGGCCGCTCCTCCGGCGGCCGCCAACTGACGCGGAGGTCCGTCCGATCCGCGTTCGGCCGGGCCAGCACTTCGCCCAGGCGGATCATTTCCAACAGGGCGAGAAAGGTGCCGATGATCCGCTTGCGGGTGGGCGGGTCGCCGCAGAGTTCGATTAAGCGCAAGCTTTTGTGCCGCCGAAGCTGCGCGCGGATGTGGGCGACGCAATCCTCGATGTGGACATCGTCGTCGATGACTTCCGTAAACGCGTCCGGGGCGGCGAACCGGAGCACCCGCTGGAACGCTTTGAGCAGGTCGTACATGTTCACTTCGACGAACTGGTCCACGGTCTCGGCGTCGACGTGCTCGCGGAAGGTGCGGAAGTAGACGCCGCGCTCCTGCTTCGCGCGGTCGTTGAGGTGGTGCGAGACTTCCCGGTACTGGCGGTACTCGATGATCTTGTCGATCAACTCCTGCCGCGGGTCACCCTCGCCCTCCTCCTCGTCCTCCAAGTCGAGCAGGTCCACCTGGGGCAGGAGCGCGCGCGACTTGAGTTCCAGGAGCGTCGCGGCGACCACGAGATAGTCCCCGGCGACCTCGAGGTCCAGGTCCTGCATGATCTGCAGGATTTCCATGTACCGGCCGGTCACCTTGGCGAGGGAGATTTCCGTGATATCCACCTCGTCGATCTTGATGAGGTGAAGCAGCAGGTCGAACGGCCCGTCGAAGACCGCCAGGGAGAGCCGGTAACTCAAATCTGAATCGCCTCCCGCACTTCCTGCATCGTCGCCTCCGCCACCGCCCGCGCCTGGGTCTCGCCCGCTTCCAGGATCGCCGTTACTTGGGCCGGGTCCGCGCTCACCTGCGCCCGGCGCTCCCGCAGTGGCGCCAGCGCTCCGTTCATCCGCTCTGCCAGCTTGGTCTTGCAATCGATGCAGCCGATCTCCGCCGTACGGCATCCGTGGCTGACCCACTCGAGATCGGCCTCAGTACTATACACCTTGTGCAGGTCGAACACGGGACACTTGGCGGGTTCGCCGGGGTCGGTGCGGCGTTTGCGCGCGGGATCGGTGAGCATGGGCTTCAGCTTGGCGGTCGTCTCCGCGGCCGTGTCCCGCAACAGGATCGCGTTCCCGTAACTCTTGCTCATCTTCCGCCCGTCGAGGCCCGGTATGGCCTTCGCCTCCGTGTGCAACGCCTGCGGTTCGGGGAAGATGGCGCCGTAGAAATTGTTGAACCGCCGGACGATCTCGCGCGCGAGTTCCACGTGCGCCGCCTGGTCCGCGCCGACGGGCACGGCGGTGGCTTTGTAGATGACAATGTCCGCCGTCTGGAGCACCGGGTAGGTGAAGAACCCGGCCATGCGCACGTCTTTCCCATGCGTGCGGAGTTCTTCGAGCTGTTCCTTGTAGGTGGGGTTGCGCTCCAGCCAGCCCAGGGGGGTGACCATGTTCAGGAGCAGATAGAGCTCCGCGTGCTGCGGCACGCGAGACTGGCGGAACAGCACACTCTTCTCCGGATCCAGCCCCACCGCCAGCCAGTCGATGACCATCTCGACGGTGTGGTCCCGGAGGTCACCGGTTTCGGCATAGTCGCTCGTGAGCGCATGCCAGTCGGCGACCATATGGAAGTTCTCGTGCCCCTCGTTCTGGAGCCGGACCCAGTTGTCCAGCGCGCCGGCGAGATGGCCGATGTGCAGGTGGCCCGTCGGCCGCATGCCGGACAGGATGCGGAGGGGTTTGGTGGGCGCACTCATGGTGACTACTCCGCGCCTGCCCCCGCCGGCAAGCGGAACACTCGCCGGGCGGTCTGCGTGCTCTGCCGGTGGACGTGGGCGGCGGGGATTCCCCGCGCGGCCGCGATGGTGTCCGCCACGTGCGCCACCAGCGCCGGTTCGTTGCGTTTGCCGCGCCGCGTCTGGGGGGGGAGAAACGGTGAATCCGTCTCGATCATGTACCGGTCCGCTGGCACGGCCGCGGCGGCCGCCCGGAGCGCGTCATTTTTAGGATAGCTAATCGGGCCGCCGAACGAGACGACCGCGCCCGCGTCCACGGCGCGCAAGGCGTGGTCCGCGTCCCCGGAAAAGCAGTGGAGGACGGCGCGCAGGCCGCGGGGGGCGTGGCGCTCCAGCACCGCCAGCACATCGTCGTGAGCCTCCCGGGTATGGACGACCAACGGCAGGTCGAGAGCGATGGCGAGGTCGACGTGGGCTTCGAAGGCGACGCGCTGCTGTTCCGGCGTGGTGTGATCGCGGTAATAGTCCAGGCCCGACTCGCCGATGGCCACCACCCGCTCGTGCGCCGCGAGGTCGCGAATCCGGTCCACGGTCGCGTCCGTCCAGTCGGCGCAATCGTTCGGATGCACGCCGGCCGTCGCGTATAACTGCGGATACCGTTCCGCCAGGGCGATGGCCGCCTGACTGCTGGCCAGGTCGCAGCCCACCACGACGGCGGCCTCGACGCCGGCCGCGCGCATGCGGCCGAGCACCTCCGGCCGGTCGCCGTCGAAGGCATCGAACTGCAGGTGACAGTGCGTGTCAATCATGGGGGGGGGTCAGTTGTCGATCCGCGGAAACAGCGCGGGCCCCTTCGTGACGGGCTGGCCGGGAGGAAGCTGGCCCCACGCGACGTCGGTCAGCGAGGGCATGTCGAGGCTCAGGCCCAGTTGCTCGCGCATGCGCTGGGCCGCGTCCGGCATCACGGGCCAGACCATCGCGCTGATCCAGCGCAGGGATTCGAGGAGCGTGTACAGCACGGTGTGCAGGCGTTCGCGCTGGGCGTCGTCCTTGAGCGTCCAGGGTGCCGTCTCTTCCACGTAGCGGTTGGCGCGCCGCACCAGCAGCCACGTGGCATCGAGCGCGCCGCTGAAATCGAGTGCATCCATCGCTTCGCAGAACGCGGGGAGGGCGGCCTCGGCCGTGCCGCGCACGTCGGCGTCCAGGTCGTGCGGCGCGCCCGGCTCGGGCACGGCGCCACCGCAGTTCTTCACCGTCAGCGCGAGCGTGCGGCTGAGGAGGTTCCCCAGGTCGTTCGCCAACTCCACGTTCACGCGATGCACCAGCGCGCGCTCGGAGAAGTCGCCGTCGCTGCCGAAGGTTCCTTCGCGCAGCAAGTGGTAGCGCAGCATGTCCGGGCTGTAGTGTTCAGCCAGCCAGAGCGGATCGATCACGTTGCCGGTGGTCTTGCTCATTTTTTCGCCGTTGATGGTCAGCCATCCATGTGCGAAGACGCGGCGGGGCAGCGGCAGGTCCGCGGCCATGAGCATGCACGGCCAGATGACACCGTGGAACCACAGAATCTCCTTGCCGATCACGTGTACGTCCGCGGGCCACCACGTGGCGTACCGGTCGTCGTCCTGGCCGTAGCCGACGGCGCTCATGTAGTTCACCAGCGCATCAATCCACACGTACACCACGTGGCGGTCGGCATCGGGCACCGGCACGCCCCAGGCGATCGCGGTGCGGCTCGCGCTCAAGTCCTGTAGGCCCGATTCCACGCGGTTGTAAATTTCTTGCCGCCGGTGCTTCGGTTGGATGAAATCCGGATGCGCGCGGTAGTGTTCGAGGAGCCGTTCCTGAAACGCCCCCATGCGGAAGAAGTAGCTTTCCTCCCGCAACCATTCCACCTCTCGCCGATGCACCGGGCACTGGTTACCGTCGGCGAGATCTTTCTCGGTGTAGTACTGCTCGCAGGCCGTGCAGTAACACCCCTCATAGCGGCCCTCGTAGATGAACCCGCGCTCCACCAGGCGCCGCCACAGGGTTTGCACGGCCGTGCGATGGCGGGCGCTGGAGGTGCGGATGAAATCGTCGTTCGTAATGTTCAGCGTCTCCCACGCGGCCGCGAACCGCTGGGAGACGCGATCCGTGAACGTTTGCGGATCGACCCCGTCCGCCGCTGCGGAGCGCGCCACTTTGTCCCCATGCTCGTCCGTGCCCGTCAAGAAGAACACGTCGTACCCGGACTGGCGCTTGAACCGGGCCAGGGTGTCGGCGGCAATGGTGCAGTACGCGTGCCCGATGTGGGGCACGTCGTTGACATAGTAGATGGGGGTGGTGACGTAGAACCGCGGATCAGACATGAAACGGAGCGGGCAGGGGCGCCGGCTTCTTCCGGCCACGCCGGCGCCGCGGCCCCTGCGTGGGATCGTACTCGTACCGCAAGCAGCACTTCAGCCGCCCGCACATGCCGGTGACGCTTTCGGGGCTGAGGGACAGGTCCTGGTGTTTGGCCATCTTGATGGACACGGGGGAGAACTGTTGCAGGTGCGTCGAGCAGCAGAGTTCCTTGCCGCATGGCCCCAAGCCGCCGCGCGTGGCGGCGTAATCCCGAACGCCGTCTTGCCGCATCTCGATGCGCATGCGGTACGCGTGCGCCATATCCTTGACTAGCTCGCGGAAATCCACGCGCTCCTCGGCGCGAAAGTGGAAGATCAACCGGTTCTTGTCGAACGGTTTCTCCACGTACAGCAACTGCATGGGCAGCTCGCGCTGCGCGATCTTCTCCCGGCAGAACCGCCGGGCGTGCCGTTCGGTCCGTTCCCCGGCCGTGCGCTTGGCCGCGTCGGCTTCCGTCGCCTTGCGAATCACCCGCGGCATGCAGCCCGTGCAGCCCGCGTCCAACGGGAGCGGCCCGGGGATGGTGCGCACTTCGGCGATGGTCTCACTCCCGTCCCGCTGGCGGGCGATGCAGAAATCGCCCGGCCGAAGTCGCAAATCGCCACACCGGAACGTGTGGGTCCGCTCGCTGTGCGGGTAGCGCAGCTTGCCGATCCGCTGCCGGCGCCCGACCGCCACGGTCACGCTGCCACCTGATGCGCGGCCTGGGCGAGCGCGGTGTACACGTGGAATAATACGCGGTCGCGGCGGATGTATTGGCGCAAGTACCGGAGCCCCCGGTCGATCTCGCCGAGCGCGGCGATCAACCGGGTCGGAGCAGTCTGCTCAAACGCCGCCGGCGGGGGCCCGAGCAGGCACGGGCCATTCTCGCCCGCCGCCCGCGCGACCACCGCGTCGCGCAGGGTCAGCGCCAGCAACCGCAGGTCCGCCTCCACCCGCTCGGCCATCTGCCGCTGAACGTGGGCCACCTGTTCCTCGGCGGCGCGCTTCCGTTGTTCCCGCGAGAGCAGTTCCGGATCCACCGCCGTTTCCGCCTCCGCCTTTTCCAGAACCGCCTCCTGTGCGGCCAGGTCGCGCGCGTGCTCGGCCGCCGCCCCGGCCGCATCCCCGGCGATGGCGCGCTCCACGTGCCCGCGAATGACGGCCACGCGGCGGGCATCGGCCAGCAGGCGTGCCGGCGCGACGCCCCCGTTCGCGGCGCCGGCGGCCAAGCGTGCTTCCGCCGGCGGAACGCCGTCCGCTTCCAGCAGCGCGGCCACCGTCGTCGGCGCCAGCGGGCGGAACCGCACGAGCTGACAGCGGGAGCGCACGGTGGGCAGCAGGCCCGTGGGCACGCTCGTCACCAGGACAATCAGCGACCGGGCGGGCGGCTCTTCCAACGTTTTCAGGAGCGCGTTCTGCGCCGCCCGGTGCAGGCAGTCCGCGTCATCGAACACGGCGACGCGGTGCCGGCCGAGTTGCGGCGCCAGGGCCAGCGCGCCGGCCGCGGTCCGCGCCGTGGCGACCGAGATGGTGCGGGAGCGTTTCTCGGGCCGGGCCCAGAGGAGATCCGGGTGATTGCCGGACGCAATGGTCCGGCACGGGTTGCACGTGCCGCACGCGGCGCCGTACTCCCGGTCACAATTGAGCGCCTGCACGAACGCCCGGGCGGTCAGGGCCTTCCCGACGCTCGGCGGCCCGACGAACAGGTAGGCGGGGGCCACGCGGTCCGCAGCCATGGCGCGCTGCAACAGCGCGATAGCGCCCGCTTGATCGCGGATGTGCTGCCAACTCATGGGGCGGGGACCAGATTGCTCACGGCGGCCCAGCACGCCGCGTGCACGTCGCCGATATCGCCAGTCGCGTTTATCAATCGCACACGCTTTGGTTCCGCCTTCGTCAAAGCATGATAACCCCTGCGCACAGCCTCATGAAATGCAGGTGATTCCCGTTCAAAGCGATCTCCGCCGAGCTCCCAGAATTCCAATTGCGTGACCGCGTCCTTGGTTCCGTTCGCTACGTCAAGATTCCAGAATTCTTGTCGACTCTCAGCGCGCTTGAGACCAATGTCTATTGGCACGTCAAGCACAAAGGTCAGATCTGGCACGCAATCCTGTACGGCGAAGCTGTTGATTGCATCCACTATCTTACGCTCAAGCCCACGCACCATTGCTTGGTACACAATCGTTGAGTCCAAAAAGCGATCGGTAATTACCCATTCACCCCTCTCGAGTGCAGGTCTTATGCTAGTTGCAACCAGCTCTGCACGGGCCGCGGCGAACAAGAGCAGTTCAGTAGCAGAAGCAAGCCCTTGTTCGTTGGGGGCCAACAACCATTGTCGAATGATTTCCCCAATGACTGTTCCACCGGGTTCCCGGGTGCGAAGAACTGAAATGCCATGCGACTCCAGGGCATGCTTGAGCATGTGGCCTTGGGTTGTTTTGCCACAACCCTCGCCTCCCTCAAAGCTAATGAAATGACCGCGCGTCATTCCACAATCTTATCGTCGTCAGGCTCCAGGCGCACGCGGGTCTCGCGCAGGCGGGTGAAATAGTCCAGCAGGCCCGGCCCGTCGCCGGCTTCGAGGAGGGTCCGGAGGTGGTCCAGCGCGCCGAGCAACTCGGGCCACAGGCCGGTAATGGCGTCGGCGTTCGTGAGGCAGACGTCCCGCCACATTTCCGGATCGCCCGCCGCCACGCGCGTGGTATCCAGAAAGCCCTGCCCGATCACTGCCCGCCGGTCCGCGTCGAGCGAGGCGACCAGTTCGGTGAGCACGGTGGCCACCAGATGGGGCAGGTGGCTGGTGCGGGCCACGACCGTGTCGTGCTCCTCGGGCGAGAGGATGACGACGCGGCCGCCGACGGCCTCCCATAGCGCCCGGATGCGCGCAACCGCGTCGGCGTCCGCGCTCGGCTGCGGCGTCAGCACGACGGTGGCGCCCTCGAACAGGTCCGCGCGCGCGCGGGCGGCGCCCTTCTGCTCGGCACCGGCCATGGGGTGCGCACCGATGAACCGCGCGGCTCCGTTCGGCCACGCCGCGCACACGTCGCGCACCACTTGTGCTTTGGTGCTGCCCACATCCGTAACGAGCACGTCGGGTCGCAGCGCGGCGGCGGCAGCCTGCATCACGTCCGCCATGGTGCCGACGGGCGTGCAGAGGACGACGCAGTCGCTCGCGCCAGCGACGGTGGCGAGATCGGGGGCCGTGCGGTCGAGGGCCCCGCGGTCGCCGGCCGCGCGCAATCCCTCCGCGGACCGGCTGACGCCGATCACCTCCTGCACGACCGAACGGGCTTTGAGCGCCAACCCGAGCGACGTGCCGAGCAGGCCGGTGCCCACGATGGTCACCGTCTTTACGTCTGCGGCAGCGTGCGACATGGGCAGCGCCTCAGCCGGCGCCGGCGGCCACGGCCAGGGCTTCGCGCAGGTCGAGCACCCCGTCGTACAGGGCCCTGCCGATGATGATGCCGGAGATGCCGTGGGGCGCGGCGGCGCAGAGGCGCGCCACGTCGTCGAGCGTCGTAATGCCGCCCGACGCGATCACGGTCGCCGACTCGAGCGCGTCGGCGAGGGCGACGGTCTGTTCCACGTTCGGGCCGGCCAGCATGCCGTCCTTCGCGATGTCGGTATAAATGACGGTGTGCACGCCCGCGTCTTGCATGGCGAGTGCCAGGTCGGTGGCACCGGTGGTCGAAACGTCTTTCCACCCGTGGGTGGCCACCTGGCCGTCGCGCGCGTCGATGCCGACCGCAATGCGCGCGCCGCCGTGGGCTTGGCAGAGGTCGCGGACGAGCTGGGGCTGGGTCAGGGCCACGGTGCCGAGAATCACGCGATCCACGCCCGCGGCCAGATACGCGGCCGCGGTGTCCGCGGTGCGAATGCCGCCGCCCACCTGGAGGGGGAGGGCCACGGCTGCAGCGATGGCGCGCACGGTGTCCACGTGGTGCGGTTCGCCCGTGCGCGCACCATCCAGGTCCACCACGTGCAGCCGCGTGGCCCCCGCAGCGGCCCAGGCCTGCGCTTGCGCGGGCGGGTCGTCGGTGTAGACGATTTCGGCGTCAAACCGGCCTTCCCGCAGGCGCACGCAGCGCCCGCCGCGCAGGTCAATCGCCGGCAGCAGCTCCATTCGTCTGGGCTTTCGCTACGTCGCAGAGGTGGGCGAAGGCCTGTGGCTCGTTCACGGCCAACTCGGCGAGCACCTTGCGGTCGATTTCGATGTTCGCGGTGTGCAGCCCGTGGATGAACCGGTTATAGCTGATGCCCTGGGCGCGCGAGGCGGCGTTGATCCGCGCAATCCACAGGCGGCGGAATTGCCGCTTGCGCTGCCGGCGGTCGCGGTAGGCATAGACCAGGCTGCGGTCGAGTTGTTCCTTGGCCGTGCGGAACATGCGGCTCTTGCCGCCGTAATACCCTTTGGTCTGCTTGAGGACCCGGCGGCGCCGCTCGCGGGACGCCGGCCTGTTCGTCGCACGTGACATGGCTGCTGCACTCCTTCACTGGTGCGGGGGACGTGGGCCCGCGGCGGGCCCGGGGGCGGGGGTTAGGCGTACGGCAGCAAGGTCTGCAACCGTCGCTGGTCGGACGGCGAGACCACGTCTTCCTGGCGCAGGAACCGCAGCCGTTTGGAGCCCTTCTTGGATAAATTGTGGCCGTGGAAACTGCGCCGCCGTTTGAAGCGCCCGCTGGCCGTTTTCTTAAAGCGCTTTGCCGCGCTGCGATTGGTCTTCATCTTCGGCATGGCACTCTCCCTTCCTGCTGCGGCGCCCCCAGGCGCGCCAATTTCACTCTCGTTCACGGTGTCCGGTCGCGGCGGCCGCCACCGCGCCGCCCTATCGCTTCGGTACCAGGATCAGCACCATCAGGCGCCCTTCCATCTGCGGCAGCGATTCCACCGTGCCCACATCCTGCACATCCTGGATGAGGCGGTGGAGCACGGCTTGGCCCACGTCGGGGTGCGCCATCTCGCGGCCGCGGAACATCACCGTCACCTTGACCTTGTCACGCGCTTCCAAGAACTCGCGCACGTGATTCTTCTTGAAATCGTAGTCGTGCTCGCTCGTCTTGGGACGGAACTTGATCTCCTTGACGGACATCTGGTGCTGGTGTTTCTTTGCCTCCCGTTGCCGTTTCGCCTGCTCGTACTTGTACTTGCCATAGTCCATGATGCGGCAGACCGGCGGGTTGGCCTTCTCTGCCACCTCGACGAGGTCGAGCCCCTGTTCCTGCGCTAACGCGAGCGCTTCCTGCGGGGGCATGACCCCAACCTGTTCTCCTTCGGGTCCGATCAGGCGAACTTCACGGGTACGAATCTCTCGGTTGATTCGCGCCCCGCTCGTATCACGAGCGTATCGGTCACGGCGAATGGCGATAGCAGCCTCCTTTCGTGGCAAGGGCCGCGCCCGCCTCCAGAAAAACCACAGGAGACGACCGAAGCCGTCTCCTCACATTCCACGGGGGGCCCCACTGGGGCGGTCGCCGCCGCGAGGCGGACGACCCTGCACCGCGGTACCCCTCACGCAACCACCGGTGTGGCGCAGGGGGGTGAGAAGCCGGGCTTCTCCTTGCCGGTTCGTAGTGTCCAAACGGCAGTGTAGCAAAGGGCCTGTGTCCCGGCAACTCCGCGCGGGTCACGAGGGGCGGAGGTCCCGCGCGTGCGCGGGAGGGGACCTCAGCCCGCGGGCGAAAACTGCCGTGGGCCCGGAAGAATGTGCCTGGCATTCCGCCTCTCACCGGTTGTTCTGGGGACTTCGATAGCTAGACATATATATAAGTCATTTATCTATATGTCGTTATGCTGAACAGTATGGACAGCGTAGCCTGGCGGACGGCTTGCGTTGTGGTAGGGCATGGAAGTTCGCTTTCCCACGTACTCCCTGCGTCAGATGCAACGGGCGCAAGGCCAGCCCGTCAGCATGGGCGACACCTTCATCCAAGTGATCGGGAAACTGGACGCGGATACGGAACAGGACCTGAGCCAGCATTCCCGGCAGGCGGGTTATGCGGGACCGGAAGACCAGGCGGACGGCAAGCGGCGCCCGCTCCGCCCCGCCCCACTAGGCGCCGAGGTGATCTCGGCCGTGCTGCGGTCCGCGGGCGAGGCCGACGAGGCCGAGCGCACCGCGGAGGAACGCCTCGTCGGGCGGATGCTAGACGTGCTGGCCTGACCGGGCCTTCCCCCCGCGCCCGGCGCGGCGGAAACGATGTGTAGAGGGGGTCGCGCGTGCCTCGCAGGCAGCGTGCCTACCTAGGCGACCGGCTCTTGCGGGAGGCAAGCCGGTCGCCGCTCTTTTTGGGGGGTTAGCCCCGGCCGCCGCCGAGCCTGCGCTTCAGGTTTTCGAGAATGGCGTCCGCGCGCGCCGAATCCCCCCGGTGCAGGGCCGTGAGCAGATCCAAGTAGTGCCGTACGGGGTTCCGCAGGTGGAGCCACAGCAAGAAGCTGCCCAGAGACACCACCAGGCACTGGTAGAAGCGGGCGCTCCAGAAGAAGCTGACCGCCAGCGCCGTTACGCTGAGCGCCAGCCACAGGTGCGTGAACCAGGCGCCCGGCCCCTGGCGCATGAGCGCCTCGGTGCCCGTGCGCGCCGTGATCTGCGCCCCGCATTCGGGACAGAAGCGCGCCGTGTCCTCCAGTTGCGCGCGGCAGCGGAAGCACACCAGGTGCCCGGTGGCGGCTTCGGGCGGCTTCACGCCCAGCCCCGGGGTCGCACTGCCGCCCAGCCGTTGCTCCGCCAGGATGGCCCGACAATCCGGGCAGGCCGCCAGGTGGCTCTCCAGGTCGGGCCGGCTGCCGTCCGCCACGAACGCGGGCCACACTGTCGCCGCCGGACAGGGGGTATCCAGCTCCGGGAGCGGTGCCGCGCGGCGCAGGAGCTGGCCCACGTCCCGCAATTCTTCCGCGGCCCGGTGGCAGGTGTCGCACGAGGCCACATGCCGCGCGCACGCGGCGGCGTCTTCCGGAGACAAGCCGCGATCCACGTAGCGGGACAGGACCTCGGGGGCCAGGTGATCGGGAGCCAAGCTCACGCGTTGCCCTCCTCCCTGGGCGGCGCCTCGGCCAGATGGCGGAGCAGGCGGCGTTTGATCCGGTAGAGCCGGCTGGCGACCGTATTCTCCGGTATCCCCAGCAGAAGCGCAATGTCCCGGTAGCGGCGATCCTCGAAGTAGAACAGTTCAATGAGGAGCCGGTCCCCCGGTTTCAAGCTGCCCAGGGCTTCGTGGACCATGGAAACCCGGGCCGCGGAGGCTTCCTGCGCCTCGGCAGTGGGGTACACCACCAGGCCCCCACCGCTGGCGTCTTCGAGCGGTGCCGGGGCGGGCCCGAGCCGGCGCAGGGTATCGATGGCCTTGTTTCGCGCCACCGCCGCGAGCCAGCCCGGGAAGTGTCCCGGATCCCGCAGCGTGCGCAGGGTCCGGTAGTCGTTATCCAGCAGGCTGAGGAACACCTCCTGGCTCGCGTCGTCCGCCACCTCGCCCAGCTCCGGGCGGGCGAACTGCACGAACGTCCGGCCCACCGTCGAGAGGACCAGGCGCGAGAAGCGGGAGACCAGGCTGTTCCACGCTTCCCGCTCGCCCACGAGGCACCGCTCGAGTAGCTCCCGAAGCTCATCCGGTTGCGGCAGGGGTCGCGGCGGCTGCGTGGGCCGCGGGCGGCAATGGTCGGGAGTGGGGTGGGGGCCCTCCGGTGGCCGAGACGGCGACATGGAAGGGGACAGTATTACAGAATGGTGATCCCCGCGGTTGCCGGGATGCGGTGGCTTGGGTACCATACCGGCCGACGAGTGCCGAGCGACCGTGGTGCTGCCGCAGGGGCCCCCTGCGGTTTTCTCGTATGCGGCGCCGGCGGAGCCCCCATGCCGAAGCGCACTGACCTGCACTCCATCCTCCTCATCGGCAGCGGGCCCATCGTGATCGGGCAGGCCTGCGAGTTCGACTATTCCGGCGTGCAGGCGTGCAAGGCGCTGCGGGAGGAGGGCTACCGCGTCCTGCTGGTGAACTCCAATCCGGCCACGATCATGACGGATCCCGAGTTCGCGGACGCCACGTATATCGAACCGCTGACGCCCGAGGTGCTGGAGCAGATCATCGTGCGCGAACAGCCCGATGCGCTGTTGCCCACCATCGGCGGGCAGACGGGCCTCAACCTGGCGGTGGCGGTGGCGGAGCGCGGGGTGCTCCTTCGGGAAGGCGTGGAATTGATCGGCGCGCGGCTGCCCGCGATCAAGAAGGCCGAAGACCGGTCGCTGTTCCACGCGGCTATGCAGCGCATCGGGCTCGACCTGCCGTGCAGCCGCTTCGCCTACACGATGGACGAAGCCGTCGCAGCGCTGGAGGTGGTGGGGTTGCCCGCCATCATCCGGTCGAGCTTCACGCTGGGGGGCACGGGCGGTGCGGTGGCGTACACGCGGGAAGAGTTCGAGCAGTGCGCGCGCCAGGGCCTGGACTTGAGCCCCATCGGCGAGATCCTGGTGGAGGAAAGCATCCTGGGATGGAAGGAATTCGAACTCGAGGTCATGCGCGACATGGCGGACAACGTGGTGATCGTGTGCTCGATCGAGAATTTCGACCCCATGGGCGTGCACACGGGCGACAGCATCACCGTGGCGCCGGCGCAAACGCTGACGGACAAGGAGTACCAGCGGATGCGCGACGCAGCGATCGCGATTATCCGGGAGATCGGCGTGGACACCGGCGGATCGAACATCCAGTTCGCGGTGCAGCCGGAGACCGGCCGCATGGTGGTGATCGAAATGAACCCCCGCGTGTCGCGCAGCTCCGCGCTGGCGTCGAAGGCGACGGGCTTCCCCATCGCGAAGATCGCCGCCAAGCTCGCGGTCGGGTACCGGCTGGATGAGATTCGAAACGACATTACGCAGGAGACCCCCGCATCGTTCGAACCCACGATCGATTACTGCGTCACGAAAATTCCCCGGTGGGCGTTCGAGAAGTTTCCGGGCAGCGATCCGCGATTGACCATTCAGATGAAATCCGTCGGCGAAGTCATGAGCATCGGGCGCACGTTCAAGGAGTCGTTGCAGAAGGGGTTGCGGTCGCTGGAGACGGATCGGTACGGCTTCGGGGCCGACGGGAAGCCGCCGCCGGTGCCGGAGACGGGGGACTGGACGCCGGCGCAGGAGGCGCAATTGCGCGAGGCGCTCCGCCACCCGACGCCCGACCGCATCTTCTATCTCCGGGCGGCCTTGCGCGGCGGGATGCCGGTGGCGGAGGTGTACGCGCTGACGAAGATCGACCCGTGGTTCTTGCAGAACCTGGCGGAGATCATCGATGAGGAAGCGGTAATCGCTGCGGCCGCGCCGAAAGCCGGGAACGGCGACGCGTTTGCGGCCACGCTGCGCCGCGCGAAGGAGCTCGGGTATTCCGACGTGCAACTTGCGCACCTGTGGCGCATGGACGCAGCGGCGGTCCGGAAGCTGCGGCAGGACGCCGGCATTCACCCGACGATCCAGCTGGTGGATACCTGCGCGGCCGAGTTCGCGGCCCGGACGCCGTACTATTACTCGACCTACGGCGACGAGGACGAGGTGCGCGCCTCCGACCGTAAAACCATCATGATTCTCGGCAGTGGGCCGAACCGGATCGGCCAGGGCGTGGAGTTCGATTACTGCTGCGTCCATGCGGCGTTCGCCCTGCGCGAGGCGGGGTACGAGACGATCATGGTGAATTCCAATCCCGAGACGGTGAGCACGGACTACGATACGTCGGACAAGCTGTACTTCGAGCCGCTGACGTTGGAGGACGTGCTGAACATCGTGGACAAGGAACAGCCGGACGGGGTCATCGTGCAGTTCGGCGGCCAGACGCCGCTGAACCTGGCGGTGGCACTCGAACGGGCGGGCGTTCCCATCATCGGCACGTCGCCGCAAAGTATCGACCGGGCGGAGGATCGGGAGCTGTTCAAGCAGATTCTGGACCAGGAGGGGCTGCGCCAGCCGGACAACGGGACCGCGACGAGTGCCGCCGAGGCTGTGGCTATTGCCCAGCGCATCGGATACCCCGTGGTGGTGCGCCCCTCGTACGTGCTCGGCGGGCGCGCCATGGAGATCGTCTTTATCGAAGAGGATCTCCGGGATTACATGGGCCGCGCGGTCGAGGCGTCCCCGGATCACCCGGTCCTGATCGACCGCTTTCTCGAAGACGCCATCGAGGTGGACGTGGATGCCCTGGCGGACGGCACCGACGTGGTGGTGGGCGGCATCATGGAACACATCGAACTCGCGGGCGTGCACTCCGGAGACAGCGCGTGCGTGTTGCCGCCCATCTCGCTCTCGGCGGAGATTCAGGATGCGTTGCGGCACCAGACCGCCGCCCTCGCGCGCGCGCTTAACGTGGTCGGGCTCGTGAATATCCAGTTTGCCATCCAGGACGGGACCATTTACGTGCTCGAGGTCAACCCCCGCGCGTCCCGCACCGTACCGTTCGTCAGCAAGGCCACCGGTCGCCCCCTGGCGAAAATCGCCGCGCGCATCATGGCCGGCGCGACGTTGCGCGAGCTGGGGGTGACCGAAGAGATTACGCCGACGCACTACTCGGTCAAGGAAGCGGTGTTGCCATTCAATAAATTCGCGGGGGTCGACATCCTGCTCGGCCCGGAAATGAAATCCACCGGTGAAGTCATGGGCATGGCGGACACGTTCGGGCTCGCGTTCGCGAAGTCGCAGCTCGCCGCGGGACAGGGTCTGCCGACGAGCGGCCGCGTGTTCATCAGCGTGAACGACCGGGACAAGCCCGCCAGCGTCGAGATCGCGCGGCGGCTCGTGGACATGGGCCTGACCCTGGAAGCGACGCAGGGTACGCAGCGCGTCCTGGCGGAGGCGGGGCTGGCGTGCGAGTCCGTCTTGAAGGTGTTGGATGGGCAGCCGAACTGCGTCGACCACATCCTGAATGGGGACATCACGCTGGTGATCAACACGCCGCTGGGCCGGCGATCCAAAGCGGACGAGGTGGCCATTCGCCGCGCGGCGCTGGAACGCGGCGTGCCGATCGTCACGACCCTGGCCGCGGCGCGCGCGGCGTGCGAGGGCATTCACGCGCTGCAATCGGGCACATTCGACGTGAAACCGCTGCAGGACTACCATCCGCACACGCGCCGGCCCGCGGTGGCGGCCGGAGGCTGAGCGTGGGCTTCACGGTTGGTCTGGCGCAGATTCGGCCGACGCTGGGCAATCTCCAGGCGAACCTGCGCATTGTTCGGGACGCCGTTCGGGAGGCGAAGGGGCGCGGCTGCGACATGGTGGTGTTCCCCGAACTCAGCCTGACCGGGTACACGCTGCGCGACATGGTGCCGGTGGTGGCCATGCACGACGCGCACGAAGCCGTGCAGGATATCGCGGCGCTGAGCAAGGACATCGCGGTGGTGGTGGGGTACGTTGAAGAAAGCCGGCACCCATTCTTCTACAACACTGCGTTAGTCTGCGACGGTGGGGCACCCGTGCACCGGCACCGGAAGGTGTACCTGCCCACCTATGGCATGTTCGACGAGGTGCGTTACTTTGCGCGCGGCGACCGCTTTCGCGCATTCGAAACCCGGTTCGGGCGCACGGGAATCCTCATTTGCGAGGATGCCTGGCACTTGAGCGCGGGCCTCATACTCAGTCTCGACGGCGCGGACATTCTCATCAATCTGTCGAACAGCCCGGCCCGGGGTGTGACAACCGATGCGCGGCTGGACGCGGCGCGTGCCTGGGAAAACCTGAACCGAACGTATGCCACCTACTTTTGCAGCTACCTGATCTTTTGCAACCGGGTAGGCACGGAAGACGGGGTGACGTTCTGGGGCGGCAGCGAGGTCATCGATCCGGAAGGGAACGTCATCGCGAAGGCGAAGTACTTTGATGAAGACTTCATCACCGCCGAGCTGGACTTGGACGCCGTGCGCCGCGCGCGCATGTACACGCCCATCGCGCGGGATGAAGCGCTCGACCTGACCCGGCGCGAGCTGGAGCGGATCGCCCGGGAGCGGGAGCGCGATGAGCGGTGAGCGCGCGTACGCGCCGGAACTGGCCATCAACGCCGAGTTGATGACCGACATTCTCGTGCGATTCGTGCGCGAGGAGATCCAGAAGATTGGCCTCACGGCGGCGGTGGTCGGCCTCAGCGGCGGGGTGGACAGCGCGACCACCTGCTTCCTCGCGGCGGAAGCGCTCGGGCCGAAGAACGTGTGGGCCGTGCTCATGCCGTACCAGACGAGCCATCCGGACAGCCTGGCACATGCGCGTCTTGTGGTCGACGCCACCGGTGTCCACGCTGCGGAAGTGGACATCACGCCGATGGTGGACGGCTATTTTGCGCAGTACCCGGATGCCGATCAGGCTCGGCGCGGCAACGCGATGGCGCGGCAACGGATGATCGTGCTGTACGATTTCTCCATGGCCCACGACGCGCTCGTGGTCGGGACGAGCAACAAGACCGAAACGCTGCTGGGCTACTCGACCCTCTGGGGTGACATGGCGAGCGCCATCAATCCCGTCGGCGACCTCTATAAGTCGCACGTGTGGCAACTGGCCGAGCATTTGGGCGTGCCGGCGCCCATCGTGACGAAAGCGCCGAGCGCGGACCTGTGGGAGGGGCAGACGGACGAGGCGGAGCTGGGGTTCACTTACGCCGAAGCGGACCGCATCCTCTATTACATGGTCGACCGCCGGTACACGGTGCCGGAGCTGGTGGCCCTCGGGTACGCGCGGGAGACGATTGAAGGGATTTTCCAGCGCATGCAGCGGTCGCAGTACAAACGCCGCATGCCGGTCATCGCCAAGGTGTCCCACCGCACGGTGGACCGCGATTTTCGCTACCCGCGTGACTGGGGAGTGTGACGACGCGCGGCACCTTGTACATCGTCGGCACGCCCATCGGCAATCTCGGCGACATGACGCACCGGGCGCTGGAGGTGTTGCGCGCGGTGCCGTGCATCGCGGCGGAAGATACCCGCCACACGCGTAAGCTGCTCGCGCACTTCGACATTCACGCGGAGCTGGTCCGGTACGACGCGCATACCCACGACCGCGCCGCGCCGCGGCTGCTGGCGCGCCTCGCGAAGGGGGAGTCCGTCGCGCAGGTGACGGACGCGGGGATGCCCGGTATCAGCGATCCCGGCGTGGCCCTGGTCAATGCCGCGCGGGACGCCGGCTATGCGGTCGAGATCATTCCGGGCCCCGATGCGGTGAGTACCGCGCTCGTGGCGAGCGGCCTGCCCACCGTGCCGTACACGTTTCACGGGTTCCCGCCGCGGAAGGCGGGAGCGCGGGCTCGGCTCCTGGCGGGCCTACTCGCGGGCACACATGTGTTCTACGAGGCGCCCGCCCGGGTCGCCGGCTTGCTCGCTTCCATCGCCGACGTGCAACCGGACGCGCCGTTGGCCGTGTGCCGCGAACTCACCAAGAAATTCGAGCGCGTCGCGCGTGGCACCGCGGCGACGGTCCTCGCGGAGACGGAAGGCGGCGAGCGGGGCGAAGTGGTGGTGGTCTTGCACGTGTCCGCGTCGCCCGCGGCCGCGGTGGACGATGCGACGTTGCAGGCTGCGCTCGCGCAGCGGCTGTCCGAGGGCGCGGAGAAGAAGGCGGCGATTCAGGCCGTCGCTAAGGCGTATAGTGTTCCCAAGCGCCGCGTCTACGCGCTCACGCTTGGGGACGACGGGTGAGCCGCGCGTGAATTCGCGCTCTGATATACTCGAATTATCGCGGCCCGCCCGATAGGGCCGCGTTTCTGCCTATGCGCCTGGAACCCGGCCCCTATGCCTTTTTCGAAGGCCGGGTCCTGCCCATCGAGGAGGCGACCGTCAACATCATGACGCACGCCTTCAACTACGGGACGGGCATCTTCGAGGGGATTCGGGGCTACTGGAACGGGGACGACGAGCAGCTCTACCTGTTCCGGTTGCGCGAGCACTACGAACGCATGTGGCGGAACATGCGGCTCTTCAAGATCGACTTGGACCTCACGGTGGACGACGCGTGCCGCATCACGTGCGACCTGGCCAAGCGCAACGGGTTCCGCCAGGACATGTATATCCGGCCGCTGGCGTACAAAGCCACGTACGAACTGACGCCGAAGCTGCATGGCCTGGACGATGCGTTTGCGATCTACATGATCGCGCTCGGCGACTACGTGGACACCTCGAGCGGGCTGCGGTGCGGGGTGTCCAGTTGGCGGCGCGTGGCGGATAACGCGATTCCGGGGCGGTTCAAGGCGTGCGGCGCGTACGTCAATAGCGCGTTGGCCGCGACGGAGGCCCTGGAGGGCGGGTTCGACGAGGCCATCATGCTCAACGACGATGGGATGGTCGCGGAGGGCAGCGCGATGAATCTCTTTCTGGTGCGCGACGGGGTCCTGGTGACGACCCCGGTGACGGCGAACATTTTGGAGGGGGTCACCCGGAGCACTGTGCTGCAGATCGCCGTGGAGGACCTGCACCTCCCCGTCGACGTGCGGCCGGTGAACCGGACGGAGTTGTACGTGGCGGATGAGTTGTTCTTCGCCGGGACCGGGGCACAGGTGGCCCCGATCGTGGAGGTGGACCGGCGGGCGGTGGCCGCCCGGGCCCGCGGGCCCCGCCCCATGGGGCTGCCCCACCGGTACATCGCCCACCGCCCGCCGCGCGTGCCCGCGGTAGGCGCAAGGGGTACGCCCC
>CBDUXP010000019.1:0-63673 GCA_965371225.1 uncultured bacterium | reverse complement strand
CATCGAAGCCTTGGTAGGCTGTTATCCCACCAACAAGCTAATGCGACGCGGGCCCCTCTCAAAGCGCCCGAAGGCTTTGCTTGCCCCGTCCGAAGACGGCGCAACCGTATGCGGTATTAGCGCCGGTTTCCCGGCGTTATCCCCCACTTCGAGGCAGGTTACCCACGCGTTACTCACCCGTTCGCCACTCTACTCGCCCCCCGAAGGGGGCTTTCGCGTTCGACTTGCATGTGTTAAGCACGCCGCCAGCGTTCGTTCTGAGCCAGGATCAAACTCTCCAGTTGAATTCCTTCAACCGGCCCCGCCCAAAGACGGGGACAGTTTGTCTTTCTCGATTGGGTTACTACCCGTTTCCCTGGCCGGCCCGAAAGCCACCCAAAGAAACGGGGGAGTCGCTCCCACTCCCGAAGGAATGGGTGCTACGCTTCCTCACGGAAGCGCTGGTCGTTCAACACGACGGAGTCGCACTACGCACGACCATGCTCGCGCACGGTCCGTGCATCACCGTGAATTTTCAAAGAGCCCGCCCGGACCGCCGCTCATCACGGCAGATTCCATACCCGGGGCCACCTCATGCGGGCAGCAACACGTCCGGTCCCACGACCCCACATAATATGAACGCAGGTACTTGCGCACCCGCGCTCCCCGGTGCCGTGGATCGGCTATGCAGAAAGAACGCGTCGCCCTTCCGAGCGACGGGACGAAACAATACCATACTGCCCCCATTCGGTCAAGGCCGCATTCCCAGCGACCCGGCCACCGGAACTCTCCACAGGCCAAGATGTTATGCCCGCTCAGAACCCCAGGCAGGGGCCGGAGATCTGGGAGAGCCACCGAGCACCCAAACTGTTCCAAATCAGCACTTTTCCGGGCCCACGGGGAGGCGGGGTGGGGGCCATCCGCGGGCGGCCCGCGGGCCCACCCTGCCGCCTGGCCCAATGACGCAGCGTGTTATAGTGCGCCCCCCTCCCAGCATGAGCCCCGTCCGCTTCACCATGTTCCTCGCGTTCACCCACATGGCTGTGGGCTCCGTGTGGCTCCTGGCCTGGGTGCCCCGCCGGACCATCGGCGTGAACTTCTACCGGCTGATGACGGTGTGCGCCGTCATCCTGATCTTCCTGGCCATGCTGGCGCGCTATCCGGCGGCGGACCTTCGCGGTCTGCTGCGGCACGGCGCGGCGGCGAGCGCGCCCGGCCCGAGCCTCCTCGAGTTCTGGACCATGCTCGCCACGCTCGCCGCATGCATCGCGTTCATGCTGAGCGTCGTGCGCACCGGGAGCGACCGGATCGTCCACGCCTGCGGCATCGTGGCCGGAGGGGTGGGGGCCGCAGCCGTGCTGCTGCCGGCTTACGAGATGCGCCACCTGCTCGTGACCCCCACACTGTTTCCCCTGCTCGCCCTCTCGTTCCTGCTGGGCGCGCTGGCGCTGGGCGGCGTCGCCGTGGGCATGAACCTCGGACACTGGTATCTCATGGCGCGGCTGCCGTTGCAGCCGCTGCAGCGGGTGAGCACGGTCTTGCTCGCGGTGCTCGTGGCCCAGAGCGCGTGTACGGCGCTCCTGCTGCTCTTCTGCCAGCACGCGGACCGGCGCGACGCCCTGCTGACGGGCTTGAAGCTGGAGAGCTTCGACGGCATCTTCGTGTGGTTGCGCCTGGTCGTGGGCCTCGCCTTTCCCGTCGTGCTGGCGTACATGATTCGCGACACCGCGCGCAGCGGCAGCACCATGTCCGCCACCGGGCTGCTGTACATTGCGCTGCTCACCGTGTTCGCCGGTGAAGCCGCGAGCCGCTTTCTCTTACTCACCACGGGCCTGTGGCTGTAGCAATGGGCACCGCCAAGACGCCGAGAACGCCAAGCGTGAGAAGCGCAACCGCGGATGAACGCCAATGAACACGGCTGAACCATTCATGGTGGCGGCAGGGGCGGACCCGTGTGTCCGCCCGCCTATGTCTGCGTGCATCTGCGTGTATCTGCGGTTCCAGTGTTGTCTTGGCGCCCCGGTCGCCCTGGCGGTTCGCGGCGCGGGACCGCATGCTATACTTCGCGCAGCCCCGCCGGTCCCGCTGCCGTCGGGGTTGCGCCGCTTATGCCCCCTGTCGACGCGCCCCACCCGGACTCCGGCCCCGCGTTCGCCGCGGCCGCCGGCACCGCCGCGTCCCACGTGAGCGCCATCGCCGGGGCGCCGGCCCTGCGGCCCCGCCTGCACTTCGGACGTCTGGACCGCTACATTCTGCGGGAACTTGCCGTGCCGTTCGCGCTCACGTTCGTGCTGGCGAGCCTGCTGCTGGTGTCGGGTGAGTTCTTGCGCGAGATCATTGATAAGTGGATGAACCGCGGCCTCGGGCTCGCCGTCGCGTGGCGCGTCCTGTGGTATTTGCTCCCCCCCCTGCTCATCTTCACCATTCCGGTCGCGCTCCTCCTGGCAATTCTGGTCAGCTTCGGCCGCCTGTCTGAAGATCACGAAATCGTCGCCATGCAGGCGGCGGGCGTCTCCTGGCAGCGCCTGTTCGGCCCGGTGCTAGCCATCGGCCTCGTGGCCTCAGTGTTCAATTGCTGGCTCGCGAACGCGGTCATCCCCATCTACCGGTATCAGAGCCGGGAGTTTCTCGTGCAGACCCTGTTGGCCCACCCCACCTTGCTGCTGGAGCCGCAGACCTGGCTCCGCAAAGTCGACGGCATGCACGTGTGGGTTGGCGACATCGACGACGCCAGCGGGGAGTTGCGGGACTTGCGCATTTACCGCGACGACCCGGACGGGGGCACCCAGACCATTACCGCGGCGACCGGGCGGATCGAGGTGGAACCGGCGGACAACCGCGTGACGCTCGAGCTGCACGACGGGACCATGCACCAGGCCGATGCGGCGGACCCCGACGCGTACACCGTGCTGGAATTCCGGAGCGTCCGCATCCCCTTCCCGATCTATGTGTTGCACCGCTGGGCCGAACGCGCCTCCGGCGAGAAGCTGAGCGAGAAACCCCTCGGTGAACTCCTGCAGTACACGCGGGCGGACGCGAGCATGGCCCGCCGGGCGTGGCAGGAGATCGCGAACCGGACGGCGTTGCCCTTCGCGTGCTTCAGCTTCGTGCTGATCGGCGCCCCGCTCGGCATCCGCCCACACCGGTCCGTCCACGCATACGGCGCGGTGCTGTCCATCGCGCTCGCGCTGGTGTTCTTCCTGTTGTACAGCGTGGGCGAAGCCTTGAGCCGGGAGGGGGCCGTGCATCCCCTGGTGGGCCTCTGGCTGCCCAATCTCCTGGTCAGCGGCGCGGGGATCGTCGCCATGAAGCGCGTGTGGCAACGCTGAGGGGCGGGCGGCCCAGCCGCGCCGTCCCCCGCATGCTGCTGCGGTATGTCACGGGGCAGCTCGGGTCCGCGGTGGTGTTCGGCCTCGTGGCCATCGGCGCATTCATGCTCGCTGCGGATCTGATGGGCAACCTCGCGGGCGAACTGCGCGATGGCGTCCCCGTCCGGATCATCCTGCAACTCCAGTTGCTCAAGGCGCCCGACCTGGTGGTACAAGCCGCGTGGGTCGCCATGCTGGCCGCATCGCTCCTCGTGTTCGGCCAAATGGCGCGCCACCGGGAGTACACCGCCGCCCTCGCGAGCGGGGTGAGCATTTACCAGATCACCCTCCCCGCGTTGCTGGTGGCCGGCCTGCTCGCGGTCACGGTGTTCGGCATCCAGGAGACGCTGGTCCCCGGCGCCCGCGATGCCATGGCGAGCCTGCGGGGCATGCACGACCGCGACGCCGAGGTGGACCTCCGCGGGACGATCGCGAACATCTCGTACTATTCGGCGGACGACCGGGCGTACGTCATCGGGTCGCTCCACGTGGCGTCCGGAACCGCGCGGAACGTGCACATGGACCGGGTCGTCGACAACCGCATCGTCGAGCAGATGGACGCGGAGCGGGGGAAGTGGAACCCGCGGCGGCGCCGGTGGATCTGGTCGGACATCACGGCGCGCACGTTCGACGCGGAGCAGCGCATACTGACGCAAACGCGCGAGCGTGAGCGGCCCGGCCGCTTGCGCGCCTCTCCGCGGGACCTGCGCATCGAGAAGCGGTTGGCCTTGGACACGTATGACCTGGCGTACCTGTCCCTCGCGCAGTTGCGGCGGCGGCGGGCGGCCCTGGCCCGGTCGGCGCAGGCGCCCGCGGGCCTGTCCGTCATGTATTACGCGAAATGGGCGGAGCCCTGGTCCACGCTGGTGGTGGCGCTCCTGACGATTCCGGGGGCATTGAGCATCGAGCGCCGGGGACTCGTCCGCGGCGTGGTGCTCTGCGTCGCCGCCTGCGTCGCGTTCTTCGCCCTGCGCCAGGTGGGGCTTGCGCTGGGGCGGGGCGGCGTGCTGCCGCCGGTGGTGGCCGCCTGGGGCCCGCACGTGCTGGCGGGCGGCCTGGGCGCAGGCTGGTTGCGGCGCGCTCCCACCTGAGCCGCCGGCGGTCCGGCCCGCCGCGGGCCTACTTGGCCATCGAGTCGAGGAAGTCGCGGTTGCTCTTCGTGCGGCCCATCTTGTCGAGCAGCAGTTCGAGGCTCTCCATGACTCCCATGGTGTTCAGGACCTTGCGGAGAATCCAGACCTTGTGCAATTCCTCTTCCGTCAGGAGCAGCTCTTCCTTGCGCGTGCCGGACTTGTTGATGTCCACCGCGGGGAAGACGCGCCGGTCGGAGAGGCGCCGGTCCAGATGAATCTCCATGTTGCCCGTGCCCTTGAACTCCTCGAAGATCACGTCATCCATGCGGCTGCCCGTGTCGATGAGTGCCGTGGCGATGATCGTCAAGCTGCCGCCCTCTTCGATGTTCCGCGCGGCGCCGAAGAACCGCTTGGGCCGCTGGAGCGCGTTGGCGTCAATCCCACCGGAGAGCACCTTCCCGCTGGAGGGTTGCACCGTGTTGTAGGCGCGGCCGAGACGCGTGATGCTGTCCAGCAGGATCACCACGTCCCGTTGGTGCTCCACGAGGCGCTTCGCCTTCTCGATCACCATCTGCGCCACTTGCACGTGCCGCTCCGGTAGCTCGTCAAACGTGGAGCTGATCACCTCACCCTTCACGGACCGCTGCATGTCGGTCACCTCTTCGGGCCGCTCGTCGATGAGGAGCACCATGAGGACCGCATCCGGATGGTTCGTGGTGATGCTGTTGGCGATCGCCTGGAGCAGCATCGTCTTCCCGGTGCGGGGCGGCGAGACGATCAACCCGCGCTGCCCCTTGCCCAGGGGGGTGAGCAGATCCATGATCCGCATGGACGTGTTCTCCGCCGTGGTTTCCAGATGGAAGCGTTCCTCCGGATACAGCGGGGTCAGGTCATCGAACGAGACCTTGCGCCGGGACACCTCCGGCGGATCGCCGTTGCAGGTCTCCACGCGCAGCAGCGCATAGTAGCGCTCCCCGTCTTTCGGCGGGCGAATCTGGCCGCGAATCGAGTCCCCGGTGCGCATCCGGAAGCGGCGGACCTGCGCGGGCGAAATGTAGATATCGTCCGGACCGGACACGTAGCTATGGAGCGCCGAGCGCAGGAACCCATAGCCGTCCGGCAGGATCTCCAGCACCCCCTCGCCGACGATGGCCGTGTCGTGGTCGGCGCTGGCTTGCAGCAACCTGAAGATCACGTCGTGCCGCTTCAGGTCCTCCGCGTCGTCCACGCCCATGGCCTGGGCCTTGTCGTACAGCGCGTTCACGTCCATGGTCTTGAGATCGCTGATCTCTAACACCTCGGCCGCTTCCGCGATCGTGGGTATGCCTTGACCGTTTTCGCCTTCGTACGACTCGAAGTCGTCGGCCGGCAGGTCGTCGTGAACTGGCCGGCGCCGCTGGCTGCGGCCTTTGTAACTACGCCGCTGCCCGCCGCTCCGGCGGCCACGGCTTCTAGAAGTGCGCATCGAGCCAACTCCTTCCGTAACCTACGTCGACCACGAGGGGCACGCGCAAAGGATACGCCTGCTCCATCGTGTCGCGAATCAGGGCCGCCGCCTGGGAGACGTCAGCCTGGGGTATCTCAAACACGAGTTCGTCATGAACTTGTAACAGCATTTTCCACTGCGGATGGGCCACCAGCGCGTCGGCTAACCGCAGCATTGCAAGCTTGATGAGGTCGGCGGCCGACCCTTGGACCGGGGAGTTGATCGCGGCGCGCTCCGCCATGGACTGCAGCTGGGGCCGCCCGCTGGTCAGGTCCGGTAGCGGCCGGCGCCGCTGCAGCAACGTCGTCACGTACCCGTCCCGGGTGGCGTTTTCTACCACCTGCGTCATGTATGTGCGGATCCCCGGATAGACCCGAAAGTACTCGTCGATGAAGCGCTTCGCCTCGCCCCGGCTAATGCCCATGTCCGCCGCCAGCTTGACCGGCCCCATCCCGTAGATGAGTCCGAAGTTCGCCACCTTCGCCTTCCGGCGCATGTCCGGGGTCACCGCGTCGAGCGCCACGCCGAAAATCTTGCTGCTCGTCTCCGCGTGGATGTCCACGCCGGCCTGGAACGCCGCGGTGAGGATCGGGTCGTCCGTCAGGTGGGCGAGGATGCGCAGCTCGATCTGGCTGTAGTCCGCCGAGAGCAGCACGTGCCGATCGTCCGCGGCCACAAACGCGCGGCGTACCTCCCGCCCGAGCGGGGTGCGGATGGGGATGTTCTGCAGGTTCGGATCCTTGCTGCTCAGCCGCCCGGTCGCCGCCCCCGTCTGGTTGTACGACGTGTGCACGCGCCCCGTCTTCGGGTTCACCTGTTTCGGCAGCGCCTGCACGTACGTGGAATCGAGCTTCGCGAGGGCGCGGTACTCCAGCACCAGGCCGGGCAGCGCGTGCTGCGTCGCCAGGGACTCCAGCACTTTGGAATCCGTCGAGAACCCGGTCTTCGTCCGCTTGCCGGTTTTCAGACCGATTTCCTCGAACAGGATGTGCCCCAGCTGCTGGGTGGAATTGATGTTGAACTCGTGCCCCGCAGCGGCGTGGATGTCCCGCCCGAGCGTGTCGAGTTTCCGGTCGATCTGTGTGTGGAGCTTCGCGAGCGCCTGCGTATCGAGGCAGATGCCGTGCCGTTCCATGCGCGTCAGCACCGCCACCAGCGGCACTTCCACGGTCTGGAACAGTTCCTCCAGCCCCAGCGCCTCCAGCTCGGGCGCCATGCGTTCGTGCAGGCGCCACGTGATGTCCGCGTCCTCGCACGCGTACTCGCTCGCCCGCTCCACGGGGACCTCGGCCATGCTGATCTGGTGCTTGCCCTTCCCGATCAGGTCGCTGATGGGAATCATCGTATGGTCGAGCCACTCTGCCGCCAGCGTGTCCAGGTTGTGCCGCAGTTGGGTCGGCGCCAGCAGGCCCGAGGCAACCATCGTGTCGAACGTCACGCCGTCCAGTGCGGCCCCCGCCTCCGCCAACACGGTCATGTCGTACTTGATGTTCTGGCCCACCTTGCCGTACGCCGGATCGGCGAAGAGGGGCTTTAACAGCGCGAGCGCCGTGTCCAGCGGAATCTGTTCCGGTGGCCCCTCGGCCGCCGTCAGGTCGGTGGGGCCCGTATGCGCCACCGGCACGTAGTAGGCGACGCCGGCTTCGCAGGACAGGGCGATCCCCACGATCTCGGCCAGCATGGGGTCCGTCGACGTGGTTTCCAGGTCGACGCAAAATGCCGGGGCCTTTTTCAGCCGCCGGATGAGCCCCTTGAGCTGCGCCTCGGACAGAATAGTGGTGTAGCTCACCGCATCCGGCGCCGCGGGCGCGGGGGCTTCGGGCGCCAACTCCTCGCCCAGCACCTCCTGCGCGATGCTGCGGAACTCCAACCGCGCGAACAAGGGCATCAGCACCGCACGGTCGGGCTCGTGGCGGGCGCAATCCATGGGGGCCACGTCCAGCGGCACATCGGGCATGATGGTGGCCAGTTCCTGGCTGAGCCGGGCCTGGTCGGCGAACGCGGTGAGGTTTTCCTTCCGCTTCTTGCCGCTGATTTTGTCCACGTTGCTCAGGACACCCTCGAGCGTGTCGAACTCTGCCAGGAGCGCCGCGGCGGTCTTCGTCCCCACCCCGGGCACGCCGGGAATATTGTCCACGCTGTCGCCGGCCAGCCCGAGGAAATCGGTGATTTGATCGGGGCGCACCCCGTACTTCTCCTTGACCTTGACCGCGTCGTACAGGGTGAGTTCGCCGTGGGGATTCAGCACGGTAATGTGCGAGTTGACGACCTGCATGAGGTCCTTGTCGTGGGTGACGATGACCACGTTCATCCCCGCGCAGGCGCCCTGCCGGGCGAGCGTCACCAGGATGTCGTCCGCCTCATAGCCGTCGCGCTCGATCACGGGGATGTTCAATCCGCGGACCACGTCCTTGATCAGGGGCACCTGGGGGCGGAAATCTTCCGGCGTCTCGGCGCGGTCGCCCTTGTAGGCGGGATACCGCTCGTGCCGGAACGTGGGCGCGGGCGTATCGAACGCCACGGCGACGTAATCCGGCGCCTCGGTGCGCAGGAGCATCAGCAGCGTCTTCGTGAAGCCGAAGACGGCGTTCACGGGCTCGCCCCGACTTGTGGTGAGTTCGCGGATCGCGAAGAATGCGCGAAACGCCATCGAGTGGCCGTCGATGAGCAGGAAGCGTGGCCGCCGCTTAGCCATGCACGCCTCCCGTCCAACCGGCGCGCACGTCCGCCGCAGTCGACCGCATGTGTTCGACGATGTCCAACGCCAACGCGAGCGCCGCGCGCCCGTGGTCGCCGCTCACCTCGGGCGCTGTGCGGTCTCGCACGTGGCGGAGGAACGCCTGCAACTCTTTCTGCAGGGGCTCCCCTTCGTCCAGCGCCAAGTGTTCGTACCGGAAGGGCGCACCGCTGAGGTTGCGGAAGTCCAGCGGCCCGTCCGGCACCTGGTACACCTTCATCTCCTGCGCTTCGTAGTCGAGGGAAATGTAGGTGTACGCCTGGAAGAAGCGAATCTTGCGCATGCTCTCCGGCGCTACGCGGCTCGCGGTCAGGTTGGCGATGCAGCCGTTCGCGAACCGGAGGCGCGCGTTCGCCACGTCTTCGAACTCGGTGAGCATGGGCACGCCGACGGCTTCCAGGCTCACCAGGGGCGCGTCGATCAGGCTGAGCACGATATCCAGGTCGTGGATCATCAGGTCCCGCACCACGTCCACGTCCGTGCCGCGCGGATTGAAGGGCGCGAGGCGATGCGCCTCGATGAAGCGCGGTTCGACGAGGACCTCGCGGAGCTTCTGGACCGCGCCGTTGAACCGCTCCAGATGCCCGATCTGGAGCGTCGTGCCCGCGTCCCGCGCGGCGGCGAGCAGTCGATCGGCCTCGGCCAGGGTGGACGCGATGGGCTTCTCCACCAGCACGTGCTTGCCGGCGCGCAGACACGGTTCCGCCACTGCCGTGTGGGCGGCGGTGGGAACGACCACGCTCACGGCTTCGACCCGGTCCAGGAACGGCTCGATGCGGTCGCCCCCCGCACAGCCGAACGCCTCGGCGACCTGCGCGGCCCGCGCCGTGTCGATGTCGACGACGGCCACCAGCTCCGCGTCGGGCATCTGCGCGTAGACCCGGGCGTGGTGGTACCCCAGGTGGCCGACGCCGATAACTGCGACCGGAACAGGTGTCATATCAAGCATGGACCGTGGCGGCATGCCGCCCGTTGGATGTGCTACTTAATGATCCCGCGCGTGGCGCGATTCTCGATGAAGTCGACGAGGTCTCGGACCTCGGCGGACTCCGTCGCGAGCGGTTGCAGGCGCGCGACCGCTTGCGACGTGTTCAAATCCTGATGGGAGAGTGTGCGGAAGGCGCGCTTGAGCAGGCGAATCTGGTCGGCGGTAAATCCGTGCCGTTGCAACCCGATCGTGTTCGGCCCATAGCAGCGGCAGGGGTGGCCGTCCACGCGCGAGTACGGCAGGACGTCTTTCGTCACTTTGCTCGCGCCCCCGACGATCGCGTGCGCGCCGAGCCGCACGAACTGGTGCACGCCACAGAGCCCCCCCAGGATCGCCCAGTCCTCCACCACCACGTGCCCCGCCAGCGTGCCGCTGTTCGCGATGATCGCATGGTCGCCGATGGTGCAATCGTGCGCCACATGGGCGTACGCCATCACGAGCGTGTGATTGCCGATGCGCGTCGTCGCCACCTCACCGGTGCCGGTATTCACGGTCACGTATTCGCGAAAGCGGTTGTCATCTCCGACGACGAGGTGCGAGGGCTCGCCCTGATACTTCATGTCCTGCGGGATGTTCCCCAGGATGGCGCCGGTAAAAATCTGATTGCGATGCCCGATGGTGGTGTGGCCTTCGATCACCGCATGGGTCCCGATGCGGCAATCCTCGCCGAGGGTGACCTCGGGCCCGAGCACGGCGTACGGCCCGATGGTGGTGCCGGCGCCCACGCGAGCGCCGGGCGCGACCACGGCGGTGGGGTGGATATCGGGGGCGGCCCGGCTGGCCACGATCAAATGCCCGCCCGCCCCAGGGTCCGGACGCGCGCCGCCGGTACCATGCTGAACACCACCCGCCCCTCACAGACCAGGTCCCCGTCCACGTAGGCGCGGCCATCCAGCTTGCCGATCCGCCGCTTCATTCGCAGGGCCTTCACTTCCACGCGCAGCACGCTGCCCGGCCGGACCGCGGCGCGAAACTTGACGTTCTCCAGCGTGAGCATGACGGGAATGCAATCCGGATCCGGCAGCACGACGCGGATCAGTACGCCGCCCACCTGCGCCACGGCCTCAATCATGATCACCCCGGGGGTGACGGGCATGCCGGGAAAGTGGCCGCGGAAGAACCAGTCATCCTCACGCAACCGGTACGTGCCCGCCACGAAATCCTCGCGCAATTCCGTAATCTCATCCACGAACAGGAACGGTTCTCGATGCGGAATGAGGCGCCCGATGGCGTCGCGATCCAGCGGTAGGAACTTCCGCGTTGCGGCGACGCCCATGGAGGGCTGAAGCCCGTCCGCCGGCGCCGGGTTCTCGGTCCGCCCATTGGGACCGGCCACCACCCCCGTCCGCTCGCGCAGGTGCCGCAGGAACGCCACGTGCGCTCCGTGGCCGGCTTTGGTAGCCGTTACGTGGCCCCGCAGACGGGGGCCGAAGAGCGCCAGATCCCCCAACAGATCGAGCATCTTGTGGCGCACGAATTCGTCGGCGAACCGCAGCTCCTCGTTGAGCACGGTGTCCTCCCCGATAACCACCGCGTTCTCGAGGCTCCCGCCGCGGATCAGCCCACTGGCCTTGAGCGCCTCCACATCCGAGAGGAAGCAGAAGGTGCGTGCCGGGGCGATTTCTTGCAGGAAGGTGTCGGGCGAAATGACGAGGGAACCGAACTGGGAGCCCAGGACCGGGTGCCCGTAGGCGATCGTGTAGGACAGGCGCAATTCGTCGGCGGGAAGGACGGAGATGGTCACGTCACCGAGGGACAGGGCGATCGGTTCGGTCACCACGTACTCGGCCCGGGTCGCGTCCTGTTCGACCGCGCCCGCTGCGGCCAACGCCTGGCCGAACCCGACGGACGAGCCATCGAGCACCGGCGGCTCGGGCGCGTCCAGGTCCACCACGCAGTTGTCAATCTCCATCGCGTACAGGGCCGCGAGCACGTGTTCCACCGTGTGGATGGCCGTGTCCCCGACGGCGAGGGTCGTGCCCCGATCGGTCCCGGTCACGTGCGCCACATCGGCCGGCACGCACGGGGCATCCGGCAGGTCGACGCGCCGGAAGACGAGCCCCGTGTCCGGCGGCGCCGGCTGAAACGTCATGGTGGTGTCATGCCCGGTATGCAACCCGATGCCGCGGCAGGTGGCCGGGCGCGCCAGTGTGCGCTGTTTAGCCACCCGCCCGGTCCTCCTCCAACGCGCGCAGCCGCCGCGCCAGGTCCTGCACGCGCAGCCGGCTGCGCGGCAGGCGGCGCATCGCGGCATACATCTGCTTCTGCTCTTCATGGGGCCGCGCGGGAGTGCCGGAGTACAGGCGGCCGCCGGGCAAATCGTCTTGCACGCCCGCCTTGGCGGCGACGATCGCCCCGTCACCCACGCTGACGTTGGGCAGCACGGTGGCTTGGCCGGCCAAGGTCACGCCCGCGCCAATGGTGGCGCCCGGGCCGATGCCCACCTGCGCCACCACGAGGCAGCCCGGGCCGATGGTCACGCTCGCCCCCACGTGCACCAGGTTGTCCGTCTTGGTGCCCGCGCCGATAGTGGTCGGAAGCTCGACGCCGCTGTCGACCGTAGTGTGCGCACCCAGCTCTACGTCGTCTTCGAGGATAATGCGCGGGCCCGCTGGCGCCGGGTCCGTGTCGGCGGCGCCGGGCGGAGGCGCACCCACCGCGCCCAGCACGACGCCGCTGTGGAGGATGCACCGCGCGCCGATGTGCGCGCGCCCCCGCACGACTACGTTCGGATACAGCAACGCCCCCGTCCCGATGTGGCTCCCCGCGCCGATGAACACGCCGGGGTAGAGCACGCAGTCCGCCTCGATGACGGCGTCCGCCTCCACCACAACCCCCGCGTGCAGCGCCGCGCTCGCCGCTACGGAGGCGGTCGGCGCAACCACCGCGTTCCGGTGGCGACCGGTGTGATGGCCCGCCTCGCCGGCGAAATGCGCGAGGAGGCGGCCGAACGCCAGGTACGGGTCGGCCGCGCGCAAGATGGCCGGGCCCGCCACCGGAACGTCCGGCCCCACGATGACGGCACTGGCTTTCGTCGTGCGCAGCAGGGGCTCGTACTTCAGGTTGGCGAGAAAGGTGATATCGCCGGGCCCGGCGTCCTCGAGGCCACACACGCCGCGGATCTCCATCCCCGGATCCCCTTCCAGGTCGGTGTGCAGCATGGTGGCGATTTCGCCCAGCGTCAGCGTCACGGTCCGGGTCCTGGCGGCCGGCTATTTGGCCAGCTCCTTGATGACGTCCTCGGTGATCGAGAGGGCCTCATTGGAGTAGTAGGTGTTCGCCCGGTCGATGATCAGGCTGTACCCGTTGCGCGTGCCGTACTCCGACAGGAATTCGCGCACCTGCGGCAAGTTGCGCCGGGTGATCTTGGCCTGCTCGGTCTGGATGAACCGATCCACGCTCTCGGCGTAGTAGCGGGCGTCGGCGCGCTTGTCGCGCAGGTTTTCCCGATGCTCCCGCAGCTTGTCCTCGGACCAGAGATGCTTGTTTTCCTCCAGTTCGCGCGTCAGGTTGTCGATCTCCTGCCGGCGGCGTTCGAACTCGAGTTCGCGCTTCTCCTTCTCGATCTTGAAATCCCGATACTCCGGCGTCGCCTTGATCACTTCGCTCACGACGCGATTGAAATCAATGACCGCAATACGAATCTGATCGGCGGCCCGCCCGGGGCCCGCCACCGCGATCGCCAGGAGCGCGCCGAGCCCCACCGCGACCGCACGCCGCGTCGCCCCCCCTGTCCGCTGAGCTTCCTTACGCATACGCTAATCCTCCTCCGCTTACGCTTCTGCACACGGGCGTGCGGTTCCTCACGGCGCGTTCAAGCGCGCCAGGACGGCGTCCGTCACGTCCACCACGAGCGGGGTGCCGGCCCGCACGAACAGCAAACTCGCATCGGTACGATCCAGCACGAGATCCAATTCCTGTACCGCGGCCTCCCGGGCGGCCGCGCGCCGCACGTCGGCCAACACGGCGGCGGTGGCCTGTTCCTCCAAGAGGCGCAACTCCTCATTCGCTTCCCGCCGCGCCTCGCGCAGCGCCGCCCGGGCTTGGGTCAGCTCCTGCGCGGACGACCGCGCGAACAACCGGCGGCGCACCGGCGTCCGGGCGGCGCGTTCCAAGGCTTCTACCCGTTCCCGCCGCGCGGCTACCAAGGCTTCATACCGGGCAATTTCCCCGTCCAATTGATTCTCGATGTCCGAGATTCGGTGATACGCCTGAAAGATGACCCCGATGTCGACGACACCGATCTTCAGTGGTGGCGTCGGTTCGGCGCCGGCGGCCGAAACCACCGCAACGCAGAGCGGGAGGGCGAGAAGAACGCTGAAGCCGGCCCACCGGCCAGCCCGATTCGGGCTCGCGCCGGTGCGGCAACCGTGGGCGACAGAGCGCAGGCCTCGTAACACCGTGCGTAACACCTGTGCCAGCGTGCGGCTCATTGTACCACGGCCCCTGGGGCCTGACAACGGCGGAGGGCCGGCGCCGGCCGCATTAGAAGGAGAACCCGGTGGACACGTGAAATTTGCCGTTGCCCTGGTCATCGTCCGCGTTCAACGGGATCCCGTAATCGAACCGCATGGGCCCCAGCGGCGTAATGAGGCCGATCCCCAGGCCGATGCTGGTATTGGGCTCGGGATCCGGGAAATCCCCCGGCTCGCTCCAGACCTGCCCCCAATCGAACCACGTGAACCAGCGCACAATGGGGAATAGCGGAATCCCCAGCTCGAAGGTGCCGTCCAGCAGCAGCTCGCCGCCAATGGGGTCGCCCAGCACCCGCGGGCCGACCTCGCGGAACTCGTAGCCCCGCACGGTGCCCGAGCCGCCGGCGAAGAACCGGTCGAACAGCGGGACCGTATCTTCGTCCCCGTGCTCGAAGGCGATGCCTTCCTCGACGCGCACCATGAACGTCCATTCTTCGCGCCAGGGCACGGGCCAGAAGTAGGTGGACTCTTGCTGCAGCTTGGTGAATTCCGAGTCGCCGCCCAGCCCGGCGAACTCGATGCTGCCCCGGTGCAGGTACCCGCGGGAGGGGAAGCGGATGCTGTCGCGCGTATCCGTCACATACCCCAGGGAGATACTGCTCTTGGTGGTACTGCCTTCCTCGTCCCGAATCACTTGCGGCGCGTCCAGGTCCACGTCGTCGATGTCCACCGTCTGATAGGTGTAGCCCACGGACGCCCGGGTGAAATCGGTGAGGCGCTTCCCCAACCGCAGGCTGAAGCCCATGGTGTCCTGGTCGTACTGCCGGAACTCCCGGTTGAGGAGAAACAGGTCAAAGCCCCCGGACACCGGATTGCCCCACAGGTACGGCTCCGTAAAGGATAGCCGATAGCTGGAGAACACGGTGCCCGGCGCAGCCGTCGCCACCAAGCGCTGCCCTGCGCCGGTGAAGGTGGGGGGGTTGGTGATGTCGAAATTGCTCTGCGAGACCGACACTTGCCCGACGACGGCGTCGTTGGTGCTGAACCCGGCGCCGAAGTTGAACTGGCCGGTGCGCTGTTCTTCCACCAGGTACACGAGGTCGCGGTGGTTGGGCGCATCGGTCGGCTCGGTGGTGATCTGGACCTCGGTGAAGTAGTCCGTGCGCATGACGCGGTCCCGGCTCGCGCGCAGCTTCGTGCCGTCGAACCGGTCGCCGGGGTGGATGGACAGCTCGCGGCGGATGACCTCGTCTTTCGTCTTCACGTTGCCGCGGACCAGGATGCGCCCCACGTACATCAACTCCCGCTCCTGCACGCTGTGCGTCACGCCGATGGTGTGCTGCGCGCGGTCGATATCCAGGCGCGGGGTGACGGTGGACAGAATGTACCCGCGATCCGAGTAGTGCGCTTCGATCTCGCCTGAATCCGTCTCGACCTGGCTCTTGTTGTACGTCTGCCCGACGACGCTGCGCGTCAGGCCCAGGAGCGGCCCGGCATCGTACACCTGGTTCCCGTCGACCGCGATACGGTCCACTACGTACTCGGGCCCTTCGGTCACCACGATGGTGAGGTCCACCCGGTTGTTCTTCGGGGGCACGAACTCCACCCGGGTCTCCTCGATCTGGGCATCGATGCGCCCGTGGTTCGCGTACTCGTCCAGGAGGCGGGTGAGATCCTGGCGGAAGACCTCATCGTGGTACATGCCCCCGAACAGGCGGAGGATGGGCGGCCGCGTCTTCATCGCGCGGCGCAGGGTGCGTTCGCTCACCGCGGCGTTGCCGAGAATCGTGATGCGGCGCACGCGGACCTTCAGGCCTTCGTTGACGGTGTAAATCAGTTCCACTTCGGTCGGGCTGATCTCGCGGACCCGCACGTCCACGGATGCGGCGGCGAATCCGCGCTGGCGATACAGGGCGACGATGTTCTCCTGGTCGCGCTCGTAACTGCCCGGGATGTACGTCTCGCCCGCGCGGATCTTTACGAACGCTTCCAAATCCTCGTCGCGCACGTACCGGTTGCCGACGATGACCACGTCGCGGATGATCTTCCGTTCCGTGAAGATGTACTCCACCGTCACCCCTGCGCCCGTCTCCCGCACGTCCGCCTTGATATCACTGAAGTAGCCCAACTCGAACAGGCGGCGGATGTCCCGCTGCACGGCGCTGGCGTCGTAGGGGCGGCCTGGGCGCACGCGCAGTTGGGACCGGATGAGCTGATCGCTGACGCTCCGGTTGCCCGTGAGCAGGACCTCGGTCACGGTCGTGTGGCTCCCGCCCTGGGCGGACGCGGGCGCCGTACGCGCGAACACGCCGCACGCGCACAACAGCACGGCGACCATCCGCCGGGCGCACCCGCGAGAGTAAGGAATCATGGTCGGCCGCCTCGGGGCGCCCGGTACTGTGTCGTGCAACAGGCCCGTTTCTCAGTGCGAGCCGGGAGCGGCGCCGTCCGCCGCGGTGGTTACGCGTCCGCCGTCGCGGGCTCGTCCACTCCCGCCTCGTCCGCGGCAGCGGCGGGCGTCGGCCGGGGTTGTGCCGTGAAAGTGAGGCGCTCCTCCTCAGGATGCCTGCTGATTACGACGTGATCCCCCTCATGCACCGCACCGGACAACAGCTCTTCCGACATAGGCTCTTCCACATAGCGCTGAATCGCCCGACGGAGCGGCCGGGCCCCATACTGCGGGTCCGACCCCTGTTCGACCAGGAACGTCCGGGCCTCGGCGGTCAACTCGGCGGTCATGTGCTTGCGCGCCAAGTTTTCAGAGCACTCGGCCATCTGCAGGTCGACGATCTGCATCAAGTCGTCGGTCGTCAGCGAGCGGAATACTATCAATTCGTCGATGCGATTCACAAACTCCGGATTGAAGATCCGCTTGACTTCATGCATGACCCGGTCGCGCATCTCCTCATAATCAATCTCATCGGACCCGGTGGTGGAGAACCCGACGGACTTGCCGCTCTGGATGGCCCGGGTGCCGGCGTTCGAGGTCATGATGACCACCGTATTCCGGAAATCCACCGTCCGGCCCGTGGCGTCGGTCATCCGCCCGTCGTCCAGCACCTGGAGCAGCGTATCGAACACGTCCGGGTGGGCCTTCTCGATTTCGTCCAGGAGGACCACGGAGTACGGCCGGCGCCGCACCTTCTCCGTGAGCTGCCCGCTCTCGTTGTACCCCACGTAGCCCGGCGGGGAGCCCACGAGCCGGCTAATGGTGAACTTCTCGCTGTACTCGGACATGTCCACGCGCACGAGCGCCTGTTCGTCGCCGAACAGGAACTTGGCGACCACCTTGGCCAGCTCGGTCTTGCCCACGCCGGTGGGGCCCAGGAGCAGGAAGGAGCCCACGGGCCGCTTCGGGCTCTTCAGCCCGGCGTAGGACCGCTGGATGGCCTTCGTCAATTTCTCGATGGCCTCGTTCTGGCCGATGATGTGCTCGCGGAGTTCGTCGCCCATGTGGAGGAGCTTCTCGGATTCGGTCTGGCCGAGCTTCATGATGGGCACGCCGGTCCACTTCGAGACGATGTACGCCACATCCTCCTCGGTCACGGTGTAGGTCTCGCGCTCGCGCAGCGCTTCCCACTCGCGCTGCGCCACATCCAGCTTCTCTTTCAACTGCCGTTCGGAGTCGCGCAGGCCGGCGGCCTTCTCGAACTCCTGCGCTTCGATAGCCGCCTCCTTCTCGCGGGTCACCTGCTCCAGCTCGTACTCCAGGTTCTTCAGGTTGGCCGGCCGCGTGGTGCACTTCAGGCGCGCGCGGGAGCCCGCCTCGTCGATCACGTCCACCGCCTTGTCCGGAAGGAACCGTTCGGCGATGTACTGGTGCGCCAGGCGGGCGGCGGACTCCACGGCCCGGTCGCTGAACTTCACCTTGTGGTGCGCCTCATAGCGGTCGCGCAGCCCCTCGATAATCTTGATGGTTTCCTCCACCGTCGGCTCGTTCACGATGACGGGCTGGAAGCGGCGCGCGAGCGCGGCGTCTTTCTCGATGTACTTCCGGTACTCGTCCATTGTGGTGGCGCCGATGCACTGCAGCTCGCCACGCCCCAGCGCGGGTTTCAGCATGTTCGACGCATCCACCGCGCCCTCAGCGGCGCCCGCCCCCACGATCGTGTGCAACTCGTCGATGAAGAGAATCACGTCGTCGTTCTTGCGGATCTCCTTCATCACGGCCTTGAGCCGTTCCTCGAACTGCCCGCGGTACTTCGTGCCGGCCACCAGGCCCGCCAGATCGAGCGAGAGCACCCGCTTGCCGACCAGCAGGTCGGGAATGTTCCGGCGCTCGATGATGGCCGTCGCCAGCCCTTCCACGATCGCCGTCTTGCCCACGCCGGCCTCGCCGATGAGTACCGGGTTGTTCTTCGTCCGCCGGCTGAGAATCTGGATGACCCGTTCGATCTCGTCGGCCCGGCCGATGACGGGATCCAATTTGTCGTCCCGTGCGAGCTGCGTGAGGTCGCGCCCGAACGCGTCGAGCGCCGGCGTCTGCGCCTTGCGGCCCTCGCCGCCGCTGCCACTGGGCTTCGCCGCGGGGCCCCCGAGCAGACGCTCGATCTCCCGGTGCACGCGGTTGAGATCGACGCGCATGTTCTCCAGCACCTGCGCGGCGATGCCCTCGCCCTCGCGCAGGAGCCCGAGCAGGAGGTGCTCGGTGCCGATGTAGTTGTGGTTGAACTTACGCGCTTCTTCGACGGCCAGTTCGAGCACCTTTTTCGCTTGCGGATTGAACGGGATGTCGCCGACGCTGAGGGTCGCGGGCCCCTGTTCCACCAGCTTCTCCACTTCGAGGCGGAGCGATTTCAGGTCCACCCCGAGATTGCTCAGCGCGCTGGCGGCGATCCCCTCGCCTTCTTTCACCAGCCCGAGGAGCAGATGCTCCGGCCCGATGTAATCGTGATTGAAGCGCGTGGCTTCCTCCCGCGCCAGTTGGATGACCTTGCGCACGCGTTCAGTGAATCGATCGAACATCAGCTAGCCCTCTCCGCACGTCAAGGTGCGGCGAATCAAGGCGGCACGCGCGATATCCCGCGCCTCGGGGTCCAGGTGGCCCTCGTGCCGCTTTTGCAAATGTGCCGGTTGTATTTCTATCAGAAGTTCATTCAGCGCGTCGACACTAATTTGCGGCACCAGGCCGACCGCGACCCCCAGCCGCAGGTCCGACAGGCGTTCCATGGCCTCCCGCACGCCAATCATCTGCGCGTGGGTCAGGATCCCCATGGCGCGCCCGACGCGGTCCTCCAGGTAGGTCCGCCGCTCGCGGAGCAGGCGGTCCCGGGCCTGCCGCTCGTGCGTGACCATGTCCCGGGTCAACTGCTCGGTCAGGGTCAGCACCTCGGCCTCCGAGACGCCGAGCGTGACCTGATTGGAGATCTGGAAGAAATCGCCGACCGCCTCGCTGCCCTCCCCGTGCATCCCGCGGACCGCGAGCCGCAGATGCGCCGCGCTGCTCAGCACCTCACCGATCGAGCGCGTGAGCACCAGCGCCGGCAGGTGCACCATGACGCTGGCGCGCAGGGCCGTGCCCGTATTGGACGGGCACGCGGTGAGGAAGCCGAGGCTCTCGTCGTACGCGAAATCCAGTTGGGCGTCCAGCGCGTTGTCCACCGTATCCAGCGCGGCCCAGCCCTCGGCCAGTTGCAGGCCGCTGCGCAGGGTCTGCATGCGCAGGTGGTCCTCTTCATTCACCATGACGCTGAGGCCCTCCCGCGGGCCGATGAGCACGGCGCGCTCGCCGGTGGCCTGCGCCAGGTCCGCACTAATAAGGTAGCGCTCCGTCAGGAACTGCTGGTCGGAGGCGGCGAGTTCGCGGAAGTCCAACAGCTGCGCTTCCCGCAGCGCGACGACCCGGGCCGCGGCCACCTTGATGAGGCTGAGCACCTCGCGCTGCTGGGCGGGGGTCGCCTTCGGGGTAAACGGGATGCCGCGCAGGTTGCGCGCCAGCCGGACCCGGCTGCTGAAGACGATCTCCGCCTCGGGCCCCCGGGTCTGGAGCCACGCGCCGACGCCCTGGGCCATCCCGTCAAGCATCGGGACACTCCTCGGCCGCTTCGCGCTCGAAGTGTTGAATCTGGTCGCGCAGGGAGGCTGCCCGCTCATACTCTTCGGTCTCGATGGCCTGATCCAGGTCCGTCTGCAGTTTGCTCAGCTTCGTGCGCAGGTCCAGGCTCTTGGTTTCCTCCTGCGGGGCTTTGCCCGCGTGCACGGTGGCGCCGTGAATCTTCATGAGGAACGGCCGCAGCTCTTCCCCGAAGGCCTGGTAACACGTGGCGCAGCCGAGCCGGCCGATCTCGAGGAAATCCCGAAACGCCATCCCGCAGTCCGGGCACGTGAGATCGGAGCGTTCGTGGGCCTCCCGCCGGGCCTGGAAATCGCTCGCGTGATCCAGGGAGGTGGCGAGGTTCAGCGCGGGCGCCGTGGTGTCGGCCCCGGCCTCGCTGGCGGACCGCTGCTGGAAGCAGGTCTGGCACAGGTGCACCTCGGCGACCAGGTTGTCCTTGATCTCCCGCAGGTGAATCGTGGCCGCATTGGCCTTACACACTTGGCAGTTCATCCTCAGTCTTTATCGACAAATCGGCCGTCCACTAAATGCAGCGTCCGGTCCGCCCGGCGGGCCACATCCGGATCGTGGGTGACCACGACCAGCGTCGTCCCACGGGCCTGCTGCAAATTCCAAAGCAATGCCAGCACATCGTTGCTCGTTTCTTCGTCCAAATTGCCCGTGGGCTCATCAGCGAACACGATCTGCGGTTCGTTGATCAGCGCACGTGCAATCGCCACCCGCTGCTGCTCGCCGCCGGACAATTGGTCCGGGCGGTGCGCCGCGCGGGCTCCGAGCCCGACGGCCTCCAGCAACGCCTGGGCGCGACCCCGGGCGGGGCTGAGGGGCTGCCCGGCCACCAAGGCCGGAAGGGCCACGTTCTCAAGCGCCGTGAACTCGGGCAACAGGTGAAAGAACTGGAACACGAAACCCACGTGCTGGTTGCGCACCGCCGCGAGGCGGCGATCATCCAGCAGCGTAATGTCCTGCTCCCCGTAGTAGACGGCGCCCCCGGTCGGCCGGTCGAGCGTCCCCAGCACGTGGAGCAGCGTGCTCTTTCCAACACCAGACGCCCCCACCACGGCCACCGTCTCGTTAGCCTGAAAGGTGCAGTCGATGCCTCGGAGAACCTCAACTTCAAGTGTACCAGTGCGGTACACCTTCTGCAATCCGACCGCGCGGACCACGTCACTCATAGCGCAGCGCATCGACGGGAGGCAGGCGGGAACCGTGCCAGGCGGGGTACCACGCCGCCGCCACGGTGACTAAAAGCGCAAAGGCATTGATCGCAAGCACTTCCGGTGGGGAGATCAAAACGGGAATTTCCTGAAAATAGTAAATATCGGCAGGGAACAGACCGATGCCAAATCGCGCTTCGACGAAGTCCACCACCGCGTTCAGGTTCCGGCTAAGCAGGATGCCGCCCACGTTGCCGAGGGCCAAGCCCAGGCTGCCGACGATGACGCCCACGAGAATGAAAATAGCCTGCACCTGGCGCGCGGTAACGCCGATGGTCTTGAGAATGCCGATGTCTTTCGTCTTCTCCATCACCACCATGATCAGCGTGCTCGCGATGTTGAACGCCGCCACCAGCAGGATGAGGATCAGGATGATCGCCATGATGACTTTCTCGTGCCGCAGCGCCGCGATGTACGTGCGGTTCAACGCCACCCAGCTCCGCGCGTCGTACCGGTAGTCCAACCGCTCGGCGATGATGGCGCTCACCTGTTCGGCCCGGTACGGGTCCACCAGCCGCACTTCGATGCCCGCGACCGTGTCCACCACCCCGAACAGCGCCTGCGCCTGCTGCAGCGTCACGTAACAGAACGTCGAATCGTACTCGTACATGCCGCTCACGGTCAGCCCCGTCACCGGCATGGCTTTGCGCAGCGGCACCTCCCCCCGCGGCGTCGAGATGAAGTACGGGGAAATGACCTGGATCGTGTCGCCCACGCCGACGCGCAGCGTGCGCGCCAGCTCGCGGCCGAGCACGATGCCCCCGGGCTCCAGCACGCCTTCCCCTTTCCGCAGGTTCGCGTAGAAGTCCGTCACCGTCCCGTCCTCGCCCGGCGATACGCCGCGGAGGGCCGCGCCGATCACGTGATCCGCCGACCGGAGCAGCACTTGGCCGTGGAAGAACGGCGCGGCACTCTCCACCTCGTCCACTTGCCGCACCTCCTCCAGCACCTGCTGCCATTCCACCATGCCCCCCTCGCGGGTGACCACCACGTCGCTCGTGGCGCCCATGACCGTCTCGAACAGCATCTGATCGAACCCGGTCATCACGCCCAGGACGACGATGAGCGCCATGACCCCGATGGCGATGCCCCCGATGCTGAGGAACGCGATCAGACTGATGAAGGACGTTTTCCGTTTGGAAGCGAAATAGCGCCAGGCGACGCGGAGCACGAATCCCATGCGCGCGACCTAGGTGGCCTCCTGGCGCAACTGCGGAAAGAAGATCACGTCGCGAATGTGCGCGCTGTCCGTGAGCAGCATTACGAGGCGGTCGATGCCGATTCCGAGCCCGCCCGTGGGCGGCATGCCGTACTCCAGCGCCGTCAGAAAATCTTCGTCCAGCGGGTGCGTCTCCGCGTCGCCCTGCGCCTTCAGCTCCTGCTGCTTCTCGAACCGGGCGCGCTGGTCCAGCGGATCGTTCAGCTCGGTAAACGCGTTGCCCAGCTCGAGCCCGCCGATGTACGGCTGGAACCGCTCCGTCAGCCCGGCTTTGCTGCGGTGCTTCTTGGCCAGGGGCGAGAGTTCGAGGGGGTAATCGATCAAGAACGTCGGCTGGATGAGCTTCGGCGCCACGAAGGTCTTGAGCATCTCGTCCACCAGCTTGCCATACCCCGCGCCCGGCGGCAGGTCCAGCTCCTTCAAGTCCCGCGTGCGCCGCTTCGCCTCGGCGATGTCGTCCGTATCGTGCAGCGCCACGCCCGAGTGCTCGGCGATGGCGTCCAGCAGCGCGATCCGCGGCCAGCCGGGGCGCACCGTGATCTCCTGCCCCTGGTAGGTGAACGTGGGCCCGCCGCACACGGCCTGCACCACTTCCGTCAGCGTCTCCTCCAGCAGCACCATGATGTCCGTGTAGTCCGCGTACGCTTCGTAACTCTCCAGCATGGTGAACTCCGGCTGGTGCCGGTAGCTGAGTCCCTCGTTCCGGAAACACCGGTTGATTTCGAACACCTTGTCGAACCCGCCGACGATGAGCCGCTTCAGGTGCAGCTCCAGCGCCACGCGCAGGTACATGTCCCGCTCCAGTGCGTTGTAGTGCGTCCGGAACGGCCGCGCCAGCGCCCCGCCGGGGATGGGCTGGAGCACGGGGGTCTCTACCTCTATATAGCCGCGCGCCTCGAACGCCCGCCGCAGGGTGCTGAGGATCGTGCTCCGGGTGCGGAACGCAGCGCGCACCTCCGGGTTCGCGATCAGGTCCACGTACCGCTGCCGGTAGCGCAGCTCCTTGTCCTTCAGCCCGTGCCACTTCTCCGGCAGCATCTGCAGGCTCTTCGTGAGCATGGTCAGCTCGCGCACCCGCACCGTCAACTCCCCCGTCTTGGTCGTGAACAGTTCGCCCGTCGCGCCGATGATGTCGCCGATGTTGAACAGCTTCTCCCAGCGCTTGTAGCCCGGCTTGCCGGCGAGCGGCGCGTCCGGGTCCGGCGCGGCCCCGTCCAGGGGCGTCCCGAGGAAATCCTTGTGTACCAGGAGTTGGATGCGCCCGGTGCTGTCCTCCAGCGTGCCGAACGCGGATCGCCGGGCCATCAGCCGCCCGGCCACCGTCACCGTCAGCGGCGCGCCGCCCTCCTCCAGCCGTGCCGGCGCCGCGTCCGCCGCCGCGCGCGCGTCCGTCGCCGTATGCGTCCGGCGGAACTGCGGCACGTACGGCTCGATCCCCGCCTCGCGCGTCGCCGCCAGCTTGTCCAGCCGATGCTGCCGCAGCCGCTCCGGAGATTCGTCCGCCATTGGGCACACATTCTACAGACTTTGCGCGCGTAAGTCCTTGCAATCAAAGAGAATCTGGCCAGCTTGGGGCGGGGTCGCCCGGACCGCTAGGCTCCCCATCAATTACCCAAGCCCCGCCTGCTTGAGGTACTCCTCCATAGTCGTAATTCCACCTCGAAACATGAACTCCACATCGCTTGAACTGCAATAGATCCACCGCTGCGCGTTCATTGCGATTATGGAGTTCAGAGACGCGACCATTGTGCGATCCGCCATGATCGATCTCGCAGTCCTGTCAGAGCTTCCTAAAAGGCCCACCTTCTTACCCATCGGAACGTACACGGTTGTATTGGGCTCGTCGAACCGGACATCGTCACGGATCATTCCTACTGGCACGTCGTTTCGCTCCAAAGCAATGGGTCTATCGCAAGAAACCAGATCTCCAGAATCGTCAGTTGCCAGTATCACGCGCCACTTTCTCTTCTTGAAGAGCTCCCATATCACACTCATCGCTTGTGGAAGCTGTGATAGAAACCAGTCAGGGGGAATATCGGCTTTCGCTCGCACATACTTCAGAGCTTCCCGAACCTTCGGTGGCAAATTGGGGTCTAGAGGAGGAAACTCACCTCGGTATGTCATCGTGTCATAGACATACTGGATATGTTCCTCTACCAGCGCGTTATATGTAGAACGAATGACCGGCGTGGTGACGTGCATGAATGCCAGGTACAAAGTCACACAGTCGACATGTCCATTACTGAGGAAAGAACGGTGCTTGACAAAATCCTTGATAGGTGGTGCAAGGGTTCCTTCAAACTTCGCGAGAATGTCCTCCGCTATATCCGGTCTTGGTCCTGAAACCGTGTTGTAGTGCTTTTCAAAAGCTTCACTTCCCGGCCTACTGCCTCTCACCGAACCCGACCACCTATCGACTACCGTCAACGCGCCCCTCCGAGTACCATCGTCAGTGAAGGCAGCGAGATAAAAGCGGGAAAGATAGTGATGTTTAACCTTCTGCTCATGTCGCCCGCTAGTCATATGGCTCATTCAAATGCGTTCCTTGTCAGTCTTAGGCGCATTAGACATATGGCTCCCCGCCTCGCGCGTCGCCGCCAGCTTGTCCAGCCGATGCTGCCGCAGCCGCTCCGGAGATTCGTCCGCCATTGGGGAAACATTCTACAGACTTTGCGCGTGTAAGTCCTTACCGGGAAAGGATATGGACCATGCCATGCGTCCACGGCAGGCATGACAAAGCTCAGCACCGGCTGGCACCGGCCTCGCAGGGCCGGGACTTCCCGGCCCCTTCGCTCGTGCCCCATTTGACGGAGGGCGTGCCAACTTGAAATGATCTGGCCATGCCGCGCGCACAATCCAACGGCATCGAACTGGAATACGAGACGTTCGGCTCGTTCGCCCAGCCGCCGCTGGTGCTGATCATGGGGCTCAGCCGCCAGATGATCCACTGGCCGCTGGAATTCTGCGAGCGGCTGGCGAAGGCAGGCCACTACGTAATCCGCTTCGACAATCGCGACGTGGGCCTCTCCTCCAAGCTGGACCACCTGGGGCCGCCGCGGGTCATGAAGGCCATCGCCGCGCTACGCAACGGTGAGGCGTACGCGCCGCCCTACACACTGCAGGACATGGCCGACGACACGGCCGGGCTGCTGGACGCGCTGGAACTCGATGCCGCGCATGTCTGCGGCGTCTCCCTGGGCGGAATGATCGGGCAGGTGTGGGCGCTGCGCCACCCGGAGCGGGTCCGCAGTCTGACCAGCGTCATGTCCACCCCCTGCATGCGCCGCAGTCCGCACCCAACTCCCGAGGCCCAGGCGGTCTTGCTCGCGCCCCCCTCCAAGTCGCGTGAGGACTTCATCGAGCAGAAAGCCCGCGAGAACCGGGTGCTGAACGGCACGTTCCCCGTGGACGAAGCGGCGGTACGCGAGACCGCGGCCCGCGCCTACGACCGGTGCCACCATCCCCCCGGCGCCGGACGCCAGTACCTGGCGGCCCTCTGCGCCGAGGACCGGACGGCAGCGTTGGGCTCCCTGGAGGTCCCCACTCTGGTCATGCACGGTCGCGCGGACCCGCTCATCCCCGTGGAGCACGGCGAAGCCACCGCCGCCGCCATCCCGGACGCGCAGCTCATCACCGTCGAGGGCTGGGGCCACAGCCTCCCGGTCCCCATGTGGCCCCAGGTGATCGAGGCCGTCACCGCGCATACCCACCAGGCCGAGGCCGCCCGCGCGGCCACCGGCTGAGCTGCCCGACGGCCCCGAGCCCCGGCACCAGTGCCGTGGGCCAGCCTCTTTAGGTTCATAAATCATATATCTTCAATAAGTTATGGCCATTAGCCCGGGACGGGTGCCCCTAGTGGAAAGCACCAGCGTTTTACGCTAATATTGGTGGAACGCTGTAGAGAGGTGCCCGCGCCTACTCGGCTCGAAAGCAGCGAAGACCTCCAGGGCACCAGACGAACTCCCCCTCCACCCCCCCGCACGTATGTACCTCTTCGCTCTATTCGGCGCCTGCTCCGTGATCTGGGTGGGCCTCGCCATGCTCGCGCGGCTCCTGCTGCCCCAGCCCACCCTGGCCCCGGGCGAACTGGCGATGCTGGGCCTGATGGCGGCAGCGGCCTACGTGCTGCTGCGCATCGCCGGTGCGTGGCTGAACCGCAGCTTCCTCAGAGCAGTCGAGCGGTTCGCGGCCGGCGAAACGCGGACGCTCGTGCTCGGCCACGCGCAGGGGCTCGCCCTGGCGCTGTTCACCGTCACCCTCGTGCCGTACTTCGTTTTCCTCCTGGTCCTCAGCCTGTACGGGCTCGGCATGTTCCTGGTGTTCGGCGGCTGGGCGTTGGCCACCCAGGGCGTGGCGCCCCCCACCGTCCTGCGCGTCCTGTACGTCACCGGCGGCATGCTCATCACCGGGATTGCGGCCGGCCTGTGCCGCGAAGCGTGGCGGCGCCTGCGCTCGGAACCCCGCACGCGCAAGAACGTCGTGCTCGTCGAACCGGACGAACACCAGGCGCTCTGGGCGACGATGAAGAAGGTGGCGGCCCGGGTGGGCACCGCCCCCGCCGAACGGATCGTGCTCGTGTCCGAACCCACCATCGCGGTGCGGCGCGAGGGCGGGGCGCTGCGAAAATTGTTCGGCGGCGGCGAACGGGTGCTGGTGCTGGGCCTGCCCGCGACGCACGGAATGACCGTCGACGATCTCGAGGCAATCCTCGCGCACGAGTTCGGCCACTTCAGCCTGCGCGTCACCCGCTGGCGCCGGACGCTGCGGCTCGTCCGCTTCGCCCTGGACGTGTCGCGGCCCCCGACCCGGAAACGCGCGTTCGCCGACCCGAACGAGCGGCCCCCCATTCAGTGGCTCAGGCTGTGCAACCCCGGCTTCTGGATGTTCGCGTTCTTCGCCGCCCTGTTCCTGCGCATGACGCGCGGCTTCACGCAGGCGCGGGAAGTGATGGCCGACATCGAAGCGGTCCGCCTGTACGGCTCCGCGTTCGGCCACGCGCTGCAGCGGCTCGCCGTGAACGAATACCTGTTTACCGAGATCATGGGCAAGCACATGGGCAAGGCGTTGCTCGATTACCGCGTGCTCACCGATTGCCGCGCGTTCATGCAGCGGGCGTACCACGATACGAATCTCAAGGAAGCCCAGCAGAAGCTGTTGGCCCCCGACCCGGAGGCCGACTCCGCCGCGACGCATCCGCCGCTGCGCATCCGCCTGCACTACGCGAAGCGCTACGCGGCCAAAGAGGCGACCGCCCGGCAGCCCGTCTCGCACCTGTTCGACAACTGGTCCCGCATCAACCGCCACACGGCGCGGGATATCAACGTCGCGTTCCTGCAGACCGCCTAAGCGTTCGACGCCCGTTCCGCCTCGGGCTTGACCGCCGGCGCTGGCTCTCCATTCCCACGCGAAGGAGTCTCTGCTCCCCTGCTTTCCGCACGGACCCGCCGTTCCACCACCGGGGGCGGGGGATCGCCGATGACGGTGTGCACCACGTCGGGCCGGGCGTAGTGGCCGGCGCTGTCGATCGTGAACTTGGCGCGGGCGCGCACCTCGGGATCCAAGTCCGCGTACACGATCTGCTCGCCCGCGTGCACCGGCCCGGCGATGTGATGCCCCGTGGGATCCACAACGCCCGTGGTCCCGCGCGCCACCGCCGCGAACGCGTCGAGCATGTCGTGCGACGCCGGGTGCATGGCCTGCTTCATCCCCTGCACCATGTCATCACTCACCAGCGCGGATGCGTGCACCACGAAGTTCTGCGTCTCCCAGCCGTACGTCTGCATGGCGGCCGTGATCACGCGAATGTCGTCGGTCGGGCTCTCGGCCGGCAGGCTCGGCCACATGGCGATGTGGATCTCCTCCCCCAACCCCACCAGCGCCGCGCGGGCCGCGGTCATGCTGTGCTCGTAGCAGATGAGCGCGCCGAGGGTGCCCAGCTTCGTGTCCCACACCTGCAAGTCCCGCGCGTCCCCGCGGCCCCACACGGTCCGCTCCGCCGACGTGGGCATCAGCTTCCGCCGCACGCCGAGTATCTCGCCGGTCTCGTCGATGAGCAGTTGGCTGTTATAGATGGTGCCGCCCGCCCGCTCGTTGATGCCGCAGGCGACGATCGCCCCCGCGTCGCGCGCCGCCTGCCGGAGCGTGGCGACGCATTCCCCGTCCAGGTCCACCGCCTGATCCAGCAGCCGCGGGTAGAGGCCGCCCACCGTGCCCGAGTCCGCCAGCCAGATCCAGAACGGGTAGCACGGGATAAACGTCTCGGGCAGCACGATGAGTTCCGCGCCGTTGCCCGCCGCCTCCGTGATGTACGCGACCGCCTTCGCCGTCGTCGCGTCCCGATCCAAAAATGCCGGCGCCGCCTGCACTGCCGCCGCCCGCACCGTCCGCGTCATGGTCATACGATCCCCCCGTCTCCCTCGGATTGGCTAGATCATACATCGGCGTACATTTGACCCGCCGCGGGGGCGCGCCTATACTCCGGCGCGACTGCTGTCCTCTACCCGCACTCGCCCGCCTGCATGCCTGACATTCGGCCGTTTCGCGGCCTGCGCTACGCCTCGCACGTGGACCTCCCGCTGGCGGTGGCCCCCCCGTACGATGTGATCGACGTGGAGGACCGCGCGAGCTTGGCCGAGCAACCGCACAACGCGGTGCGCCTGATCCTGCCGGAGCCGGGGCCGGCGGGCGACGGCTACGCGCAGGCGGCGGCGACCTTGCAAACCTGGCGCAACGGCGGCATTCTGTCGTCCGAGCCCGTCCCCGCGTTCTATATTTACGCGCAGACGTTCCGCTTTCTGGGCGGCGAGCCCTTGACCCGCGCGGGGATCATCGGCGCGGTCGCGCACGGGCCCGGCATCTGGGGCCACGAGCGGACGCACCAGGGGCCGAAGGACGATCGCTTCGCGCTGCTGTCCGCGTGCCGCGCGAATCTGAGTCCCATCTTCGGCCTCGTGGAAGACGGCGACGGCGCCATCGACCGCGCCGTGACCGACGCCATGTCCGCGCATCCGGCCGCGGACTTCACGGACGCCGCCGGGGTGCACCACCGGATGTGGGTGGAAGCCGATCCGGCGCGCTGCGCCGCCATCGCCCGCACCATGCACGACGCCCACGTAGTCATCGCGGACGGACACCACCGGTACGAGACCAGCGTCACCTACGCGGAGGAAGTGGGCGGGCCGGGCAGCGACGCGGTCATGATGATGTGCGTCAGCCTGAAGAGCCCCGGCCTGCGCCTGTATCCGTACCACCGGATGCTCGCGCGCCTGCCCGTGTCGAGCGAGGCGGACCTGGAGGCGTCCGTGCCCGCCGGGTGGACGCAGGAGACGCTGCCCGGCGGTGGCGACGTGTGGCCACAGGCGGAGGCCCGGCTCGCCGAGTTGCGCACGGCGCATCACGCCTTCGCCCTCTACACGCCGGGCACGTTCCGCCTCGTGCACGTGGCGCGCGACCCGCAGGCGGTGCATCCGTCGGGCCTGGACGTGGTGGTCCTGCAGCGGCACCTCTTCGAGAACGCGTGGGGGCTGGACATCGAGACACTGGGCCACCAGGGCGATCTCACATACACCCCGGACGGGGCCGAGGCCTGTCTGCGCGTGCATGAGGGCGAAGCGAACCTCGCCGTGCTCGTCAACCCGGTGCCGCGAGACAGCGTGGTCGCGTGCGCCCGCGCCGGGAAACGCATGCCGCAGAAAAGCACCTACTTCCACCCCAAGCTGCTCACCGGTCTCGTCATCCGTTCCCTGGCCGACGACCCCGGATGACGCACCTCGATCCGACGCCCGACCGGCCGCGCGTGCGCGTGGGGGTGCTGCTCGTGCGCGACGGCCAAGTCCTGCTCGTGCAGCATCGACGCGACGGCAACGAGTACTGGTTGCTGCCGGGCGGCGGGCTCGAGTGGGGCGAGTCGATTCAGGAGTGCGCGGAGCGGGAGTGCAAGGAGGAACTCGGGCTCGAGGTGGAGGCGGGGGATCTCGTCGCGGTTGCGGAATCGCTCCCGCCGCACGCGCGGCGCCACATCCTGCACCTGGCACTGCGCGGCCGCATCGTCGGGGGTGAGGAACGGCTGGGCGTGGAACCGCGGCTGGCGGCCATGCAGTGGCACCCGCTCGATACGTGGCCCGACCTGGTATTTTTTCCGCCCATCGTGGAGGAGTTGCGCGCCGCCGCGCAGGGCACCGGGCCGGCGCTGCCCAACCTGGGGCCCCGCTGGCGCGAGGCGCCCTGAGCGCACGCTACAATAGCGCCCGCACCCGAGCCACCCCATGCCCTTCCAACTGCGCCCGCGCGTCCGCGTGGGCATCGCCATCTACGACGATGATCGCGTGCTGCTCGTGGAGAGTGAGCGCGGGGGCGAAAACTTCTGGCTGGTGCCCGGCGGCGGGGTCGACCTCGGCGAGAGCCTGCACGATGCCGCCGTCCGCGAAAGCCGGGAAGAGGTCTGTCTTGACGTGCAGCCCGGCCGCGTGCTGTGCGTGACCGAGATGCTCTTGGACGACGATCCGCTCGGGTCGCACATGGTGCACATCGTGTTCCGCGCACAGCGGTGGGAAGGCACCCCGGCCGTGGGCGAGGACCCGGACGTCAATCGCGTGGCGTGGCACCCGGTCAGCGAGCTGCGCAGCTTGATTCTCTATCCGCCCATCGGCGAGGTGCTGGCGGCGAACGCGTACGGGGAAGCGGAACAAGCCCCCTACATCAACGGCCGGAGCACCGCGTGGGATGTGATGCACGCGCGCGTCGGGCGGCGGGAGAGTCAACCGTGAGCGTACGCGCGCCCGCACTCCCGCACGTGCCTCGACCCAGCCCGCGGCCGAACCTCCACGAACACTTGGACCATTTGCGCGCCACGTACGGGTCGGCGGACATCGAATCCGATCCCGTGCGCTGGTTGCATCAGTTCACCGATCCGGCGGACCAGGAGGTCACCGGCATCCTCGCCAGTTCCCTCGCGTACGGCGCCGTGCCGATCATCCAGGCCAGCGTGGGCGACGCGCTCGCCCGGCTGGACCACGCACCGGCGCGCGTGCTGGAGCGGGCCGCACCGGCCGAACTGCGCGAGCGTTTCGCAGGATTTCGGCACCGGTTTCACGACGGACTCGACGTGGCGTTGCTGCTGGTGGGCGTGCAATCCGTGCAACGTGAGTTCGGCTCTATCGGCGCAGCGTTTACAACCTTCTATAAAGGATGCGGGGGCGACGTGCGCGAAGCGCTGGCGCTCCTCATCGATCGCCTTCGCGACGCGGCAAACACGGAAGTGGGCAAGGGACGCGCGCGGAACCGGCACGCGGGCATCTGGCACTCGCTGGCCGATCCCCGGCGCGGCAGCGCGTGCAAGCGCTGGAACCTCTACCTGCGCTGGATGGTGCGGCGGGGTGACGGCGTGGACCTGGGGCTGTGGCGGGACGTGGACCCGGCGCATCTGCTCATGCCGGTGGATACGCACGTGGCGCGCATCGCGCGGTTCGTCGGCCTCACGCAACGGGCGACGGCGGACTGGACCATGGCCGAGCAGATTACCGGCGCCCTGCGCGCGTTCGACCCGCGCGATCCGGTGAAGTACGACTTCGCCATCAGCCGCCTGGGGATTCTGAAGGTCTGCCGCAGCACGCGCGAAGCCAGTATCTGCTCCGCCTGCCCCCTCGACCCGGTCTGCTGTCTTTAGTCGGCCGCTGCGCCGCCGAGCCGCGCGATCGTTGACGCGATTTCCTGCATCACTGGGCGATCGCGGTCGAGATCGAAAGGCGGGGCGTCCGCCCACGCGTAGTTCCAGATGGGGCCGCGGCGCAGATCGGCGGGTTCGCTCGCATACCGGGGGACCACGTGCGCGTGCAGGGCGGGTTCCGCGTTGCCAAGAATCTCATAGTTGATCCGCTCCGCGTCGGTCACTTCGAGCAGTGCGTCACCCAGCAGCACCATGTCGCGCAAGTACACCGCGCGCGCGCCGGGGTCCAACCGGTTGAGGTCGTCGACGACGGGATCGGGCAGCAAGAGGGATTGCGCGGGGACGACCTGTTGATCGCAGAACACGACCCAGCCGGAAGCCATGCGGCAGACCACGGTCGGGTTCTCGCCCTCCCGCGCGGCGCGCACGCGCTGGTGAATGAGCGTCGGCATCAGCGGTCCACCGTCTCCGTCAGCGAGTGCGGACCCGCCGCCGCAATGACATCGAGCATCTCTTGGTGGATATGCCCGTTGGACGCCACCGTGGTGCCGCCGTAGAGCGTGTGTTCCCCACCGGTGAAGTCCGTGACCGTCGCGCCCGCCTCGCGCAGGATCACCCTCCCCGCGCACAGGTCCCACGGCCCGAGAAACGTTTCCCAAAACCCGTCGAACCGGCCGCACGCGGTGTAACACAGGTCGAGCCCCGCACTGCCGAAGCGGCGGACGGCGCGGGTGCGCTTGAGGAACGCGCAGAAGCGGTCCAGGTTGTTGTTCGGGTTCGTGTGCACGTCGTACGCGAAGCCGGTGGCGAGCACGCAGTCCGCCAGCGGCGCGCGGTCGCTCACGTGAATGGTGTGCCCGTTGAGAAAGGCGCCGCCTCCCGTGTACGCCGTGAACATCTCTTCCGCAATCGGGTCGTACACCACCCCGAGCGCCGGGACCTTGTCCACCTCCAGCCCGATGCACACGCAGAACTGGCGCAGCCCGTGCGCGTAGTTGGTGGTGCCGTCCAGCGGATCGACGATCCACTGATGCGCGCTGCCGGCGACGCCCTGCACGCCGCCCTCTTCGCCCAGGATGCCGTGATCCGGATACGCGGCGAGGAGGCCTTCGGTGATGACCCGCTCGCTCGCCAGGTCGCTCTCGGTCACCATGTCGATGCTCGTGCCCTTGCTGCGCACGTTCTCCACGCGGTCCAGCTTCTCGCGCACCACGGCCCCCGCCTGCCGCGCGAGCGAGATGGCTACCGGGAGAAACTCTTGCATCGCGACCATACTACTCCTCCCGGGCCTAATACTCCGTGGCCGCCTGCAGGAGCGCGGCGCGGAAGTTGGGATGCGCGATCGCGGCGATGGCGTCGGCCCGGGCGCGGCGTGCCAGACCGCGCAGGTCCGCCGCCCCGTACTCGGTCACGACGGCCGTCACGTGTTCCGCGGGCGTCGTGACGGGCGCGCCGTCATCCAGGTGGGCGACGATGCGCGAGATCGTATCGTCCTTCGCAGTCGCCGGCAGACAGAAGATGGACTGCCCGTCCGGCGCGGCGGCGGCGCCCGCAGCAAACTCCGGCTGTCCACCGGGGCCGCTGAGCCGCCGGCCGTTCACCACTTCCGCGTTCACGTTCCCCTGCAGGTCCACCTGCAGCGCGCTGTTGATCGCGACGAAGCGCTCCTGCTGCGCGAGGACGGCCCCGTCGTGCGTGTACGTGGCCGGGCGCATCTGCAGCGCGTCCAACCCATCCACCGCCGCGAACAACGCCCGACTGCCGATGACGCCGCAGCTTACAAGCCGGCCGGGGTCTACACTCTTGCGTGTGTTGGTGATGACTCCCGCGCGGAACAGGTCCATGACGCCGTCACTCACAAGGCCGGAGTGCACGCCAAGGTCCTTGTGCCCGGCGAAGGCGGCGAGCACCGCGTTGGGCATGGTGCCAACCCCCACCTGAATCGTGGCGCCGTCCGGGACGAGCGCGGCGGCGGCGCGGCCGATGGCTTCGAACTGCGCGGTCATGGGAGGCACGGGAAGCTCCAGCAACGGACGGTCCACTTCCACGGTCGCGTCGAACAGGTCGAACGGCACCAGGGTGTCGCCCCGCGTGACCGGCATTTGCGCGTTGACTTCCGCCACTCGCACGCGCGCCGTGTCGAGCATCGCCGGTGAACAGTCCACGGATACGCCAAGGCTGCACCGGCCCTGCGCGTCCGGCGGCGACACCTGCAGGAACGCCACGTCCACGCGCACGCGGCGATCCCGAATCGCACGCGCCAGCTCACCGAAACGCAACGGCAAGTACTCGCCCCGGCCTTCCGCGATCGCCGGGCGCGTGGCCGGGCCGGGGATGGTGGTGACCGGCGTAAACGCGTCGGCCACTTCGCGCGCGGCGTAGGGCGCCGGGCTGATCCCGTGCCAGCCGGTGAGCACGCGCACGCCACGGAGGTCGGGCGCGCGCGCCACCAGCGCCTCCACCAGCGTCTGCGGCTCGCCACACGCATGCATGAGGGCCACTGTGTCGCCGCTTTGTACAGACGCGACAACGGCGGCCGCTGTCTGGAATGGCCCCGGCATCGGCGTATTGTACGCGCGTGCCACCGCGGGAGCGGGGCTACTTCGTGCCGGTGGTCGCGGGGATGGCCGGTTCCCGCGCTTTCTTGACGCGGCCCACCAATTGCTGCTCGGCCAGCACTCGTTGCGTCGAGATTTCTGCCGCGCGGGTCGGATGCTCGGCCTCGAACATGGCGTAGCGCTCCAACTCGGCTTCAAAGTCACGCAGGCGATTGAAGCATACGGCTTGCGCCAACAGCACCTCGTCCCGTTCCGGAAACGCGGGGGCGTTGTCGAGGATGTCCTGGAACGTCGCGACGGCGCGCGGGCAGTCGCCCAAATCCATCAGGCTGCGCGCGGTCTCGTACTGTGCCTCGGCAGCGACGGGCGCATCCGGCGCATTGAGCACGACGAGCTGGAAGTTCCGAATCGCGTCACGATGGGCGCCGGCCAACTGCTGCTCGCGCCCGGCAACCAGCCACCGATTGAGCGGCACCTGCGGCTGCGACTTGGCCACGGTCCGCCACTGCCCGTCCGATTTATCCGCGCGTAGCGCCGACTCGGCCGACTCGGGTTCCGCCGAGTACTGATTCAGGCGGTCGCCGGCCGCCACCTCGTTAGGCTCCGCCGCCGCCGCTTTCGCCTCGGGCACGGCCGGTTCGGAGGCCGCGTTCGCGACCTCCAGCTTGGGCTTCGCAAGGGGCTTCGCCGCCAACACGCCCAGCGGGGCGTCGCGTTCTTGCACGCGCGCTTCCTCGGCCAGCGTGACGGGTCCCTGGTATGCCAGGCGGTTCAGCACGAGCGGTTCTTCCGTGGCATCCGCAAAACCGCTCCCCACCGCTGCGCCGCCTACCATAAGCGAATCATCGAGCCGTTTGGCCGATTCCCGCGCCGCAGCGGGCGGAGCCGCCGCGACCCGCCGGGCTCGCAAGAGCGCAGCGTCCACACTCTCGCTGCCGACCCCGCCATACACGTCCGCGTCTTCCAAGCGCCCGTCCTGGTCCGGGGCCGCGCGTTCCATGTTGAAGGCCCACGTGCCGCCTTCCTCGCGCGCGCCGGCGCGGCCCGCATCGCGGGCGGTTTCATTCTCAAACGCTGCGCCGCCGACCGCAAACCCGCGCCGGTTGTCCGCCGGTGCTACCTCGTCGAACGCGGCCGCGCCTACCTCATCGTACTCCCGCGCCGGCTCCGTCTCCGCGTGGGGGCTGACGGCGTCCGCGCCCCGGACCAACTGGGATTCGCTTTGCCGCTGCACCACGGGCCGGAGGACGATCAGCGTGAACGCGCCAACGAACACCGCCGCCAGCGCCGTGGCGTACCGCGGGAAGAAGCTCCAGGACCGGCCGCCCTCCATGCGCTCGGCCGCATCCCGCGCGTGGGCGAGCACGCGGTTGGTGGTGACCTGCGACGGCTCCAGGTCGGCGGCGAGCGGGGACAGCGCCGCGCGCGTATCCCGCATCTCGGCCAGCGCCGCCTGCGCGTCCGGATGGTCGGCCACGTACGCCTCGAAGGCCGTGCGCGCCGCCGCATCCAGCTCGCCGTACACGTAGTCCAGCAGCAGGTCGTCGAAGTTTTCCCGTGACACCTTCATGATGCCGTCGCCTCCGGCAGCACCTGGGCCGCCGTCAAGAGACGCCGCAGGTGTTGCAGCGCGTAGCGCATGCGGCTCTTTACGGTACTCAGGTTCGCGTCAGTGATGCGTGCGATTTCGTCGAAAGGCAAGCCCTGCACCTCGCGCAGGAGAAAGACTTCCCGCTGCACCGGCTCGAGCTGCGCGACGCATTCTTCGATGGCCGCGCGCGTGGCGGCCCGATCGGTCAGCGTATCGGGCCCGGGATTCGGGCTGGGCAACGTGTCTCCCAACACCGGCGCCTGGCCGTCCTCCCCACCGGCGACCGGACGCGACAGGGAATCGGTCCGGCGGAACTTCTGCCGGCGGTAGTAATCGACGGTGCGGTTGCGGGCGATGGTGTACATCCAGGTGGTGAACTTGGCCGCCACCTTGTAGCGTGGCGCCTGTTTGAATATGCGTTCACACACGTCCTGAAACAAGTCCTCGGCCACGGTGGCATTCCCGACCTGGCGCCAGAGGAAGCTGAACAGCGGACGGCGGTGCCGGCCCAGCAGCACGTCGAACGCCGCGGCGTCCCCGCGCTGGAATTCCAGCATCAGCGCCTCATCACTCAGCGCCTCGTACACTCGGCCGGCTCCCTTATGTGGTCACGCGCCGCCCGCCGGGCGTCCCGGCCATCGGCGGCGGGACCCTGGCGGTCCGGGGGGCGCGACCCCATGCCGCGTCCCAGTCGTATAAACGCGCCTGGGCCGAAAAAGATGCATGCGGGGATCTCGCTGTAGCGGCCCCTGCGTCCCCAGCCCCCTAGGAACGCGGGCGGGCCAGCTCGGGGAGGGGCGGGCCCAGGTCGACGGGTGCCGAGGTGGGCGCGGGCGGTTGCTCCACTACGGGGAGCCCGGCGCGGGGCGCAGGCGGTGGGGCCTCGGGCAGCAGCGCCTCGGGCGGCACGGCCAGGCCATCGGGCACGGTCCGGCCGGGGCGCCGCCCGTCCACGGTGATTTCGGAGCGGCGGTTGCGTTCGCGGCCGGGCTCGGTGGCGTTGCTGGCCACGGGCCGGGTCTCGCCGTAGCCCACGTCTACGATCCGCGCCGCCGGCAGCCCCAACACCTCGGCGAAGTACTGCTTGGTGGCGGCGCTACGGCGTCCGGACAGCCCCTGGTTGTAGGCGAGCGAGCCGATGGAGCACGTGTGCCCCTCGATGCGCACGGTCCGGCCGTTCGTCTCGCGCACGTACGCAGTGATCTGCTTGAGGATCTCCTTACCCTCGGGCCGCAGGGTACTCTTATCGAAATCGAACAGCACCACGTTCGGCACGTAGAACGTGCGGACCGCGCGGTCCTCCGGCCGCAGGGGCGGGAGCAGCGCGGGCGACACGTCGAACGTTTCGGCCGGCAGGTCGCGCTCCCCCAACGGCGGCAGGCCCGTGCCCACGATCCGCTCGACCGGATCACCCAGCATCACCGTCCGGTACTCGACGAACGCGTCGTTTTCGGGCAGCGTGAGGGCGGCGACGCGCGCGATGCTGACCCGTTCCTCCACGTGGAACACTTCCAGCCGCGCGACCGGGATGGACACCTCGCGCCCGCCGGCGAGGGACGCGATGCGGTAGACCCAGTACTGCGCGCCCGGCAACGCGCCGCCGGCCCGGCCCACGTCCAGATAAAAATCGGCCAGCAACGGATCGCCGGCCTGTTCGGCTTTAGGGGGCAGGGCCACCCCTGTCACGTGGTGGGCAAATCCGTCCGCTGCCACTGCGGGCGCGGCGCCCGCCAGCAGCATGGCGCAGGCACAACTCCATGTCACCCGGTGCATTGCGCGCACTCTACCACATGGCCGGTTAAGGCCGGCGCCGGGTCAGGCGGGCGGTTTGGTGGCGCTGAACGCGCCGAAGAGGATGAGCAGAAACCCGGCCTTCAGGAGGTAGACGTAGTCGATCGTGGCCGCGGGGCCGGAGGACGTGGAGACCATGAAGCTGTCCCCCGTGGGCGCGCCCGAGACGGCGAGGATCGCCACGTAGGCGGCCGTCGCGAGGAAACCGCCCAGCAAGGCCAGTTGCCACTGCGCGGACGGGGTGGGCTTGGTGTTGTACCGCCGGAAAGCGATCCACGTGATGCGCAGCGTCCCGAGCAGCGCGAGGAACATGCACCCATTGCGGAACAGGGCGGCTTGCAACCCGGGATCAGACAGGTTCGGCATCGCCCCCCCGCGGGATTCGGTTAGTCGTCAAAGGGATAGTCATCCTCCCCCGGGGGGCCGTCGTCGGCTCCGCTCGAAGGCGCCGTTCCCGTACCGGCCGGTGCCGCGCCCGTGGGCGTCGCGCGCGCAATGGCGCCGAATCCCAGCGCCAGCATCAGGACGGCGATGGGCTCCAGGGCCGCGGCCGGAAAGGATAACGCTTCGAGCTTCCGCACCATCTGCGTCTGCTCGTTCCCCCTGCCGGACCCCTCGGCCATGCCCGCCAACACCCCGAAGCGCGATCCCCAGTAGGTCACGCCGTAGGAGGCGGCGTACAATACGAGCACCAGTCCGCCCAGCACGAACGGCATGCGCGCGCGGACGCGGCCGCCGCGGGTCAGGCCGAACAGGATGGCGAGGAACCCGCTCACCGCCAGCAGGCCGCACACGGCAAAGTGCACGTACATGGCGGGAACCATGGCCTAGACCGTTCCCCGGATCAGGCCCTGCAGCAGATGCAGGATGATCAGTACGACGAAGGGGGAGAAGTCCAGCCCGGCCGCGGGTGGCAGCACGCGGCGAATCGGCGCGAGCAGCGGCTCACACACGACGTTCAACGCGACCACGATGGGGTTGTCCTCCGATAGCCGCACCCACGACAGAAGCACGTGAATGATGAGCGCCCCCTTCAACAGACTCAGCAACCAGACCAGAAACGCCGCGAGCGGCACGGTCGTCGCTCCCCCGGGCCGCGATCAGATCGCCTTTTGGACCTTGTTGGCCTTCAGACATTTCGTGCACACGCGCACGGTCCGCACCGACCCGTCGAGCTTCACCTTCATCCGCTGCAAATTCGGCAACCACCGACGCTTCGTGCGATTCTTCGCGTGACTCACGTTGTTGCCCACGGACGGGTGTTTGCCGCAAATGGCGCAACGCTGGGACATCAATCGCTCCTCGGTTCGCGGATCTTGAGCGTGCCCGGACCCTCTGGTAGACTAGCGCGCTCAGTTTCTCAAAAAGAGGTTCAGCGTAAAGGAACGCGCCTCCGTTTGGCAACTTGCGGTCCGCGCCCTGGGCCCGCCCCACCAGCCATGCCCCTCACCGCCCCGCGCGGCACCGTGGACCTGCTCCCCGCCGCCGCCGCCCGCGCGCAACATCTGGAAACCCTTGCGCGCCAACGGTTTGCGCAGGCGGGGTACGGCGAGATTCGCACGCCGCACTTCGAGGATACCGCCCTGTTCAGCCGCTCCATCGGCAGCGACACGGACATCGTCTCCAAGGAGATGTACACGTTCGCGGACCGGAAGGGCCGCAGCCTCACCCTGCGGCCGGAGAACACCGCCGGTGTCGTGCGCGCCTTCGTGGAACACAAGCTGTACACGGACCCGGCGCCCACCAAGCTCTTCTACGTGGGCCCTATGTTCCGGTACGAACGCCCGCAGGCGGGCCGCACCCGCCAGTTCGATCAGATCGGCGCCGAGGTGCTGGGGTCCGCCGCGCCGGGGTACGACGTGGAGATCGCCGCGCTGGCCTACGACATTTTTCGCGACCTGGGCTTCACGAAGTTGACGGTGGGCCTCAACTCGCTCGGGTGCGCGGCGGACCGGCCGGCGTATTACGACGCCCTGCGCAGCCACTTCGCACACCATCTGGACGAGCTGTGCCCGGAATGCCGGGCACGGCTGGACACGAACCCCATGCGCGTGCTCGATTGTAAGGTCCCCGGCTGCCAACCGCTGCTCGCCGCGGCGCCGACCCCGTTCGACTTCATTTGCGCGGACTGCCGCACGCACCATGACACCGTGATAGAACTGCTCGCCGCGGCGGACCTGCCGTACACGGAGGACCGCACTTTGGTCCGCGGGCTGGATTACTACACACGCACGGTGTTCGAAGTCCACCACGCGGGCCTGGGCGCGCGCAGCGCGTTGTGCGGCGGCGGGCGGTACGATGGTCTCGTGGAGCAACTTGGCGGCCCCCCCACCCCGGCGGTCGGCTTCAGCATCGGCGTGGTGCCCGTGCTGCTGGCAGCGGAGCGGGAAGGGCTGGTCCTGCCCGGTGACGCGGGCCTGGATGCGGTCATCTGTCTGCTCACCCCAGACGCGCGGAGCGCGGCGCAACGCATGGTGACCGCGCTGCGGAACGCGGGGCTCGTGGCGGACGTGGACTGGTCCGGCCGCCGGCTGAAGGCGCAGCTCAAGAGCGCGGACCGGCGGCGCGCGCGGTTCGCCGTGTTGCTGGGCGAGGATGAACTGGCGGCCGGCGCCGCGCAGGTGCGCGAGCTAGACACCAGCACGCAGACGCCGGTGCCACTCGACGGCGTGGCCGCGCATCTCGCGGCGAAGCGGTCCGGGTCATGACCTGGCGACGCACGCACTACTGCGGCGTGCTGCGCGCCTCCGACGCAGGGGCCGAGGTGGTGCTCATGGGCTGGGTCGCCAAGTGGCGCGATCACGGCGGCGTGGTGTTCATCGACCTGCGCGACCGCACGGGCCTCGTGCAGACCGTGTTCAACCCGGAGCACTCGACAGCCGCCCACGACATCGCCGATTCGCTGCGCAACGAATACGTGATCGCCGTGCGCGGCACCGTACGGCCGCGGCCGGACGATGCGAAGAATCCCAAGCTGGAGACGGGCGCGGTCGAAGTGCTGGTGGACGAGGTGCAGGTGCTGAACGCCGCCGAGACGCCACCCTTCCCCATCGAGGACGACGTGCAGGTGAACGAGGACCTGCGCCTGCGATATCGCTTTCTGGACCTGCGGCGGCCCGGCCTCCAACGGATTTTCCGCCTGCGCCACCGCGTCATGCAGGAGACGCGCCGGTTCTTGGACGAGCAGGGGTTTCTTGAGATCGAGACGCCGGCGCTGACCAAGAGCACGCCCGAGGGCGCCAAGGATTACCTGGTGCCCAGCCGCGTGAACAGCGGCACCTTCTACGCGCTGCCGCAGTCGCCCCAACTCTTCAAGCAGCTCTTCATGGTGAGCGGCTTCGACCGGTACTTCCAGATCGCCAAGTGTTTCCGCGATGAGGACCTGCGCGCGGACCGCCAGCCGGAATTCACCCAGATTGATCTGGAAATGTCATTCGTCACGCCGGACGACGTGATTGAGGTCATCGAGGGGTTGATGACGCGCCTCTTCGCGCTCATCGACGTGCCCCTGGACCTGCCGCTTCCGCGCATGGCCTACGCCGACGCCATGCTGCGCTATGGCACGGACAAGCCGGACCTGCGCTTCGACCTGCCCATCGTGGACGTGGGCGACATCGTGCAGGGGTGCGGGTTCCGCGTGTTCACCACCGCGCTGGAGGGGAACGGGGCCGTGCGGTGCATTTGCGTGCCGGGGATCGATGAGTTTCCACGCCGCAAGCAGGATGCGCTGGTGGACGCGGTGAGACCCTACGGGGCGAAGGGGCTCGCGTGGCTCCGGTGCACCGCGGATGGCGCCCTGGAATCGCCCATCGCCAAATTCTTGGACGCCGCGACACTCCAAGCGCTGCAAGAACGCATGGACGCGCACGCGGGAGACACGCTGTTTTTCTGCGCGGATTCGACGGCGGTCGTCGCCGCATCCCTCGGCTTCCTGCGCAAGCACCTAGCCGAGCAGCTGGGGCTCATTCCGGCCGACACATGGGCCTTTACGTGGATCATGGATTGGCCGCTGCTGGAACAGGATCCGGCCACCGGCGCGTACATGTCCGTCAACCATCCGTTTACCGCGCCGGCCGAAGCGGACCTTCCCTTGCTGCAGTCGGATCCGCTCGCCTGCCAAGCACAGGCGTACGACCTGGTGTTGAACGGCGTGGAGCTGGGCGGCGGAAGCATCCGTATCCACGACGCGGACCTCCAGAAGCAGGTGTTCGCGCTGCTCGGCATAGGCGAAGCGGATGCGGACGCGCAATTCGGCTTCCTCCTGCGCGCGTTGCGCTACGGTGCGCCCCCCCACGGCGGCGTCGCGTTCGGCCTGGACCGCATCGTCATGCTGCTGGCCGGCCTCCCGTCGATCCGCGACACCATCGCGTTTCCCAAGACGCAGAAGGCCACCTGCCTGCTCACGGACGCCCCCTCAGCGGTCGCGCCGGAGCAGCTCGCGGACCTGGGGATCCGCGTGAGCACGCCACCGGCCCGGGACGGCGATCATCCCGAGCAGCGCCTGCGCCATCACCAGCCGTAGCTGACCGGCGACCGGGTAGTGGCCGGTCTTTGTCGCCGCCGAGCCCGGACTCCCGCTCTGCGCTTCGCGCAACCGCTTTCCCCTTCGACCGGCGCCTACCCTCTTATGAAACGTGAGATGTCGCCCGCGCGGGCGCAGTCAATCGTCCGCCACGCCCACCGGGGTGCGGGGCGCGCGGCGGCGCAGGTGCTTCAATGTGGCGTGGACGCTCGCGGTCTCCGGGCCGGTCAGGCCGCGCCCGGCGAAGCGCACCCGCTCGTACATGTGCGTGAGCGCCCGCACGTCCGCGGCGAGGTCCGGGCGGACGGCACCCACCCGGCCGGCGAAGGCGCGCGGCGGATCGCTCGGCCCCTTCTCGAAACCGGCACGATACAGCGCCCGCAGCATCTCGCGGTAGAAGGGCACGAGGGGGCCCCTGCGGCCGGGCAGGGGCAGGGTGCCACCGGGCAGACCGTTGCGCCACACGTACAGAATGAACAGCACCGCGCCGAGGGCCACCGGGGCGAGCACGGTTGCCCACGCCAGGCCCACCCCCAGTAGCCAGCCCACGCCGCGGCCGATGCTCCCGAGCACGCGCCGTAGCCAGTCCCACACCACGCCGGGTCGCGCGCGCACCCACTGCCACGCCAGGGAGGCGGCGCGGGTCTGATTGGCGAGGTTGTACCCCAGCACCTGCTCCTGCCAGAACGCCCGCGCGTACAGCAGGTACGCGTTCTGTTCCGGCACCAGCCAGGGTTGGAGATCCGGCGCGGGGTTCCCCCCCGGCACCGGGTCGACGGGAATCCAGCCGTGCCCCGGCACCCAGACCTCCGCCCAGGTGTGGGCATCGGCCTGGCGAATGGCGTAGAACTCGCCCACGGCGTTCCAGATCCCGCCCTTGAAGCCGGTGGCAAGGCGCGCCGGGATGCCCGCCGTGCGCAGCATGATGACCATCGCGGTGGCAAAGTGCTCGCAGTAGCCCTGCTGCGTCGCGAACAAGAAATCATCCAGCGGCCAACTGCCCAACGCCACCCGCTCCGTTTCCAGCGAGTAGGTAAAACCGCTGAAGTAGTCGAGCAGCGCCGCGACCTTCGCGTCCACGGTGGGCGCCCCGGCTGTCAGCTCTTCCACCTGCCGGCGCACCTCCGCCGTCAGGTTGCGCGGCACCTGCAGGTAATGCTCCTGAAAGAAGGGGCCGAAGAATTCGGACGTGAAGAGCGGCAAGAACGTGTCCATGGTGAGGTCGCCCAGGTCCGTGGGGTCCGCCGTCGGCAACACGGAGAACGCGGTGTAACTCACCTTCTCCGCCAGCAGGGGCCGGCTGAGCACGCGGTAGCTCCCGTTCAGGTCCGCGGACAGGCCGCGGGGAAAGAACCCGTCGATCGCGACGACGCGCGGCAGTCCCAGCACGTTATCGGCGTACGGCAACTCCAGGAACACCTCCTGTTCAATCACGTCGGCCAGATTCCGAAGGTCCTCCAGGGAAGCAACGTCCTTGTCCGCAAGGTACGTGCTCACGAAGACCGTGCTGCCGACGGTGGGCGGGATGTGGCCGCGCCCTTCGCCCAGCGCCAGCATGACCTGGCCGTCCGCATTGGCGGGATCGCCCCGGTAATACGCAAATTCGCTCTTGCTCGCGGCCCAGCTATACCCGTCGTAATAGTCCAGCGCACCCGCGCGCCAATACATGGCGCGACCCGCCAGCGCCTCGGGCCGGCCGGTGGGGAATTTCACGCGCATGACGACGGTCGGGTCCTCCTGCACCCGGCCGTAGTCCCCCAGCTCGACCCGGTCACTGAAGCCGGTCTGCTTGCGCGCCTGGTCGAGCTGCTGCAGCCGCCGCACTGCGTCGGTATTCATCGGGGTCCGGGCCAGGAGCGAGTACTCCCACCGCGGCAGCGTCAGGAACAGCAGCACGACGATGGGCACCACGGCCAGGGTGGCGCTCAGCATGACCAGCACCAGGGGCCGGGCGGCGCCGAACCGCAGGGCCTCGGCCGCGGCCGCCGCGGGGGTCGGTGCCGCTTCGGCCGCGCTCTCCACGAGATGCAACAGGGTCAGGGCGACGATGGCCAGGCCCGCGTACAGCAGGAGGAGCACCGCGAACAGCAGCGACTGGGTGAGCACGGTGGCCGCGAGCACGTCGAACAGGCTGAGCACCACCAGCAGGCGATGGCGCCGCGGGGCCGGCGCGTCGAACAGCATGAGTGCCTGCGTGAGCAGGGCCATGTGGATCGCGGGATGCAACACGCTGGCGCTGAGCAAGAGGTCGAGCGGGAGCGCCACCAGCGCCCCGACGGCCATCACGCGCCAGAAGCGGCGGCCGCCGCGGCGCTGCACCCACCGGCCGCGGGAACGCCAGGCCATCAGGAGCACCGCCGCCCCGCCCGCAATCCACAGGAGGCCGTACTCGGGCGTCGCCAGCACGATCAACCAGGCGGCACCGATCACGGCGAACACGCTGCGGCGCGCCGCCTGCTCCAAGCGCATCACTGCGCATCCCCATTTCCGCCGGCGGCCACGGCGGCATCCTCGGGCGGGCCGGCCGGCGCCGCCACCACCGGAAACCGGCTCCGGCGGGGCCACACCATAGCCGGATCCGCCAACACCACGGCGGTCAGCGCGGGGTTGACGTCCGCGACCCGCAACGGGGGCAGCGTGCGCTCCGCGCCAAACAGCGGTTCGATGAGTGCGAGGTCGTACAGCAACCGGTACAGATGCTCTTGCCCCCGCGCCGCCCGCGTGCGACCGCTGCGCGTGATGAGCCGCACCGAGAAGTGCGCGTCGATGAGCGCCCAGGCCAAGGACGCGGTCAACCGCACCGCGCTCTCGAACCGCTCGTCCGCCAGCGCATCCCGCGTCTGCACGCCGTTGTCCAGGACCAGGGTCACCTCGCGCGATTGCTCCGTTTCGAACTCGCGTATCAGGAGCGTGCTCGCCTTGGCGGACAGTTTCCAGGCGATGTGGCGCGCATCGTCCTCGGCCTGGTAGTCCCGAATGCCGTAGATGTTCGCCCCCTCGCCGCGCGTCAGGTGGGCGAAGCGTTGCGGGTCTACCAGACTGGCAAACAGGTGCTCGTCTACGGGATCGATATGGGGGAAGACCACCACCGGTTGCGGCGCCGTGCACGTGTCGGTGCGCGGAAAGAAGCCGAAGGGAAACGCGCTGTGCACGGTGAGCGCCTCGAACGTGTGGCGGCCCCGCCGGCTGAAAGTGTGCCCGTACCGGGTCGTGCGCGTCTCGCCCGGCGGCAGCGCGAGCAGGAACGCGTCGTGCGTCGGCGCGCCGTCCACCGCGTCGCGCACCCGCAGCGTAAAGGCTCCCAGGCGCCGCTTGGTGTTCGTCACCGCCAGGGTCAGGGCCACCGGGTCACCGGCATACAGGTGCGGCGGGATCGAGCGGGTCACGGTGAGCCCCCGCACGCTCGCGCGCGCCAACACCGCACTCACCGCCAACAGCGCCAACATCAACCCCCCCACCAGATACAGCAAATTGTTGATGGTGTTGAAGGCCGCGAAGCCGACCACGGCCACCAGGATCAGGTAGTAGCGCGTGGCCTGGGGCAGGGTGCGCCAAGCGTGCCGGACCCGGCCCCACCGACGGCGCAGCGGGGCCAGCGGATCACGCACGAACCGCCCGAGCCGGCGGCGCGGTCCGCGCTCCGCCCCGCTCATCGCGGCAGCGGCGTGTCGGCGAGGATGTCGGTGACCAGCCGCGGACCTTGGCCCGACCGGTCCCCATCGGCTTGAAACTGCAGCGCCGGGACCAAGCGGTGCGCCAGCGCGGGCACGGCCGTCCGCGTGAAGTCGTCCGGAACGCAGTAGTCGCGCCCGTCGAGCAGGGCGAACGCCTGGGCGACGCGGTACCAGCCGGCGGCGGCGCGGGGCGACGCCCCCAGCTCGATCCCCCCGTGCGTGCGCGTGGCGTGCACCACCGTGAGTGCGTACTCCAGCAGCGTGGGGTCCACCCGCACGTTCGGCACGTCCGCCTGGAGCGCGCAGGTTTCTTCGCGGGTAATGACCGCGGACAAGTCCTCGGGCGCGACTAACGCCGCATCCCCCGTCATGATGCGCTGCTCGCTGGCCGCGTCGGGATAGCCGATGCCGATGCGCAGCAGGAAGCGATCCAGTTGCGCTTCGGGCAGGGGATACGTGCCGTGATACTCGATCGGGTTCTGCGTCGCGAGCACCCAGAACGGCTCGCTCAAGGGATACGTCACGCCGTCCACGGAGACTTGTGTCTCGCTCATGGCCTCGAGCAACGCGCTCTGGCTCTTCGGCGTGGCGCGATTGATCTCGTCCGCCAGCACCACATTCGCAAAAATCGGCCCGCGCTTGAACTCGAACTCCTGCGTGTGCTGGTTGTAAATGGTGACGCCGAGGATGTCGCTGGGCAGCAGGTCGCTGGTGAACTGCACCCGGTGGAACGCACAGTCGATGGACCGGGCGATGGCCCGGGCCAGGGTGGTCTTCCCGATGCCCGGCACGTCCTCGATCAGGAGGTGGCCTTTGGCGAGGAGGCCGGCCAGGGCCAGGGTGATGACGTCGTCCTTGCCCAGCAGGGCGCGGCCGATATTGGCGCGCAGGGCGGGGAGCTTCTCGATGACCGCGGGGGCGTCGATTGTGCTCTGCATAAGCTCCGGGAGCTGGGGGCCGGGGTGGTCCACGGCGGCCTGTCCGGCCACTTCGGGGCCGGCGGGCCGGGCGATTTCGCGACGTTGTGTGTCCGAACTATACCATGCGTGTATGGGCGACGCCAGATTGGTCCGGCGTCAATCCTATGCAGAACCTGCTGATATCAGAGTAGTTACGAATGGCACGCCGCCAACGTGGCGGGGAATTTGGCGCATCCAGTGCTATAATGTAGTCAGGCACGGTGTGCCCGGCGCAGCGGCGCCACTGGTGGTATATGGGTTTCCGCATCGGGGGGGCCACACAGGCTCTCGCCAATCCCAGCTTGGGGTTCCGGCTGGATCCCGGCGAGCCCGGGGTGCTCCGGAGCGCCCCGGCAAGCCAGAGCACTCTCCGGGTCGCGGAGCAAGAGGGGCGGAACACCCGCCGGCTCGAAGCGGCGGCCCTCCGCGCGGGCCGCGTCGTCACCCGGTCGACGCGGACGTTCACCCGGGGGGACACGGGCAGCTTTCTCGGAACCCTGGCCGGCCAGACGCGGGTGGAATCGGTCGAGCCGCGACCCACGCCGGTCGAGACGGCCCAAGCCGTCGCGGAAGCACGCGCAGAAGGGGGAGATGCCCCAGCCCCAGCGCCCCCCGCGGACACCGGCGGGCCGACCGTGCCGGTGCCGGCACCGCAGATCGAGCCCGGAGAGGCCATCGCGGTGGGCAACGGGGGGAGCATCGGCCTGTTCAACAGTGGCTTCCGCTTCGCCAATCCCGAAACGGCCCAGGTCGAACGGAACCTGGTCGTGCAGCAGGGCCGCATTCAGCGGCAACTGGTCCAGATCGCGGGGGTGAGCATCCGGCTGAGTGACCCCGAAGCCGCCGCGGATGTCCGCCGGGAGACGGCCGCCCTGCGCCGCCAAGCCGCGCAAATCGAGCGGGAGATCAATCGCATCCGGCTGGCGCAACTGGCCGTATCCACTGCCCAGATCAACCGCACCCTGCTCACCGCGACTGAGACTCGGCTCGAGACGACCAGGGACCTGGTCGGCGCCGCGGCCGGAGTGCCCGGGCCCGCGCAGCCCGAGAGCGATTTCCTCGATCTACTCGCCTGAGTGGGTGCGGGGCCGCTATTCGGCCGCGCCGCCGGGCTTATAGTTCCCGTTGCCGCCGTGCAGGCCGACGAAGATGTGGTCGCGCAAGGCGCCCGCCTGCTGGACGGGATCCGCCTCGAACCACGCATCGTACGGACTCTCCTCTTCGGCGCCGTCGGGGAAGAACGCAGGCATCTTGGTGCCCGGCTGGTAGACGTCGGGATCCAGAATCCAGTTCGTCACCCATCCGGGCTTTAGCCGCGTGCGCGCCATGCGCAGGTTCGGCGCAAGGCTGATCGGGTCCACGCCCTTGGGGATCGTACCCAGCACGTGGCACTGCTGGCATTGGAACATGGTGAACATCTGTTCCCCGATCGCGAGCGACTCCTTCGAGATCGAGTCCGGATCGTAGTACACGCTCGGGAACTCTTCATCGTCCAGCCGCGCGAAGTACTCCACGAACGTGTTCGATTGCGGGCCGCGGAAGCCGAACGTGGGCATGCGCACTTTGAGCCACGGCCGGATCGGGACCGGCTTGACCAGGAAGTCGAAGAGCCACTGCGTCTGAGTTTTCTGTCCCTGGCCGGTGAGGATGGGCGGCAGGAAGGCGGGCTCGTCGATGGTCTCCGCGATGGCGCGGCCCTCGCCTTCGATCACGTGGCACGCGCGGCAGTTGAAATCCTGCACCATGCGCCGGCCCTCGGAAATGCCGAGCCGTTCGGGCGACATGCGGTACTTGCGGCCGCCGGGCACCAGGCTCCGCTGGAAGCCGAGCACGGCGGTCGTGATCTCTTCGGCGTCCTGGACCGAGAAGTCGAAGAACGGCATCTTCAAGTACTCGTCATAGGACTTCACCCGGCCCCGGTCCCAGATGCGCGGATGCAGCAGCTTGGTCATGAGCCAGTCGTGGCGCGTGCGCGGCACGTAGAAGTGCGCGTCCGCCGCGTCGCTCGCGGGCGCGCTGTGGTCCATGGTGTACGCGTGCTTCTCGTGGCCACCGTCCGGGTGGGAGGGAATGAGGCCAAAGTCGAACCGCAGCACGTCCTTGCTGCCCTCTTCGGTCAGGTCCGTACCGATGCGCTGCTCGTTCTCGAATCCGGCGATGTCGTGGCAGCCGAAACAGCCGTTGCGCGCGATGAGCCGCCGGCCGAGGAAGTGCTCCTGTTCGGCGATGCTCATGCCGGCCACTTTCTCCCGCGCGGCCTTCTCGGTGAGCGACCGTTGGAGGAATTCGAGCATCAGCGTCTCGCGGGCTGCCGGCGGCGCTTCCGCCCGCACGCGCGCTTCGAATTCCGCATCCCGCTGCCGCAGCAGGTGCGCGGTGATATCGGCGGCTTCCTGGTCGCTCAGGCGCAGGTTGGGCATCCACGTGTCGGGGAAGTGCGCGCGCGGATCCTTCAGCCACGAGAACAGCCACGGTGCGTTCAGTTTGCTGCCCAGGTTCGCCAGGTTCGGGCCCCGGTTCCGCGGATGCAGGCGGTCGAGCGTGGTGGGCGCCCCAAGCTGGTGGCAGCCCATGCAGCCCACGCTCTGCACCAGCGCTTTGCCGCGGGTGGCGTTCCCCGCGACGGGGAGGTCGGCGGGGGGGTGCCCCTCACTCTCAGCGAACAGGTACGCGACCATCGCGTTGATGCCGGCCGTGGTCAGCCGCCTGTTTTCCTCGTCGCTGATGTTGTCCAGGTCGAAGAGCTGCGGCATCCGCGTGGCGGGCCGGTAGCCGCGCGGGTCGCGAATCCACTGATACGCCCAGTCCGGCGTCGTCTTGTTGGCGAGGTGGCGCAGCGTGGGGCCGGCGTTCCGAACGTCCTCGTACCCCTTCACCTTGTGGCAGCCGAAGCAGCCGTGCAGCTTCATGAGCTGAATGCCCCGGTTCCACTTGGGCGCGCCGTCGATCTCGGTCTGCCCCTGGTGACACTGGTAGCAGTTCGCTTCCAAGAACCGCGTCGGGACCTGGTCGAAATCCCAGTGGTGCATCTCATGCCAGTGATGTTCGTCGCGCCAGCGTGCCTCGTCGGCCGGACTGTTCGGCCAGTGGGTGGCGCGCAGGAAGGTGGTCCCGCGGCCCCGCCCGCTGTGGCACACCGTGCAGCCGAAAGTTTCGATCGGGTGCGGGGAGTCCGACCCGACGAACAGGGCCTTCTGCGGGTGGGCCGTGTACGGCTGAGGCGCGTCCGCGTACGCCGCCGTGTTGATGCCCTGATGGCAGGTGGTGCAGCGGTCGATCTTCATGGTGGTGTCCATGTTGAGATCGTCCACGAACTCCGGCAGCAGGATCTGCTGAATTTTCACGCGGGGGTCGAGAAAATCGATGAGGACCGCGTCCCGCACCTTGTTGGGAAGGTAGGTATCGTCGAAGCGCCGCAGCCCGGTCAGGAGGCGCGTTTCGGTGTCCCGCAGCCGTTCGATGCGTTTCCGCGCCTCATCCCCCGCGCCGGTGTACGACTCCACCTTGGCGCTGGCCGCGTCCAGTTCTTGCTGAAACCCCTCGTAGGCCAGCTCCATCCGCGCGATCTCACGGGCAATGTCCGTATACAACCGTTCAGTCTCGGTGACGTCATGATCGTGGTGCCCATCTTGGGCGAGTTCGTAGTTGTACTTGTAGACCGCCACATTCGCCTTGGCGTTCTTGAGATCCAGGTCGCGGGCGTACGCGGCGCCTTCGAGCACGGCCAGCTCGGCGGCGGCCACCTCGTAGGCCTCTTGCTGCTCGGCCAGGGCCGCTTCCGCGGCCGCCAGGTCGGCCTGGGCCTGCTCCAGCGCTGCCTGGTCGCGCGACGCCAGTTCCGCGTCCAGGGCCGCGGCGGTGCTACTCCGTTCCAGGTCCTGAAACCCGCGCTGCACGTCCTTCCACTCGCGCGTGTAATCGCCGACGACCATCCAGAGGATCGACGCGAGCAGCAGCAGGTTGCTGACGAGGAAGACGGCGTGGAGGCGCGAGAGGCGGTACGCGTGGATAGTCGGCTGACGCGGCATGGGGCCCCCGGTCAGATGTTAAAGAAGTACTCGGGGATGGCCACGATGTACTTCAAGTTGAAAAACCAGCGGAGCAGCATCTTGATGGGCAGCAGCATCATCATCACCCACAGGTGGGACAGCACGCCGAATCGAATAAGCCCGATCGCTTTGAGCTGCTTGCGCAGGATCGTCACGGCGAGAATCCCCGGCGTGACGCCGAGGTAGCCCAGCAGCAGGAGGATGCCCGGCCCTTCCCGGATGAGGATGTTGTCGGGCAGCTTCCGGTCCAGCCAGGCCACCCAGAAGTACTCCGAGAAGTTCACATTCACCAGCGCTTCCAGCTTGTGGATGTCCCAGTACTCGTAGGGCCCGAAGAAGTTCCAGTTGGGCCCCCGCAGGAACGTGCCGAGAATGATCAGTGCCATCCACATGGAGAGGAAGCCGAACAGGAAGTAGCTGATCGCGAACTTCCGTTCGTTGAACGTGAAATACCCGTTGCCCTTGGGGTTCGTGTCGATGTACGGGAGCGCCATGAGGCCCACGAGAATCATGGTGGGCAGCACCACCCCCGCCAGCCACGGATCGAAGTACACGAGCATCTCCTGCAGTCCCAGGAAGTACCACGGCGCCTTGGCCGGGTTCGGCGATTTCGTGGAGCTGGCCGGCTCTTCAATGGGCGCCTCGACGCCCATCGACCAGACGAACAGGAAGGCGGTGAACAGGATCATGCAGATCAGCTCGATGTACACCAGGTCCGGCCACGCCCACACCAGGTCGTGCGTCTCGTCGGCCTCCGCGGGGCCCTGCCCGGCCGCGATTCGCTTATCGTTCTGCACCGCCTGCCGCATGCTGAGCCACACGAAGAAGCCCACCATCGCCAGCATGATCGTGATCGGAATGTTGTCCGGCTTCGTGACGATCAGGTTGAAGTTCGGATCGCCGAAGCTCAGCAGGTAGAACACCCCCCCGAGCACCGCGGCGGCCCCGAGCGCGATCTTGGTGGTCAACACCTCGCGGAACCGGATGAACGTGAACAAGGCGAGGACGGAGAACAGGGCGTACAGCTTCGGGGACGCCAGGACATTGATCGCGTCCTTGAACGCGATGGGCAACAGATCGGGCATGGAGAACTCCGGGCGGGCCGCCTAAAGCGGCCCGGAGATGCCACCGTCCTTGCGGACGCGCCAGAAATGGATCGCCATCAGGAACGCCGCCGCGAGCGGGATCCCCACGCAGTGCAACACGTAGAACCGGATGAGCGTGCCCTCACCGATGAACCGCCCCCCCAGCATGGCGAAGCGCGCGTCGCTGCCCGCGTGGATCATCTTCAGGTCGCCGATTTGGAGCAGCGACGCGCCGGGCCCCTCGTGGCCGAGGAACGGGGAGGCCCGGGCCATGTTGGAGCCCACGTTGATCGCCCAGATCGCCAACTGGTCCCAGGGGAGCAGGTACCCGGTGAACGAGAGCAGGAGGGTGAGGACCAGGAGGATGACGCCCACGTTCCAGTTGAACTCGCGCGGCGGCTTGTAGGAGCCGGTCATGAAAACGCGGAACATGTGCAGCCACACCGTGATCACCATGAGGTGCGCGCCCCAGCGGTGCACCTCGCGCATGACGCCGAGCGGCACGTGTTCGCGCAGGTCCACGATGTCGTAGTACGCCAGCTCGATGGTCGGGCGGTAGTAGAACATCAGCAGCAGGCCGGTGATCGTCTCCACCAGGAACAGGAAAAACGTGAGGCCCCCCATGCACCACGTGAACCGCAGCTGAATGCCGGACTTGCGGACCTTGGCCGGATGCACGTGCAGCACGAAATTCGTGACCATGACGAGCATCCGGTTCCGGGTCGTATTGGGCGTCCCGTGCCGGAAGATGCTCTTCCAGATCTGCGACTCCGCGATGACGCTGCCGAGCGACTTCTTTTCTTCAGCCATGCTTCACTCCTGCCGCGGTGGGGCGGGTGCCCCCGCCGCCGCGGGCTGGACGTGGAGGATCGGGGGGCCCCGTCCGCGCGCCGGACCGCCTAGACGGCCAGGAACGCCTCCGGGTCTTCCCACTCTCCCTTTTCGTACTGGTACTTCTTGGACTTGTCCACCAGGATCTGCCCGTCTTCGGCAAAGACGATGCGGAACCGCTCCAGCGGCCGGGGCGCGGGGCCCTCGAAGTTGATCCCCGTGGGGTAGAACCCGCTCCCGTGACACGGGCACTTGAATTTCGTTTCGTTCGGCAGCCAGTTCGGCGTGCAGCCCAGATGCGTGCACACGGTGGACAGCGCGTACATGCCCTCCGACGTCCGCACCAGCCACACCCCACGCGTCTCTTTGAACCGCTCGTCCACGAGCCCGATCGCGAATTCGTCCGGCAGGCCCGCCTTGAAGGTCGACGGCGGTTCGTTCACCACGTTGGGGAACATGAACCGTGCGGCCGCGCCCAGCATCACCGCGTTCACCGCGCCGAAGGCGGCCCACGCCGCCCACGCGATCGAGAAAAAGCCGCGCCGTCCCGTGGTGCCGGCGTCTTGCGTCCCGTTGCTCATGCCGCCGTACTCCCTTTACCCGTGCACGTGCAGCGTGCCCGCCAGCGCCTCGGGCTGGGGCCGCAGCGCCTCGAGCGCCTGAAAAGCCGCATCGCGCACCCGGAGGTTCGGATCGGATTCGGCTAACGCCACCAAGGTGTCGTGCATGCCGTCCAGCCGCAGCGCCGTCCCGCTGCGGATCGCACTCGTCATAACCTGCTCGACCTGATCCTGGTCGATGTCCGGGGCCGCGCTCACGGCTGTGCGGTCGAGCATCTCGCGCAGCACCGGCGCGCACCGCAGATCGCCCAGCTTCGCCAGCGACACGGCCGCGTTCCACCGCACGTCCGCCACCGCATGGTCCAGCATCAGCACCAGCGCCGGGCGCACCGCCGGCGTATCCAACGCCCCCAGCCCGTAGACGGCCGCCTTCACCACGCCCGCGTCCGGATCCTCCAACAGCGCGATCAAGTCCGGCGCCGCCTCGGGCGCGCCCAATTGTCCGAGGGCGGACGCCACATAAATGCGCGTTTCGGCGTCGGACTCCTGAAGCGCCTCGCGCAGCGCGGGCACGGCCGCCGGGTCGCCCAGCGAGCCCAGGCACAAGGCCAGGTACCGGCGCACCACGCGTTCCTCCTCCGTCTCGATTCCGGTCTTGGTAAAGAGCTGAATCAGCGGGGGCGCGAGGTCTTGCTCGCGCATGGCCTCGGGATTCTGCGCGATGTGTTTCGCCAGTTCGAAGGCCGCCTGCCAGCGCCGGTTCGCGCTGCCGCTGCGCAGTTGTTCCACGAATGCGCGCGGCTCGACCTCTTCATAGGACGCCATGCCGAAGGCGAGGAACACCCCGGTGCCGACGATGACGATGAGCAGGGGAATGACGAGGAACGAGATGAGCATGGGAAGCGTCTGGTTCATCGCTTCCACATCCTCCGGAGGCATCTCCCCGGTATCGGGCTCCGCGTAGGCGGCGGGCTCGTCGGGGGGTGTCAGCTCAAACTCGTCCGTCATGCCTCAGGTCGTGCGGCGCCCGAGCCCGGCCGGCGCGCGCGGGGTCCGAAAGCAACTGGGGGATGTCTCTTGCGGCGCGCTGCGCGCCACTCGCGGCTCCGCGCGCGGATGCGGCCACGGCATAACGTGGGTGGAGCCTCGGGACTATAAAGCGCCATGCCGCACCGTGTCAAGCATCCCGACATTGCCGCGTAACTGCGCGCGCAGGCCGTACTTACACCCGTCCGGCCGCGCCGCCGATTCGTGACTGGCCGCACGGCCAACATGGCCCTTCGCGCGCGCAGCACGCCGGGCTGCGGCCGGACCTTGCTCCTTCCATTATGTCGCGCCGGCCGCACGGTGCCAGCCGTCCCGCCTTGCGCAGTTGGTGCCGAAAGAAGCGGCAGATAAGGTTCCTCGCGCCGGGTTTTTGAGCAGACCGGACGCGCACGGCACGCAGCCCCCGTGGCTCCCGGGCGGTGCCCGATTGGCATGAACTTCGCACGTTGCCACATGCGCGGCCTGGGCCCGGGTGCCGCGGCGTGGTGCAATGATGCAGACATCCGAGCCCCACAGTTCGAACGCGGCGGTGGCCCCGGGTTCGCCACGCGTGCATCGCGCAAGCGGCTATCTCGCCGTCGGCCTCGCGACGGTGCTCATGGGCAGTTGGGTCGTGGCCGGCAAGGTGGCCGTCGCGAGCCTCCCGGTGTTCCTCACCTCGTGGCTGCGCCTGGTCATCGGCACCCCGGTGCTCGTTGCGCTGGCCGTGTGGGCGGAGGGCGGGGTGCCACGCTTCCGGTTACGGGAATGCCGGTGGCCGTTCCTGGAAGCCCTGACCGGCGTCGTATGCGGGAGCGTGTTCATGCTGGCCGGGGTGCGGTTCACGACCGCGAGCGACGCGGGCATCCTGCTGGCCATGATTCCTGCCGCCGCCGCCGCGCTGGCGACGCTGCTCCTTCGCGAACGGCTCCGGCGTCTGGGGTGGTTCGGCGTGGGGCTCGGCGTGCTGGGGCTGGTCGTCCTGACAGCGGTGGGTGCCTCGCCCAGCGCGCACGCGCCGAACCGGCTGCTGGGCAACGGGCTGGTCCTGGGCGCCGTCCTCGCCGAAGCGGTGTCGGTCATCGTCGGCAAACGGGCGGCGGACGCGTTGCCCCCATTGCGCGTGGCACTCTTGGTCAACCTGTGCGCCGTGGCCCTGCTCGCCCCGTTCGCCGCCGTGCAGGCGCGGGGAGTGGACTTCGCCGCCATCGACCGCCAGGTGTGGCTCGTCCTCTGCTACTACGGCCTCGGCGGCGTGGTCTCCATGTGGTGCTGGTTCAGCGGTCTCCGGCGCATCCCGGCCTCCACCGCCGCCGTGTTCATGGGCGTGCCGCCCGTCAGCACGCTGTTGCTGTCCTATGGCGTGCTGGGCGAACCGTTCGTGTGGACGCACGCGGTGGGCATCGCCTGCGTCTTCATCGCGCTGCTGTGCGTGCACCGGGGCGGACATTGACGGGGGCCTGCCGCGCCGCAGGCGCGTGGACGCGCGCCGACTAGAACAGCGCGGTGAAGCCGAGCACCCAGCGCACATCGTCCTCCTGGGCGAATTGTCCCGCGTCCTGCGCGATGGGCATTTGCACGCTGAACTCGATGAGCCCGATGCCGGTGGTGGCCACGATGCCGGGACTGAAGAACAGCACCGTGCGGTCGGTGTCGGGCAGGCGCCGGCCGGCCGCTTCCGTCTTGTCCTGCCGCTCGGCATTCAATTCCAGCAGGCCCGTCCACGCCACCACCGGCGTCTCGATGTTGGGACCGGGCCACAGCCGGTACTGGAGCGCCAGGTTTGCCCGAAGCAGGTCCCCCTGCTTGAGGTCCCGGTGGCTCTCCGTATTGAACTGGTAGGTGATGTCCGCGTCGAACCCGGCCCGGCCCCCGCGCGTGGAGAACACGGTGCCCACGAGGGGATCCCAGGAGTGGGACGAGATCGTGCCGTCGTGCGACGGGATTTCCACGCCGGCCAGCACCGCCCAGGCCGACCCGCCGTCGTCATCCCCCCCCGTCCAGATCCGGCGGCGCCCGAGCACCAGAATGTCGCCGATGTCGTTCGTCTCGTCCGGCAGAATGGTGCCGTCCACTTCGCGCGTGACTTCGGGCACGGTGATCTGGAAGGAGAAGCGCTCGCTGAAACTCAGGACGGTGGTGATCTCGAGCCGGAGAGTGTCCACGTCCGTATCCGGATCGGTCCCCTCGATCTCCGCGTACCGCAAGACGGATCTTCCGCGCTCCAGGACCCGGCCCGGGGGCGGGTGCAGCGACGCGTCGCTATTGATCGGATACACCTGCGCCCGCGCCGGCCCGGCCGCGGCGAACCAGCAGAGCACGCACAGGACGCCGCCGCACGCAAATCGCTTCACGGGTAGTCGATGGCTGCGGTCGTGAAGGGGCGGAGGGGGAGGCACCACGCGGGGGAGATGTGGTTGCACAAGCGGACACGGTATTGTAGCAAACCGCGATGGGACGCGCAGATGCTGGCGCCGGGCACGTTCGACGTGCGGGCACAGGGACCGCCGCGCGCACGCGGACGAAGGAGAGGAACCATGCTCCTGAAACCGGGTCAACGGCCGGTCCTGATCGTCAATGGCTGTATCCTCGTGGGCTTTGCGTTCTTCTTCGGGACGCGGCAGAACTACGAGTTCCTCATGTACATCGGGGTGATCGTGTTCTTCCTCGGGCTGGTCCTGGCCACCAACCGGCGGGTGGCGTACCCGACCGGCGTGCTGTGGGGCCTGACCCTTTGGGCGTTCCTGCACATGGCGGGCGGCAGCTTCGTCATCAACGGCACGCTGCTGTATCATGGCATTCTCGTGCCCGTGTCCGCGGAGTACGGCATCTTCCGCTTCGACCAGTTCGTGCACATCGTGGGCTTCGGCGTGGCGACGCTGATGATGCACGTGCTGCTCCGGCCGCTCTTGCGCGCGGACGTGACGCGAAGCGCCGCCCTGGGCATCGTCGTGGTGATGGCCGGGCTGGGCGTCGGCGCGCTGAATGAGATCGTCGAGTTCGCCGCGACCGTGGTGGTCCCCGAGACGGGCGTTGGCGGCTACACGAACACGGCGCTGGACCTGGTGGCGGACTTGGTGGGCGCGCTGCTGGCCCTGGGCTACCTGCGCCTGACCGGACACCGAACACCCAGTGACACGGAACCACATCCCTCCGGCTGACCCTGCTTGCTGACCCGGGACCGCCGGGGATAGAGTGTGAAGCGCAGACGGGCGCCGGGCGCGGACAGGGGGTCCGCGGGCCGCCGTGGGGGGAGAAGTAGTACATGTCCTTGGGGCTGCGACGTATGGGGGGCGCGCCCCGCCTCTGCCTGATCGCCACGCTTTGGGCCGTCGCCGCGCTCGGCCTCGGCGCGCGGCCCCTCGCCGCCCAGACTCGGGACAACAAGGGCACCGAGTTCATGCTGGGCTTTTCAGAGAACTTGGGCGTCGGTGGGAACCTGGTGCTTTTCATCACCGGCGACACGGCCACCAGCGGGACGGTCGAGGTGCCGGGCCTGGGCTTCTCGACACCGTTCACGGTTACTCCTGGCGCCACCACGCAGGTGGGAGTGTCCGTCGACGCGCGGGTTGTCGGCAGCGACGTCACGAGCCAGTTGGGGGTGCGCGTCACGGCCGCGGATGAGGTGGTCGTCTACGGCCTGAACCAGATCCAGTTCACCACTGACGCCTTTCTGGCATTGCCCACGGACATTCTGGGGTCGGAGTACGTGGTCATGTCGTATGTGTCGGCGTCCGGGAGCAGTCCCTCGCAGCTCCTGGTGGTGGGCGTCGAGGACGGCTCGCAGGTCACCATCACCCCCAGCATCGACACCGGGACGCGCGCCGCCGGGGTGCCGTACACGATCGTGCTGGACCGCTTCGAAACCTACCAGCTCGAGGCGGACGGAGCAGGGGAAGACCTCACAGGAACCTTGATTAGCGCGGACCGCCCGGTCGCGGCGTTCGGCGGGCACCGGTGCGCGAATGTGCCCCTCGGGGTGTCCTTCTGCGATCACCTGGTGGAGCAGCTGCCCTCCGTCGGCACGTGGGGCACTGACTTCCTGACCGTCCCCTTGGCGACGCGCACCGGGGGCGACATCATCCGGGTGCTGGCACGGGACAACGGCACGGATGTGGTCCTGAACGGGTCGCCCCTGACGACGCTCGCCGCGGGACAATTCGTGGAGATCGACTCGCCCTCGACCGCGTACAACGCCATCGCCACAGCCGGCCCCGCGCTGGTCATGCAGTACTCCAAGGGTAGTAATGCGGACGGCGTCAGCTCGGACCCGTTCATGATGATGGTGCCGCCCACCGAGCAGTTTCTGCCCGCCTACACGTTGAGCACCCCCGCGGCCTCCCCCGTGGCATTCACGAACTTCATTAATGTGGTCGCGGCTACGGCGGACGTCTCCACGTGCCTGCTCGATGGGAACCCGATCGCGGAGACCTTTACGCCCATCGGTACCAGCGGGTTCTCCGGCGCGCAGGTGCCCGTCGACACCGGCACGCACACGGTGACCTGCTCCAGCCTCTTCGGCGCGTACGCCTACGGGTTCGCGACCGACGATTCCTACGGGTACCCCGGCGGCCTGGCCCTGGACGCGATCGCCGTGCCCTGCGTGCCGCCCACGTTCGACGCGCCCACCCCCGTCGACGGCGCCACGATCACCGTCGCTCCCGGCACCCCCGTCTCGTTCGCGGTGGTGGCGTCGGACTTCGACGCCGAGCAGACCGTCACGCTCAGCGTGACGGACCTGCCCGCGGGTGCCACCATGACCCCCGCCCTCTCCATCGCGGGGAATCCCATCAGCAGCACCTTCGATTACACCCCCCCGGTGGAGGACCTGGGCGCCCATACGTTCACCTTCCGCGCCACGGACGACTGTCCCGTGGACCTGCTGCAGACCACCACCACCGTCACCATCCTGGTGGGCGAGGTGGTGCCGGAAATCGTGTGGATCACGCCGCCGCCGCCGACGGCCGTGGGCGGTGACCCCATCTTCGTCGAGTGGGAGCTGCGCGACTTTACCGAAGGCCTGATTACCGAGAATCAGGTGCACCTGGGCATCAACAGCATCATGCTGAGTTCCCCGGAGCAGCCCGGCACCAACGGCGTGCACAGCTTCACCTTCACCGCGCCGAACATCAGTGCGAACCAGTCGCCGAAGTCGTTCCAATTCGTCGCCGCCGCGCTCAACGACGGCGAACTCGTCACCTCGCCGATCCTGTCCACGGAAGTCAGTGCGGGCTCGGGCGCAGCCGCCGTCCGGTGGCTCGCGCACGGTCCGCTGAGCGTGCCCAGCGGCGGCCAGTTCACCGTGCGCTACCAGGTCAGCGACTTCGACGTGCCCCTGACGAAGAACGCGGTGGCGTGGGGCGTGACCACGGTCGTGGGTCAGACGCCCGATCAGTTGAACGGCAACGGGGAGTACGAGACGGTGGTGCAGGTGCCGGAGGTGACCAGCGCGGGCACGCTCTACTACGCCGCCTTCGCGCAGAACACCGTGCAGTTTGCGTTCGCGCCCATCCTGTCGATCCAGGTCACGGTGGACGATCCCGTCGAACCAGCCGAGCCGCCGAGTGCGCCGCCGTTCCTGGCGGTGCCGGAGACGGACGACGACGGCAGCTTCCCGGTGGCGTGGGCCGCCGCCGGCGGGGTCGTCGGCCGGTACCGGCTGCAGGAGGCGACGCGGGTCGACTTCTCCGACGCCGTCCCAGTGTTCCTTGGCATGTCGCTGAGCACCACCCTCACGGATCGGGAGCCGGGCACCTATTTCTACCGCATCCGCGCCTGCAACAGCTTCGGGTGTAGCGACTTCACGGTCGGGTCGAATCCCGTCGAGGTCACGGTCGGGAACCGGCCGCCTGTCGCCGACGCGGGCCCGGACCGGGTGCTGGAATGCACCGAGGCCGGCAGCACGCTCGTGCGGCTGGACGCCACGGGCTCGACCGACCCCGACGGGGTGGGAGACCTGGCCGCGCTGGCGTGGAGTGAGGGCGCCACGGTGCTCGGCACCACGCCGCTCCTGGACGTGGCGCTGCCCGTCGGCACCCACGTCATTACGCTGACCCTCGCAGACGAGGCGGGCAGTACGGATACGGACGAGGCGGTCATCATCGTCCTGGACAGCGTGCCCCCCACGCTCATCGCGCCGGCGGACATTTTCACCTCGTGCGGGGATCCGGAGGGCACTGCGGTCGACCTGGGGACCCCGACGGTGGAGGACGCCTGTGGCGCCGTGGTGACGAACGACGCGCCGGCCCTGTTCCCCGCCGGCGTCACCACCGTCACCTGGACCGCGACGGACCCCGGCGGCAACACGGCGACCGACACCCAGGTCGTCGAGGTGATGGTGGATACCACGCCCCCCGCGCTTACGGCCCCCGCCACCGTGACGACCGAATGCACGGACATCCTGGGCACGCCCGTGATCCTGGGCGTCCCGCTGGTCGCCGACGCGTGCGGGCTGGAGTCGGTCGGCAACAACGCGCCGGAGTTCTTCCCTGTCGGCCCCACTACCGTCACCTGGACCGCGGTCGACCTCGCCGGCAACGTTGCGATGGCCACGCAACTGGTTACCATCGAGGACACCACGCCGCCCACCATCACCGCGCCCGCGGACGTGAGCGTGGAGACGAGCGACCCGGCCGGCACCGCGGTGGTTATCGGCACGGCCACGGCGGCGGATACGTGCGGCGCCGTCACCGTCACGAACGACGCGCCCGGCATCTTCCCGCCGGGCACCACCATCGTCACCTGGACGGCCGAGGATCCCCAGGGCAATACCGCCGCGGACACCCAGACCGTCACCGTGAACCTGCTCTGCGCCGTCCTCGAACGCGTCAGCGTCGATTCGGCCGGCATGGAGACCAATGGGGCCTCATCCTTCCCCAGTGCGAGCGGCGATGGCCGGTTCGTGGCGTTCCATTCCGACGCCACCGACCTCGTGCCGGGCGACACGAACAGTGCGACAGACATCTTTGTGCACGACCGCGTGACCGGCGCCACCACACGCGTCAGCGTGGACTCGAGCGGCACGCAGGCGGACGGCCCTTCGGCGAGCGCGAGCATCAGTGCCGACGGCCGCTTCGTGGCGTTCAACTCCAACGCCACGAATCTGGTCGCCGGCGACACGAACGGAGTCGGGGATGTGTTCGTGCACGACCGCCTGACGGGCACGACCGAGCAGGTGAGCGTGGACTCGGCGGGCGTGCAGGGGAACGGCGGTTCGGCCATTCCGAGCATTAGCGCCAACGGCCGCTTCGTGGCTTTCCAATCGGGCGCGACCAACCTCGCGGCCGGCGACACGAACAGCGTCTTCGATGTGTTCGTGCATGACCGACTGAACGGGATCACTGAGCGGGTGAGCGTGGACTCGGCCGGCGTGCAAGGGAATAACACGTCCTCCCAGGCAAGTCTCAGCGCCGACGGGCGGTTCGTGGCGTTCACCTCGAATGCCGCGAATCTGGTGGCCGGCGACACGAACGGGATAAGTGATATCTTCGTGCATGACCGCGTGACGGGAGTCACGGAACGGGTGAGCGTGGACTCGGCCGGCGTGCAGCCAAACGGCTTTTCGGCTCAACCCAGCCTGAGCGCCGATGGCCAGTTCGTCGCATTCCAGTCCCTCGCGCAAAATCTGGTGCCCGGCGATACGAATGGCGCGTTCAACGACGTGTTCGTACACGACCGGACCACCGGCACGACGACGCGCGTAAGTGTGGCGTCGGACGGGACACAGAGCAACGGCGCCAGCGAGTTCGCGAGCATCAGCGCAGACGGACAGTTTGTGGCGTTCGTGTCGCTTGGGTCGAATCTCGTGCCCGGGGATACGAACACGGGTGATATCTTCGTACACGACCGAGCCTCGGGCGTAACCACGCGAGTGAGCGTAGCCGCCACGGGCGCTGAAGCGAACAATAGTAACTTCATCCCCACTCTCAGCGCAGATGGCCGGGTCGTCGCCTTCGCCTCAGCCGCATCGAATTTGGTACCCGGCGACATGAACGGCCTAACCGACATCTTCGTCGCGGATAACTGCCTCGCAGGTGGGTGCACGCTGGACGTGTTCGGGCCCGCGGACGGAGATACCTGGTTCGTCGACACGGACGTAACCGTGTTCTGGACCGGGACGACGGTGTCGGGCGGGACCGTGAACGTGGACTTCGTGCAGCTCGAAGAGCCTTTCACGGTGGTGGCGTCCATCGCAGCGAACATCCCGAACGTGGGCTTCGCGAACTGGACCGTGCCGGGCACCATCCCGCCGGCGAGCGATTACTTCGTCCGCGTGCAGGCAGCGGACGATGCGGCGTGCGAGGCCTTCTCCACCGGCTTCATCACCATCGAGGCGAACCTGCCGCCGGTGGCGAACGCCGGGACGGATCAGCCCGTCGAGTGCACGGGCGGCAGCGCCAGCGCGCCCGTGACGCTGGATGGCATGGGATCGACGGATCCGAACGGGACCGCCGACATCGTCATTTACGAATGGTTCGAAGTCGAGACGCTCCTCGGCACAGGCCCGATGCTGACGCTTCCCTTTAGCCTCGGCACGCACGCCGTCTTCCTGCTCGTCACCGACAGCGTGGGCAACTCGGACGGGGACACCGTGTTGATCACCGTGCAGGACACGACCCCCCCGACGATCACCGCGCCGGCGGACGTCATGGCGGAGTGTGCGGGGCCGGCCGGCACCGCGGTCGTCATCGGCGTCGCCAGCGCCGGCGATTCCTGCTTGCTCAGCTCGATCCTGAACGATGCCCCGGCCCTGTTCCCGCTCGGGGCGACCCTGGTCACGTGGACCGCCACGGATAGCGTCGGCAATTTCTCGACCGACACGCAACT
>CBDUXP010000018.1:0-71973 GCA_965371225.1 uncultured bacterium | reverse complement strand
GATCGAGACAGCCGACATCGTGGCCGAACGCTATGACATCAGCCGAGAGCGGCAGGATGCGTTCTCGCTGCTAAGCCAGCAGCGGACCGCGGCGGGACAGGAGAATGGGAAGTTCGACGACGAGATCGTGCCGCTGCCGACGACGCGGAAGGTCGTCGACCGGGAAACGAAGGCGGTGAGCTTCGAGGAGTACACCGTCACACGCGACGAGTGCAACCGGCCCCAGACTACGATGGAAGGGCTGGCGGGGCTCCAACCCGTCCGCGGCGAGGGGAATTACGTCACCGCAGGGAACGCGAGCCAACTCTCCGATGGCGCGTCTGCGTGCGTGGTGATGGAAGCGAAAGAGGCCGAGAAGCGCGGCATCGAACCCCTGGGCATCTACAAGGGCTTCGCCGTGGCCGGCTGTCTGCCGGACGAAATGGGGATCGGCCCCGTGTTCGCGGTGCCGCGCCTGCTCGAGCGCCACGGCCTGACGGTGGACGATATCGACCTGTGGGAGCTGAACGAAGCGTTCGCCAGCCAGTTGCTCTACTGTACCGACCGCCTCGGGATCGACCACGAGAAGCTGAACGTCAACGGTGGCTCCATCTCCATCGGCCACCCGTTCGGCATGACCGGGTCGCGCCTGGCCGGGCATATCCTCATTGAAGGCAAGCGCCGGGGGGCGAAGAACGTCGTGATCACCATGTGCATCGGTGGTGGCATGGGGGCGGCCGGCCTGTTCGAAGTCTGCTGAACCTGCAGGCGCGCGCAACGCGTGCCCGCCCGCGCAGCTGCCGCGTCGGGCGGGGGACGTGCGCGCCCGGCGGCGGACCCTGGGCCATGGTACATTTGTCCGTGGACCGGTATGCGGCACCCTCCTAAACGCGCCCGGTGGCCCGGGACCGGACGGCAGACCCTGCGTGCGGTCGGCGTCGGGCTCGTGGTCGCCTGCGGTTGCGGCGAAAAGGAAGAGGGCAACTACTTCGACCCGAACGCCGCCCAGCCCGTCCAACCTGTGGCGCCGGCCGCGGCGCCTGCGCCCGCGCCACAGCAGATGCCCGCACCCCCGCCCACGGCCCCGACACCCGCGCCGGTGCCGGAACCCGCCCCACCCCCCAGCCCCCGCGGATCCCTGGCCACTGGCACCCGCACCGCGCCTCGGCCCGCAGCGGCTCCGGCGCCGCCGTCGAGCGAGGACCGGCTGGGTGAGGCGACGGCCCTGCGCGCCATCGGCCCCAACACCTCGAGCGCCGATCTGATCGCGCTCCTGGGGCAACATGAGAACAAGTACATCCGCGGCACGGCGGCGCAGTGGCTGGCCGAGCGCCAGGTGCCCGAAGCGCTCGACGCGCTGTACGCCGCCATGGACGATCGGGAGCGGTACGTGCAGCGCCGCGCCGCGCTCGCCTACGCGCGGCTGATGCCCTGTGAAATTTCCGAGGCGCTGCTCGCGCGCCTGAACGCGGAGCGCCCCGAGACGCGCTTTGTCGCCATCGGCGCGGCGAACGAACTGCTCGAGCGCTGTGCGGGGGACCAGTTTCCGGAAATCGGATCGTTGCACGAGATTTTGGCCGCGCTGGTCGTGCGCGATGCCGATCCCACCGTGCGCGGCGAGGCTGTGGTGTTGCTCGGCCGCTTGCGAACCCCCGGCCGGGAAGACGAGCGGCAGGCCGCGCTTCTGGCGGCGTTGGACGATGCTACTGCGGAGGTGCGGCAAACGGCCGTGCGCGCGTTCCAGGGGCAGACCACCGAGGCAGCAGTGGACCGGCTGATTGCGCTGCTGGACGACGACGACCAGAGCGTGCAGAAGGCCGCCATGATCACGCTCGCGGCGAGCGGGGATCTGGCGGGGCTGGAAGCCGTGCGCGCCCGGCTGACGCACGAGAATCCCGGCTTTCGGGTTCGGGCGGCGCAGGCGTTGGGGCAGATTGCGGACGCGGCGGCCCTGGCGGACCTGCGAACGGCACTCGACGATCGCAGCAGCGACGTGCGCCTCGCCGTGGTCAAGGCGTTGGGCAAGATCGACGATCCGGAAATCCCGGCATTATTGCAGCCGCGCCTGAAGGATTCGGACCGCATGGTGCGGATGGTGACCTGCCGGGTGCTGCGCGAGCGGTGTCCGAAAGACAACCCCGCCGTCGCCCGGGCGCTCGCCGTAACCGCCGGGGACCGCGATGCGCAAGTGGCCGGCCAGGCCGTCCGCGCACTCCGATGCATCCGAAGCACGGAGGTCGTGCCGGAACTTGTCGAGGCGCTGTGCAAGGCCCGGTCGGCCGAGATCCGCGGCCAGATCGCCGAACTGCTCGAGCGCACCACCCATAGCCGACCGGCGCCTACGTGTACCTCCTGGCGCGGCTGGTTCCGTTCCGAGGGCGACTCCTGGCGCCACGCCGAGGAATAGCCGCGCCACCCACGTGCGGGTCCGGCTTCCGGCGCGGGCCGTAGGCAGCTCCCGACCGCGATGGCGACCACCTCCCCGACGCCGGCAGACACCCGTGTCCCCGGCCCGCGCCGCTGGCTGTTCGCCCTCACCACCGTCCTGCTCGTGACGGCGGCCGGCCTTGGGGTGTTCGAAGTGGGGTTGCGTCTGCTCCGGCCCGACCTGCACCCGGAGTCGGGCAACGTGCTCCGCAGTTGTCACGAGTTCGATCCCCACACGGGCTGGCGTCCCGCCGCCGCATGCGCCGGCCGCTTCGTGCAGGAGGATTTCGATTCCACCCTCTCCACGAACGGCTACGGGCTGCGGGGACGGGAGACGGCACACACGCTCGCCCCGGGGACGCGGCGGGTGGCCGTCCTGGGGGATTCCTACGCGTGGGGGTATGGCGTCAACGACGAGGAGACGTTCGCGGTGCACCTGGAGCACCGGCTGCCCGAGACCGAGGTGCTGAACTTCGGCGTCTGCGGGTACGGCACCGACCAGGCGTACCTCCGGTATACGGAAGTGGCGCGCCCCTTCGCCCCCCAGGTGGTGGTCCTCGCCTTCTTCGCCGGAAACGACTTCGCGGACAACACGGCGGGCCGGACCAAGCCCACCTTCCGCCCGTACTTCGCCTTCGCGTCCGACGGCGTGCTGCGCCCGGCCAACCTTCCGCTGCCGGTGCGGACCCAGGTGCTGGGGGCGCGTGTCCTGGGCTTCGACGAGGTGGCGCAACGGTGGTCGTTCGCGTACCGGTACCTGTACCTGAAAGCCAAACTGCTCAGTGGACTCCTCAAGCAATCCCCGGCGATTGCCCGCCTGCGCGCGGGGCGGCGGCAGCGGAACTTGGAAGCCGCGGGCCAGCGGCGGGCGCTGCCGCTGCACACCGCCGATCCGCCGCCGGAGGCGGCCGACGCCATCGCCGTAACGCTGGGTCTGCTGGACCTGTTGCACCAGGCGGTGGCGGCGGACGGGGCGGAACTCCTGGTGCTGCTCATCCCGCAGCGCGCCGAGGTGGACGCGGCGGAGTGGGCGCGGGAATTGCGGCGGCGCAACCTGGATCCGGGCGCCCACGACTCGGGGCGTCCCCACGCGCTGATCGCCGAGTGGGCGGCCGCGCGCGGCGTCGGCGTGGTGAACCTGTTCGACGCGTTCGCCGCGGATCCGCGTGCGCGGGAGTATTACCTGCGCGCCAACCGTCACTTCAGCGTCGCCGGCCACCAGCGCTGCGCCGAACTCGTGCTCCCGTCCGTGCGAGAAGCGCTCGCCAGGGCCGCGCGCGCCCATTCGTAGACCGCCGAGGCGGGCCTCGGCTTGCGCCGTCCCGTATACTGTGCCCATGACCATGCGACCCGGACTGCTCACGTGCTGCGCGACCTTGGTGTTCCTCTCCCTGGGCTGCGGTGACCGCGCCCCGGAAGCCCCGCCGCCGCCGCCCCCAGCACCCACCGCAACCGCGCCCGCAGTGCCACCGAGCCCCACCGTGCCGCCGGCTTCGGGTGGGCTCACGGAGGAAGAGGCCGCGGCCGCCCGGGAAGCGCTCGCGGAAGCCATGGGCGAGCTGGGCGAAGCGATGACCGAGGCCATGGCTCAAGGCATGGCGGAAGGACTCCGTGAAGCGGGCGAGACCATGGGGGCGGACGACGCCGCCGTGGCCGAACTCGCGGACGAGATGGGCCAAGCCATGGAAGGCATGGGCGAGGCGATGGCGGAGGGCATGGCCGAAGGCATGGAAGTCATGGGCGAGATGATGCTCGTCATGATCGAGCTTGGGCCCCAGCTTGAAGCCATCGCGGCGAAGCACGATCTGGACACGCCCGAGGGCATGCGCGCCGCCGCCGACGAACTGGAGGCCGCCGCGGCGCTCGTGCGCGAGCGGGGCGCCACGGCCAGGCCGGAAGTGCGCCAGATGCTCGAGGAGATGGCGCAGGAGATCGAAGAGGGCGCGCAACTCGCCCGCGTGGATCCCGAAGCGGCGATTCGCAAGCGTCGGGAAACCATGGCCGCGAAAGCCGGGGAAGGGCCGCTGGTCTCGGCGAGCGCACCGACCGCCGCTGCGGTAGCGGCCCCCGCGCCCCCCCGCGACGCCCTCCAACACATGCCGGCGGATGTCCAGGCGGGCGCGCAAACGTTTCCGGCGGAGTTGGACGCGTTTGAGGCGGAATCCGAACGGCGCATCAAAGCCGTCGCACAGGCGAACGATCTCAATACCCCGGCGGGCGTGGCCGCTGTCGCTACCGAAATCGAACGCATGGCGGCGGAACTCCGCGCGAGCGCCGGCGCCGCGGCCGACCAGACGTCCCGCGACGCGTGGAATCAGTTGGCCGCGCGGTTCACTGCTCTGGCGGCGCAACTCCGGTCGGACCCAAACGCCGGCGCCGCGTTGATGCGGACCATGCTCGCCGACTAGTCCGCGCGCTCACCCGCCCCGACTCGCGTCAGGCTGCCGGCAGCTTGTCGCCGTGCTCCTGCATCCACGCGCCGACGGCGGTGGCGCTTTCCGGATCGAACGCATCCACCAGCGTCTTGATCCGGTCGCCGTCGAACGTGGCCGTTTCCGATCCCGTCATCCGCACGTCGGGTGCGCCGGCCAAGGTATAAATCGCCGCCCATTTGATCTGGACGGTGTTGCCCTCTTCGGACGGACCGTCCAGAATGTCGAGGCGGCGCGAGGCGAATCGCCGGTCGAATCCGTCCACCGCGTTCTTCAGGTGGTCCAGAATCCCCGCCCGGCCTTGAACGTCGAAGGCGAATGGGCCGTCGGCGGCAGCGGATTTGTAGTGCGCGTCTTCCGTGAAGTACTGCTCCAGCCGCGACCAGTCGTTATCCGCAAAGGTCAATTCGAACGCGTCGGCGTATTGGCTGTACCGGTCACTCAAGCTCATGTTCGGCTCCTCCTCCGGGCTCACATCTCCGGAGCCCTCATCCTACCGGAAGTGCGCGCGGTTGCGCGCCGGACTACGGGATATCGCCGCTGCGCATGAGCGTCTCGACGACGAGGAGCGCGCCCTTGGCCGCGCCGGCCTACCGTTCGAAGAACGCGTTCAGCGCCGCGTGGGTGAGCGCGCCCTCCGCGTAACCGTAGGTCCCCGCGGTGCGGAGTTCCTGGGCGGCGTGCGTGACCGCGGTCAGGGTGGCTCGCATGAGGCTGCCCCCGACGCTCACGCGGGCGACGCCGAGCGCCTGCAGCTCGGCGATCGATGGCGCGCCGGGGCCCGCGAGGATATTGACCGGCGCGTCGATGTGCTCGACCAATCGCCCGATAGTGTCCGCGTCGCGCACGCCGGGGATGAAGATACTGTCGGCCCCCGCGGCCAGGTAGGCCCGAGCGCGCTGCACGGTCTGCTCGAACGGGTCCACCCCGAGCGCGCCGCCCCGGAGGAAACCGTCGGTGCGCGCATTGAGGACGATCGGCACGCCGGCAGCCTCCGCGGCGGCGCGCGCCGCACGGCACCGCTCGGCCGCCGCCCCAGTCTCGATGAGGGGTTGCGCCGGATCGCCCATACTGTCCTCCAGGTTGCAGCCGACGGCGCCCGCCTCGATGGCGCCCCGCACGGTCGCGGCGACGTCTTCGGGCGCCGGCCCGTACCCCGCTTCGAGATCGGCGGTGACGGGCACGCGGAGGGCGCGCGCGATGCGCTCCACCACGGCCAACATCTCCTCGCGGCGTATCCGCTCGCCGTCCGGCAGCCCGTGGGAGAACGCGATGCCGGAACTCGTGGTGGCGACGGCCGGAAAGCCCGCTTCCTCCAGCAGCCGCGCGCTCGCCACGTCCCACGCGTTGGCCAGCACGAGCACGTCCGGCCCGTGGTGCAACTGCCGGAACGCCTCGGCTCGTGCGGCTTGCGGATGTGCGGCCATGGTGGCTCCCTCTCTGTCGGGCGGCGGCCAGCGGTCGCCGGTGCGGGGCAGCGTTTAGTCTACCGCGCGCCTCCTGACAGGGAGCGTTGTCAGGAGCGCAAGGGCTACGGGATATCGCCGCTGCGCATGAGCGTTTCGGCGACGAGGAGGGCGCCCTTGGCGGCGCCCGCCTTCGTGTTGTGCGACAGCAGCACGTACTTCACGCCGCCCATGGCCGCGTCGGGCCGGATGCGCCCCACGTGGGTGGTCATGCCGCCGTCCGCGTCGCGGTCGATGCGCGGCTGCGGGCGGAACGGATCCTCGTGCACGGTAATGAACCGGGCGGGCGCGGTCGGCTGCCCGTCGAACGCGGGCGCGTAATCGCGAAACGCGGCGGTGGCCTCTTCGACGGTGCAGGGATTCACCGTGCGCACGAACACGCTCTCCGTGTGGCCGTCGGTGACGGGCACGCGGGTACACGTGCAGCTCACGGTGAAGTCCGCCGGGCGCACGACTTGGCCGTCGCACGTGCCGAGAATCTTGGGCGCCTCCCGCTCGACCTTCGCCTCGTCCCCGGGCACCCAGGGAATCAGGTTGTCTACCAAGTCGAGCGCGAGCACGCCGCCGGCCCGCCCGGCGCCGGAGGCCGCTTGCAAGGAAGTCATGATGACCGTCTCCACGCCGAACGCCGCGTGCAGCGGCGCCAGGGTGCAGGCGAGCCCGTAGACCGTGCAGTTGGGAATCGGAACGATGAAGCCCTTCCAGCCGCGGGCCTCCCGCTGCCGCGTCAGGAGAGCGCGGTGGTCCGTGTTGACGCCGGGAATGAGCAGCGGCACATCCGGTTCCATGCGGAACGCGCTCGCGGTGCTGATGGTGGGCTTGTGCGCGGCGTAGAGCGGTTCGATCTCCTTGGCCGCGTCCGACTCGACCGCCGTGAAGACGATGTCGACCCCGTCCAAGTCCAGGTCCGTGCCGAGTACCACGGGCATGGTGCGGAACCGGTCCGGGATCGGCGTGTTCTGAAACCACCGGAGCTGCCCGTTCGGCGCGCGCAGGGCATCCTCGTACGTCTTGCCCGCCGAACGCTGCGAGGCCGCGATGGCCACGCATTCAAACCACGGATGGTCCGCCAGCGCGGCCAGGAACTGCTGTCCGGCGATGCCGGTGGCCCCCACGACGGCCACGCGCTTCTGCATCACTGCCTCCAGTCGGCTCGTGCCGACGTCGTTGGAAACCCGTATTGTAGCGAACGGTTGGCCGACGTCCAGGGTCGGCCGGTCCTGTGTGGGCTGGCCGCGTCAGTTCTGACGCGCGAAGGCGAGGCGCAGGCCGAGCGCGATGAAGAGGGCGCCCGTGACCCGCTCGATCCAGTGGGCCACGTTCTCGAACCAGGCTTTCACGGTCCGCTGCGAGATGGCCACGGCCACCAGCGCCATCCAGGCAAACTCGATGCCCACGACGGTCAGCCCATAAAGGGCCTGCTGCCAGGTGGGCGTCTCCGGGCGGATCACCTGCGTGAACAGGGCCAGGAAGAAGAGGGTGACCTTCGGGTTCAACACGTCCGTCAGGAAGCCGGCGCGGATGGCCTCGCGCGGGGCCATCCCCCTCAACGGCCGATGCGCGTGGTCCTCGGTGGTGCGCTTCTGCGCCCGCAGAGACCGGATGCCCACATAAATGAGATACGCGGCGCCGGCCGTCTTGATCGCGTTGAACAGCAGAATGGACTGCGAGATCACGACCGCGATTCCCACGAGACAGTACGTGGCGTGGACGCAGTCGCCCAGGGCCAGGCCGGCGGCCGTGTACACGCCGGCCCGGCGCGAATGCATCACGCTGTTTCGCAAGGTCATCAGGAAGTTCGGCCCGGGGCTCATGACGGCCAAGCACCCGAGCACGAAGATGGTCAGCCAATCGACGACAAATGGCATGGGCTCCCCCCGGTCCGCCAACTGGGCGTGGGGCTCAGCCTAGCACCTTTCTGAGCGGTACGTGTCGATCGAGAGGCGGCCGACACATGGGTCGGCCCCTTCTCGCCGGAGGCCCGGCGGCGCGGTTAGTCCTGGCGGGGGTCGTCGGTGGAGTCGTGGAGCGTCACGGGGCGGGTCTCGTCCGCGTCCGCGGGATCGCTGTCCAGGAGCGCCAGCTCCTGGGCGGTCACCGCCTCCATCGCCTGCTTGGGCTTGCGGAGGCGCCGCACGCGCCCGCGCCGGAGGTCGGTTTTGGTCGGGCGGCCCTGGCTCATAGGAACCCGTCCTTCAGCGCCTCGTCGAGTATCGGCGCGCTCACGTGATTGACGCCCTTGAAGTACGCCTCGAGACAGCCCACGTCGGCCACGCGCATGGCCTCGCGCGGGAGCCCCTCGGCCCGTTCAGTGATCAGGGAGTAGGCCTCCGGCGTAAACACGTCGGGCTTCCCGCCGGCGACGAGCAAGCGGAATTTCAGAAACTGCTCGGTCTCCGAGGTGGTGAGCGGGCGCAAGTGCGCCCGGATGGCCACGCGGCTGCGGAGGGACCGGAAGCGCGGGTGGCGGAGCCGCCGGAGCATGAATTCCTCGGCGAACATGATGACGGTGATCAGCTTCTCCTCGGGCGTCTCCAGGTTGGTGAGGGTGCGCACCGTGTGCAGCACCACGGCGGAGAGGAAGTGCGCCTCGTCGAGCAACACCACCAAGCGCCGCCCAAGCGCGTGGGCGTCCATGCACGCCTGTTCCACGAGGCCGAGCAGCGTTTCCGCGCTCATGCGGCCGGCCGGTATCGGCACGTGCAATTCTTGCAGGATGGCGCGGAACAACCCGGCCTGCGTCATTCCCGGATGCCCGAGCACGAGCACCGCCTGGTACTCCTCCGGGTCCAGGTTCGCCAGCAGCAACTGCGACAGCAGGGTCTTGCCCGTGCCACTGCGCCCGGTGAGCAGGCCGAGCGCGCGGTGCTGCTCGCAACACAAGATTAACCGGGCGAACGCCTCTTCGTGCGGCCCCGTCTGGAAGAAGAAGTCGGGATTGACCGTGTCCTGAAAGGGCGGCCGGTCCAGGCCGAACATCCGGCAATAGCCAAACCCGCCCACGTTCTGTTCGATCAGTGATTGCACTTAGGCCTCCGTCACTGGCACCGGGGCGGGGGGCGCCGCGGGCCGCGTCGCACTAAACCACCGCGCGATTGTGGCGCGGGGACCGCGGCTTTCGCCGCGGCGCAGCTCCACCGCCATCAGGTTTTCCGCCGCACGGCGGATACACTTGGCCGCGCGCGAGCGCGGATTCCCCACCACGAACGGCGTGCGGGTCTGCACCGCCTGCCGCACCGCCGGATCCTCTAAGACGTACCCGACCTCGCCGAGCGTGGTGTAGTTCAGAAACTTTTCGGCGCACCGCGTGAGCCGGCGCATGACAACCGTCGCTTCGTACGGGGACGCCACGCGGTTGACCAGCACGCGGATGGGCAAGGTCGGCTGCCGGTGGTTCAGCACTTTGATCATGGCGTACGCGTCGGCGACCGCCGTCAGCTCGCCCGTGGTGACCACCACCGCTTCGTCAGCGCACGCGAGGAAATCCAGTACCTGATGCGACAGGCCGGCGCCGGTGTCGATGAGGACCACGTCATGATCCTCTTCGAGTTGCACGAGTTGCTCCACGAGCCGGGCCCGTTCGAACGCTCCCAGCTCGGCGAGGGACAGCAGGCCCGACGCGCCGGGCAGAATGTTCACGCCGCGCGGGCCGGGCGTGAGGGCCTGGCGCATGGTCACGTGACCGTTCACCACGTCTTCCAGCGTGGCGCGCGGAGTGATGCCCGACATGATGTGCACGTTCGCCAGCCCCAGGTCCGCGTCCAGCAGCGCGGTCCGGAATCCCATCCGGGCCAGCTCCGCCGCCAGGTTCAGGGAGAGGGACGTCTTGCCGACGCCGCCCTTCCCGCTCGTCACCGTGATGACTTTCCCATAGCGCGCGGCGGGGAGCACGGCGGTGGGTTCGAGCGGCGCCCCGGGCTCGTCATCCGCCAGCAGATCGACCGTGGCGCTGCGCTTGCGGATGTACGCCGCCGCCTCGGGCACGCTCAGCTTGCGCACGGTCATCAAGTGGTGAATCGCGCGCAGGGTCTCCACGTCCGCCGCCGGCAGGCTCCGCTGGATTTGGCCGGGCCGGGTGGGGGTGAGGCAGTCGCGGAACTGGGTTTGGTAGTACCGCAGCCGGCTCGGCTCCAGGTCCAGCTGCTGCAACACCTCGGCGACGGACACCGGGGGGCCTTTAGGCGGGCTCATGGTCGGCTACTATAACGGACGTCGGACAATGCACAGGCGGAAAAGTGGTGAGCGACCCGGTCTTCCCCACCACCCCATCATGATGGGGTGGAACGCGTATTGTAGCCCCTGATATTGGGGTAGTCAATCCTTTCCGCTTCCATAAGTTGAATCACTTCAATGGCCTATGACCTCTCAAGCGATCCAGCCACCGGCGGGTCGCTGACGCGCCACGCCGCAGGCGGTCTGTAGCGCCGAGACGCGAGACCGAACCGCCCCCCATGGCACTCGAATTAGACCGCGACCTGGAACACATTCGCGCCGAGCTACCCATCACGCAGCACCGGCGATTCTTTAATACGGGTTGGGCCGGGCCCGAATGCCGCGCGAGCATCGCCGCGCAGGAAGAGATGATCGCGTGGCTGAACACCACCGGCCTCTCGCATCATGCGATGCCGCGCCTTCGCGCACTGACTGAGCGGGTGCGCGCGAAGGCGGCCGCGTACGTCGGCGCTACCGCGGAGTCGCTCGTCATCACCCGCGGCGTGGTGGACGGGATGAATCGGATCCTGCACGGGTACGACTGGCAGGCGGGCGACCACATCGTCACCACCGACCTGGAACACGCCGGCGGGCTCATCCCCCTGTACCTCCTGCGGGATCGGTACGGCGTGGCGCTCACGATTGTGCCGATCGAAGGGGTCGCGGACGCCGCCGTGCGCGTGGATGCGGCGTGCACCGCGCGGACCCGCCTCATCGTCCTCAGTCATGTGAGTTACAACGTGGGCCTCCGGCTTCCGCTCGCGCCCATCGCGCGCACCGCCCGCGCGCGCGGCATTCGCGTGCTCGTGGACGGCGCACAGACCGTGGGCGCCATCCCGGTGGACGTGGGCGCGCTCGGCGCGGACTTCTACGCGTTTCCCGGCCACAAGTGGCTGCTGGGGCCGGAGTGCACCGGCGCGCTCTACATCGCGCCGGAGGCGGCGCCCGCTCTCCACCTCACGCACCCGGGCTATGACAGCGTGTCGCACTTCGACCGGGCCGGCGGCTACACGCTCCACGCGGGGCCGCGGCGGTTCGAAGGCATGGATCAGAATCCCGTGGCGCTTGCCGGCTGGGACGCCGCGCTGGATTTTCTCGCGACGCTTGGCGAGGCGGCCATAGCGGCGCGCATCGCTGCACTGACAAGCCGGTTGCACGCGGCCTTGGCGGGTGGGGCGGGCTATCGCGTCGTCACGCCGGCGCGGTTCGCGGACGCGGCGGGATTGGTGGGCGTCATGCTCGCGGATCCGGCGCGGAGCCCGGGGGTGGTGGACGCGCTGCTCGCGCAGGACTATGTCATCCGGCATACGCCCGAGCCGCCCATGCTGCGCATCAGTGTGAACTTTTTCAATACTGCGGCGGAGGTGGACGGGCTGGCGGCGGCCATTCGGGAAGCGGTCGCGCGGCCGGGGTGACCGGGACTCCGGCGCACCAAAGACAAGGGCCGCGCAACTCGAATGAGCGGCGCGGCCTTTGATGAGACTGGACGGCCGTTAGATCGCTGCCTTCAACGCTTTTCCAGCCTTGAAGCCGACAGTCCTGCTGGCCGAGATGCGGATCTGTTCGCCCGTCTGCGGGTTCCGCCCCATGCGCGCCTTGCGTTTGCGCACGGTGTAGGACCCGAAGCCGGCGATCGAGACCTTGCCGCTCTTCTTCAGCCCTCTGGTCATGTTCCCGAACACCGCGTTGATCGCCTTTTCAGCCGCGGCTTTGCTGAGTTTTGTGTCCTTGGCAACGGCCTCAATCAGATCACCTTTGTTCATGCTCTCTCCTTACCGCAGCGCCCGCTTGTGCGCCCGTGGCTCCCAGCGAACGACGCGCCCCATTCGTACGCCCGCCCGCAAGTCTTCGGTGTGTGGCCCTTAAGAATTGAGATCGCCCCAGACGTTGAACTTTCGGGCGATTCGGCGGGATTATACCATCGGCGCCTGCATGCGGCAAGCGAATTCTGCGGCTCCACGGCCGGGAAACGCTTCTACCATACGGTCTCTGCGCTGATCCCCGTCCCCGCCGCCCATCACCGCGGTTTGCAGGGAGGCGGGCCCCCCGTAGAATGCCTGGAGGGGAGTGGGGATGGTACGGAACGAGGGACGGCTCCACAGACGTTCGGGGAGACGCAGGTGCCCCGCGGTTCGCATCGTGCTGTGGGCCGTGGTGTGCGCTGCGGCCCACCCGAGCCCCCTGCGCGCCGCCGGGTCCGACCCGAGCGAACGGCGCCAGCGGGAAGCGGAGGCCGTGCGCGCCATCGGCACGCGCACCTCCAGCGAAGACCTGCAGGTGTTGCTGCGGCGGAGTGACAACAAGTACATCCGCGGCATCGCCGCCCGCTGGCTCGGCGAGCGCCGGTACCGGCCCGCGCGCGATGCCCTGTTCCTGGCGATGGACGATGCGGAAGAGTACGTGCAGCGCTACTCGGCCGTCGCCTACGCGCGGCTGTGCGGCTGTCGGGTGGAAAACCGCCTGATGGAGCGGTTCACCGCCAGCCGGGAGAGCACCCGCTTTGCGGCCATCGGCGCTGCGATCGAGATTCTGGATCGCTGCGCGGGCAAGACCCCGACCGGGATGGGCGTGGTGATGCGCGGCACCAGCACCCTGTTGCGCGATACCAGTCCGCTGGTCCGGCGGGAGGCCGTGGTGTTACTGCGCAGCGTGCCCCCCGCGGTGCTCGCGGAACGCGGCACCGGCGTCCTGCTCGGCGCGCTGGATGACCCCGACGCCAAGGTCCGCGGGGAGGCGGTGCGGGCCCTATACGGCGTGAAGACCCCCAGGGTGGCCCGCGCGCTCCTCCCCTTGCTGGACGACCCGGATCCCGTGGTGCAGCGCAACGTGGTGCGCGTGCTGGCCGCCACGGGCGACCCGGCGGCTATCCGCGCGGTCCGCAACCTACTGGGCCGGAAGGAGGCGCACGTGCGCGTGCAGGGCGTGCGCGCGCTGGTGGCCATCGGGGACCCCAGCATCGCCTCAGACTTGGTCTTCCTGCTGGACGACCGCATCCCGCGCGTGCGGGCGGAAGCCGTGACAGCCATCGCCAAGCTGAACCCGCTGAATGCGGCCGCGCTGCTCACGCGCGCCCTGGCCGACCGCGACGCGGGCATTCGACGGACCGCGGTCCGGGCGCTGGGGAACCTCTGTCCGAAAGACGACCGGGCCACGGCAGTTGCCGTAGTCGGGCTTACGACGGACCGCAATCGCACCGTCGCCTTTGATGCGGTCACGGCGGTGCGCTGCATGCGCAACGTGCAGACCCTGCCCGAAATGGTCAACGCGTTTTGCCGCATCCCCCACGCGGACGTGCGGGCCGAGCTGCTGGACCTGCTCAAGACCCTGACGTTCGAAAATCCCGGCAACCGGTGCCTGGATTGGCGCCAGTGGCTCCGCGCCAACGAAGAGGCGGCAGCCGCAGCCGCAGCAGCGGGTGAGACCACCACTGCCGAGGGGGCCGCAGAGGGCGAGGCGGGGGAAGGCGCCGCGGATGACGCCGCCGAGCCCCCGGCCAAGACGCCCAAGGCCCGCAGGTGGCCGTGGTGATGGCCCCCGTGGCGGCGGTGAGGCTGCCACGGGCTTGCTATACTTGGGCGCCCATCCCCCCCTATGTCCCCGGCCGACCCGACCCCGCCCCGCGCCGCCCTGCTGGTGGAACACCACCTGGCCCAGGCCGGCCGCTTGTCCGCGTTCCTGACGCACGAACTGAACAACCAGTTGGCGGCGATCACCGGCTACGCGGAGTTAGTGATCCAGAAGCCGGAAGCGGCAGCGTTCAGCAAGCAGTTGGACCGTATTTTGGGGGCGGGCGAGCGCGCGCGCGAGCTGATCGCCGATTTTCGAGAGGCCACGAGTCCCTTCAGCGAGATCGAGCCGGTGAACGTGGGCCTTGCACTCCAGACGGCGATGCGTGCGCGCCAGTACGAGTTCAAGAAGCGGAACGTGACCCTCAACGTGACTATCGCCCCCGAGTTGCCGCCGCAGATGCTCAACCCGATCCACGTGCAGTTGGCACTCGGCGCGCTGCTGGACAACGCCTACGAAGCGACCACACCGTTCGGCAGCGGCACCATCACCATCGAGGCGACCCCGCTGGGCGAGCGGGGCAGCGCCGTGAACATCACGAACACGCCGGGGGGCGATCCGCCGGCGGAGCCGCAGCTCTGGCAGAGCACGAAGGATCCGAAGCGGCATGCCGGACTGGGCTGGACGGTGGCCCGCTGGGTCGCCGAGGCGGCGGGCGGCGCCTGCACCATTACCCGCGGCGACAACGGGCAAACCCACGTGCGGTGGGAGGTGCCCGGGTCCCACGAACCGCCGCCGGCCCCGAGTTGAGGCGGCACACGACCCGGGGTATGCTCAGCGCGGCGCGCGCAGACGCAGACGCGCGCAACCCGTAGGAGACGCGCATGGAGATGACGGTGGAGGTGGTCGAGGCGGTCCTGCAGAGCCTGGACTGTCGGTACGAGCGGGAGAATCTGGCGTTGGCCGGCGCCGAGCGGCTGGAAGTCCGGCTCTTCAACCAGGTGTCCGGCGAGCAGTCCGTCCGGTTGGAGTTCGAGGCGGGTCGCCTGGTGAAACTCGACTACTGGCACAAGGATCAGCAGACCATTGAAACGGTCGAGTGGCCCGCCTGAGCCCGGCGGTCTAGCGGCCGGTACCCGCAGTGTTCGAGCTTCGCACCGCAGTTGAGTGGCTGGCGTCTGCGGCAGTCTGGGTCTATGCCGCGTGTGCGCTGCTCCTGAGTCTCTACGGCGCCCACCGCTATCGCATCGTGATGCAGTGGCGGCGGGCGTGCCGCCACCCCGTGCCCCCGCCGGCGCCGCCCGAACGGTGGCCCCGGCTGACCGTGCAATTGCCGGTCTTCAATGAGCGCTACGTGGTCGAGCGGCTCATCGATGCGGTGTGTGCCACCTCCTATCCGCACGACCGGCTCCAGGTCCAGGTGCTGGACGACTCCACGGACGACACGGTGCAGTTAGCCGCGGCCGCCGTGGCCCGCCACCGGGCCGCCGGGGTCGACATCGTGCACCTGCACCGGCCGGCGCCCACGGGGTTCAAGGCGGGTGCGCTGGCGCACGGCCTGGCCCACGCGACCGGGGAGTTCGTCGCCGTGTTCGATGCGGATTTCGTGCCCGGTCCGGACCTGCTGCAGCGGGCGGTGCCGCACTTCGCCGACCCGCGGGTCGGCATGGTGCAAGTGCGCTGGGGCCACATCAATCGGACCTACTCCCTGCTCACCCGCGTGCAGGCGCTCCTGCTGGACGGCCACTTTCTCCTGGAGCACGTGGCCCGCCACCGCAGCGGCCGGTTCTTCAACTTCAACGGGACCGCCGGCATCTGGCGATGCACGGCCATCGAGGCGGCGGGGGGCTGGCAGCACGACACCCTGACCGAGGACCTGGACCTGAGTTATCGCGCGCAACTGGCGGGGTGGCGGTTCGAGTTCCTGCCGGAGGTCGTGGCGCCGGCCGAGCTGCCCGTGGATATGAACGGGTTCAAATCGCAGCAGCACCGCTGGGCGAAGGGGTCCGTGCAGACGGCGCGCAAACTGCTCGGCCGCGTCTGGCGCAGCGATGCGCCGGTGGCGACGAAGCTGGAGGCGACCGTCCATCTGACGAGCAACCTCGGTTACGTGCTGCTGGGCTGCCTGGCGATCCTCGCATTTCCGGCCGTGTGGGTGCGGCATGAATTCGGATGGAGCCCGGCGTGGATGGCGCTCGACGCGGCCGTGGTGGCGCTGGCCGTGTGCTCCATCGGCCTGTTCTACGCCTGCGCCGGCCACGCGGCCGGGGAGGGTCGCCTGCGGTCCCTGTGCCTGGTGCCGCCGCTCATGGTCATCGGCATCGGACTGGCGGTCAACAATTCCGCGGCCGCGCTGGAAGCGCTGGTGGGCCACATTTCCCCGTTTCGCCGGACCCCCAAGTACGGCGTTCGCCACCGCGACGATGACTGGCTCGGCAAGCGGTATCGGGTGCCGCTGCCCGCCGGGGCGTTCGTGGAAGCCGCCCTGGCCATCTACGCGGCGGTCGCGGTGCAGTATGCCTGGCGGGAAAGCCTGTGGCCGTCCCTGCCGTTCCTGGTGCTCTTCGCCGTCGGCTTCGGGACGGTGGCGCTCACCTCCGTCGCGCAATGGGCCGCGCACCGCCGCGCCGCGCTCGCCCGCCCCACGCCCCAGACCGCGCAGGTCTGAGCCCGGTTACCGTTCCGCCGCGACGGTGACGGGGATGCCGTTCAGCACGGTGGAATTGCTGGGTACGTCGAAGGCCTCGTCATCGGTCAGGATGTTCGAGTTGACCCCGGCATGCGCCTGAGCCACCGCCATCCGAACGCCCGCCCGGTCATGTCCCCACCCGTGCGGAAGGGAGACCACGCCCGCCATCATCTCGTCGGTTACCTCGACCGGAGCGATCACGGTGCCGACTCGACTCGTGACGCGCGCCAGCCCGCCCGTCTCCAGCTGCAAGCGTTGCGCGTCTGCTTCGCTTACCTGCAGCGTGCAGAGGTCGGGTCCCTTGACCACGGACGGAATGTTGCCGAGCCATGAATTGATCGTCCGGATGTGGCGGCGACCGATGAGCACGAGGTCGCTATTCCCGCGAGCGTGGCCCGCGAGCGCCGCGTTGAACCGCGGCAGATCGTTGACGATCCGCTCCGGCATCAGGTCGATACGCCCGTTGGGGGTGTTCAGCTTTTCGGGGAGCTGCGACTTCAGGGGACCCAGGTCCAGCCCGTGCTCGTCCGCCTGGAGCTTCGCCAGGGTGAGGCCGTCGGCATGGCGTCCGAACCCGTCGCCGTACGGGCCTACGCGCAGGAGCAAATCGAGAATGCGTTCCGGCCCCGGCGTGTCGCCGAGCTTCGCGATCGCCTCATCGGGAGTCAGCCCGTGCCACGGCGTGTCCTCCTTGATCGCCATCTCGCAGTATTGCTGCAGGACGAACGCGTCCACCGATTCGAGGGCGATCTCGCCCATCCCCATCAGGTGTTTGCCGAGCGTCAACAGCACCTGCCAGGAGTGCTGCGCATCTGGCGCTGCGGGAAAGACCGGCGGCGACCACTTGGCCATGTCGCGCACCGCGAGGTTGTACAACCCCAGGTCGTAGGAGGGGCGCTGCAGGCTGCTCACCGGCGGCAGGATGATGTCGGCGTGGCGCGTGGTCTCATTGATGTAGAAGTCGATCGCCACCATGAACTCGAGCGACGCGAGTGCTTCGTCTAGCCGGTCAGCATTCGGGGCCGAGCAGACGGGGTTCCCTGCCAGGAAGACCATCCCGCGAATCTGCCCCTGACCCGGTGTCTCGATTTCTTCGGCGAGGGCGGCCGCGGGGAATTGGCCGAAGAGCTCGCCGTAGCCCCGCACGCGGGTACGGTACCGGTCGAACTCCACCCCCTTACCGCTGGAGACGACCCCGGAGATGTCGGCCGCGGGCTTGGTGAACATGACCCCGCCCGGCGAATCGAGGTTGCCGCTGAGGATATTCACCAGCTCGATACCCCAGCTCGCCAGCGTGCCGAACTCCTGCACGCATGTGCCCAGGCGCCCGTAACACGCCGCGCCATCAGCGGCGCAGAATTCGCGCGTGAGCCGGCGAATCGTGTCCGGCTCCACCCCGCACACCGGCCCCATGGCCTCCGGGGAGTAGTTGGCCACCGCGCGCTCCAAGTGGTCCAGGTGATCCACCAAGCCATCGCAGCGACCCAACGAGAGGAGATCTTCCTCGAACATGGTGTGGACCATCGCGAGGAGCATGCCTGCGTCCATGCCCGGACGGATAAACACATGCTCGGTGCCCATGCCGGCGGTCTCACTGCGGCGCGGATCGACCACCACCACCCTGCCGTCACGCTCCTGGATCGCCCTTAGGCGGCGGCGGACGTCCGGCGCCGACATCAAGCTGCCATTCGAGGCCATGGGATTGGCGCCAAACACCAGCAGGTACTGTGTGCGATCCAGGTCCGGAACGGGAATGTGCAGCATACCGCCGAACATGAGGCCCACTTGGACATAGCGTGGGGCCGTATCGAGCGTCAGGGCGCTGTAGTAATTCCTTCCCATTGCGCGCTGAAACATGGGCCAGTACGCGAGCGCCCCGAGGTCGTGCACGGTGGGATTACCGCGCCACCACGCGAGCGCGTCAGGGCCGTGCGCCTCGCGGATGGCCAACAACCGTTCAGCCGTCGTCGCGTACGCCTCTTCCCATGTAATCTCTTCCCAGCCGTCCGCCGTGCGACGCACCGGGTGACGCAGCCGGTCCGGATCCTCGTACACGCCCTTGAGCGCGTACGCCTTGGGGCAGATGTACCCCTTGGAGAAGGGGTCTTCCCTGTCTCCCCGGATCGTGACGATCTGGTCCCCCTCTACCTCGACGCTGATGCCACAGATCGCTTCGCACAGCGTACAGACTCGATGCACTGTTCGACGGTCGGCCATACCGGCCCCCTCTCTCTGCCCTCACGGGCCGTCCCAGTCAGTATGCCGCCTTAGTGGCTCCATGCGTAGTACCACATCAGGCGTATTTATTGGTACCAGTGGTTCCTTCGCCCATGGGCCAGATCCTGCAGAAAGGTGACCCACACAAGGATTTCGGGGACGGGCGGAGCCGGGATGGCCGCCGCCAAGTACCCATGGCAGAAAATGATGGATTATTGTCATTGCAGACAACGGCGGGACGGGGGATACTGACCCCATGGCAGCGAATCCCACGCACCGCACCGGCGCCGAGTCCCGCCCGTGCCAGGCGCGCCGCGTGGTGCTGCTCGCCTTTCCGGACGTGCAAACCCTCGACCTGACCGGGCCGCTGGAGGTCTTTTCCGTGGCTACCCTCGTGCTCGAAGGGGAAGGCCTCCCCGACCCGGGCTACGCGATGGAAGTGGTGGCCGCGGAGGCCGGCCCGGTTCGCGCGTCGTCGGGCCTCGAACTCGTCGCGCAACGCGCCATGCGGAACGTCCGCGGCCCCATGGACACCCTGCTCCTCGCGGGGGGGCTGGGCAGCCAGCGGGCCGCGCAGGACCAGGCCACCATCGCGTGGGTGCGCCGCACCGCGCCCTCGGCTCGCCGCGTCGTCTCCGTCTGCACCGGCGCGTACCTGCTCGCCGAAGCGGGCCTGCTCGCGGGCCGGCGCGCGACAACCCACTGGGCGTACTGCGCGCAACTGGCGGCCGATTATCCGGACATCACGGTCGCGCCCGACCCCATCTTCGTGCGCGACGGGAACGTCTACACCTCTGCCGGCGTGACGGCGGGGATGGACCTGGCGCTCGCGCTAGTGGAGGAGGACCTGGGGCGCGACCTGGCGCTGGCCGTCGCGCGGTGGCTCGTACTCTTCCTCAAGCGGCCGGGCGGCCAGGCACAGTTCAGCATGCAGCTGGCGGCGCAACACGCGGAGCGCGTCCCGATCCGCGAACTGCAAGCGTGGATGCTCGACCACCTGGACACCGACCTGTCGGTGGACACGCTCGCCGCGCGGGTGCACATGAGCCCGCGCAATTTCGCGCGCGTGTTCGCCCGCGAAGTGGGCAGCACGCCCGCACGCTTCGTCGAACGCGCCCGCGTGGAGGCGGCCCGGCGCCAGTTGGAGGAGTCCCGCGCCGGCGTGGACGGCATCGCCGCAGCGTGCGGCTTCGGCAGCGCCGAGACCATGCGCCGCGCGTTCCTGCGGACGCTCCGGGTAAGCCCCGCCGCCTATCGCACTCGATTTCAATGCACCGGCCCGGCCGCGTGAAGGGAACCCACATGGACATCGCCATTCTGCTGTACGACAAGTTTACGGCCCTGGATTGCATCGGCCCCTACGAAGTGCTCAGTCGCCTGCCCGGCGCGGAGGTGAAGTTCACCGCCGTGGAGCGGGGCCTGGTCCGGAGCGACACCGGCGGCCTGGCCATTCACGCCGACTTCGCGCTGGCGGACGTGCCGCGGCCCGAGATCCTGCTCATCCCGGGCGGTCCCGGCGAAGAGGCGGCGGCCGCCAACCCGGCCGTGCTGGACTGGGTGCGCTCAGTGCACGAGCACAGCACGTGGACCACCTCGGTCTGCACGGGCTCGCTCATCCTCGCCCTGGCGGGGGTGCTCGACGGGGTGGAGGCCACGACCCACTGGGCGCGGCGCGATCGGCTTCGCGAACTGGGCGCCACGCCGATTGCGGAGCGCGTGGTGCGGCGCGGCAAGATCGTCACTGCGGCGGGCGTCTCGGCCGGAATCGATATGGGGCTGACCTTGGCCGCGGAGATCGCGGGGGAGGACTTTGCCCAGGCCATCCAACTGGGTATCGAATACGATCCCCAGCCCCCGTTCGACGCCGGCTCGCCCGAGCGGGCGCCGGCGCAGGTGGTGGAGATGCTGCTGCAGCTCTACCCGGAGGCCCAGACCGCGGACTGAGGGGCGCCGGGCCTGGCGCTGGGCGCGGGCGCGCCGCTACTCCGCCTCGTCGTCCTCCCCGTCCTCGTCGGTCCCGTCGTCGCGTTCCGGGTCGGGGACATCTTCGACCGGGACGTCGCCGCGGGTGGGATCCTCGTCCGCGCCGTCGGGCTCCCCGGCATCCTCCTCGTCCTTGTGCTCCCCGTCGTCCTCGTCCTCGCCGTGCTCATAGCTCCTCAGGATCTCGCCCATGCGTTCCAGCATGGCCTCCACCCGGCCGTGCACGGAGTCCTCCGGGAAGCGCCCGTCGGCATCGCGCGTCCCGGGCGCCACGCCGAGGAGCAGCTCCAGACCCTGATCCACGTGGTCGATGGCCCACACGTGAAACGTGCCGGCTTCGACCGCCCGCACCACGTCGTCGCGCAACATCAGGTCCCCCACGTTGGGGCGCGGAATGAGGACCCCTTGCGTGCCGGTGAGGCCGCGGGTCTCGCAGAGTTCGAAGAACCCCTCGACCTTCTCGTTCACGCCACCGATAGCCTGGACGCGGCCGTGCTGGTCGATCGAGCCGGTCACCGCGATGCTCTGATCGAGCGGGAGGTCGCTGAGGGCGGACACCAGCGCGTACAGCTCGGTTGAGCTGGCGCTGTCGCCGTCGATCCCGCCGTAACTCTGTTCGAAACACACGCTGGCGCTGAGGGTGATCGGCCGCTCCTGCGCGTACATGGCGCGCAGATATCCCTGGAGGATGAGCACGCCCTTGTCGTGCGTGGCGCCGCTCAGTTTGGCTTCCCGTTCCACGTTGATGATGCCCGCCTGGCCGACGCCGACTTTGGCGGTGATGCGCGCCGGCTTGCCGAAGTGGTAGTCGCCCATGCTGTACACCGCCAGCCCGTTCACCTGGCCGATGACTTTGCCCTGGGAGTCGATGTACACGATGCCTTCGTCGATCGTCTCGCGTATCTTCTCTTCCAGGAGGTTCGTGCGCCGGACCTTTTCCACGATGGCCCGGTCCACGTGTTCGCGGCCCACCAGGTCGGCGCCGGCCTCGCCGGCGTAATAGTTCGCCTCCCGGATCAGATCGGCCAGCCGCCCGAGCCGCGCCGTCAGCTTGCGCTGGCGGCCGCTCCGCCGCGCCGCTTCCTCCATGAGCGCGGCGACCCCCGCCGGGGTCCACGGCCGCAGGCCCTCCTCCGCCGTCACCCGCGCGATCCACGCCGCCAGGTCCTGGACCCGCGCGTCGGTGTTCTCCATCTCGTAGTCGAAGTCCGCCTTGATCTTGAACACGCGGTGGAAGTCTTCGTCCCACTGGTACAGCAGGTGATACAGGTCGCGCGTGCCGATCACGCAGATTTTCGCTTGCAGCGGAATCGGCTGCGGCTTCATGCCGAACATGCTGACCGGCGAGTGCAGCGCCTCGTTGCGGATGTCGAGCTGCCCGCTGAGCAGCGTGCGCTTGAGCGTCTTCCACACCCCGAACTCCGTGATTGCATCCAACAGGTTGAACACGATATAGCCGCCGTCGGCCCGGACCAGGGACCCGGCGTGAATCTTCATGTGGTTCGTGCTGACGCGGCCGAACCGCTCGACGGCGGCTTCGATGGAACCGAACAGGTTCTGGTGCGTGGGCGCGGTCTCGACGATGATCGGTGCGTGGGTCGCGTGCCGGTTGTCCACGAACACGTTCACCTTGTACTCGGTGAAATCGTCCTCGATCGTGAAGGGCAGCCCCTCCGGCTTCTCCGGCTCGTCCCCGTGGAACCGGTCCAGCTCGTTCAGCACGCTTTCGCGCACCGCGTTCAGGTACGTCCGGACTTCGGGCGCTTCGTGCCGGTCCCGCATGGTCGCGACCATCGGATTCACCGCCCACTTGGCGTACTCCTGCTCCAACGCGGACATACGCTCCTGCGTCTCCCGCTCGATAATCGCCGACTGTTTCAGGATGGCGTCCAGCCGCACGTGATACGCGTCATGCTGTTCGCGCAGCGGTTCCAGGTCCACCCCCTTCCGCGTCCCCTTCGCCAGCTCCGCTTCGAGCTGCTCGAAGATGATCGGCTCGCCGTCCACGATGGGTACCACGTCCGGCCGCGTGATCGGCCCCATCTGCAGCCGCACCACCTTGAACCCGTGCTCCTCCAACTCCGCTTCGAATTCCTTGAAGAGCCCCGCCGCCCGGTCGGCCCCCTCCTGGACGATGGTCTTCCGCTCGGCCTGGAAATCCTCACTCTCGAACGTCTCCCCCAAGTGGGCGCGCAGGGTGGTGACCAGCATTTCCATGTCCAGCCGCAGGGCGGTGGCCCGGCCGACCGGCAGGCGCAACAGGACGGGCCGGTCCGGCTCGTCAAAATTGTGCACGTAACATTTGTCCGTCAGCGCCGGCGTGTCCACGTCCAACTGTTCGAGCATGCGGCGCAGCGCCGTCAGGCGGCCGCTGCCCGAGATGCCCGCTACGAACACGTTGTACCCGGGCCCGCGCACGGAGAGACTGAGCTTGATGGCCTCGATGGCGCGGTCCTGGCCGATCAGCTCGAAAGCGGTGCCGAGTTCCGCCGTCGTGCCGAAGCCCAGGGTCGCCTCGTCGCACTGCCAGCGCAGGGTGTCCGGTGTCAGGGCGCAGTCGTCGCGAATCATCCCGTCGTCCCCTCCTCGGCGGGCTCCCGCCGGTCCACGACCGCGCTTAGTCTATCGCGTCGGTATGCCGGGGCAAGTGAGACATGGGCCGGCGGCACGCTGGCGGCGCAGGCCCTCGTCACGTACAAGCTCAGCTCGTGACGGGAGGGACTTGGTAGACTTGGTACGCCGCGCGCCGCCATGTCCCCCCGCGGGGCGCGCCGCAGAGGGGGCATGACCGACGCACCGCAGACGCCGCGATGGGAGGCGATCGACCTGACGCCGTTTTTGGCGCAGCTCGGGGTCGCGGCCGGGGAGGCCGTCAAGAATCCGCGCGAGCTGAGTGGCGGCGCGTCGAAGGATCTCTGGCTGTTCGAGGTGGAAATCGACGGCGCCCCCCGGCCGTATGTCCTCCGGCGGGCGTTCCAACCGGCGCGCCAGGGCGCGCTCGACATCCACGGGGAGTACACGGTGATGCGCGCCGCCTTCGACGCGGGCGTCCACGCGCCCGAGCCGCTGTATGAGGCGACCGATGCCGACGGGCTCCCGTTCTTCGTGATGGAGTTTCTGGAGGGCGAGACCCTGGCGCCGCGCCTGCTTCGCCGCGATGAGTACGCGCAGGCACGCGGCCTGATGGCCCGGCAGTTGGGCGAGTTCCTCGCGCCCATCCATGCCGTGGCCCCCGACGCAGCGTTGCAGGAGATTCTCGGGCCCCTGCCGGAGGGCAATCCGGCGGCGCTCGCACTGCAACTGTACGAGGCGGCGTACCGCGACGCGGCGCGCAACCCGCACCCGGTCTTCGAGCTGGGGCTGCGCTACCTGGCGGCCCGCGTGCCGGAACCCACCGGCCTGTGCCTGGTGCACGGCGACTACCGGCTGGGCAACGTCATGTTCGGGCCGGACGGCCTGCGCACCATCCTCGACTGGGAACTGTGCCACTGGGGAGACCCGCTGGAGGACCTGGGGTGGCTCACCGTGCGGGCGTGGCGCTTCGGGCACGACGCGCAGCCCGTCGCGGGGTGTGGAAGCCGCGACGCGCTCTACGCAGGATACGAAGCCGCGGGCGGGCAGCCGGTGGACCGCGAGCGCGCGCACTGGTGGGAGGTGTTCGGGAATTTGCGCTGGGGGATCATCACGGTCATGCAGGCGGTGAACTTCGTGGACGGCACGACGCGCGACTTGGAGAAGGGGGCCATCGGCCGCCGCGCCTCCGAGGTCGAGGCGGAATTGTTGAACCTGATCCGAGAGTAGTGGCGACCGCATCGGATTCGCAGATTTCGCAGATCAAACAGATTCAGAAACCGGGAACACCAGAGGACGACAGACAGAAATCTGTGCAATCTGCGTAATCTGTGGATAGAGGCAATGCAAGATAAACCAACCGATCGCCAGTTGCTTCAAGGGGTGGCGTACTTTCTGGAAGACGTGGCCATGCAAGAGCTGGAGGGCGCGGCGCAGTTCCGGGCACGGGTGGCGTCGAATGTAGTCAAGATGCTCTTGCGCGAGTGGGAGAGTCCCGAGGCGGACCTGCACGTGGAGCACGCGGCCCTGTGCGACGTGCTCGACCGGCCGGGGGACGCGCCCCCGGGCATGGAGGATCTGCGCGCCCGGGTGCTGGAGTTGAATGAGGAATTGACCCGCCGCATCCGGGCCGGCGAAGCGGACGCGGGCGCGTTTCGGGCGCGGGTCCTGGCCCACCTGCGCGCCGCCGCCGTGCGCAAGCTGGAGGTGGCCAACCCCCGGATGGCGGCCGTTGTACGCAAAGAACTTTCGGACTGACCGGCCCTCCGGGGCCGACTGGAAGCGGACTGACCGGCCCCCCGGGACCGGCCGGAGGTGGCCCCGAAACGCCCGCCGCAACCTGATAGACTTACCCTCGCGAATTCTGCGGGGCCGTGTCCAGGCCTCGCGACCTACGCTCGAGGAGTGCGCCATGGCTGACCGACGTACCGTCTATCGCATCTGCACGCTGTGTGAGGCTACCTGCGGCATCGCCGTCGAGGTGGAGGGCGACCGCATCATTACGATCCGCGGGGACAAGGACGATCCCTTCTCCAAGGGGTACATCTGCCCCAAGGCCTACGGCATGAAGGGGCTGCACGACGACCCGGACCGCCTGCGGCACCCGATCCGCAAGACCGACGCCGGCACGTGGGAAGAAATCTCGTGGGACGAGGCCTACGCGTATGTGGGCGAGCGGCTGGTGGCCATTCGTGAGGAGTCCGGGCCGAACGCGCTCGCCACGTACTTCGGCAATCCGAGCGCGCACAATCTGCACTGCATGGTGTACCTGCCCGTGTACAACCGCTCCACGGGAAGCAAGCAGCGGTTCAGCGCCAGCACCGCGGATCAGATTCCGAAGATGGTGAGCGCGGGGCTCATGTTCGGCGGCGGCTTGACCATTCCCGTGCCGGACCTGGACCGCACGGAGCATCTCATTATTCTCGGCGGCAATCCGCTCGCCTCCAACGGCAGCCTCATGACCGCCCCGGACGTGCCCGGCCGGTTGAAGGCCATCGTCGAGCGCGGGGGCCAAGTGATCGTGATCGACCCGCGCCGCAGCGAGACGGCGGACATCGCGACGGAACACCACTTCATCCGCCCCGGCACCGACGCGTACCTGCTGCTCGCCATGGTGCACACCATGTTTGCGGAGGACCTGGTAACGCTCGGCCGCACCGAGGGGCACATCAGCGGGTTGGACGCGGTGCGGGACGCCGTGGCGCCGTTCGCCCCGGAGACCGTCGCGGAGCGCTGCGGGATCGACGCCGACACGATCCGCCGGCTGACGCGCGACTTCTGCGCGGCCGACAAGGCAGCGTGCTACGGCCGCATCGGTACCACCTGCCAGCAGTTCGGCACGCTCGCGAGCTGGGCCGTGGACCTGGTGAACATTCTCAGCGGCCACCTGGACCGGGCGGGGTGCGCCATGTTCGCCCAAGCGGCGGCCGTCAGCGGCATCGGGTTTGAACAGGAGCCCGGTGGCAAAGGCGTGAGCCTGCACCGGTGGAAGAGCCGCGTGCGCGAACTGCCCGAAGTGTTCGGCGAAATCCCCGTCGCGACGCTCGCCGACGAAATCGAGACCCCAGGCGACGGCCAGATTCGCGCGCTAGTCACCGTCGCGGGCAACCCGGCGCTGTCCGCGCCGAACGCGGACCGGCTGGACGAGGCGTTCGCCGCGCTCGACTTCATGGTGTCCGTGGACTTCTACCTGAACGAAACCACGCGGCACGCAGACGTGATCCTGCCGCCGACGGGCGCCCTGGAACACGACACGTATGACTTGGCGCTCTACCAGCTCGCGGTACGCGACGTCGCGAAGTACTCGGCACCCGTGTTCGAGAAGCCGGAGGGCACGCAGCACGATTGGGAAATCCTCGCGCGGCTGGCGTCTTACATGGTCGGCATGAGCGAGATGGACCTGAAGGGGGTGGACGACTTCGTGCTGCAACAAGCGGTGCAGCAGGAGATTCCCACCGAGGGCGGCCGGTGGGAGGGCCTGACGGCGGACGAGGCGATTGCGAAGCTGGGTGACGAGCCGGGGCCGCACCGCATCCTCGACCTGCTCCTGCGCACGGGCGTGTACGGCGACGGCTTTGGCCGCAATCCCGACGGCCTGAGCCTGCAGAAGCTCAAGGACAATCCCCACGGGATCGACCTGGGCGCGCTGAAGGAGCAGTTGCCCGGGAAGCTGGGCACCACCAATGCCAAGATCGACCTGGCGCCGGACCTGGTGCTGGAAGACCTGGCGCGCTTGCGTGCGGACCTGGAGAACGGGCACGACGGCATGGTGCTCATCGGCCGGCGACACTTGCGGTCGAACAACTCGTGGTGCCACAACCTGCACTCGCTGGTGAAAGGCCCCGACCGGTGCACCCTCATGGTGAGCGAAGCGGACGCATTGCGTCTGCAATTGGAGACCGGCGGGCGGGCGCGGGTCACCAGCCGCGTCGGGAGCGTGGTGGCGCCCATCGAGGTGACGGACGAGTTGATGCCCGGCGTGGTCAGCTTGCCGCACGGGTGGGGCCACGACGGCGAGGGGCTGCGCATGCCCATCGCGGAGGCGCACGCCGGGGTGAACTCGAACATCCTGACCGACGACGCGGAGATGGACGTGCCCAGCGGGAACGCCGTACTCAACGGCATCCCCGTCACGGTCGAGCCCCTGTCGTAGGCCCCGCGGTGCAGCCCGGTGCCGGCGCTGCTATAATCCCGCCGATGCACACTCGGATTGGCCCGGGTGTCGCCTTGGTGCTTTTGGCGCTCACCGCGACCCGGAGCACAGCTGCAGCAGAGGAGTCTCGCAACCCGCAGCGGGAGACCACACACATGCAACTGACCAGCAACGCTTTTGAACCCAACGGATCCATTCCGCAGAAGCACACCGGCGAGGGGAAAGACGTGTCCCCCGGGCTCGCATGGACGGCCGCGCCCGAGGGCACGAAGGAGCTGGCCCTCATCTGCGACGATCCCGACGCCCCCACCCCCGAGCCGTGGGTCCACTGGGTGGCCTACAAGATTCCCGCGGATCAGACCTCGATCACCGAGGGGGTGCAGAGCGGGCTGCACGAGGGGATCACCGGCTGGGGCGACACCGGCTACCGCGGCCCCATGCCCCCGCCCGGCCACGGCGTGCACCGGTACTTCTTTAAGCTCTACGCGCTCGACATCGAACTCGACCTGGGGCCCGGCGCCACCAAGGCCGACCTGCTCGAGATGATGGAAGGTCACATCCTCGCCGAAGGGGAACTCATCGGCACCTACGAGCGGACGTAGCGGCCGCGGGTTTCGATCTCCTGCACCCTGCGCCCTTTGCCATAGTCCGCGACGCTCCTTCCCCTTAGGGAGTGGGGCCGGTCTGAAGGCCCACCCCGACTTTTCGCAAGCCGGCCGCGAGTCGCTAGCGACCACTTCTATACTGTTCCCGTGAAATCATCCTCCGACCGCGCAGTCATCGGCGTCGCGTTGGGGCTCGGGGTGCTGTGCCTGGTGCTGCCCCCGAGTGTCTGGCTGGAGGTGGGCACGCGGCTGTCGCCCGATGGCGACGTGGGCGACGCCAGCGTGGCGCACCTGGTGGGCCAGACGGGACGGATCGCCGCCACCGCGCTGTGGCTCTTCGCGGCGGGCTGGTGGCGCCGGACCCGCGTGCGCGACGCGGTCCGCTGGATCGCCACGTGCCCGACCCGCACGTGGCTCGCGTACCTTGCCATCGCGGTCGTGCTGCCGCGTGTGGTGTGGATGCTCCTGACGCATACCATCCCCCACGTGGACCTGGCGTGGTACGACATCCATGCGAAGGACCTGCTGGCGGGGCACGGGTACGTGGAGAACGGCTGGCCGAGCGCGTTCTGGCCCATCGGCTACCCCGCCTTTCTCGCGGCGCTCTACCGGGTCTTCGGCATGTCCCTGCTCGCGGTCAAGGTGGCGCAGGTCCTGCTCTCGTACGTCACGGCGGCGCTGCTCTGGCGCGTCGGCCGCCGCGTGTTGCCTGAATCCGGCGCGCGGCTTGCCGCGCTCGCCTTCGCGCTGTGTCCGAGCGCAATCCTGTTCACTGAACTGCTGAGCACGGAAACCCTCTTCGCCACCCTGCTGGTCGCCGTCTGGGCGCTCGTGCTGAACCGCGACCTTGATCCGTGGCGGCGGCGGGTATTCCTGGGCCTGCTCGTCGGCCTCGGGGTGCTGGTGAAACCGGTGCTCCTGCCGTGGCCGTTCATCGCCCTCCTCCTTGCCGGGGACCGCACCCGACCCGGCCGCATCCTGTTGGACCTGGCCGTGACCTACGCGGTCGCGCTCTGTGTCATCGCGCCGTGGACGTATCGCAATTACCGGGCGTTCGACCGGTTCGCACTCGTGAGCACGAATGCCGGGTTCAACCTGTACGTAGGCAACGGGCCGGGGGCCACGGGGGCCGTGCGGACCATTCCGGAATCCGAATTCGGTTCGTACCGCGCCATGGAGAACGAAGCGGAGCGGGATGCCGCCCTGCGTGCCGCCGCGGTCGCTGCCATCCGCGCCGACCCGGGGCGGTTTGGGCGGCTGGTGCCGGCCAAGCTCGCGGCCCTGCTCCGCGACGATTCCGCCGCCCTGCGCTGGGCGGCCAGCGGCCCGAACGTGACAGACTGGTCTGCGGCGCGCGCCCTGGTCACCCGCCTGGCGCTCGACGGGTACTACTACGGCTGCGGCCTGCTGGTGGTGGTCTGGGCCCTCCGGCGCGGCTGGCGCGAGTCGCCGGGCGGATGGGCCATGCTGGGAAGCTGGGCGGCGTACATCCTGCTGGTGCACGCGGTGTACTACGGGGACCCGCGGTACCACCAGGTGCTCTGGCCGCTCCTGGCCCTGGCCGCGGCGGGCGGGGCCGGCGCTCTCTTGCGCCCGGGCGGTCTCCACACATAGGATGTCGCGGTTTTCGCGGGGCGGGGGGCGCCGGCGCGCTGCATGCGCCCTACGCACTTGCCCAGCGAATGGGCAGCCGGGCGGCCGGCTGTCAGGAGCCAGTGCGCCGTGACATTTCCAAACGTCCGGAAGCCTATGGGGTTTAGCGACTCTCCGCGCCCGGCTGGCGTGGCACCCGGCTTGCACAATTGGCCTGCGGACTGAGGTCATCCCGCCCGGGGGGCGGGGAGCGGTGGCATGAAAAAGATCGAGGCGATCATCAAACCCTTCAAGCTCGAGGAGGTCAAGGACGCCCTGAGCGCCATCGGGGTGCAGGGCATGACCGTCACCGAGGCGAAGGGCTTCGGCCGGCAGAAGGGCCACAAGGAACTCTATCGCGGCGCGGAGTACGAGGTGGAGTTTCTCCCGAAGTGCAAAGTGGAGATCGTCGTGCCGGACGCGAAGGCGTCCCAAGTGGTCGAGACAATCGTAGAGGCGGCGTCGACCGGTCGACTCGGCGACGGCAAGGTGTTCGTATCCGATGTCCTCGAAGCGGTGCGCATTCGCACCGGCGAGCGCAACGAGGACGCGATTTGAGCCCCGTCCGGACGGGAGTCCGGAGGTGGAGGCAACTACAAGGAGCGAGGCAGTAGCGATGACCCCAGGTGAAGTCGTAAAACGGATCAAGGATGAGGGCGTGCAGATGGTGGACCTGCGGTTCCAGGACTTCCCGGGGCTGCAGCAACACTTCTCGGTGCCGCCGAGCGAGATTTCGGAGGAGACGTTCGAGGACGGCTTAGGCTTTGACGGGTCCTCCATCCGCGGGTGGAAAGGTATCCACGAGTCCGACATGCTCGTCATGCCGGACCCGACGACGGCGTTCATCGATCCCTTCCTGCAGCACATCACCCTGGTGATGTACTGCGACATCGCCGACCCGATCACCCGCGAGGCCTACAGCCGGTGCCCGCGCACGATCCTGAAGAAGGCCATCGAGTATCTGAAGTCCACCGGCGTCGCCGACACCGCGTACTTCGGGCCCGAGGCCGAGTTCTTCATCTTCGATTCGGTGCAGTTCGACACGCGGGAGCACGAGTCGTACTACTTCGTGGACAGTATCGAGGGGCAGTGGAACACGGGCCGCGACGAGCCCGGCGGCAACCTGGGCTACAAGCCGCGCCACAAGGAGGGCTACTTCCCCGTGCCCCCCATGGATAAGTTCCAGGACCTGCGCACGGAGATGGTGCTGAACATGGAACGGTGCGGCATCGAAGTCGAGTGCCAGCACCACGAGGTGGCCACGGGCGGGCAGGCCGAGATCGACATGCGCTTTGCGGAAATCTTGAAGATGGCCGACCAGCTCATGCTCTACAAATACATCGTCAAGAACACCGCCGCGCAGCACGGCAAGACGGTCACGTTCATGCCCAAGCCGCTCTGGAACGACAACGGCACGGGCATGCACGTGCACCAGAGCCTGTGGAAGGACGGCAAGCCGCTGTTCGCGGGCGACAAGTACGCCGGTTTCAGCGAGATGGGGCTGCACTACATCGGCGGGCTGCTCAAGCACGCGCCCGCCCTCGTGGCGTTGACCAATCCGACGACGAACAGCTTCAAGCGGCTCATCCCGGGCTTCGAGGCCCCGGTCAACCTGGCGTACTCCAGCCGGAACCGCTCGGCCTGCTGCCGGATCCCCGTTTACAGCGCGAGTCCCAAGGCGAAGCGCGTGGAGTTTCGGTCGCCCGACCCGTCGTGCAATCCGTACCTCGCGTTCGCGGCCATGCTGTTGGCGGGGCTCGACGGCGTGTTGAACAAGATCGATCCGGGCGAGCCGATGGACAAGGACCTGTACGATCTGCCGCCCGAGGAGGCCGCACAGATCAAGCACTTGCCCGGCTCCCTCGACGAAGCGCTCGACAACCTGGAACAGAGCCATGAGTGGCTGCTGAAGGGCGACGCGTTCACGCCGGACGTGCTCGAGACCTGGCTGGACTACAAGCGGACCGAAGAGGTGGACGCGCTGCGCCAGCGGCCGCACCCCTACGAGTTCCACTTGTACTACGACATCTAAGCGCCCCTCACCTGAGTCGCTTGCCCCCGCCCGGCCGTGCCCCGCGCACCGCCGGGCGGCGGTGTTTTTGATGCTGCTATAGTGGCCGCGTTTTGCAGGGGGGCGGGCGAGCAGTGCGATGACAGGCGAGAACACAGCGGCAACGCCCGCTCCACGCGCGTACGCGGCCATGGCGCTGGTGGCGGGCACCGTGCTGCTGTACGAAGTGGCGATCACCCGCGTGCTCAGCGTGATCCTGTGGTACCACTTCGCGTTCCTATCCATCGCTCTGGCCATGCTCGGCCTCGGCCTGCCCGGCGTCTGGTTCGCGCTCCGCCCCCCGCGGGCCGGGACCCTGCGCACCGCGCTCCTCACGGCGGGTGTGGCGGTGCCCGCGTCCATCATCGCCCTGTTCAAGCTCGGCTATTTCACGCCCGCCATCGGCGGCTTGTTCCCCAGCCTCGGCAACCTCCTGCAGACGACGCTGCTGCTGGCCCTCGCGTGCGTGTTCGTGCCGTTCCTCGCCCTGGGGGCCGCCGTGTGCATCCTGCTGCTGCAGGCGCCGGGCCGCGCCATCGGCCGCATGTACGGGGCCGACCTGCTCGGCGCCACCCTGGCCGCGTTCGCCGTCGTGCCCCTGATGCGCTACATTCCCACCCCGCTCCTCATCGCCGGCGCCGGGGTCCTGCCGCTGTGCGCGGCGGCGCTCGTCTGCCGGCCGCGGCCGCGCAGCGCGCTCGTCATCGTCGCGGCGGTGGCGGCGTGCATGGCCTGGGGCGAGCCGTTTCAGTTGCGGTACGGCAAGCAGTACCGCGAGCCGAAGGACTTGCTGTACGAGCGCTGGACCCCGACGGCGCGGTTGACCGTGTTTCCGAACATCTTTTTTCTGGACGACAAAGAGACGGGTTTCGTGTGGGGGATGGGCACGAACTTCGATTTCGCAGGCGCAAAAATCGAACAGCTCTGGCTCGAGCAGGACGGGTCGGCGGGGACGCCTATCACGAAACACGCGACGGACCCAGACGCGCTGGAGTATCTCTTCTATGACGTGACGAGCGTCGGGTATCAGGCGGGCGCGCCGGCGCGGGCGTGCATCATCGGCGCGGGCGGCGGCCGCGACATTCTCACCGCTCTGCGGGCGGGCGTGACGGCGGTGGATGCGGTGGAACTGAATCCGCACATCATCGACGCTGTCTCGGGCCCCTTCGGCGAGTTCAGCGGGGACATCTACCACCGGCCGGGCGTCACCGGCATCGCGCGCGAGGGACGCAGCTTTCTCACCTATGCGGCGGGCGACTATGACGTCATTCAGATTTCGCTGATCGATAGCTGGGCGGCCACGGCCGCGGGGGCCTACGCGCTGAGCGAAAACTACCTTTATACCGTGGAGGCCATGCGCCTGTACTGGTCGCGCCTCTCCGCCGACGGGCTCGTGTCTATCACCCGGTGGACGCGCGGGCCCCGGCAGTTGGAGAGTACGCGCATCGCGCTCATGGCGGCGCACGCCCTGGACCTCGAAGGGCTGGCCGCGCCGCTGGACCACGTGGCGGTGGTACAAGCGTCGGCCATGGGCACGGTGCTCGTCGCCCGGCACTCGTGGACCGGCGAACGCCTGGCGCGGTTGCGGGCCGTGTGCGCGGAGCGCGGCTTCACCTTGCACTGGCCGGCGGGGGACGCGGACGATCTGGCGGCGCCGCTCGTGGTGCGCACGTTGCGCGGCGGGACGGCGGCGCTGCACGCGTCCGGCTTCGAGATCGCCCCACCCACGGATGACAAGCCGTTCTTCTTCCAGAACGTGCCCATCTTCGGCCGTACGCAATGGCTGGAGTCGGACGCGCTCTCGACGAACGACCACGCGGCGGTGCTGCTGCGTCTGCTGCTCTCGATCATGACGGTGGTCACCGTAGCGTTGTTCTTCTCGCCGTTCCTGCTCGCGCGGCGGCTCGAGCGGCACCCCGGCTTCTGGCGCGGGTCCGGGTACTTCGCGTGCATCGGGCTGGCGTTCATGTTGGCCGAAGCCCCGTGGGTCCAGCGGTTCATCCTGTACCTGGGGCACCCGAGCTACGCAACCACCGTCGTCATTGCGACGCTCCTGCTCGGCGCCGGCCTCGGGTCCATCACGGCGGCGCGCGTGCCGGTCGCGGTAGTGAAGCGGTTCGGGTTCCTCTTACCGCTCGCCGTCGCCGGGCTCACGCTGGCGTTCGCGCCGCTCTTCACCGCCACGCTCGGCTTGCCGTTCCCCGCGCGCGTGGCGCTCACCGCGTTGGCGTTGGGCCCGGTGGGATTTCTCATGGGCTTCGCGTTCCCCGTGGGCATGGTGCAGTTCGGCGACGGCAACAAGGCGTGGTACTGGGCGCTGAACGGGGCGGCGAGCGTGCTGGCCACCGTCTTCTCCCTCGCGCTCGCCATGACCGTCGGCTTCACGCGCGTGTCCCTCCTCGGCGCCGCGCTCTACGTCGCCGCGTGGCTCCTGTTGCCGACGCGCGCCTACGAGGCCGCGGCTCCCGCGTCCATGTCCGCAGCCCAACCCGACCGCGCGTGCTAGACTCGCGGCCGGATGGATGAAACGCCTGAGCGGCCGCGCCCGCGGCGACTCGTCACGACGCTGCTGCCGGCGCTGATCGCGCTCGCGTTCCTGGGCATCGGCGCGGGCGCGGGCTTCTACGCCACGAGCCTGCCCCTGCGCCGCAGCTACGATAAGACGCAGGGCCCCACGTCGGTCGCGGACATGATCGATCGCGACGCGTTCAACGGGACGGCGGCGGCCTACCTGGACGTGCGCGCCGCGCACGCACACCTCCGCGACTATCTCTGGATGCCGCCGCAGGTGCCGACGCCGCTGGTGGGCGCGGCGCCATTGCCCGGCGTACACTTGAACGCGCACATCAACCGGCAGCAACTGCGCGCGGACCACGACGTGGCGATGCCGAAACCCGCGGGCATGCTCCGCGTGTTTCTCGTGGGCGGTTCGGCGGCGTTCAGCGTCGGCGCCCCGAGCGAGGACCGCACCATCCACGCGTACCTGCGCGGGGGATTGGCCCGGCGCCTCGGCCGGGCGCCCGAAACGGTCGAGGTGTTTGCGGCCGCGAATCCCGGCTGGGCGACGGTGCAGGAGGCGCTCTTCATCAGCCATCGCATCATCGAGTGGGAGCCGGACCTGGTCCTGGCGCTCAGCGGGAACAACGATCCCTCTTGGGGGTTTCTCGGGTACGAGAGTTCCTGGTTCCGCAACTGGCCGGAGGAGTACTTTTTCGAACTGCTGTCCCTGTCGCAGACGCTGGGCGGCCGGGCGAAGCTGCCGAACCTGGTGACGCCGGTGCCGGACCGCCCGGCGGCGGACAAGATCGCGGCCACGTTGGGGCGCAACGTGCGCACCGCGGCGGATGACCTGGCGGACCTGGGCGTGCCCTACGGGTTTGCGCTGCAGCCGCACCTCGGCCACACCCGAAAAGCGCTGAGTGGGTGGGAGCAGTTTCGCTACCAGGAAATTCCCGACTACTTGGAATACACGGGGGCGGCGTATGACGCCATTGACGCGACGCTGCGCGCGTTCCACCGGCCGAATTTCGGTTACCGGGATCTGCGCGGGGTGTTCGACGCGGTGGACCGGCAGATTTTTTACGATTCGTGCCACTACGGCGACGCGGGCAACGAGATCGTCGCGGCCGCGCTGGCGGACTTCGCCGTGGAATTACTCGCGGGACCGCGGGCCGCACCCGCTGAATGACGCGCCCCCCCGGATTGGTAGAATAGGTTGGCCGGGCGGCTCGCTCGGCTGCCGCGATCCCATGCCGACCAAAACCCCGGACCTGTACGACGTGCTGGGCGTCAGCACCAACGCTTCGCCGGAGGAGATCAAGAAGGCGTACCGCCGCCTAGCGAAGCAGTACCATCCGGACGCGAATCAAGGCAATCCGCAGGCTGAACAGAAGTTCAAGGAAGTGTCCGGCGCGCATGAAGTCCTGAGCGATCCGAAGAAGCGGGCGCAGTACGACCAGATGCGCACGTTCGGCGGCGCGGGCTTCGGCCCCGGCGGCGGCGGCCGCCCGGGCAACGCGGGGGATTTCGCGGATCTCAACGACATCTTCGAGCGGTTCTTCGGCGGCGGCATCTCCGACCTGTTCGGTGGCGATGCGTTCGGCGGCCGGGCGCGGCCGCGGGAGCCCGCGAAGGGCCAGGACATCCTTGCCGAAATCCGCCTGCCGTTACGGGACGCGCTCGCGGGCGGCAAGCAGCAGATCAGCGTGAACCGCAACGAGACGTGTGGCACGTGCGGCGGCAGCGGTGCGGCACCCGGCAGCGCCCCGGCACCATGCCCCCGCTGTGGCGGACACGGCATGCTCTCCCAGGGCCTGGGCTTCAGCCAACCCTGCCCCAACTGCGGCGGCAAGGGAACGCGCGTGAGCCACCCGTGCGCGTTGTGCGCGGGACGCGGCGTCGCGCCCAAGCGGCACACGGTCAACGTGAACGTGCCGGCCGGGATCGACACCGGGCAGAAAATTCGACTCGGCGGCCAGGGGCACCACAGTCCGGAGCACGGGCCGCCGGGGGATCTGATCCTGTTGGTTAGCCTGCAGCCCGACCCCGGCCTCCGGCGGGAGGGGCGGGACCTGCACACGGACGTGACCATCGACGTGGCTCAGGCGATGCTTGGCGCGACGGTGGAGGTACCTACGATGGACGCGCCCGTGAAGCTGCACATCCCGCCGGGCACGCAGCCGGGCGCGAAGCTGCGGCTGCGCGGCAAGGGAGTCGAGGTCCCGGGCCAGCCGCGGGGGGATCACTACGTGCACGTGACCGTGGCGCTGCCGACGCACCTCACCGCGGAGGAACGCCGGCACCTGGAGGCCTTCGCCGCCGCCCGGCGGGACGGCGCACAGGGGACGGCGCGTTAGGGCACGTTGCGGCGTGCCCCAACCCCGGCTAGACTGATCGGTGGAGGCGGCCCCAGGCCGCCGTTACCGTTTCGGCGGAAACGTATGGATCTCCAAGCCGCATTTGTCACCTACCTGATGCTGCTGTTCTCGCTGTGCGTCCACGAATTCGGGCATGCATGGACGGCCCACCTGTGCGGGGATGATACGGCGCGCCTGCAAGGGCGTATGACCCTGAACCCCTTCGCGCACATCGATCCCATCGGCACGGCGCTCATTCCCATGGTCCAACTGCTCTCGCCGGTGCCCGTGCCCATCTTCGGCTGGGCGAAGCCGGTGCCCGTCAATCCGCGGAACTTCGGGCGCTACCGCCGGGATGACATGCTCGTGTCCCTGGCCGGGATTTTCGCGAACTTCTGTATCGCCATCGGCGCCGCGGTGCTCATCCGCTGCCTCGCCCTGGTGTCCGGCGGGCTGGACCACGCGCCGCTGCCCCTGGTCCGAGTGCTGTACATGCTCTTCGCCATCAACGTGCTGCTCGGGGTGTTCAACCTGATCCCCATCCCGCCCCTGGACGGGTTCCAGTTTGGCAAACACTTTCTGCCCATGCACGTCCGGTGGAACGTCCACAAGTTCTACCAGTACGGCCCCTTCATCCTGCTGTTTCTCCTCTTTACCGGGGGGTTTCGCGCCATTCTGGGCCCGGTAATGGCCGCGTGCCAGCGCATCGCCTTCTGGGGCCTGTAGAGCCTGATTGAGCACAGGCGCCGGCCGCTAGCCCGGTCCGGGCGAAACTGCTAAAATAGAGTACTCGGTCTGTTATTTCTTCGACCCAGTTTGTGTCATGATTCAGCTCACCCGGGCCTCCGAATACGCGCTCCGAGGCATCCAATACCTGGCCGGTAAACCCCACGGCTCGGTCTGCATGCTGTCGGAAATCTCCCAGGCACAGGACGTACCCGTGAGCTTTCTGGGCAAGATCTTCCAGTCCCTGGCCCGGGGGAACATCGTGAGCAGCCACCGCGGCGCAGGCGGTGGCTTTGCCTTGAGCCGGCCCGCCGGCGAAATTACGCTGCTCGAGATCATCGAGGCGGTCGAGGGCCCCATCTCTATGTACGAGTGCCTCGCGGACGCTCAGGTCTGTCCGGAGAGCCGCCGCACGAATTGCCGCATTCGGCCCGTGCTCTTCGAGGCCGTCTCCGCCCTGCAAGAGGTGTTCGGGCGCCGGACGGCCGCCGACCTCTGCATCCCCTGCGACGAGCAGACCCTCCCGGCCCAGTCCCTCGTCAATTAGGGCGGCGCGCGGCGCGCTCCGTCCGATTCCGCGTCAGTCGATCCCCACGTCCGGATCCGCATCCCTGCCGGGAACCATCGTGGCCGGGGACGCGACGTCCCGGTCCGGGCCGATCGTGATCCCCACGCCGATCCGCTCCAGGTACCGGCCTCGGGCCCGGGCGAGATTCGCCACGCTGGTGCGGTAGCCGATGAGGGCCTCTAGGGCCCGCCCCTGAGCGTCGATCATATCGTCCTGTTTTTGGCGCACGTCGAATGGGGTCGCCACGCCCACTTCCAGCTTGGCTTCCTCCGCGGCCACCTGCTGCTCCTGCAGCCGCTGTGCGGCCCGGGTGGCTTCCACCTGTTGCAGGCGGGCGGCCACCTCCCGCGCGGCGGTGCGGGCATCCTGCACGATCACCTGTTCGGTTCGCCGCCGCTGAAACTCGGCGCCGCGCTCCGTGAGCCGCGCGCGCCGGTACGTGCCGCGCGCATCCCGGTTGCCCCAGGGCACGCGCACCTCCACCCCGAGGAGCCAGTGGGGCCGATTGCCGCTGAACAGATCGTCGAACGCCTCATGGGGACTGGTCTCGATGGAGCGCCACCCATACTCCGCGCGGAGGTTCACTTCCGGCAGCCGCTGGTTCTTCCGGAAGGCGGTCGCCATCCGCGCCTGGAGGAGCGCGACGCGCAGCAGCTCCAACTCCGGCCGCGCGCGCAGGGAGTCGCGCACCAGCCGGTCCACGTCGAGCCCGACCAGCTCCAGGCCCGGCGTGTCGGTGGGCGTGACCGCATCGGTCCAGAACGCGGCGGCCGCCCGCGGGGCGAGCAACCGGTGCAGGTTATCCTGGGCGTCCCCCTCCGCCTGCGCGGCGAGCAGGACGCCCTCCTGCCGGCGCGCCCGCGCCGTTTCCGCCTCGACCACGGCCAGGGGCGCCACCACGCCCACGTCCAAGCGCACCTGTGTCTCGGCTACCAGCGCGTCCGCCAGCGCCAAGCCGTTCTGCTGCACCCGCGCCTGCTCCTGCGCCAGCACCAACTGCCAGTAGGCGCGTTCCACAGTGAAGAGGGTGTCGATTACGGTGGAACGAAGGCGGGCGTTGGCGGCGGTCCGCTCCAGGTCAGCGACCCGCAGATTCGTCGTGGTAATGGCGATACCGAAATTGCGCAGGACCGGCTGCGTCAGGGAGCCGGTCAGGTCCATCTCGTACTCGCCGGACGTCCCGAACGCGGCGTTGATGGTGGAATCGGAGCGCGTGCGCGAGAAGCTGATGCTGTACTGCGCGCCCGAGGCGATCAGGCCGCCCACGCCGCCGCCGACCACCGTCGTGGTTGAATCAATCGCGCGGACCACCCCTTGCAGTGACAGGATCGTGCGCTGGTTCAGCGGATCCGTCCGATCGGTCACGGTGTAGTTGAGGGTCACCGTCGGATCGAACAACCCCTGCGCCGCCAGGTAGTCGGCCTCCGCCAACAACGGTTCCAGTTCCGCGGCGCGGATCGTGGGGTTGGCGTCCAGCGCGGCCAGGTGACACTGCTGCAGCGTCAGCGTGCGTTCCGCCGCGGCCGGCGCCGGCGCCACCGCGAGCGCCACCAGGCACGCACACCAGCGCCGTACCCCCCACCGGTGCGGCGGGGCCCCGCCCCTGACACCCCCCAGCACGATTAGCCCTGGCCCTTGTCGATGGCGATGTCGTACGCGACCAGGGCGTGCCCGATCGCGAGGTCCAATTGCGCCTGCGCCTGCTGATAGTCAATCCGCGCGGCGATCTCATTACTCTTGGCCTCGGTGAGGTCCTGTTCGAATTCCAGCACGTCGAAGCTGGTGCTCACCCCCACCTCCAGTTTCTTCTGCTCGGCCTCCAGTTGTTGCTGCGCCAGGTGGCTCGCCAACTCCGTCACCCCGATGCGTTGCCAGGCGGTCTCCACGGCGCGGACCGCACTGCGCACCGCCGCGGTGATCTCGAGTTCGAGACCATCGATCCGCAGGGCTTGCTGCTGGCGTTCCAATCCGGAGCGGCGATACCGGCCGCGGGCGTCCCGGTTCCCGATCGGATAGCTGAAGTCGCCGGCCAACCGCCAGTTCTCCGTGTGGGTGCGGCCGGCCTGGTCGAAAGCATCGTTCAGGTCCCGGTTGGTTCCCCGCACGCCGTACTCGGCCGTGCCCTTGAGGTCCGGAAGCAATTGATTGCGCGCCACGAGCAGATTGACGTCCGCATTGGCCAGCTCCAAGCGTGCGGCGCGCAACTCGGGCCGGTCGGCGAGCGCGGTCTGGACGGCCCCATCGGTTTCCACGTCAGGCGCTGTGGCGGAGGGCGAATCACTCGGCCGGATCGCGATTTTCCATGCCTCGGGCGAGTCCGGCAGGTTCATGAGCCGCTTCAGCTCGTCTTCAGCGTCGCGCACGGCCTGGCGCACGACGATGAGGGCTTCGGTCCGCGTGGCGACCCCGGTCTCCGCCTGCAGGACTTCCAGGGGCGCCATCGTCCCCACCTCCAGGCGAATCTGGTTCTGGCGCAACAGGTCGCGCGCGACGCGCAGCGAATCAATGGCCACGCGCAGGTTCTCGCGGGCGCGCACGACCTCCCAATAGGCATCGTGCACTGCCGTGATGGTCTGTTGCACCTGTTGGTCGAATTCCGCCTCACTGATCGTGCGCCGGCGCCGGGCGATCGCGATGGGCGCGGTATTCACGGCGATGCCGAAATTCCGGAGCAGCGGCTGGGTGATCGTGGCCCGCCCGTCCACGCCCCATTCCGAACCGATGCCGGCGGAGGAGTTCAATGACCCGGCCGTGCGCGTGCGATTGCCGACGAGCTCGTACTCCGCGCCGGACGCGACCGTGCCGCGCACGCCGCCTTCGAGGATGACCTGTTGTTCATCGACGCTCTGGGCTCCGGCGGTTTGCAACCGGCCGCGCGTGGATTGCGGATCGCTCCGCTGGGTCTGGGTGTAGTTCAAGAACAGCTCCGGATCGAACGTGCCCTGCGCCGCAAGCAGATCCGCGTCAGCCAGGTCCGGCTCCAACTGCTGCACGGCAATGTCCAAATTGTTGTGCAGGGTGACATACAGGCATTCGCGCAGGGTCAGCGTGGCGACGCGGTCGGGATCCTCGTCGGCCAAGAGCGTGCGTGCCGCTGCGATCAGCCGATCCGCATCGGCCAACCGCTCGGCCGCGTTCGTTTCAAATCGCTGCGCCTGCGCTCCGGCCGGGATCGCCAGGCCGGCGACCACCGCCGCGAATACCCCACAGGTCATGAAAGTCGGGATGTGGTACTGCACGCTCGTCCTCTCCTCCAGCCGGCTGGGCCGGCAACCTCAGTCAGCGCGGCGGCGATGCCTCGTGTACATCGAGATCCGTCGCTCGCGCCAATCCCCCAGAATCCGGCGGCGGTGGCGTCGCCCGCTCCGCCGCGCCTTTCGCTGCCTGCAGCGTAGTCTGCGCCGACTCCACGTCCCCCCGGGCGAGGTGGTCGGCCGCAGTCCGCAGCAGGTCCCCTTGGGCTTCACTTGCCTGTTGAGCGGCGGAGAGGGCGGCCTCCTGCGCCTGCGCCGCGCGGGTGGCGGCGGCGGCGAAATGCCCGACCGCATCCTGCCAGGCGCGTACCCGCACCGCATTGTCCCCCGCGGCCTTCAATTGCGTGGCCGCGGCAAACAAGTCCGGGCTGCGGGTCTCGGCCTGGAGCAAGGTGGCCAAACGGACGGCCGCCTCGGCCGCCGCCTGGGCCCGCTGCGTATCCACCAGGCGTTGGGTACGTTCGGTGCGCTCCGCCGCGGAGCATTCTTCGATGAGATCCACCACCCGGCCGTGCAGCCGCGCCAACGTGCTCACGTCATTGAGCCCCTGGGCCTCGTCTGCGGCCTGGACGGTCGCCTGCAACTCTTCCCAGGGCTCCGGCGCCAGGAACGCCAACAGCGTCCCGTCGAGCGCCGCCAGGTGATCGGGCAGGACGCTCGAAAAAAACTGGGCCAAGTCCTCGCGCTGATCCCCCGCGTGCGTCCGGTCATGACGCAGATCATCCATAATGCGTTCGGCGTGCCGCAAGAGTTCGTACCCGCGCGCCAGGTCCCCCTGGGCGTGCACGCTGTGCGCCTCGGCCAGGGAATCGGTCGCATCCTGCAGCGCCGGATGATCCAAGCCCAGGTCCGGCTGGGCCAAGAGCCCCTCCAGGTCCCCGTCCAGGGCGGTCAGCTCGCTTTTGAGCTGCTCCAGGGCGGCTTCGAGGCGGCGGCGGTCATGCCCACCGCTCGCGCCCACCTGCTGGATGATGATCTCGACAGCGCGCAGGTGGGATTCAATCCGGGCGGCGGGCCCCAAGGGGATTGCCGCGGCGTGTTCTTCCAGCAGGGAGCGTGCGCTGTTGACTTCGTAGAAGCCCTCCTCGAGCAGCTCGGGCGCGCCCTGGGCTGCGGCCGCCTCGACGGTCTCCCGGAGTCGCGCTTCCACCTCACCCAGTCGCCGGGTGAGGGCTTCCGCCCGCGTCGTGAGGGCCGCGTCCAGATCCGCCCGCACGGCGCGCTCGGCCTTGGTGGCCTCGGCGATGGCGGCCTCGGCGGCCGCTACGTCCTCTTCCCGCGCCGTTTGCATGGCGCGCTCGACGGCCTCCACGAAGGTGGGATACGCCGTGGGAGCCAGCGTGGCCGCCTCGGCGGCCGCCAAGTCGGCCAGCGTCCGTGCCAGGCCCCAGGCCTGCGCCTGTGCCTCGCTGCGGACGGGGCCCAGGTCGCTGGCGCTCGCGGGGAGGCGGTTCGTAATGGCGTGATCGATGGAGTCCAGCAGTGCCTCAGCGTCGCCGAACTCCTCGCCGGCCAGGGCGTTACCCGCGCGCGTCAGGTCGGCTTGGAGTTTCTCGAGGGTGTCCTGCATGTCCGGATCGTTCACCCGGGCGACGGCGGCCGCGAGGGCGCCCGTGGTGTCCCGGAACCGGGCATCGATGCGCTGGTGCTCCCCGCGGAACTGTTCGGCCATTTCCCAAAAATCGCGCAACCGCTGCTCGGCCTCCTGTACTACGGCCTGGGCGGTGGAAAGGTTGCGATCGTTGAGGGCGCGGAAGAACGCCAGGATATCGTCGGCCACCTGGCCGGCGGCGGTGGCGGCGTGGCCGCTCAGGCCGGTGCGAATGCCGTCCCGGGCGGCCGTCGCGGCGGCCTCGATGGTCCAGCCCAGGTCCGCCCAGTGGGCGTGGGCGTCATCCGCGGACTGGCGCAGGGCGGGCAGCTCGGTGTCGCGCAGGTCCACCAGCGCTTGGTGGTGGGGCGCGGTGTCCGTGTCGCCGTCGGCCGCGACGCGGGCGGCGGTCAGGCGGCGGGACGCGGCCAACAGGCCCGGCACGATCGCCTGGACCGCGGGGTGGTTGGCCAGCTCCTGCATGGCGGTATCCACGGTGTCGCAGAGGTTGTGCAGCCCGCTGCGGGCCTCTTTGCGTTGCTCGGCGTACTCCACGGCCCGAGCCTCGGCGGCCTTCGCGTGGGCCAGGGCCTGGGCCAGCGCGTCCTCGACGGCGTCCCACGCGTTCTCCCGCGCGCGCGCGTCCGCGTCGTCCAGCAGGCGATAGGCCGCCTCCACCGCCTTGGACGCGACCGTCTGGGCCCCGAGCTTGCGGGCGCGGGCGAGCACCTCCCGCACGTGGGTCAGGCTCTCGATGAGGCGCTCGCGCCGATTGTGGCGCGGGGACAGGGCGCCGATGCGCTCGATGAGCAACTGTCCCTCGTCCACGAGCGCGCGCAACTGGTCGATGGCTTTCGTCTCGACGCACTCATTCGTGGCCTCCCGAATCTCGCGAAGCCGACCCATTTCCTGCGGGGCGAAATCTGCCGCCTGTTCCGCGTCCAGCTGCGTGAGGCGGGTGCGCAGCAATTCCACGTGCTGGAGCAGCGGCCCCCAGGCCTGTTGGAGTTCATGGGCCCGGCGCAGCGCCGTGCTCAACTGCCGATCGGCCCGGTGGGCAAGCGTGAGCCCCTCGGCGAACATCCCCATGTGCTGGTATTGCTTAGCCTTGTCCAGCAGTTCCGCGGCGCTGTTCGTGTTGGCCAGCACCGGATTGAGGAATTCATGGGCGCGGGTCTCGATCAAAAGGGCGAAGGCGCGGTCGAGCACCTCGTCCAGTTCGGCACGCGCCGTGGCTTCGGTGGGAGGCGGCTCGTCCGCCTCCGCTCGAATCTCACTAACCAGGGAGGAGAAGTCCGAGAGGCTGCCGCCGGCGGCGGCGGTGGCACCGCTGTCGGGCTGCGGAGCGGCGGCGGACGGGGCGGGCGCAGGCGCGGGAGCCGCCTCGCCGGCGTAGAACTCCGCGATATACCGCCGGAGGGCCTCCGCCTCGCAGAGCACCACCTCGGCCCGACAGCTGGTCAGGTCGCGGACGTGGTCCAGCAAGTCCGGAAGCGGAGTGGTGAAGGGTCCGGCGGCCGCCACCACGATGCGCCCCCCCTCAATGGACACGGGCAGCATCTGGTACTCCCGCACGAATTCGGGGGGGAGGGCGCTGAGGAGTTGCGGCTCGGGGCGCCACTCGCGCAAATCGTAGACGGTGGTGTCGTACTGCTCGGCCACCAGTTCGAGCAGCCGGTCGCGGCTGACGTAGCCCAGTTTGAATAGCATTTCCCCCAGCGCGACGCCGCGCTCGGCCGCTTTCAGGAGCACGTCCTCCAGTTCCGCTTCCGTCAGGACCCCGGCCTGGACGGCGAGGGTACCTAACAACGGATAATCGTCGGGCGGCATACGTAGGGCTCAGGCGCGGCGGACCGGGCGGCCGTCGCGCGTGTGCAGGGAGTATACGCAGTGCGGCGGGCTACCGTAAACGTGGCCGGCCCCCGACGCTGGGGTGCGTCAGGGGCCGACAAAGCAGGTCTGGGTCGGTGGCCTAGCGCCAGAGGTCTGGCTGGGTCTCGGGCTGGCGGGGCCAATTCGCCAGTTCGTCATACACGAGGCGCTCATGTTGGCGGACCTCGGGCGACTCGATGATATGGGTTGTCAGGAAGAGCAGAATTTCCGTATCCGTCTCCCGTGAGGACGTGCTGCGGAAGAGCAGCTTCACCCCCGGCAAATCGCCGAGGCCCGGGACTTTGCTCCGCGTCAGCGTGGTGCTGTTGACCCGGAGGCCGCCCAGGACGATCGTCTGCCGGTCCTGCACGAGCAGGGTCGTCTCGGCGCGCCGGGTGGCCACGATGGGCACGCCCGTCGCCGTGGCGGCGATCGCCGAACTCTGCTCCGGCTTGATCTGCATGATGACGTACCCATCGTTCGTGATGTGCGGCGTCACCTCCAGTTTCGTGCCCACCTCCTTGAAGGAGATATTGCTCAACTGGCCGCCGGAACTCGTTTGGGTGATGTCCTGGAACGGAATCTCCTGCACGATGTCGATGTTGGCGGAGGTGTTGTCCAGCGTGAGCAGCTTGGGATTGGCCAGCACGCGCGCATTGGAGTTCACCACCTGCGCCTCGATGAACGCGCTCAGGTTGAAATCGCCGATGAGCGTACCGAACCGCAAGCGCAACCCCGGGCCGCCGGCGCTGGCCGAGGGCAGGATCACGCCGAGGCCGTCCTGAATCGTGGTGGCCACGGTGGATGTGGCACCGGCACCGGACATGGTCCCGCCGGTGACGAAGGGGGCCCCGGTGCCGAGGGCGCTCGGCGTCCGGTCATCGGCCTGGAAGAGGTTCCACTGCACGCCGAGGTCGCTGCTGTCGGACAGCACGCTGTCCAGAATGACCACTTCGATCAGCACCTGCTGCACGCGCCGGTCGATCTGGGGGATCAGGGCGGCGATACGCGAGACGGCCTGGGGCACGTCCGTGACGATGAGCAGGTTTGTCCGATTGTCGGTGTTGATCGAACCGTTGCGCGTGAGGAAGCTGGTCAGGGTGCCTTCCACGTCCGCCGCGACGGCATAGCTCAGTTCGAACGTCTCCGTCACCGTCTCCACATCGTCGCCGCCGATCTGGGACAGGGGCACGATGCGGTAGATGTTGTGTGTCTTGATGTACCCGTAGCCGTTCACGTTCAGCACGGCATCCAAGGCCACGTCCAGCGGCACATCCGTCAGCCGGACCGTCACCGTGCCGCTGACGTCGCGGCCCGCCAGGACGTTGATGCGGCCTTTGCGCGCGATGATGTCGAGCACCGCGTTCAGGTCGGCATCCCGGAAGGTGAGGGTGACCATCTGCTCCATGGGGGACGGGCCGAACTTGGTCGTCATGATGGGCTCCACCGCCGCCACGGGGACGATGGTCTCCACCTGGGGGCCGGGCTCATCCAGGAAGAACGGTTCCGGCTCGAACGGCCCGGGCGCGAGCGGCTCCGGCTCGACCTCGGGCAGCAGGGGCGGCCCGGGTGCTTCCACCTCGATAACCGTCGGCTCGATTTCCGGCAGGTCCGGTTCGGGCAGGGTGGGCATGGAGGGGGTCTCGATCGTTTCGTCCACCTCAATCCGCGCCGGTTCGTCGGTCGCGGCCGGGAAGACTTCCTCCCCGAAGGGCGGCTCCATAAGCGAATCTTCCAGGGGGTCGGCTTGGGCGACGTCGTACCGTTCGCTCAGACCGTCGCTGGTGGCCTGTTCGACCTGGACCCACCACGGGGTGTCCTCGGCCGCCGGCTCGTCCACCTCGACGACGTCGTCGACGACGTCATCAGTGGCCGGGGTGGCTCCCTCATCACCGGCTACCGGGGCAACCGGGGTCTCCTGAACACTCGCGTCCTCCGGCATGGTGGCGTCTTCCGCCAGCTCGCCAGGGGTCTCCTGAGCAATCGTGTCCTCCGGCATGGCCGGGTCGTCTTCCAGCTCGTCAATGGCCATCCACCAGGGGGTGACGGCGATGGCGGATTCGTCGCCCATGTCCGCGGCGGGGGCGGCGGGGGGGGCATCTTCCGCCGTGGCGAACGCCGGCTCTGCCATCGGCGGTCCAAGATCGTCGACGGCCAGCGGGTCGAGCAACACGGGCTCCAAGACCGGGAGGTCGGTCACGGTCGCGTCATGGGTCATCAAGGTGTTGGGCGCGTGGGCGACGATGATCGGTTCGAGCCGGGCGTCCGCGGGCACGAAGATCGTGAACTGCCCTTCTGCGGCGGTCACGGTGGGCTCGACTCCGGGAGCCAAATCACACACGATGCGGCCGATGTAGTCCGGCTGCACCTGGAACTGACTGTGCCGCACGGCCCGGATGGGGCTGTCGGGGCCGAGATCCCAGGGGCCGCTGTCTGCCACGTTCAGGGTGTTAAAGAGATCGAAGACGTAGCGCCGGCGTTCCGCAAAGATCACGCCCCGGTACTCTGGGGCCCCGACCACGTCAATGATGATGGCGACGCCGGCGGCGTCCTCGCGCACGGTCACCTGGCGGATCGCATGCGCCTGCGCGATGCGGCTCGCCACGTCGGGGTCGGCAGCGCTGAGGCCGTACCGCTCCACCATGCGCACCTTGCTCGCCTCGAGGTCCATCGCGAACGCGGACCCTGCGAGACACATGGCGGCCAGTGCTCCGGCGACCGCCCCCGCACACATGCTTGTTCGGGTGCGTTGTTGCATTACCGCCTATTCCTCTCCGATGGGAAGCGTCACGCTTTGCCCCTCATAGCTGAAGATGACCGCATCATCCGAAATGGCCGTGATGACGCCGCCCTCTTCGATTTCCTCTCCCACACCGAGCACCTGGTCATTCAGCAACGCCAGGGGCCCGTCACCCGTCCAGACTATCCCGTTAACGCTATACCCCAAGGTTCCGGTTCGTAGAAAGCTCGGATCCTCCGTGAGTCCGGCGGCCAGCCGGCGCGCCTCATCCAGCGTATCCGTGTCGGCGACTACGGAGCCCGGCCCCACGAGCGGGCGGAAGGGGTTGCGCAGGCCCGGGTCGTCGAACGCCAGCGTGTGGACTTCGAGCTGGGCGATCATGGTCACGTAGGAGGTGGTGGGGTCGTCCACGGCCTCATCCATCGCCTCCGCGTCCAGAACCGAGAGGCTGGCGGCGGCGCTGGCGGCGGAGGGCACGGCCGCCATGGGGGCGGTGGGGGCCGGCGGGGGTCCGCCGAAGAAGGCCGGCATCAACTGCCAGAACACCAGGACGAGGGCCACGACCCCCAGGCCGGCGGCAATCATCGTCTGACGATTCATCCTAGACCCCCTCCCCCGCGGACTCGTCTTCCACGAACGTATAGGTGCTGATGGCGAAGGTCGCGTTACTCACGTTGTCCTTCTCTTGCTCCAGGTGGAGGGATTCCACTTTGATGAAGCGCTCGCCAAACTCCAGATTCTTCAGAAATTCGCCGAGCTGGGGATAGCGGCCGCGCACGTTGATCGTGAAGGGCAGCTTCAAGTACAGGGGCTGTTCCTGCTGCGCCTCCGCCACGATGCGCTGGTACTGCACCCCGGAGATGGACGCGACCTCCTGAAAACTGGCGAGCAGCTTGGGGATTTCCCGCTGCGTGGGCAGCCGCGCCTCGAAGTCCACGATCTGGTTTCGGACTTGGGCGATGCGCTGGACCAACTCATCCTGCCGCGCGGCCACCTGTTTGGCCTCGGTAATCTGCTGTTGGAGCGACGCGATATCCCGATCGATGGCGGCGAGCTTGGCGCGCGAACCGCCGATCAAGACAAACGCCGCGGCGGCGGCCATGAGGAGGAGGAGCGCCGCGCCGCCGCAAATGATCATATCGATGGTGGTGACAACGGTACTGCGGAAGTAATTCATGGTGCCCCTACCGGATCTCCACGTCCATGACGAATTGCATGACGGTGTGTTCCTCGAAGTCCCGCCGCTCGATGGTCTTCATCTCGGGCTCGGCGAAATGCAACGCGAATTCGGGGTCCTGCTTGATGTTCGTGATGAATTGGCCCACCAGCCGCACCCCTTCTTCCCGGTAGGGAGACAGGGCGTAGCCCGTGAGGAGGACGGCAGGGAACGTCCGCATCTCGACCACCGTGATCGTGGGCGGCTGGCCGCGGGCGGTGTTCGGATTGGGCTTCTGCACCATGACCGGGCGCCGCCGCTGCCCGAGGCGCATGTCTTGCAGCCAGATCTCATCGGGCACCAGCTCCGCCAGCTGGTGCATCTCGTGGCTCCAGACGGTGCGCCCCGCCGTGATCTCGGCGATGGCGGCCTCCTTCTGGGCCAGCCGGTCCTGCTCGACCAGGAGTTCTTCCACCTGCCGGACGGTCTCGGCGTAGGACTCCAATTCGGCCTGCAGCCCGGTGCGGCTGGCGATCTTCTGCTTGCGCTGGGCCCGCACGCCGAGCATGGAGGTGATGATCGTGAACGTGAGCAGCACCGCCAGACCCGCCACCGCGAGGTACGGCACGATGTTTCGCCGCTTCGGGATGAGCGCGGCGGGGAGTAGGTTGATATGGATCATACGAGTTCCATCCCCCGTGCGGCCAAGCCCACGGCGACCGCAAACTTCTCGCGGTGGTTCAACGCGTCCTGGACGTCCGGCGACCGCTCGTTCACTTGCAGCGCCTCGAGCGGATCCGCAATCTCGACCGGCACGCCGCAGGCATCCGCCATCTGCTGGTCGAGCCCGGGAAAGCCCGCCGTACCGCCGCTGAGGACGATCCGCTCCACGGGCCGCTCATACAGCTGCCGTTCGTAGAAATCGATGGACCGCTTGATCTCGCCGATGAGCCGGCTGATGACCGGGCGGGTCGCGTTGGCGAATTTCGCGTGCTCGCCCCCCGTCAGATCCGGGTCCGTGCCCGTCCCCGTATAGTGCCCCGCGCCGTCCGTATCCGTGGCGCTGAGGCCCGGGGTGGACGCGTCCGGGGGGCTTTCCTGGAAGCCGTCATCCAGCCGGGGTTCCGTCTTCAGGGCTTCGGCCTCGTCGTAGCTCACCTTGTAGAACTTCTGAATGGCGTTGGTGAGTTCCCGGCCGCCCCGGGCGATGTCGCGCGTGAAATTGCTGACGCCGTCGCGGCAGAAATGGATGTTCGTCGTCTGGGCCCCGATGTTCACCAGGGCGACGGTCTCATTCTCCCGGAACTGCCCATTCGCATCGCACGAGTCCGCCAGGGCCAGCGTGTTCACGCTCAGCACATGGGGTTGCACGTTGACCGTTCGGAACAAGTCGACCCGCTCGTCAATGATTTCGTTCTTGGCGGCCACCAGCAGCACGCGCAAGGTCGTGTCATCGCCCTCCACCTGCTCCTCGACGATGTCGTAGTCCAACACCACTTCGGCCAGGTCGAAGGGAATGTTCTGGTCCGCCTCGTTCTCGATGGCGGCGTGCAAGTCCTCCGAGGGCATCTTGGGCATGCGCAGATAGCGGATGATCGTGTCCTGTCCGCTGAGGGAGCCCACCACCACGGCGCTCCGCGCCAGGTAGAAGCCGAGCGCCTCGCGCAGGGCGGCTTCCAGCGCCGCGGGGGCGTCCTGCTGGAACAGGGCGGGATCGACCATCGTCAACGTCGCCTTCTCCAACCGCGGCCGGCTGCCAGGGCCGAACTGCACGATCTTCACGGAGTGGGTGCCGATGTCGATGCCGATAGTCTTGCGGGGTTTGGAGAACATGTGCTGACCCTCGCTATGCCTGCCCCGGTGCCGATGCGAACCGTTGTGTGCTCGCGATGGTGCCCGGGGCGCGGTGGGGGAATAAGCAAGTCAACTGCCAAGAGGTGCTGATGGGCCGTAACCACTTTGCGCACAAGCGGTTAAACGCACGCACGATGTGCGCGGCACCCGGCGCAACGGCGGAAACAGGGCCAGAATTGTGACGAGGCCGTGGCAATTCATGCCGCTCGTCCCAGCCCTGCGTGCCAGCCCCGCTGCGCGGTGAGCGGGAGAGGCCGTTCTGTCCGTTTCCTAGAAACAAAAAAGAGTACCCGTCACTAGGGCGGGCACCCATCACCAAAATCAGCATTATTAGACTATCACACGGGCACAGGTCCGTCAAGTCCAGGGAATCCAACAGGATAGGGCCCAATAACCCAGGGGCCTCCGCCGTAGACATAGAGCTAGATTCCGCTATAACTGCGGATTCTACTAGGACTCTCGGCTCGGGAAACTCGTCGGTCCCGGCTCGCGCAGCACCCAATCGGCCCGACTGGGGCGTGGCCTGCGAATCGACTGGGTGACGAACGCCGGCCGCGCGCCATCCGACCGATCGATGGAATCCCGTCTGCTCCACCATGGTCTCCCAAGCAGACATCCTCCCGGGGACCGGGAGGATGCCGTGCCGTGGTCACCCGCCAACCGGCGGGCGCCACTAGAAGCGGATTTCGTCCGCAATGGTCGGGAGGTCGGTCCCCACCCCGCGTCCCAGCAGGGTGAAGGCGCCGATCGTCACGACCGCGATAAGCGCAAGCAGGAGGCCGAACTCGGCCATCGCCTGCCCGCGCCGATTGCTTACGAGAGTCCGTAGGATCTGCATGTCAGCATCCTCCGGAAAGGGCGGCTCGGACGGGGGCATCCGTCGCCACCACAGCGCGTCGGCATCGCCGGCGAACGCTGCCGTTGGCCGCGGCCCAAAGGCCGCCGTCAACGGCAGCGGGGCGACGAGTCGTGCTCGTCGCCCCAACCGGATTCTGCGTGGAGACGCGAATCATGCGATCACGCAATACCAGTACTGCGCCTAGTTCCCAACGGGCAACCAGGTGGAACCGGCGGCACGCGCCACGGCGGCATTGCCACCCGTGTCGCGACCACGGACCACGCCGGTCTCGTCCACGTAGAAGCTCCGCACACCGGACGTCCCGTAAGCGAGGGGGCTGCCGTAGGCATCCCACTGCACTTCGCTGGACAGGCCCGCGTACGTGGTCGTGGCGAACTGGTAACCGGACTTCGCACCACCGGCGAGGGCGGTATCGATGAACGGCGGCTGGTACACCGTGTTCCCGAGGTCAAACAGCGCCAGGTAGGCGCCGACGCCGTCGGCGTCCGGATCCCAGACGTTCGACTGCTGGGCGGTCGCTTCGGCGGTGGACAGGGTCCGCAGCGCGCCGATGGCGGCCGACTCGTTGGCCGCAACGCGCGCCCGCAGCAAGTTCGGGATGGCGATGGCGGCGATGATCGCGATGATCGCTACCACGATCATCAGTTCGATCAGGGTGAAACCCTTGTTGCTTCGCATCATGTTGTCTCTGCTCCTACAGGGCCATGCCCCTGGGGGTTGAGGGGCGACCGTGTGCCGCCACCAAGCTCTTTGTCGGTGCCGCCTTAAAGCGCAAGCCCCATGCCAGGCAGGACGCCGTCCAGCTCACCGGACTCAGGTAGACTTTGCCAAAAAATCATGGGTATTCGCTCTAATTTTGCGTATCAGCTTTAGCAGTGTTGCCGCAGAATGTCAGCATTGGCGCGAGATATCGGCACAGCGCCCTAGAGCGGGATGTAGGTCTGGCCGGTGGCCCGATTCACGAGGAGTCCCCCGTTGTCCTGTGCGCGCAGGACGCCGCTCTCATCGATGTAGAAAGTGCGCACGCCCGTCTGGCCCCAGCTTATGGGCGCGGCCGATGCATCCCACTGGTTCTCGGCCAGGTTCACGTTGCCGGGCAAGGTCAATTGAAACTGATAGCCGCCCCGCGTTCCGGAACCATAGGTCGGATCCAACCACGGCGGGGCACCGTTGGTCAGACCGGCGAACGTGCCGTACTCCCCGATGCCGTTGTTGTTCGCATCCGCGCTGGTGCTCAGCTTGAACGTGCTCTCCCCTGAGTGCAGCGTGCGCAGCAGGCTCACCGCACTGGCCTCGTTCGCCGCCACCCGCGAGCGTTGGAGGTTCGGAATGGCTATCGCCGCGATGATGGCGATGATCGCCACCACGATCATGAGTTCAATCAGTGTGAATCCCTTTGTCGACCGCATCGTTACACTCCCTGGCGAACCGCTCTGCTCACTCGCATGCCCCGATTGGTAATCACGGCTCCCGAAAACGCAATTTGCATGCCCTGATGGTAATTCCCAAATCGGCCAATCGGCGCCCAGAGCGTAGGCATATCGGCCCCTGGACGACGAACACCGAGCAAAAATCCCAAGATCGTTGAACCAGTCGCCACAACGACAGGCCCGAATCGCGAATGCTGTGCCGCGATTCGTCGGTCCGCCATCCCCCGTAGCGGGCTGAGCAGCCGCAGTCAACGCAGCGGCTCCGTTCGGGCCAGGGCCGAGGCCCAGTCTTGAGTCGCCACCACCGTCTGGGTTGCCGCCGCATCCCGTGCAAAGGCCTGGGCCAAGATGCTTCCCGCGTCTCGTTGCTCCGTTCGCGCCGCGTATTCCGCCAGCAACAGCAACAGGTGCACGTCCGGCGGTCGGAGTGCCTGGAGGCATTGCAAGCCCGCTGCCGCGCGCGGGTAATCAGCGCCCGCCAGCGCCTGCCGCGTCACCCGTTCCGCCGCCGCCGCGGGGGTCGGGGCCGCCCGGTCGTCTGACACCGCAACCTGGGTGTCCATTGCGCCCGGAACCGCTAGCAGCACCTGCAACAGCCCCTGGGCCGCGGCCCGGTCCTCGGGATTGGCGGCCAGCGCCCGGCGCAGATACTCGGCGGCGCGGTCCGTCTCAGCGGTCCGCAGCAGCAGCAAACCCACCTGCCGGAGGGCATCCCCATCCGCGGGCTCCCAGAGCAGGGTCTCCAGATAGGCCCGGTAGGCGTCTTCCAACTGCCCCGTGGATTCCAGCGCGACCCCCCGGAAGTACTGGGCCGCCGGGTGCCGCGGGTCCAGCCCCACCGCCGCCTCGAAATCCCGCAGCGCCCGCGGCCAATCGCCGTGGCGACCGTACAGCCGGCCCCGATTCAGCCGCGCCACCACCATCCGGGGGTTCATGTGGATCGCGGTGTCGAAATTCCAGAGGGCCAAGTCCTCGCGCCCCGCCCCCTCGAAGAACTTGCCCTGGTTGTTCAGGTCGTTGCCCAGCGCCTCGACCAGGTAATCCGTCCCGAGCGCGGGGCGGTCGGCCAAGAGGACAAACCACCCGTCCCAGTACGTGCGCGCCTGCTCGATGGCCGCGTCCGTCAGGTACTGGCCGCGTTGCTCCCGGTACCGCAGCACCGCGCCCCGCAGTTCCAGGTGCTCGTACAAGACTGTGTCGTTCACCGGCATGCTCATGAAGAGCGGTCGCCGCCCCGCGTTGGCATCGAGCAATGCCGCGATGCGCAGGTCCACGGAGCTGCGCGGGAGGCCCCACCGTGCTTCGTATGGGGCCAGGTCGTCCGATCGCAGGAAGCGCATGTCGGGATACTGTTCTTCGAGCGATTCGCGGGTCGGCGTATCCGTCGCGCCCCACGTGGGGTTGATCACCGCCACGTCCGTGCGATGGCCCGCAGCCGATTGCAGCGCCCAGAAGATGAACGCCTGATCCCCCGACGTGGTGATGAAGGCGCTGTTCGGGTCCAGGTGTTCGAGCACCGTGCGGCCGTAGACCTCAGCGGAGTAATCGTCCTGGAGCGCGGCGTCCCCGTAGTGGGCCCTGGCGCTCCAGGCCGGCAGGCACAGGGCGGCAGCACAGGTCGCCCATACGGGCACCCGCGGCATCCGCCGCAGGAGGACGTCGCAGCCGACCGCGAGCGCCACGGTCATCAACAACAGACCGGGGACGAAATACGCGAGGATGAAGGCGGACTTCAACCCCAACACCACCAGCGGCACGAGACACAGGAGCGTGAACAGCGCGAGCCAGGGGGCGCGCCGCGCCAGCCCCAACAGCCCCACCACCACCAGCCCAGCCCCCACCGGCGTCCATTCCCCGACCAGGACGGCGCCGCGGTTGGCCAGGGCCTGCCAGGCGCCCGCTCCCGCAGCGCTCCGCGCCATCCCCCCCTGGAATTGCTTCGCGGACACGACCCACCAGAGATTCGACAGGGTTTCCGGGTTGCCCCAGTCTAAGGCCGGGTTCTGATGCGAACGCAGGTAGAGGAACGCGTAGAGGCTGAGCCCCAAGCCTACGCAGGCGAACATCACCACCAGGTTTTTGGGCGCCAGGACCTCGCGCCCGCACCGGCTCACCAGCAGCACCGCCAGCGCCGGCAGGAACAGGATGCCGGCCACGTGATTCGTGGCGCCAAAGCCGTAGAGCGCCGCGGCCGCGCCCAGCGCCTGCGTCAGGGCGGGGCCCGTCGGCTGCACCCACGCGATGCGCCACACCAGCCAGAACAGGCCCGCCAGCAGCGCCGCGTGCAGGGTGGTGGTCTCCGCCACCGTGCTGCCGCCCCACAAGCCGACCGTCAAGCCGAACACCAGCGCCGCAAACGCCGCCACCCCGGTCGCGCGCCGCGGCGGTGTCCCCAGGCGGCGAAGCGTTTCCGCCGCCACTTCGTACGACAGCACCACGGCCACCGCACCGAACACCGCGGACATCCAATTGATGCGGAACGCCACCGGGCCGATGGGCAGCCAACTGAACAGGTGCGCCAGCATCGAGTACAGCGGGTGCCCCGGCGGATGGGCGATGCCCAGCACCGCTCCGGCGAAGATGAGTTCCCCGCTGTCCGCCCAGTGCACCGTCCGGCAGCACGTGAACGTATAGAGCGCCAGCGTGCCGAGGCCGAGGCACCAGCGCAGCGCGCGGTGCAGGGCATCGGTGGGCGTGATGGCCTCCATGCGGCTCAGCCCTCCCCCGCGGCCGCAGCCGGCAGCAGGTCGTGCGCCCAATCCGCAGCCGCGGTCACCCCGGCGGTGGTCTGGGGGTCGCGCTGGTACGCGGCGGCCAGCGAGTCGGCCGCGACGTTCCGCTGCCCCGTCCGCGCCGCGTACTCCGCCGTGAGCAACAGGAGATGAATGCTGTCCGGATCCACCTGCCGCGCCCGGCGCAGCGCCGGGATGGCGCCCCGGTTATCGCCGGCGGCCAGGGCGACCCGCACCAATCCGCGCGCGGCAACGCCATCCTCGGGTGCAGCGGCGAGTGCGCGGGTGAGCAGGGATTCTGCGCGCTCCAGCTCCCCCGCTCGCAGCATGAGCATTCCGGCGCGGCGGAGGGCGCGCGCGTGGCGCGGCGCCCACAGCAGGGCTTCCATGTACGCCTCGTAGGCGCGCTCCGGCCGGCCGAGCGCATCTTCCGCCATGCCCAGGTGCACGAGCGCGGCCGCGTTTCGCGGCTCCAGGTTGACGGCCATGCGGTACTCGGCCAGGGCGGCCGGCCAGTTGTCCGCCTCACTGGCCAGGCGACCGCGGTTCAAGTAGGGGGCCACCTGCCGGGGCGCGAGCCGGACCGCCGCGGAGTACTCCCACCGCGCCACCTGCGGGTGTCCGCGCCGCTCGAACCACAGGGCCTGGTTGTTCAAATCGTTGGCCAGCGCCAGTTGCAGCGGCCGTTCGCTCAAGTGCGGGTCGTCGTCCACGTACGCCATCCACCGTCCCCAGTAGGCGCGGACGCTCGCGATGCTCGCCTCACTGACCGGGGCACCGGCGGTGCGCTGAATTTCGAACACTCCGCCACGGGGCACGAGGTGTTCCCCCACGCGCGTGGGATTCGCCGGCGGTCCGACGAAGAGCGGCCGCCGGTCCAGATTGGATTCCACCACCGCCGCAAACCCCACGTCCGGCGTCAGCTCGCGCACGCCGAACCGCGTGCGGAACGGCTCCAGCTCCGCCATGGACAGGAACGTCAGATCCGGGTAGTCCCGCGTCAGTTCCGCGGTGAGGGGCGAGTCGCCCGCCGTCCAATACCACGGGATGACCGCCACGTCGCGGCGGTAGTCCTGCGTCGCTTGCAGCGCCCAGGTGGTGAACACCATGTTCATGTTCGTCGCGAACAGCACGGCGTCCTCGGGCAGCGGGTCCAGCAGCATGCGCGCGTAGAGTTCGGCGCCCCGGTCGTTTTGCGTCGCGGCCTCGGCGTAGTGCCCGGTGCCGCTCCAGGTCACCATCCCGAGGGCGGCGGCGGCGGCCACCATCCGGGGCAGGCGCGGCGCCATCTCGAGCACCGCATGGCACCCCACCCCAAGGGCGATGCAGAGCAGCAACGCGCCGGGCACGAAGTACGCCAAGATGAACGCGGCACTCAAGCCCAACAGGATCAGCGGGGCCGCGGCCAGCAGCAAACTCGCAGCGAACCACGGGGCGCGCCGTGCCAGCACGAAGAGGCCCACGACCACCAGGAGACTCCCCGGGGGGGTGAATTCGCCCACGATGTACCGCCCACGGTCGGCGAGGGCCGCCCACGCCCCCGCGGCACTGACCGGCTCCACGATGGTGCTCTGAAACTCTTTCACGCTGACGACCCACCAGAAGTTGGCCGGCGTTTCCGGATTGCCCCAATCCAGCAGGGGCTCCTGCAGCGAGCGCAGGGGAAGATAGCCGTACAGCATGGCGCCCGCCAGCACGCACGCGACCATGACCGCCACGTTCTTGGGCCGCAGAACCTCCCGCCCGCACCGGCCGATGAGCAGGGACGCGAACGCCGGGAGGAAGAACACGCCCGCCACGTGATTGGTGGCACTGAACCCGTAGAGCGCCGCCGCGGCACCCAGGGCCTGCGTGAGCGTGCGGCCCGCCGGCTGGGTCCACGCGATGCGCCAGACGAGGGCGAACATGGCGACCATGAACGCCGCGTGCAACGTGGTGGTCTCCGCGACGGTGCTGCCACTCCACAACCCAGCCGTCACGGCGAACGCGGCGGCGCTCGCGATACCACAGCCCAGCGCCTGCGCCGGCGAAGCGCCCAGGCGCCGCACCGTCTCGGTCGCGAAAGGGACGGTCAGGCCCACCGCGGCGGCGCCGAAGACCGCCGACATCCAGTTGACCCGCCACGCGAGGCCGCCGACGGGCAGCCACGTGAACAGGTGCGCGATCATGGAGTACAGCGGATGGCCGGGCGGGTGCGCGATGCCGAGGCCGACCCCGGCGGCGATCAGCTCGCCGCTGTCGCCCCAATGCACCGTGCGGCAGCAGGTGATCGTGTAGAGCACGAGCGCCGCGAAGCCGAGCCCGCAGGCCGCCCGCGTGGTCGGGGAAGTCGGGAACGCGCGCGACACGTTACGGCCCCACCGGCTCCAGCAGCGGTTGCGCCCAGGGAGCGTCGACCGTCGCCTCTGCCGCGTATGCCGGATCGATCCGGAACGCCTCGTCCAGGGCCTGGCGCGCAGTGGTCTGACCGGTCCGGGCGCCATACTCCGCCGTCAGCAGGAGTGCGTGCACGCTGTCCGGATCCAACGCTTGCGCGCGCTGCAACGCCTCACCGGCGGCCGGGAGTTCGTTCCGCGCGAACGCCACGCGCACCAGCCCCTGGGCCGAGGCGGCGTCATCCGGATTTGCGTTGAGCGCCCACGCCAGCAGGGATTCCGCTTGCGCCACATCCCCAGCGCGCAACAGCAGCAGGCCGGCGCGGCGGAGGGCATCGCCGTCGTTGGGATCCCAGGTCATGGCCAGCAGGTAGGCACGGTAGGCGTCCGCGAACCGGTCCAGCCCTTCCAGGGCGGTGCCCAGGTAGTAGTGCGCGCGGGAATTCTCCGGCTGCAGGGTCGTCGCGGTGCGATACGCCACTTCGGCGCCGGCCCAGTCTTCCGTATCGGCAGCGAGGCGACCGCGATTGAGGTGCGGCTCCGCCACGTGGGGCGCCAGCCGCGCCGCCGTCCGGTAGTTCCACCGTGCGAGATCGTCGCGGTCCAGGCTTTCGAAGAAGAGCCCCTGGTTGTTCACTTCGTGGGCGATCATTTCCTGCAGTTCGGGGCGGCGCAGGTCCGCATCCGCCGCCAGGCGCGCCTCCCAATCCAGCCAGTAGGCCTGGGAGCGGCCCACCGTCGCCGCGTCCAAGTACGGTCCGGGCGCGTCCCGCAACTCCAGCAGCCCGCCGCGGGGCGCCAAGTGCCGCCGCATCTCCGTCGCATGGTCGAAGACGCCGGTGTAAATGGGGCGCGGGCCACGGTTCGCCGCCATGACCGCCGCGATGACCACGTCGTGGGAGAGCGTCTCCGCCCCCCACGCCTGCCGGTAGCCCTCCAGCTCGTCCCGCGTCAGCGCCCGGAGGTCCGGATGGGCCTGCCGCACCTGTTCGGTGAGCGGCGTGGCATCCACCAACCACCGCGGGTCCACCACGCTCACATCGGTGCGGTAGCCCTCGGTCAGCTGCAGGAACCAGGACACGAAGAGCATAGGCTGGTTCGTCGAGAACAGCACCGCGTTCGCGGGCAATTCCGCGAGCAGCGTCCGGCCGTAGGCGTCCGCCGTCCGGTCGGTCTGGCGCGCGCTGGCCCCGGCGTGCTGGACGCCACTCCAGGCCACGAGCGCCGCCGCCAGCGCCGCGGCCACCGGGGCCGGCAGCACGGGCGTCGCACCGACCACGCGCTCGAAGCCGACCGCGAGCGCGACCGCGAGCAGCACCATGCCGGGGACGACGTACGCGAGGATGAACGCGGAGCTGAGCCCCAGGACGATGAGGGGGGCCACGGCCAGCAGCACGAACGCGGCGAACGCCGGGACACGGCGCCCGAGGCTCAGCACGCCCGCAATGACCAGCACCGCGCCCACCCCGGTCCACTCCTGGGCGATGAGGACGCCGCGCTGCCCGAGTGCCTGGGACGCGGCGACGAAGCCGGCGGGCGATTGGGTCATGTAGGCCTGGTACTGGCGCGCGGTGATGACCCACCAGAAATTTTTGGCCGTCTCGGGATTCGCCCAATCCAGCGGAGGGTTCTGCAGCGACCGCAGCGGCAGGAACCCGTACAGGGACAGCCCGGCCAGCACGCACGCGACCATGACGCACACGTTGCGGGGATGGAGGACTTCGCGGCCGCACCGGGCGACCAGCAGGACGGCGAAGGCCGGTAGAAAGAAGATGCCCGCCACGTGGTTGGTGGCGCTGAAACCGTACAGCACGGCGGCGGCCCCCAATGCTTGCGTCAGCGTGGCGCCCGTCGGTCGCGTCCACGCAATGCGCCAGACGAGCCAGACCACGCCCGCCGTGAACGCGGCGTGGAGCGCGGTGGTCTCCGCGACCGTGCTCCCCCCCCAGAGGCCGGAGGTGACGGCGAACAGGGCGGCGGCCGCGGCGGCGCACCCGGCGGCCCGGCGGGGCGGCGCCCCCAACCGGCGCAGGGTCTCCGCCGCGAGTTCGTACGTGAGGCCGACGGCGACGGCGCCGAACACGGCGGACATCCAGTTCACGCGCCACGCGGGCGTGGCGAGGGGCAGCCAACTGAACAGGTGCCCGAGCATCGAAAACAGGGGATGGCCGGGTGGGTGGGCGATGCCCAGCACGACGCCGGCCACAATCAGCTCGCCGCTATCCCCCCAATGCACGGTGGGGCAGCACGTGGCCGTGTACAGGGCGAACGCACCGAGCCCGACGGCCCAGCCCATCCAGCGATGAAAAGTGAGGTCCGCGGCGGGCGGGCGCGCCTGCACCGCGGCGGCCGTCATGTGGCTGCTCGGGCGAGGCCGTGCCGGTAGCGGCGGCGGAGGAGGGTGCGGCGGAGCCACAAGCGCAGCAGGTCGCGCACGGTCTGGAGGATCACGGCGGCCCTGCCACAGGTGGCGACGCCGGCCACGCGGGGCACATACGGGATTTCCACTTCCACGAGGCGGTAGCCGAGATCGTTCGCCTTGATCATGATCTCCGCCGTGATGAACACGCCGCGCGACTCGATGTTCAGCTGTTGCAGCAGCGTCCGCCGGTAGCAGTGAATGTAGTTGAACTGCCGTTGTTTCATGCCGAACAGCGTGCGGATCAAGAATATGTTCGTGTAGCTGACGATCTTGCGCGGGAACGAGTAGTCGCGGCGATCGCTGCGCAAGCCGACGACGAGATCCGCCGTGCGGGCTGCGTCGAGGTACTTGTACAGGTGGTCCAGGTCGAGCGCGAGGTCCGCCGGGATGAACATCACGAAGTCGCCCTCGGCCAACTCGATCCCGGTGAACACCCCGCTGCCCGGCCCGCGATTCTCCGGGTGGCGTTCGAGGCGGATCCGGGGATTCGCGGCGGCGAGATCCCGCGCGCGCTCCGGGGTGGCGTCGGTGCTGCCGTCATCGACAATGATGATCTCGTACGTGACGTCCAACTCCTCGAGCTTGGCGGCGACCGCGTGCACCGTGTTCGGCAGGTTCACCTCTTCGTTGTACGCGGGCACGACCACGCTGAGATACGGCGCGCTCACGGGGCGGTCCCCCGGCGGTCGCGCAGGACGCGCGCGGGCACGCCTGCGGCGACCGCGTAGTCGGGGAGGGAGGTGGCCACGACGGCGCCGGCGCCCACCTGGACGCGGCGGCCGATCGTGACTCCGGGCAAAATGACGGCGCTCACTCCGATGTCCGTCCCCGCGCCGATGTGGACGGGCGCGAACTCTAATTCCGTATCCATGATGTCGGCCTCGACCGGCTGGCCCGCATGGGTGCTGGTCAGAATCTTGACGCCGGGACCGATGCCGACGCACTCCTCGATGGTGAGGCCGCCGGCGCTGTGAAAGAAACACTGCTGGCCGATCCAGGACCGCGCACCGATCACCATGCGCTTCACGTGATACGCCTTGAGGATCGTCTGGTGCCCGATGTACACCTGCCGGCCGATCTCCACGTGCTCGGGATGGAAGATGAGGACGCCGGGCTCGATGGTGACGTCATCGCCCAGCAGAGCCAGCTCCTGCGGCGCCCACTGCCCTGTGCCGTGGGAGTGCGCCGCCAGGGTCATATGCTGACGGCGGCGGCGGCGGCCCCGGACTGGGCCAGTTGGTCGCGGTACCAGGCGGCGGTGCGCCGCAGCCCCTCGGTCAGGTCCACCTGCGGCCGGAAGTCCAGAATGGTCTGCGCCTTGTCGATGCTCGGGATGCGCAGCTCCACGTCCACGTAATCCTTCTCCACGTACACGATCTCCGACTGGGACTGGGTGATCGCCTTCACCTTCTCCGCCAGCGTGGCGATGGTGACGGTGTTCCGCGGATTGCCGATGTTGAACACCTGCCCGGAGGCGGCTTCCGTCTCCATCGTGCGCAGCACCCCGTCGACCATGTCATCGATGTAGCACCAGGCACGAATCTGGTTGCCGTCGCCATGAATCTGGAGCGGCTGCCCCTGCAAGGCGCGCACGATGAAGGTATGAATGGCCCCGACGCCGACTTGGCCGGGGCCGAACACGTTGAACGGACGCACGGAGACGGCGGGCAGGCCGAATTCCTTGCCGTAGTTGTGCGTCAAGTGTTCGGCGGCCAGCTTGCTCACGGCATAGGTCCACCGCGCCTCGCCGACGCGCCCCACCGTGGTGGCGGAGACCTCTTCGGCGTGGTACACGTGCGTGCCGAAGACCTCGGACGTGGAGAAGTCCACGAAGCGCTTCAGCGGCTGGCCGAGGCCGAGGATCGCCTCGAGCACGTGGAACGTGCCGAGGATGTTGATCTTCATGGTCCGGACCGGCACGCGCAGCACCGTATCGACCCCCGCAATCGCCGCCAAGTGCACCACGTAGTCCGGCGGTTCGGCAAGAATCGCCTCCCGGAGGTGCCCGTAATTCAGCACGTCGCCGCGGACGAACCGCAGGTGCTCATGGTCCCGGAGCCCGGACGATTGCAAGGCGTCGCGGTGCCCGTTGTCGTACACCACGATGCGATTGTGATCGATCAACCGCCGGATGAGGCCGGTGCCGATGAAGCCGGCGCCGCCGGTGAGAAAGATGGTCTGTCCAGTCAAGGCCATGGGTGGGCTCCTATGACATGAGGCTCGACATCTTGAAGATGGGAAGGAAGAGGGCAATAACCATGCCACCCACGATGACACCGAGGAAAACGATCAGCATAGGCTCGATGAGGGACGTGAGTTGCCGGACCGTCGCCTCCACCTGCTGATCGTAGAAGTCCGCCACCTTCGTGAGCATCGTATCGAGCGCGCCGGTCCGCTCGCCCACCTCGATCATCCGAATAACCATGGGCGGGAAGATGCCGCCGTGCGACAGGGGTTCGGCGATGGTGGCGCCGGCTTTGATGCTTTCTTGACTGGCGTGGACGACCTTACTCACCACTTCATTCCCTGTGGTGCGTTCGCAGATTTCCAACGCCGCCAACACCGGCACGCCGGACTGCGTGAGCGTGGCCAGGGTGCGCGCGAACCGGCTCACCGCCACCTTGCGGAACAGGGCGCCGAACACCGGCAGGTGGAGCATCACGGCGTCCCACTGGTAGCGGCCGAAGGGCCGGCTGATGTACCAGCGCATCGCGAAATAAAAAGCCACCATGCCCATGACCAAGAGCACCATATATTCGCGGATCAATTCGCTGGCACGGATGAGTACCTTCGTGGGCCCCGGCAGCTCACCGCCCAGGCTGGTGAAGATCTCTTCGAAGGACGGCACGATGAACACCAGCAAACCCGTCGCGATGAGGACCACGATAACCATCGCGATGACCGGATAGGTCATGGCGGACTTGATCTCGCGCCGCAACTGCTCGGTCGCTTCCAGGTACTCCGCGAGCCGGACGAGGATGATGTCCAAGCTCCCCGACGCTTCCCCGGCGCGCGCCATGCTGCAATAGAGGTCGTTGAACGCCCGCGGGTGCTTGCCGAGCGCTTCGGAGAAGGTGAGGCCGCCCTCGATGTCGTGGCCCACGGCGGTGAGAGTGCCCTTGAAGGTCAGGCTGTCGGTCTGCTCGATCAGGATGTCGATCCCCTGAATCAGCGGCAGGCCGGCGTTCACCATGGTGGAGAGTGAGCGCGTGAACAGGATCATGTCTTCCGACCGCACCTTGGCGCCGCGCTTGCGCGGCTTGATGGTCTGTCCGGCGCCCTTGCGCGCTCCGGCGGCCTCATTGATGGAGACGGGCACCAGCCCCATGCCGCGGATTTTCGCAAGCACGGCCTGGCGACTATCGGCGTCGACGGTGCCGGATTGGCTTTTCCCGTCCCGGGTGCGGGCGGTGTATTTGTACGTCGACATAAGTTCCTCCGATGGTCCGTAGCCGCTAGGGCTTCATGCTGTACTTTTCCAGCTTGTAGCGCAGCGACCGCGGACTGAGGCCCAACAGTTTCGCCGCATTCACTTGTGACTGGTTCGCCATCGTCAGCGCTTGCGCCAACAGGGACCGTTCAAACTGGGCAACCTTGTGTTCCAGATCGATGCCTTCGGGCGGCAGGTCGGTTTCCCGGCGGCCGCCCAGCACCGCCGGCCGCGTCAGGTGGCCCGGCAGGTCGTCCGCCGTAATGGTCGGACCGTTGCACAGGGCGATGGTGCGCTCGATGATGTTTTCAAACTCGCGGATGTTCCCCGGCCACTGGTACTGCGTCAGCGCGTCCAGGGCGTCCTCCGCGAGGCCCTCCACCGGCTTGGCCAGGCGCGCGGAGTACCGGTGGACGAAATGGTGCGCGAGCAGGGGGATATCGTCCCGCCGCTCGCGCAGGGGCGGCAGTTGGATAGGGATGACGTTCAGGCGGTAGAAGAAATCCTCGCGGAACTCTCCCGTCTCCACCATGTGATCCAGGTCGCGGTTGGTGGCGCTGATCAGGCGCACGTCGACCCGAATCTCTTCGTTCGTGCCCACCGGGCGGATCATCATCTCCGAGAGGGTGCGCAGGAGTTTCACCTGCAGGGGCGGGCTCGTTTCGCCAATCTCATCCAGAAAGAGGGTGCCGCTATGGGCCGCCTGGAACATGCCCACCTTGTCGGTGACCGCGCCGGTGAACGACCCTTTGGCGTGGCCAAACAGTTCACTCTCGAGCAGGGAATCCGGCAGCCCCCCGCAGTTGATGCTGAGAAACGCGTTGCCCGTCCGCGGACTGCAGCCGTGAATCGCACGGGCGACCAGCTCTTTCCCCGTGCCGCTCTCGCCCAGGATGAGCACGGTGGAGCTGAGCGCGCCCACGCGCCGGATCATGTCCTTCACCTCGAGCATAGCCGCACTGTTGCCGATGATGTTGTCGAGGTCGTTGATGCGGCGGAGCTGATTCGCGAGCTGACGATTCTCCCGCCTGAGGGCGCTTTGCTCCAGTGCCTTCTGGACCATGAGGCGGAGTTCATCGTTGTTGAACGGCTTGATGAGGTAGTCGAACGCGCCGAGCTTCATGGCGTCGATCGCGGAGTTCACCGACCCATGCGCCGTGATGACCAACGTGGGCGTTCCCGGCGACACTTCCTGCAGCCGCCGCAACACGCGAATGCCGCCGTCCTTGACTTGATCGAGCCAGAGATCCGTGACCACCAGGTCCCAGACCCCGTCGGTCAGGAGCGGCTCCGCTTCCTGCAGGGTGGAGGCACTCTCCACCTCGTAGCCATCCTTCTGCAGCAGGATGCCGAGCAGTTCGCACATGCTGGTCTCATCCTCGATGACCAGGATGCGCTGCGCCGGCGGAGCGCAGGGTGGGGAGGTGGCCGCGGCGGTGGCCATCTTACTCGTCCATGGGGAGGCAGACCCGGACGTGGGTGCCGCCGGCGGCGGGGCTCTCCACGCGAATATCGCCGTGGTGGGCCTGGATGATCCGATGCACAATGGCCAATCCCAGGCCAGTCCCCGTGCGCTTCGTGGTAAAGAACGGCTGAAACACCCGGGGCAGGTCCGCGGCGCTGATGCCGGTGCCCGTATCGGCGATGACGACTTCGAGGTGGCCCGCCCGCGGGACCGGCACGGTGGAAAGCTGGAGGGTGCCGCCCTCCGGCATGGCTTCCACCGCGTTCTGCACCAGGTTCAAGAACGCTTCCTTGAGCAGGCCCACGTCTGCCAGGACCCGGCCGCCGTTCGTCTCGTAGTGGGTCTGGACCACGATGCCGGTCATGCGCTCGGGCTCGCGCCGCAGGAGCGTCACCACTTCGTCCAGCAGTTGGCCGGCGTCCACGGGCAGCTGTTCTTGCGCGCTGACGCCGGCGTACTCCAGAAAGTGCGTGACGACCCGGTTCAATTGATCCGACTCCCGCACGATGATGTTGAGCAACTGCGTCTCGACGGGGTCCTCGGCGGCCGCGGCCTGCGGCCCGAGTTCCTGGGCCGCACTCCGAATGGCAGCCACGGGATTGCGCACCTCGTGGGCCAGCGAGGCGCTCAGTTCGCCGGCTAGGGCGAGGCGGTCTTGCTGGCGCAGGGTTTCTTCCAGTTCCTGCACGAGGGTTTCATCGCTGAAGTGCGCCATGACGCCGCCCACTTCGTGGCCCGCCCGGCGGATCAACGCCGTCGTGACGTTCAGCGGCACGGTCTTCCCGTCCTCCCGTTCGTGCAGGCACTGCCACTCGTAAAACTCCTTGTGCAGGCGGAGGGACAGGTCCACCGGGTTGCCGCCGGTAGACCCGGTGCAGAACAGGTCGGTCACGGGCATGCCGAGCACCGGCCGGAAGCCACAGCCCAAGATGCGCCGACCGGCGCTGTTCAGAAACGTCAGCCGCCCCTCCCGGTCCGCGGCCAGATAGCCGGTGGCGAAATTCTCCAACAGCCGCGCCTGCTCCCGCTCCAAATGCCCGATGCGGCGCGCCAACACACCGCTGAGGAGCGCGACGAGATAGAAGGCGAAGACGCGCAGCCCGGCGAACACCCACAGGTCGGCTTTCACCGGGTCCGCCGCGCCGATGCGCAGATACTCCGTCTGCGTGAACGCCCCGGCGGAGTCCAGCACGGCGACGAACAGGTACGCGAGGCTCGCGGCGGTGGCGGTGCCGAGGCTGCCCTGCATGCCGCTGAGGGCGGCGCCCTCCAGGATCAACACCATATAGAGCACGCCGAAAATGGAATCCACGCCCCCGCTCGACGCGGCCAGCGCCGTGATGACGACCAGGTCCGCCAGCAGGGTGAGTGCCGTCAGGGCAGGCGGCGCGGCCGTCTCCCCCCGCAGCCACAAGTACAGCATGGCCGACGCGACGAACGCCACGCCGATCATGGCGTACATGTACGCCACGGTGGGGTTCAGCCGGAAGCCGGACCGCGCGTGCAGCGTCACGCAGACGCCCAACAGCGCCACCAGCAGGTACAGCCGCCAGACGGCCGCTTGGCGCAGGGGAGTCAGCCGGTCGACGGCTGTGGTGGCCCGTGCGGACATCAATACCCCTTCTCGATGATCCGCTGGAGGTCTTCCGCATCCGCGCTCGAGTGCATCGCGACGTCGTACGTAATAGCGTTGTTGCGGTACAGGTGCGCGAGCGATTGGTTCATGGTCTGCATGCCGACGCCGCCGCCGGTCATGATCGCGGAGTAGATCTGCTGCAACTTGCCTTCGCGGATGAGCGACCGGATCGCCGTGTCGGGCAGCATGATCTCCATGGCCAGGGCCCGCCCCTCGCCGCTGGCGCGCATGAGCAGGCGCTGAATGACCACCCCTTCCAGTACGAAGGAGAGCTGGGTACGCACCTGCGGCTGCTGGTGGGCCGGGAACACGTCGATCATGCGGTTGATCGCTTGCGTCGCATCGTTCGCATGCAAGGTGGCGAACACCAAGTGCCCCGTCTCCGCTACGGAAATGGCAGCCTCGATCGTCTCCAGATCGCGCATCTCCCCGATGAGGATCACGTCCGGGTCCTGCCGCAGTACGCGCTTCAGCGCGGCGGAGAACGAATGCGTATCGCTGAAGACCTCCCGCTGATTCACGAGCGAGGTCTGGTGGGAGTGCAGGAACTCGATCGGATCTTCGATCGTGATGATGTGCGCCCGCCGCGTGCGGTTGATCTTGTCAAGAATCGTGGCCAGGGTGGTGGACTTGCCGGACCCCGTGGGGCCGCACACCAGGACGAGGCCGTAGGGCTTTTCCGACATCTCCGCGATGCACCGGGGCAAGCCCAGCTCATCAAACGAGAAGATCTCATAGGGAATCGTCCGCAGCGCGATGGCCGCGGACCCGCGGTCCAGGTACACGTTCACGCGGAACCGGCTGAGGCCCTTGATGCCAAAGCTCATGTCCAGTTCGTGATCCCGCTCGAATTCCTTAATCTGCTCTTCGCTGAGAATCTGGTAGGCCAGCTCCTTGGTCTGCGCGGGATTTAAGGAGGGCAGTTCCATGGGGTACAGATCGCCGTCGATCCGCAGCAACGGGGGCACCCCCGCCGAGATGTGCAGGTCGGACGCGTTGTTCTCGACCATCGCGCGACAGAGTTCATCAAGCCCAAGCATCGTGGACGTCTCCTTTGGGGTACGGGGCGCGGCGCCTAATCCGGCGCGGTGACCCGGAGCACTTCTTCCAGCGTGGTTTCGCCGCGCGCCATCCGGGCGAGGGCCGCCTGGCGCAGGGTGAGCATGCCTTGCTTCATGGCGACCCGCTTGATCTCGGCCGCCGTGGCCTGCTTCATGATCATTTCCTGAACTTCTTCGTCCAGTTGCAACGCCTCGAGCACCGCGGCCCGCCCCTTGTACCCCGTGTCGTTGCAGTTCTGGCAGCCCCGGCCCTTCATGAGGCGCAGCTTCTGCTTCGGATCCGGCTTGAACTGCGCCCGCTCCAGCACGTTGGCCGGAATCTCCATCGATTTGCGGCACTTGTCGCAGACGCGGCGCACCAGGCGCTGGGCCGCGGTCATGAGCAGCGAGGACGCGACGAGGAACGGCTCCATCCCCATGTCGATGAGGCGGGTGATAGCGCCCGACGCGTCGTTCGTGTGCAGCGTGCTCAGCACCAGGTGGCCCGTGAGCGCCGCCTTGATGGCGATGTCCGCCGTCTCCTCGTCCCGAATCTCCCCGACCATGATGTTGTCCGGGTCCTGGCGCAGGATCGAGCGCAGGCCCGCGGCGAACGTGAGCCCCGCCTCCGGTCGTACCTGCACCTGGTTGATCCCGAACAATTCGTACTCCACCGGGTCCTCGACCGTCACGATGTTCACGTCCGGCTGATTGAGCATGTAGACGCAGGAATAGAGCGTCGTGGTCTTCCCCGACCCCGTCGGCCCGGTCACCAGGATGACGCCGTTCGGCCGCGTCAGGCATTCGTCCAGACACGCTTGGGGCTGCGCCTCGAACCCGAGCTTTTTCAGGTCGAGGGACAGCGAGCCCTTGTCCAAGATGCGCAGGACCGTCTTCTCACCGTAGTACGTGGGCAGGGTCGAGACGCGGAAATCGATCTCGCGGTCCTCGAAGCGGATGCGGAAGCGGCCGTCCTGGGGAACCCGCCGCTCGGCGATGTCCAGCTCGCTGATGACCTTGATCCGGGAGGTGATCGGGTTCTGGAGCGACTTCGGGGGCCCCGGCTGGGCGCGCAGCACCCCGTCAATGCGGTAGCGGACTCGGAATTCCTTCTCGAACGGTTCCAGGTGGATGTCGCTGGCGCCGGCGCTGATGGCGTTGATCAGCAGCGCGTTCACCAGCCGCACCACCGGCGCCTGCTCCGCGTCCGCCGTTTGCTGGTGGAAATCCGTGTCCTCTTCTTCCTCCGTCACGACCTCCACATCCTCCAGCGCGGCCCGCTCCGCCTGGGCGATGATGTCGCTGAAATCGTCGGCCGCCGCGCCGATATTCACCTTCTCCTTGGTCTTGGTCTTCTTCTTTGCCCTGCCCCCCGCCGCAATGCCGCCGGGGCTGTAGTACTTCTCCACCGCGGCGACGATTTCGCTATCCAGACTGATGACCGTCTCAATGTCAAAGCTGGTCACCATCCGCAGATCGTCAATGGCCACGATGTTCAGCGGGTCACTCATCGCCACCGTGAGGGTGTTCCCCGCCTTCGACACCGGGAGCAGGTGGTGCTGCCGCGACATCGCCTCGGGCACCTCGGCCAATACGTCCTTGGTGATCTCGTAGCTCTCCACCCGCAGGTGGGGGATGCCCAGCTGGTCGCTCAAGGCGATGACGATGTCCTCTTCGCCGACCAACCCCAGCGTGATCAAGACGGCCACCAGCGGCTGCCGCGACCGGCGCATCTCCGCGATCGCCTCCTGGAGCTGCGTCTCGCTGACCAGCTTCTCTTCGAGAAGGATGTCGCCAAGGCGTTTCTTGGTGGCCGCAGGCATCACTGCTCCCTAATGCGTCGCCGCCTGGGCGAACAGATGCTTCAGGATCTGTTGCGCAAGCTCTTCGGTAATCTCGTGGCCCACCAGCGCGGCGTACGCCAGGAGCTTCTTCAACGCCCCTTGCAGCTCCCGCACATTGGTCGGGATTTCCCGGGCCATCATCGCCAGCACCGGCTTGGGAATGTCCCCGCCGACCGCCGCCATCGCCTGCTGAAGGATCGCCAGCCGCGTCTGCTCGTCCGGGGCCTCCACCGTGGCCACCATGCCGCCCTCGAACCGGGAAATCAGGCGCTGTTCGAGATTCTCCAATTGCTTCGGAGGCACGTCACTCACGATGATGATTTGCTGGCGGCGCTCGAGCAGCAGATTGAAGAGGTGGAAAAATTCCTCCTGCACCCGTTCCCGGCCCGCGAAGAACTGCACGTCGTCCAGGATCAGCAGCCCGACCTGCTGGTACTTCGCCCGGAAGCGGTCCACGACCCCCACCTGGATCGCTTGCAGCAGTTCGTCGCTAAACTGCCCCGCGGGCATGTAGCACACCGCCGTATCGCCGCGTGCCAACACGGTGTTGGCGATCGCGTTCGCCAGGTGGGTCTTGCCCAGGCCCGGCTCCCCATACATGAACAGGGGATTGTGGTCGGTGCCCGGCTTTTCGGCGACCTCCTTGGCCACCGCCACGGTGAACGTATTGGCTTCGGCCACCAGGTAGGAGTCGAAAGTGTGGTCCTCCACCAGGTTCGGCGCCGCCGCAGCCACGTTGGCGGCGGAGGTGGCTTGGGCCGCCTTGGCCACCGCCGTCGGGTCATGAGCCTCCGCGGTCTCCTCCGCCGGCGCGACCTCTTCGACGGTCGCCCCCTCGGCACCGCCCAGACCCATCTCCTCGTCGGTCAGGGTCCCGTAGAAATCCTCGAAAATACGCTCATAGTCGTGCCAAGAGCAGATGATCGGCTTAATGCGGAACGGGACGCACTCCTTGATCGCCTCCAAGGCTTCCAGGTCCAGCGGATTCACCATGGCCACCGTCAACAGGTTCCCGAGCTTGTCCACCGGGAGGACCTGGTACCGGCCGCAGACCGCCGCGGGGATCAGCGAGGCGATCTTCTCGTGCATGGTGAGGCCGCTGAGCTTGAGATACGGAATGCGGCATTGCTTCACCAGGAAGTTCGTCAGGTCCTCCTCGTCGATGAAGCCCATGCGCACCAGGATGGCGCCCAGGAATCCGCCCGATTCGACCTGCTCGGCGAGCGCTTCCTCGAGTTGGTCCTTGGTGAGCACCTCTTCAGCAATGAGGATCTCACCGAGTTTCTTATTTGCACTCTTCATGGGCTTTGTCGCTCGCGGAACTCCATGCCGGCCCCGGACGCCGCCGCGCACCCGCGCACCCGCCCCCTCGGCCTGTCCCCCGTCACGTTGCGTCTGTACAAGCTGTTGATCCCGCCCCGGTCGTCGGCCAGAGAACCTGTCGCGTCCCCAACCGCCGCAGACTGCCTTCGGGCCCGCGCAAAATGTCGGAGCCGAAGACGTTTTGGATGAATAACAACGCTAATTATGCTGAATATGAGGTTATTAGTCAAGTGAAATACTACAATTTTTGGCAGTTGACGCCGCTCCGCGTCCACGCCCGACCAGAGATTGGCTCCCGTCGGGAAGCCCATGCAAGGTGGGGCGACCGCCTGCCGCCCGGCAATCACGGCACGGAATTGCCGGCTATTTGAGGTCTATGTGAGTATTATTTAGCACTGAAACTGGCTAAATAGACCACTGAATATCCCAATGTAGCACGCATAGCGCGCTCTTGCCGGGCACTGCGAGGCCGACGTGAACCGGCCATGCCCGGCCGCTGGAGGCGGGGGTCGGCCCCGGCTACTCGGCTGGAGTCGTGGATTTCCGGCGGCCGCGCCCACCCCGGGTGCCCCGGCGGCGGCGGCGGCGGGCGGTGCCCTCATCGTCGAGGGGCTTCCCTTCCACGATCACCTTCGTGTACTCGTGCCCCTGGTCCGCCGCGGGGTGCAGCAGGATCAGGGTCTCGATGTAGGCCTCCAGGTCTTGCAGCTCATACGCAAACGCGTGGCTGAGGTAATCCGTGATCAGCGGGTGGGCCTCGACCAGGACGTGTTCCACCGCCAGGTTCCGCGTCTTCAGCTCGATCTCCCGCAGGATGTGCAATGCCTGGGTCGTGGTGGACCGGAGCGCGCCCTTGCCCTTGCAGGTGGGGCAGGGG